>DUPV01000070.1 GCA_012838135.1 Clostridiaceae bacterium | reverse complement strand
ACCAATCTACAATAATGCTTTCGTCATCGGGGAATGATACGTCGTTTAACGTAAAGTTCAGGCCTGTCCATTCTGACAATCCATCAGCCAGAGCTAAGGCAATCAGTGATTGCGATGCAGGTTCGTTCTCAAGCGATACCTTTATCATCTTTTCCTTTATGTTTCCATTAGAAAAACCATTTGAGAAGTCGGCATACAGGGTCAGGCTAAGTTTTTCTAAAGTGCCTGTTGTAGTCGTCGAATCCAATTTTTTTGTGGCTGCTGAATTCGATTCGTCAGCAATCGTTTTGTCGGCAGATGACTGCTCTTTATCTTTATCACCGCAGGAAATCAATCCCATGCCTATAACCAGTATCAGCAGAATAGATAGTATTTGTTTTCTCATTTACAGATTCTCCTTGATTTTTTTATTTTATTCTATCTGAGATAAAACTTTTTGTATTGTGAACAATTGTCACTATTTTATGTTTTTTTGCAGTTTATGAGAACCCGCTAAAAGAAATTAATTGTCCTGTCAAATAAAAACAGGGATAATAATTTCCAATGTTTTCAGTAATTTTCTGATAAAATATTCCACCTAATTAAATGAAAATATTACAGAATCTTATCTACTCTACAAAAACGATATTCATCTTGATTTTCAAGTTAACTCATAATATCTTCTGAATTTGAGTCAAGGCCTGGTTAATATCTGAAACATGAATCATTTTACCGTTTGCTTTGTCCGCTTCGGGAAAATTGATGGCAATTGCATAATGACAGGCTTCAAACAAAGCTTGGTCATTCCATGTATCACCGACTGCAATTGTTCGGCGAGGATCAATTTCCAACCATTTTATCAAGTTGGTTATCGCTTTGCCTTTATCAATGTTGGATGGTAAAAAGTCAAAACAATCGCTGTGCGGGTAAATTTTAATATCTGATTGTGCCAATTCATCTTTGATTTCTTCGATAAATTGTTCTATTTCAATACGAGTTTGTTCATCGTCAAAAAACGGTGTTACTTCTATCTCATTCGGTTGAAGCCAGATTTTATCTCCGAATTTAGCAACAAGCCTTCTTTTCAAATCAGCTAAAACTTCCATTGATTCAGCTTTAACTTTAACATTAAAACGGTATTCGGGCGGCAGATCAACACCAAAAATCGTTTGTGCACCGTTTTCACCGATCATCCAAGTTTTCAATAAATTTGCCTGACGACAAAAACCCATCAAATAAAAAACAGGTTTACCGGAAGCAATTGCCAAGTGATGTCCGGCAGCACTTAACTCTTGCAAGCATTGCAAAGTTTCTGGTTCAATCGGTTTGCCTAAAGCAGCAAGTGTCTTATCTAAATCAAAGACGATTAAATATTTTTCCGAAATAACATCGCTTAATTTTTGATCCTGAGTCATGATTGATATATCTGAATCATTATGATCTAAAATAATGATATTTTCTTCTTGCAGAGCATGCTCAGCAAGCATCGTATTACCTGCTTGAACATTTTGACATACAAGTACAATTTCTTCTTTCTTGTTTTCAGATAATGACTTTGACATATTTCCCCTTTTTATTTTTCCATAAGCCAGATTTCAGCACTGTTGGGAGCTAGAGTGCTACCTCCGCCAAAATCATGTAAAGTGTCAGTAATTAATTCCTGAGCTTGACCACAACCGGCATTGAAATGAATCGTTGCAGGCTGATCAGACATATTAATTGCAACAATAATGCGTTCCTGATCCAATTTGCGTTCAAACAAAAACTGTTGATTATTGAGATGGACTGTTCGATAACTGCCTAAAGCCAAAGCATGACTGTTTTTGCGAATTTCAATCAATTTTCGCATAAAATCTGTCAATTTATTCCATTGCGGTTGCTCAAAAGCCGGTCTTAAATTCCAATCTTGTTCACCGGTATCACCATGTACACCCCATTCGGAACCGTAATAAATCGCAGGAATACCCGGTTGAGTAAACATTACCGTATATGCCAAAGGAAGATTTTTTGTGTTTTTAATTGCCGTTGCAACTCGTTCAATATCATGATTGTCTACGAATGATATCAAGTTGTTTTCACCATGATAAAGTGCCCATGGTTCAGGATTAAATTGTCTTTGTAAGGAATGCGCAATTTCAAATAAATTATTCGAATTAAAAGCTGAAACATTCCCCTTGGCACACTCATAATTCGTTGCAGAATGGCACATTTCCGAGTTCATGATTTGCTTATAATCACCATGAATCATTTCACCAATCAGAAAAAACTCGGGATCAATATTCAGACAATGTTGGCGCAAGCATTTCAGAAAGTCTTTTTCAACCGTGTATGCTACATCCAGTCTTAAACCGGAAATTCCGAATTGCTCAATCCATTCAGTAACTGAATCCAGCAAATAACTAACAACATCCGGATTATGCAAATTCAATTTAACTAAATCGAAATGTCCTTCCCAGCCTGCGTACCAGAATCCGTCATTATAATTACTGTTACCGTCAAAATTGACAAAAAACCAATCTTTATATTGAGAATTTCTTTTGTTTTGAATTAAATCCTGAAATGCCCAAAAGCCACGACCCACATGATTAAAAACACCATCAAGCATCAGGCGAATCCCTGCTCTTTTATATTCAGTACAAATGTGTTTAAAATCTTCATTGGTGCCGAGTCTGCGGTCTATTTTACGCATATCCCTGGTATCATAACCATGTTTATCACTTTCGAATAAAGGATTAAACAAAACTATATTCACGCCCATTTTTTGCAGATGAGGCAACCAATCCAACAAGCGATTGATGCGCGGTGAATCAGGATCAGCAGCCGATTCCGGTTTATTGGCCCTCGGGGCACCACATAAGCCCAAAGGATATATTTGATAAATGACTGAATTGTTATACCACATAAATATTCCTTAACTATTTTAACTATTTTGAAAAATCTTATTCATAATAACAAATTTCACTCAGCATTAACAAACAATCTTATTTTAGTTTTTATTAAATTTATATTCATTGTATCCTGCATCACACCTCTCAGTTTTTGGTTTATTTCCCTTGGAAACTTTCAATGATTTGGATTACGTCTGCATCTTCAAGCGAAATACTTCCTCCCGGCTTTTCTGTCCAAACATAAACTTGATATTGTTTATCACCATCTTCAGCGTACAAGCAGGTAAGAGGAAGATCGGAACTCTTCGCGGTAAATCCGCTAAACGATTTTCCGCCAATTTCAATCGGATCAATGTCTACAGCGCCATCATAAAATTTCTTATCCGTTTTGGTCAGAGAAATATCCGGATCACCATATTCTAAATTTATAACCGGTGCTTTAATTAATGAAAAAGGATCTTCTGCATCTCCCTTGAATAAGTTAACTTTATTCGTAGATTCCTCACCATCCGCAGATACCATTGGGTGTGCAAGCCATCCTTCCGGCACAGATACCGAGAATTCTTCAGTTTCATAAATCAGACCTGGGGTAGCTTGGTCAGTATCGGTCTTCTCAGTTTCCTTCGTATCTTTACTCTCTGTTGCTTTGGTTTCCTTTACCTCCTCGGTTTTTTCAACCGTCTTGCTCTCTTTTGCCTCAGTTGCTTTAGCTGTCTTGCTTTCTTTGGCTTCGGTTTCTTTAGCCTCCTCACTCTCCTCTGCTTTGCTGTCTTCAGTCTTCTCACTCTCCGTTGCAGCAGTTTTTGTAACATCATCCTTACCGTTTGTCACGATTGGATCTGAATCATCTGTTTTTTTATTACATGCCATTAATAAAAAAGCCATAATTAATACTACAAAAATGACAATCAACCTTTGTTTTTTCATTATGTTCTCCTCCATTATTTAAATCATTATTCATTAATAGTAAATATACATTTAAGGTATCGTGCTTACATCGGCTGTTTTACATCTTGCCGCTCAATTCCGCCAATCACAAAGCCGAAGGGATCATTTTCCCTATATTCCTGTCTCTGCAATACTGTAATCAGATAACTGATTTTCAAACCTGTATTTTCCGCTTCCAGCAAAATTTCAACTTCCCATTTGCCCGGTGAAACTTCCTTACTTGAAATAATGTCAAATAAATAACTTCTATGTTCAGGATTAATTGTTCTGGCGATTTCATATTTTTCATGTCGATCGGGTGTATAGTTGATTAAATAACCGTCATATTCCGGTATTTCTCGATTTAAATGTCCATAAAGACTCAGAACATATTCATCAAACAACCATTGTTCCAGCGGTAAGACCGGTGTATCCGGATCTAGTTCATAGGGAAACGGCTGCTGCAGATTAACTAATTCGGACAAACAATACCAGTAATAATAATCCGTTTCATAAAAGTAACCAAACTTGGTATCAGCACCAAATATTAAATATGCCTCATCATATAGAAATTGAGCATAAGCATACATTTTACAAAAATCCATAAAAGGAGAATCTAAAGTCAATTTTTCAGGTTGCCATTCTTCTTTCGGAATTACAATTTCAACATCTTCCTCTCTGCCATTATAGGCTAAAAACCATTCGGAACGATAAGCACCCTGGGTACAGACCAAACGGAAATTCGGAATACTTTCTGTTAAAAATCCGTTAAATTCATAGATATCACCTTTGTTTCCGGTTGTCTGAAATACTTCCATAATCGGATGAAAATACATTAAATTAACAATAAAATCACCATATTCCAAAGTCACGGTCACATCATCTGATTCAATTCTGAAACGAATCGGTCTTGCAAGATCCGGGCCAATGGTATTGTCTAAAAATGTTATAGCCTGAGCAGCCGAATCCAAAGCTTTAAATTCAGCTGATTGATCACTCGGGAATAAAGTTATTAATGCTGCACTTTCAGTATTATCGTCAGATTTCGTTTCTATTGCAGCCGTTCCGGTTGTTTCGCCGGAAGTTTTCCTGGTTTTTCCCGAGGTTGTTTCTGCAGTAATGTTTTCTGAAGTTCGGGATTCGGTTTTACTGACACTTTCATTTGAATCTGTTGTTTTCCCTGTTGAAGTTTTTTTATCTTCAGAAATAGAGTCGGATTTTTTAACTAAAAAATCATTTAAATCTTTTTGTTTAGCTGAACAAGAATTCAAAGGAAATATCAGCACAAGCAAAAACAGAGCCATTATTTTCTTTAACACTTTCTTCATATCCGTTTTTCTCCACTCATAAGATTTTCTGATCTGATTTGCTATATTTCAATTCTACTATATATCAGAGGATATTAACATTATTCAAAGAGATCATTAGATCAATCATCATTTTTAGATATATTTAGGTATTCATAGAAAATTTCAAAAAACACTTGAAATCTCTCTGCAATTATATATAAATATAGATAAAACATTATATGCCGGCAAAACATTCGAGTTGCATTATTTATCAACATTCGAGATGTACTCATTTGTAATTACATGCTGACGAATTTTAAGGAGAAATATAAATTTAATTTCATTTTAATTTGTAATTGAAGGTAAATATAAACCATATATTGTAATGTTATAATTCGAGATAAGGAGGATTTTTGGTGCTGTTAACTTAAGATGTAAAAGAAACTTTTTAAATTTTTTCTTAATTTTTAACTTAACAGGACTATATTTTTTCAAAAGAGGTTAAAAAATGAAAAACATAATGGTCATCGTTAATCCCAAAGCGGGAAATGAAAGTTCCAATATGATTAAAAACCAATTAGTCAGCCATTTAAAAAAATATTTTAAGGCTGTAAATATAAAAATCACCGAGAAAGCCGGTGATGCAGAACTTTTTGCCAAACAAGCAGTTCAAGAAAAATATGAAGCAATCTGTTCCGTAGGCGGAGACGGTACCGTTAACGAAATCTTTCACGGAATTTCAGAACAATCCTACCGTCCTAAAATTGCAATTATTCCAAGCGGAACCGGTAATATTCTGGCTAAAGTTCTCGGAATTCCCAGAATCAGATCATGGGCAATTAAGTCTTTTGAATTTAACAGGACAAAACTGATTGATATCGGTATTTGTAATGACAGAGTGTTTAATCTATTTGCCAGTATCGGCCCAATTCCCGAGGCTATGCATGAAGTAACCAATGAAGAGAAAAAATGGTTCGGTTTGTTGGCATATTTAAAAAATTCAATGGTAAATCTTGCTACCAGTGAAGAATATGAATTGGATATTCAAACTGATAGAGGCAATTATAGAGGAAAAGTTGATCATCTCGTAATAAGTATTACTAACAAATTGGGAAATTTAGTTTTTACTCAAGAAAACGAAAGTTTATCCAATGGCAAAGCAAATGTTTTCATTCTGAAAGATAGTGATTTTATTCCCCGACTCGCAACTTTTTCCAGTGCTTTGTCCGGCAAAGTTGAAGAAAGCGAAAAAGTCAGGCATTTTTTAACTTCCAATATTTCAATCAGTTCACTGGATGAACAAGAAATTTACGTCGATTTAGACGGTGAAAAGGGACCGGCTCTGCCTGTCAAAATTGAAATATTAAAACAGCATGTTGAGGTTTATTTACCAAAAACTTATAGAAATTGAATATATTCTTCAAAACCTTCGGTAAAGTCACCTTTTCCGAAGGTTTTTTTCTAAGCGTTCAGCCGGATAAACTTTGATTAATTACTCTATCATTCCTATTTGGCAGAAAGAGCTGCCATAGTAATGTAATTATATGGTTTGTTAAAATGCGGCATAAAGAATATATCTAACAATCCGATGCGTTCAATTGTAACGCGTTCTTGGATCGCTAAAGAGAACATATTGATAATGCCGGACATATCATAATCGGAAATCAACTGGGCTCCGATTATCTCACGATTGTCTTCACGATAAACTATTCTGATTTTGACTTTGTCATTCGGACCTGCTTCATTCATAAATTCAGGTTTCTGCCAATCTTCAAAATTTGTCATTTTGGCTTTGATACCGTTTGATTCTGCTCCCTCAAGAGTCAAACCGGTCGAAACCATTTTCAACCCATAAAGACTCAGAGCCGAGGAGCCTTGTACACCGATCGACTCAATATCGACACCTGCTACATTCAGACCGGCAACAATTCCTGAACGTACAGCGTTCGTTGCCAGAGCAATATAATTCGTATCCCGTATTGAATTGTCATAGACAGTAGCACAATCACCGATAGCATATACACCTTTTTCCGATGTTTCTTGTTTTTTATTAACTAAAAATGCTCCGTTTTTGAATAATTTAAGTCTGTCACCACCAAGCTGACTATTAGGACGAAAACCGATACAAAGCATTACCAAATCAACGTCATAGCTATTTTTGTCAGTGACGATCCGCTCTACACGCTCTGAACCCTCAAAAGCAGTCACTCTTTCGCCTAAAGCCAACTTAATCCCGTTTTCTTTGAGGCGTTCTTCCATTACGTCAGTAAAATCTCGATCAAAATGGGTACTTAAGATACGATCCGCAACATCTACCAAAACAACTTCTTTGCCCACGCGGCGATACGCTTCGGCAAGTTCGGCACCGATATAGCCTGCACCGACAACTCCTACTTTTTTAATACTCGGATCATTTTTAATTTGCCCGACAGCTAATTCTGCATCCTGATAAAGCTTTGCTTTTTGAATATACCTGAGATCAATTCCGGGAATATTCGGTCTGATCGGCGAAGATCCGGTCGCCAGAATCAAGTCATCGTACGATACTTCACCTGTTCTGCCAGAAGCATCACGATAATGAACAATTTTATTGTCATAATCAATTTGTGTTACTTCGGTTTCCATATTTACGGTTGCACCTAACGACTCAAGTTCATCCTTATTGGAATAGAAGAGACCGTCACCAGTACTGATTTGTCCGCCAATCCAAATTGCCATACCGCAACCGAGAAAACTGATATTTGAATTGCTGTCGAATATTGTCAATTCGATATCTTTTTTTGCACCTAAGATTTGTTTTGCCGCTGCTGTACCGGCATGATTAGCACCTACAAGAACAACTTTTTTCGCCATGATACCCTCCATAACTTCACTTCACAAAAAACTATGAGCTTATTGAAATCCGGAATATTTCGGATCATTCTATAATTCAAAATTTAATCCAAGATTTTTGCTTATTTTGAATTATAAAAGTTATTCCTAACATAAACTGAAATTCAAATTGAATTTTTAATTTTATTTCACAACTCACTCTCGATTTAGTTTAACATTTGACAAATTACAGAAGATGTATGATTTGTTACACTTTGAGAACGTTTACGAATACTTCTACTTATATCTCTGACCCACGTTTTGGTTTGTTCTGGTATTATTGATTATAGTATAAATAAAGTCATCGCAAGTATAAATCAATTTGTGGAGAATAACGATCATGAACGTGTTAAAACTATTACTGGAAAAAATCGATTATAAGAAAGAACGCATGGTACAAATCAGACGTTATTTACATCAGTATCCTGAAGTTTCTTTTCAAGAAGAAAAAACTGCAAAATTTATTGAAGAATTTTACAAAGATGTTCCGGTCGATAAACTTGAAACAAATTTTGGCGGACAACATGGAATAATTGTTACAATTAAAGGAACAAAAAATTCCGAACAGAAAAACTCAAGCAATCATAATCACCATAAAGGTAAAACGATTCTTTTGCGGGCAGATTTTGACGCGTTACCCGTAACAGAGCAAACTGGTCTGTCATATTCTTCCAAAAATCCGGGCTGTATGCATGCTTGCGGTCACGATGCTCATACTGCATATATGTTGATCCTTGCCGAATCGTTGGCGGAAATCAAAGATTTATTAAGCGGTGAAATCCGGATTTTGCATCAACCGGCTGAAGAAACTCCGCCGGGCGGTGCACTGGCTATGATCAATGCCGGTTGTCTGGAGGGTGTCGATTTAGTCTTCGGAATTCATTTGCGTGCCGACATTGAAACCGGACATATTATATGTCATCCGGACAGTACACAATCCGGTCAATCAATGTTCAAACTTGTTATCCAAGGAAGAGGAGGCCATGGCGCATCACCTCATCTTTCAAATGATCCGATTGTCGCCGGTGCCAGCTTTGTAACAAATTTACAAACAATTGTCAGTCGCAGAGTCAATCCTTTTGACATGGCTGTAATTACGGTTGGCTCTTTTGACGGTGCCGGTCAATTTAATATCATCAAAGATTCGGTTACGCTAGATGGTGATGTACGAACCATGAATGAAGAAACCCGAATATTGATTGAAAAGGAATTCCGCCGATTAGTAGCCGGGTTGGAAGTAACATTCAATGTCAAAACACAACTGGATTATACAAATAACTATCCGGTGCTCAAAAATGACCCCGAGATCACTCTTCAGGTAAAAGAAATATGCGAAAGAGCTTCCGGCTTAAATGCCAGTCAGACAAATCAAGAAGAAATTCTGATCCCCGAAATCACAAAAGTTGAAACCGGCATCCCCTGGTCTGCTTCAGAAGATTTTGCTCTTTATTTACAGCAAAGACCCGGTTGCTATTTTTACGTAGGAGCAATGCCGGAAGACGGAATTTGGTATCCTCATCACAGTCCAAGATTTAGAATTGATGAACGCAGTATGATTATTTCAGCAAAATCGATGGCTGCTATTGTCTGTGAATATTGCAGTTAGTGATCTTGAAATTTTTTTAATATAAAGAGCTTTCTTTCAGGGAAATCCAAAGTCTTTATACAACAAAAATCAGCACAAAAAATTTGTTCGATATTTTCAAGATCGTAATAATACTCAATGATTTGATCTGTAAAACGTAAATATCGATCGCTGTTGGCAACTCTCTCAAAGAAAGTCAGATTTGAGATAGCAATCCGTTCATCTTCGAACCATTCATTTTCCCAAATCATCGAAACTGCCGGACAAGGATTTCGAGGATTAAGATAATTATTTGCATCTGGATTAAATTCGACAAAAAACGTTCGGTTGCCTCGCTCTTCGAGCAAATAATCAAGCTTTAACAAATCGAAAATAAGCAAACCGCCATTCCTCAGATTTTGATTTGCCATAGAGAAAAAATTTACAAATTGCTCTGCATCCAAATGATTCAAAGTATCTGTCAGTGCAAGTAAAACATCTTGTTGATCCGGAAAAATATAGTGATTCAGATCGGCTTGAACTATTCGGAGATTATCTTGCAATGAGGAAGATAATTGAAGTTTTTTCGCTTTGATAATTCGAATCATTTGCTCTGACAAATCAATCGCTGTAACCATATAGCCATGTTGTGCAAAATCTAAAGAAAAAATTCCGGTACCGCATCCCAAGTCTGCAATCTTGAGCTGTTTATTGACTTGATCCTGTTGGTTGTTTTGAGGTTGTTGACGATTTTTAAGTTGCAGATTCTTTGCATTAAGATTTTGATATTGAACTATATTGTCCAATATTACATCTTTCATGATTTTAATATCAGAATAACTTTGAAATTCATCGTAATATTTTGCAAGAATATGGTAAGAAGGTGTATCGTTTTGTTTCATAAATTTTATCATAATAGATTTGTTGCCTGAGCACAATCATGTCCGTGGCGGTATATAAAATGTTCATCATAGGTGCATATTCATCAAGTTCTGATAAATTATATAATTTTACAAGTTTTTAAGTATTAGTTAGTCTTTAAGATATAGTATAAACAGAAATAGACAAGAATTATTTTCGTACTGTCAGGTAATACCAAGAAAAAAGATATGAAAAGTGAAGGAGTTTAGGATGAGGATTTCAAAAGAACATGCTATTTATGAAATGTCTAAAGAGAATAAGGCAGTTGCTCGCTGTCAAAGTGGAGACACGGTTATTTTTGAAACCTGTGACTGTTTTCATGATACCGTTAAAAGTGAGACGGATGTCGTTAGCTCTGTCGACTTTGACCGGGTTAATCCTGCTACAGGTCCTTTATATATTGAAGATGCCGAAGTGGGTGATCTTCTGAAAGTAGATATTCTGTCTATCAAGTTAGACGTTCAGGGAGCTGTTGTTGCCGCACCGGGTCTCGGTCGCCTGGCAAATCTCATTGAAAAAGAGCAGACTGTGATCGGTAAGATTTCAGGTGACACAATTAAGGCTTTGAATAGAGAAATCCC
This sequence comes from Clostridiaceae bacterium, assembly GCA_012838135.1. Classification (GTDB taxonomy): domain Bacteria; phylum Bacillota; class Clostridia; order Saccharofermentanales; family DTU023; genus UBA5436. The sequence continues at coordinate 8,839 of DUPV01000070.1, read as the reverse complement.
TGTCAACAAAATGATTGGTGTTATAGGAACAACTCCTAAAGACGAAGCTGTTTCCACGGGAACACCGCATGACCATGGCGGTAATATGGACTGCATAGAAATTCGAGAAGGTATCAGTCTCTATTTACCCGTCAACGCAGAAGGTGCTCTTCTCGCCATGGGCGATCTTCATGCCTGCATGGGCGACGGTGAAGTGATGGGATCCGGTTTGGAAATTGCCGGAGAAGTTGAAGTCAGAGTAGAAGTTGTAAAAGACAAAAAGTTGCCTACACCTTTTATCGAAACAGAAGATAAGGTTATTACTCTTGCTTCAAGAGAAACCATGGAAGAAGCAGGTGATTTGGTAATTAGGAATATGGCTCAATTGCTGACAGAAAAAACCGCTCTCAGTCTGGAAGAGGCGGGAATACTGCTTTCTATGGCAGGAAACCTTAAGGTTTGCCAAGTTGTGAATCCTAACAAGACAATGCGAATGGAGCTGGATAAGAAATATTTTGATTAGACAGACTTCACACCGTCAGGAATTATAAAAAATTCGTCACATTTCAAAATATGTGATTTTTGTTGTTTTTTATCTATGGAAATTATATTGGGTTTATAACTGTCCGGCTGTGTACATTTCGGCATAGCGGCCGCCTTTTTCAAGCAATGCAGCATGCGTACCTATTTCAACGATTGCACCCTGATCCATGACGATGATGCGATCCGCATCATGAATGGTCGAAAGCCTGTGAGCGATGACAAAACTGGTGGTATTTGAAGTTAATTCTTGCATAGCTTGTTGGATAAAGAGTTCTGTCCGCGTATCAACGGAAGATGTTGCTTCATCTAAAATAATGATCGGGGCTTTCTTAATCATCGCCCGAGCAATTGTCAATAATTGACGTTCGCCGTTACTAATATTGGCAGCACCCTCTGTTAACACCGTGTCATATCTTTCAGGCAGACGCTCGATAAAGGAATCAGCACGCGCTAATCTAGCCGCTGCTTCAATATCTTCTAACGGTACAGCGGATAAGTCTTCTCCGCTTGAAACGGCCGCACCATAAGCGATATTGTCACGAATTGTTCCGGAAAAAAGCCAAGTATCCTGTAAAACCATTGCATATGCTTTTCTCAATTCATCCGTATGATATTGTTTTGTATCATGGTCATCCAAAATGATTTGCCCGTCATTAATTTCATAAAAACGCATCAATAGGTTAACGAGTGTTGTTTTACCTGCACCGGTTGTACCGACAATCGCTAATTGCTCACCCGGATTGACTTTTAAATTGACATTTTTGAATAACAATTCATCTGTATAACCGAAGTCAACTTGATTAAATTCTATCTTGCCGAGTGTTTTGCTGATATTGATTTCTTCTGTGCCTGATTGAAGTGTTTCTTCCGCATCCAAGAATGAATAAATGCGTTCTGCCGAAGCCAATGCAGACATGATTGTATTGAGGATTCCCAAAACTTGATTGAAAGGATTGCGCAACATTTGCGTATATTGAATAAAAGCCTGGAATGCACCCAAAGATAAAGCACCGCTAATGACATAATATCCGCCTAAAATCGCAACCAAAACATAATTTGCATTTAAAATCAAATCCCCTGCAGGTCTGGTTAGAAAAGAAACCAATGATGATTTCCATTCACTTTCATATAGTCTTTCATTTAAATCAGACATTTCTGCCTTTAATTCATTGCCCAGATTGTAATGCTTAACAATATCTTCACCATTATATATTTCTTCGACTTGTCCGCTGAAATGACCGGTAAATTTTGCATTTCTTTGGAATGTGGGTTTTGCTTTTTTGACTAAAAATTTGACCAGCAGATAGGAAATCGGAATTACGACCATAGCAAGCAGAGCCAAGATCGCATGGATATTAAACATCATAATGACAACACCGATTAATATGACGATTGCAGTTAAAGAGCTGGTCAAGCCGGTTTGAAGAGTATTCGCAACATTATCCAAATCATTGGTTAACAGCGATACCATGTCTCCCGTTGAAGAGCGATCAAAGTATTTCAAAGTCAGACGATTTAATTTTTCTTGCATTTGATTGCGAATTGAGCGGATCAACTTTTGTGTCATTTTTACCAATAAAATATTGGAAAAATAAGTTGATAAAAACTGAAAAACAAATAAGAGAATCAGAATTACCGCTAAATTCCGAAAAGCCGGCCAATCAAGTGCAATCTCTTGCTGCAAAGTAGAAGTAATGATATTGATAATATTGCCGATCAGCCGGGGAATGAAAATTTGTACACCTGAAGCTATTAAAGTCAAAATAATCGCTGTAATGAAAAACCATTTAAAAGGACTGATATTTTTGAGCAATCTCAAAAGAGTACCTTTATTGTCTTTTGCACTGCCCGATGCCAACAGACCGGCAACCCGACCAGCACCGCCTGCTCCTTTGGAAATTCCGGGTAAATCATCTTCTTTTTTTTCTTTTGTCCGGTTCGCTTCTTGCATTATTCAGCTTCTCCTGCTATTACGTCATAATCATTTTTTTCAACAGGTTTGACTATGCTGATTTTAGATATCGTGAAGTCTTTTTCTTGCCTATACTTCTCTTCCAAAAATCAAACAGATTCAAATTGTTTGTCAGCATTCTTGTTTCCCGTATTCAGACTTTTTTGTGAAGTAATGATTTCCTGATAAACTTTACAGGTTTGTTCAAGCTCTGGGTGACTTCCCCTGCCCACAATCTTGCCATGATCAATAACCAGAATTTCAGCTGCATCTTTTACGGTTGCCACACGTTGAGCAATCACCAAAATACCTTTGTCTGATAATTTTTGCCGAATTGCCTGCCGAACTTTTTTCTCGGTTGAATAATCCAAAGCGGAAAAACAATCATCAAAAATATAAAAATCTGACTCCCGAATCAAGCCGCGGGCAATTGAAATCCTTTGCTTTTGACCGCCTGAAAGATTGACTGCATTTTGAGCAATATGAAAATCCAAACCTTCCTCAGTTTGACGAAAGAAATCGCCCATTTGGACCATGTCCAAAACTTCCCAGATTTCATCATCCGTCGCATCTTTTTTACCGGTTTGAATGTTGTCGCGAATAGTACCTGAGAACAAAAAAGTGGTTTGAGGAATATGTGTTATGATTTGATTGATTTCCGTATTTGCTAAACTTGCTATATTATGACCGTTACAAGTAATTTGACCATGACGGACATCATAATCTCGCATCATCAAACGAACAATTGTTGATTTACCGCTGCCGGTAGAACCGATCAGTGCCTTGATTTCACCCTTGTTTAGTTCAAAAGTAATATTTTTTAAGAGATCCATGCACGAAGGCGGATAACAGAAATCTACATTTTCAAATCGGATGGTTTTTTCTGTCGATTTTTCTGTCAAATCAGAATTCGCTTCTTTTATTTGCAATACTTCTTCTTTTGCCAAAACTTCCTGGATTCGATCGATTGACACTTTTGAGCGTGGAAAAATCGTGATGATAGAAGCAAATTGTTGAATATTATTGAGCGCCATGATAGCGTATTCAATCAGACCGACTAAAGCACCGACTGTAATGGTCCCCAGTTCAGCTCTTACACCTCCGACATACAACATGATTAAAATCAGAATATTGGTAAAAAGCAAAATCAGAGGACTTAATAACATCATTGTCGATTCTGCTTCAATATTTGCCTCACATGCCTCTTTTGTCGCCTTTTGGAACATATTTGTTTCATAATCAGACTTGTTAAAAGCTTTGACCACTCGTATACCCGTAACATTTTCTCTAAAACGTTGATTCATTTGGTCAATCGCCTTACGAATACGGCTATACTTGGGCAGAGCTTTGGTTGTTAACTTAAGAGCGAGAATAAAAATAACCGGAATAATGACCAAGATGATCACAGCCATTTTTACATCTATCGAAAACGAAATAATAACTGCACCGATCACCGTAATCGTTAAAGTAAAAATTTTACGCAAAGACATATCAATCAGAATCGAAACTTGTTTAACATCATTCACTGTTCGGGTAATTAAAGTAGAATTGGAAAAACTTCCCCTGGTCTCCTTAGACCAATCGATGACTCTTTCAAACAAATCTCCTCTTAAGTCTTTGGAGATGCCGGCTGTTGCTCTTGTTAAAAAATATATAGAGATTAACAAAGAAACAATGTTCACACCGGTTGCCAATAGCATCAACAAACCGCGGTTCATGATTTGATTCAAATCTTTAAGTAAGATTCCATAGTCGATAATATCCACCATCAGACGTGGTATCGCCAACTGTGAAGCTACCCAAACGGTTGCAAAAAATAGTTGTCCGATAATCAATTTTAAATATCTTTTTGCATATGCTAGCAACATCTTATTCCGCTATTCTCCTTACCATACGAAATGATTTACCGGCAATTTTAATTTTTCTTTTTTCTCTATTTGCTCATAATGTACTCCAGCTGTTTGAAATCTTTCAGGTCGTCATATCTTTTTAGCTAACTCTTGTACTCGTGTCCAAACCTGTTCATTGACCGGCACACCATTCGCTAAATTATAAGCTCTTTTTGCCAAAGACCTCTCACCGGGAACCGTGACCGTATCCCCCTCTTTTTCCGGCTTCGCATTATGCACAGCATCTATTCTGTTTTTGATCATTTGTTCAATTTCTTCTTTTGTCGAAAATATAGTCGGGTCAATTACAATAAAAACCTGACAACAGCTCGTACAATTACCATTTCCTTCTGCATCCATATCTAAACCGGTTTTACCGTTAGCAAGTATAGCAGCTGCCATGTCTAATGCAATAGCTAAACCGCTGCCCTTCCAATATCCTGTCGGTAAAATACGTTGGCTTTCCTCAATCGCTCCGGGATCTGAAGTTAAATTGCCATTCTTATCAAAACCGCCCGGATAAGGAAGCTGCTTACCGGCTAATCGATAAGTTTCCAATTTCCCGTAAGAATATAGACTTAAAGCCATATCCAAAACGATGGGAGTTTTCTCATCAGGAATCGCCATACAAAAAGGATTATTTCCCACACTAATTTCTGTAGAACCCCACATGGGCATACAGCTTTCCGTATTGGTCCAATTAATTGCAAGCATACCTTGTTCTGCAGCCTGCCAAGCATAAGTACCGCCACGCATCCAATGTGTCGTGTTTCTGATAGTAACAATACCTAAACCATGTTCTTTTGCCAAAGCTATTGCTCTATCCATACAGAACATAGCATTTATTATACCGACGCCTAGATTGCCGTCGTAATTCTCTGCCAAGCCCCTCGCATGTATTAATTCAGGTTCTGCATGAACATTGACCAAGCCCTTCTTCACATAATTGACAAAACGAGGAACACGGTTTAAACCATGGCTTTCTATGCCATCTAAACTTGTTTCCGAATGTATGCGGGCACAAATTTCTGCCTTTTCTTCCGGTAAACCCACATTGAGCAAGGCTTGTTTGATTACTGCTTTAAGTTGATCAAATGGTACTCTCATATTCATTCCCTTCCAGAATAATGTAATCGCACTTGTTAACAGTTTATTGAACGAAAACAATCTGCGATGACGTCAGCATGCGGAGTGAGTGTCGTTGTTTTTTTCCTTGAGGTTATTCCTCCATAAAAAAATACTAAACCCATATTAAAATTAATTGGCCGAAAAGAGCCTGGAGTAATATCGCATTTTATATAGCCACTAATCTCACAAATAAAACGAGCATTTTTTGTGTGCTTTTAGCAAACTAATACTGCAACTCACAATTGTCATAACCACTCTTCACGTTTAGGAACCTGCCAGTACTTCCCGGAGAACATAGTATCTTCTACTTCTTCAAGTAAACTCAGGGAAATAGAATGTCTTCCACCTTCAAAGTCAGTGTTTAGCCATGTCTCAACAATGTCAAGCGCTTCAAGTTCGCCGGTGATTTTTCCTCCAAGGCAAAGCACATTAGAGTCATTGTGCTTACGTGTCATCTTCGCCATATATGTAGACGTGCAAAGAGATGCTCGCACGTGCGGATGGCGATTGGCAATGATGCTTATACCGATCCCCGTGGAACAAATCAATATTCCGCGTTTGACTTTTCCCTGTGAAATTTTTTCACATAATGGAACTGCATAATAAGGATAGCGAACAATCTCCGTTCCTTCTGAGCCAAAATCTTCAACAACTATACCGCGTTCCGTAAGGAAATCAATAATTTTCTTCTTGAGTTCATAACCACCGTGATCACATGCAATTAATACTTTATCCATATTATTAATCTTTATCCTCCTAATACAACAAACAAATTAAATCATTTCATTATTCGTATTCTAATATGTATACATAGAGCAGTAACTGATTCATTAAGATAGAACGATTAAATCTAACAATTAAAACATACAAGATAATGTGAGTTTTGATACGTCAATGCTTCTCATACAAACTAAATTCATGCGCTTGTCCTATTCCTTTTTCCAACGCATAAGATTAATTCCCTTGACCACATAACTCCCTCCCATTCTGGATTTCCTGAGCCAACCATGTAATGTATTCTCATTAATACCAAGATTCCTCGCGCATTGAGCTGCTAATAATTCCGGGCGGGTTTGTACATAACTACTGCATCTTTTTTAAATTCTTTATTTTACTTTATTATACTACTGTACCATAACTGATTTCGCCTTTGATTCATTATATTAAAAAAATCCGTTTGTTTCAGTTGTTCTTTTTTATTCTAGCTTATTTGAATGCGTACACATGAGACTTCAATCCACGCACTCCAAGCGGAGTGCGACTTAAAGAGTGTTTGAAAGTAAGGTGTTTATACCTACTTCAATCCACGCACTCCAAGCGGAGTGCGACGTAGGCAAACTATCATCCGGAATCGGCAATCTGATACTTCAATCCACGCACTCCAAGCGGAGTGCGACACGAGGCAGACCGGAAACAAACAGTGAACATCTGATACTTCAATCCACGCACTCCAAGCGGAGTGCGACATCAGCCCGGCAGCTCATGCTGAATTTGATAAAGCACTTCAATCCACGCACTCCAAGCGGAGTGCGACAGTAAGAGACGGTGCAGGAGAGCAGATAATAGCACTTCAATCCACGCACTCCAAGCGGAGTGCGACATTGTCAGTCCACCGATTGAGCCACCTGTAGCTACACTTCAATCCACGCACTCCAAGCGGAGTGCGACACATTGGATATGGTAAAGTCGCCGGCCCAAATTACTTCAATCCACGCACTCCAAGCGGAGTGCGACGTCAATGGACAGTATTGCAGGTCCGGTCACTACCGACTTCAATCCACGCACTCCAAGCGGAGTGCGACAATACGCACCGCTCATGGCGGAACTTAATGCGATACTTCAATCCACGCACTCCAAGCGGAGTGCGACCCGATTATTGAGCAGCGAAATTCTGTCATTATTACTTCAATCCACGCACTCCAAGCGGAGTGCGACTTGTTATTGGTGTGGCATTAGGACTAACGGTTAACTTCAATCCACGCACTCCAAGCGGAGTGCGACTGTGTATCTAATTTTGTTCCGGTTTCGTCTAATTACTTCAATCCACGCACTCCAAGCGGAGTGCGACATGAGCAAAAAAGATTTATTAACGTTAGTTGATACTTCAATCCACGCACTCCAAGCGGAGTGCGACAACAATTTCGCTAAAATCATCTTCTCCGAAAAAAACTTCAATCCACGCACTCCAAGCGGAGTGCGACTGAAATAACGCCTTATATTTTAGATTGGACACAGCAAACTTCAATCCACGCACTCCAAGCGGAGTGCGACAAAAAACGCAACGGAAGAACAGCAGCTAGAGATAACTTCAATCCACGCACTCCAAGCGGAGTGCGACGTAGGTGCAGTTTGGTGCGATAACTTCAAGTCGAGACTTCAATCCACGCACTCCAAGCGGAGTGCGACAAGGACAATTGTTATTTCGGATGAGGATAGGCTACTTCAATCCACGCACTCCAAGCGGAGTGCGACAAGAAACACATGACTATCAAACGAGATTTGACGAAACTTCAATCCACGCACTCCAAGCGGAGTGCGACATTACGATCTTACAGTCAAAGAGGTAACCGAATACTTCAATCCACGCACTCCAAGCGGAGTGCGACGGCATTAATTACCGTGTCTTGTACCGGATCGTTAACTTCAATCCACGCACTCCAAGCGGAGTGCGACAACAGTCGAACAACAACAAAAAGCGTATAGGCATACTTCAATCCACGCACTCCAAGCGGAGTGCGACTCTGATGATATATGAGTATCAGAGACTTGAAGAAAAAACTTCAATCCACGCACTCCAAGCGGAGTGCGACAGCAACAACTTGTAGTTGTTGCATTTTAGTATACAATATATGGAATTTCTTACAAGACAAATTTAAATTTCATGATTTTTATAATCGAATATTATACATTTTTCAAAGAACTATGGTGCGAACTTCACTTGAAAATTATGATTGCTTAGGGTTCGCACTCACATTATTATAGAGATATAAAACCATAATTATTGAGTTGCAAGCATATTACTATATTCAATTGTCAAGATTCGTAATTTCCTAAAAGTTAAATAATGAAAGCTTCTTCGAAATCATAGGGCTCTTTAACACCAAAGTGCTCTATTTTTTCTTTGTATTTTGTACCAAGCCTGTAGAAGCGGACACTATCTTTTTTAGCATCCATTTTTTTCATTATTTCAGACTTCAAAAGTAAATATTCTTGTTCATTAACTCTGCATTCAAAAACCGAGTTTTGAACTCGTTGACCGTAGTTTTGGCATATCTTTGCAATTTTTCTTAGTCTTTTCTTACCATCTTTATCGATTGTTTCAACATCATATGTAACCAAAATATACATT
>DUPV01000069.1 GCA_012838135.1 Clostridiaceae bacterium | reverse complement strand
TTCCCTCAACAGAAAAAGTAAAAGCGATAACATATTTCAATAAGCGGATAATACCGCTAAATGTATCTAAGTTTAATTGTTCTTTAAGTATTTGTCTGCTTTGCAAACCGATTCTTTTGCGCAATATTAGCGGAAACATCGTTGCCAAAGTCATGATGCCCAGACCGCCTATTTGAATTAAAGTTATAATTATTATTTGTCCGGCAAGATTCCAATGATAAGCAGTATTTACAACAACTAATCCTGTAACACAAGATGCCGAACCTGCCGTAAATAAAGCATTGACAAAGCCTATCGATTCACCGGATCTGGTTACGGCACCAAGATTGAGTAAACAAGCTCCGCTCAAAATCAGCAAGGCAAATCCGATCAATAAAACCAAAGGTGGATTTAAACTTAAATTGCTGATTCTCTCAGACACATTCTTGAAAATGTTTTTCATATCACATTAATAACCGAAAAATGTATAATCCTTCTAATTAGAGATTTCCGAAAATTTATGCTTTTGATTCATCTTTTTTTTGCCAAGAGATCACGAATTTCTTCTAATAAGAGAACTTCATCAGATTTTGTTTCTGCTTCAGCTTGTTCAGACTCTTCTTTTTTCTTTGCAAACAGTGCTCTCATCTTATTGATGCTCTTAACAACTAAAAATACACACAAAGCGATGATCAGAAAATTGACAATCATTTGAATCAGATTACCGTAATTCAATGCCAGCTCCGGTTTTACAACTTCACCTGCTTCAACAACAGCCGGTTTAAATACATATTTCATATCAGCTAAAGAAACATTGTTGAGTAATAATCCGACTATCGGCATAATAATATCTGCAACTAAACTATCAATAATCGCTTTGAATGCGGTACCTAAAACAATACCCACTGCCATGTCGATTACATTGCCTCTGGCAATAAACTCTTTAAATTCTTTCCACATAATACTCCTCTAAAAAACTAATTGTTCCAGCCAAGTTTTCTATAGGCAGCCGGTGCATAATCAGCCAATTTGCCGGGCAATACTCCTCTAATACCTAGTTCAGCAACAGCTAAATCTGCCAACATGCCATGAAAAAATACAGCAAGTGCAACTGCTTCCGTCTGATTTGACATTTGGGCCGTGAAGCCGCTGAGCAACCCGGTTAACACATCACCCGATCCGGCTTTTGCCAAACTTTGATTTCCGCTTGAATTAATATATACCTCACCTGAAGGTAATGCAAGAACAGTTGCATGACCTTTTAAAACTACAAAGGTTGAACTGCGTTTTGCAAGTTCAACTGCTGCAGCTTGGCGATCCTGATCCAATAACTCCGCCAAATCAGGCGCCAATCGTTTAAATTCTCCCGGATGCGGGGTCAGAATAGCCGGTTGCATCCCTCTGGCAAATCTGTCTTGGAACAATTGCTGCCAATTATCCATTTCAGCTAAGTAATTTAATCCGTCAGCATCAATTATTAGTTTTTTTGACGCGGAGCAAATATATGTCAAATAATCCGTTAACCATTTCGCTTTGCCTGCTCCGGGTCCTAAGCCAACACTATCGACTTCGGCAATCAACTTCTGCCAGTTATGAATTATATCAGCATTATCAACATTATTTGTATTATCCGACAAAGCAATTACCGGTATTGACGCAATCAAGCTCTCCGGTGAAACTTCAAGCAAATCCGCAACAATGGCTTGGGGGGTTCTGACATAGGTATAGCCGACTCCCGTTGCATGAGCAGCTTGCAGAGCAAGAATGATCGCTCCGCTCATTCCGTTTGAACCGCCGATCAATAATGTTTTACCATAATTACCTTTATGAGATAATGCCGGACGTTCTATTTCAAAATGCCTTACAGTATCCAAAGTTAATACTCTTGGTAAACATGAATCTGAATTAGATTCCTTATATAAATCAATCAATTTAGTTTCGAGCCAAGATTTTTGCATACTGAGCGGTGCTACAATTATTTCACCACTGTACACACAACCGGGTTCCGCCGCCAAACCTGTTTTGAGTGCACTGAACGTTACAGTATAATCAGCAAAGAAAACTTCCTGATCACAAACACCGGTTGCACTATCAATACCTGTTGGAATATCAATTGCAATCCGGCAAGTATTTTCACAAGCATTGACTGTTTTTAACAAAAATAAAACATCTTGCGTTAACGGTCGTGCCAAATTGAAACCGGTACCCATGATTCCATCAACGATAAAGTCATATGATGCCGGTCTTAATTGAAAGTTCGAGAGTTGATATATTTGACTGTTTGTATAGTCAAGAGATTTAAGAAAAGCACTCTTGTTTTGTGCAGCATCCGGTGGCAGCGATTTTTCCGGAAATAAATCTAATACACTAACCTCAAAACCATAGGCTGCAAGTTGTCTTGCACTTGTCCATGCATCGCCGCCATTGTTGCCTGCTCCTGCTAAAAACAAGACTTTTTTTCCGCTATCAGCTAATTTAAGAATTAATTCGGTTACAGCAGCCGCTGCTTGTTCCATCAAAACTATACTCGGTAAACCGAATTCATCGACAAAAGCTTGATCCAAATACTTTTGACTTGCAGAATTAATTACAGGTAAAGAATTTTCTAAAATTTTCATTGTTTTGTACAAAAAGCAAAGAGGCTATCTTCAGAAATACAAAAACAAAGTCTTTAATAAATCTTTTAGATAACCTCTAATTTCAAAGTATAATTAAGCAAGATGCTTGTCCAAAGCTGCGGTTAATTCTTCGTAAGGTCTTGCTCCAACCATTTTTTCAACGATTCCTCCATCTTTGAAAATATAGATTGTAGGAATTGACAATACACGAAAACGCTCTGCTAATGCACCTTGTTCATCAACATTGATCTTACATACTTTAGCTTTGCCTTGATATGTTTCACCGATTTTTTCAACAACCGGACTAACCATACGGCAAGGACCACACCATGCAGCCCAAAAATCTACCAATACCGGTAAATCACTTTCAAGTACTTCACTCTCAAAATTATCTACTGTAATCTCTAAAGCCATAATGCACCTCCAAAATGTATTTATTTTTTATATTATATTATATGCTATACCATATGCCATAGCTGTGTATTTATTGGTAACAGATGACACCTATTACGTCCCGAAGAATTTATATAAATTCTTGCAAGATTGAATCCGGGGGAACTACAATCGGATCAACACGCGGAATTTTATTACATGCTCTAATTAATCGTTTTGCCTGTTTAATCGCCAGATTCAAATTTGCATAGAACATTCCTGCTTTAACATTGTTAGAGGGCGGCAATTCACCTTCCATGTATTGATTGATCGATATTTTCAATTGTTCTCTTGCTTTCGGCACAATTACGGAATATTCGTATTCCAGGGCTGAATTAACATAAAAATCTGCAGATTTTAAATAAATCGGAACAAATTCTTTTTCTGCTCTCGCAATCATCGGCCAAAAATCAATTGTAGATAATGCAGTGGCACCACGATGAAAAACATCTCTGCTCAAACGGCGCAATATTCTCATATCCACATGGTCAAGAATTCTGTTATCCGCCAACAAACCGGCATACGGCATAATAAAGATCCCGACCGAACGTTCTTTAGCTAAATCTTTTCTCAACTCATCTGATAAACCGTGCAATCCTTCAATCATGTAGGTGTCTCCCGGCTGTGGATTAATTATCTTATGTTCTTCGATAATCCGAGATCTTATTTTGAAATCAAAAGTCGGAATGTTAACGGCCTGCATTTTCTCCAGTGCTTTCAAATGGTCATGTAACAATTCCAAATCTAATGCATCAATGCTTTCATAGTCCGGACGACCTTCTTCATCATATACAGGTTCTCTGTCACTATAATAATCATCCATTGAAATCAAATGAGTTCGCTTGCCGTTTCGGGTTAGATTTTGAGAAAACAAGGTCGAAAAAGTTGTTTTGCCGGATGAAGTGGGACCTGATAAAAACACAAAAGATATTTCTTGATGTGCCAGTACGTAATCCGCTATCTCCTGTACTTGTGCTTTAAATCCTTGTTCACATTCTTCGACAAATTGGGGAAATCTGGTACTACCCAGCTTTCTTTCCAAATCACCAATTGTCGTTAGTTTGATTTTCCCTAATTCTGCCATTGTTTGCCCTTTTTAAATTCTATAATTAACTTCCTATATCTAGTTCAACTTCACATCAGATAATTCGACATTGCTTTAATATATTTTAAATACAGATCTGAAAAATCCTCAGCTTAATATCATATAATCTAATCCTCGTGTCAATCCGATTACTGTAATTACTATTTTCTCCGAAATGATAATTCACAGTATTATGGCTAAAAACAAAAACTATCACCGGGATTTTCCGCATAGGATATGATTATACTATTATTAGCATATTTATGCTTGTCAAAAGATGTAAAAGTTGTAATTTCAACCTGGTTTTTAATCAATCTTTGCTGCATTTCTTCAGCAAATGATTTGTAAAAATATTCATAACCGAAACCGTGCATCGGTACAACAATTTGCGGCTTCAACAGTTCAATCAACTCTTTCGATCCGTTCAGCAATGGTTCTTCTTGATAGCCGTCACTTGTACAGCAAGGCAAAAATGCAATTTTTACAGGAGCAAATGTCACAACTTGGTCCCTTAACCACGTAAATTCTTTGGCAAAACCTTCGTAAAATTCAGGCAAATCATCCCACACTGCTAAATCTCCACCATAATATATTGAAAAATCTTCATTGCAATCTTGCAATAAGATGGCTCCGCCTTGATCGGTTGAACCGGTATTGGCAAAATTCAGGATATCCACGTTTGTAGTTGTTTGCGGATAAAGTTGACAGAAGTTTTTATGTTTCATATATTCTTCCATCTCCAATTCATGTTCATCAGAGAGAATATATAATAAATCGTTATTTAAAAACTGTTGCACTATATTGGGATCATAATGATCTTCATGACGATGCGAAGAATATCCGAACAATTTATAATAGTTCGATTTTTGTTTTGCCAATTCAAAAATACCTTCTGATATTTCACCTTGTTTTGCTCTTTTGGGCAATTCACCATAATCGATTAGAATTGCATTGTTGTTGTACTCAACAAAAAATGAACTATGGCTCAAATAAGTAATTTGCATGACATCCTCCAAGGTTAGATTTTATAAACTCAACATAAGTCGCATTAACAATATATCGCAAAAAGATAATCCGGGCATCTTTTTTCTTAAAACTTACAAAAAAGTTACATTATTTGAGAATTTTAACAGATAACAGCGTTTAGCAACTCTGCATTTTTTAAAATATGACAGTCAAATCATCCGTAAACTTCACAACCGATGACTGCAGCTTTCACCTGCTGCTGTTTTACTAAAACTTCTCCGAATAAGAAAAATCCGAATCTTTGCAAAATTCTCAATGAATTCAGTCAACAAATCCGGATTAAATTTCAAATGATTAATTGCTGTTTATGCCGCTTACTCCTTATTAATTATTTTTCAATTCCCAGCAATTGATATACTTCTTCCGTTGTAGAACAAGCCAATACTTTATCCGCTAATTCTTGAGCTTTTGCATAATTCAGATTTCTGATTTTTTCTTTGATGAGCGGCGTTTCACTGGCAGCCATACTGTATTCATCCATCCCAAAACCGAGCAACACTTCTGTTATATTGGCGTCCGAAGCGAATTCACCACACATGCCTACTTCTATTCCGGCATTATTGGCTGCTTTGATTACTTGGTTAATCGCCCTTAGAACAGCAGGATTATACGAATTATATAAATGTTCAATCCGTTCATTGCCGCGATCAACCGCCAAAACATATTGAGTTAGGTCATTGGTACCTATACTGAAGAAATCAACAACTTCAGCCAAAGCATCCGCCATCATAACTGCTGCCGGTGTTTCAATCATAATTCCTACCGGAACATCATCTGCATATTCGATATCTGCAGCTGCAAGCTCTGTTTTGCATTCTTCCACCAATTCTCTTACTTGATTTACTTCGTTGACTGAAATTATCATCGGAATCATGATTTTGATCGGTCCATATACTGCTGCTCTCAATAATGCCTTAAGTTGTGTTTTGAAAATATCAGCTTTTTCCAAACACATTCTGACTGCACGCCAACCCAGGAACGGATTTTCTTCAACATCGAATTCAAAGTATGGTAATGCTTTATCAC
The DNA here is from genome assembly GCA_012838135.1 of Clostridiaceae bacterium. Taxonomy (GTDB): domain Bacteria; phylum Bacillota; class Clostridia; order Saccharofermentanales; family DTU023; genus UBA5436. The sequence goes on along the minus strand of DUPV01000069.1, from coordinate 16,261 downwards.
CGCCGATATCAAGAGTACGAATAATCAATTCTCCTCGTAATGCTTCTACTGCATCTTTATAAGCATTAAACTGTTCGTCTTCGGAGGGGAAATCGGTATTATCCATGAAAAGAAATTCTGTACGGAACAGACCGACACCGTCGATTTTATACTTCATTGCTTGCTTAATTTCTTCAGCACTTCCGACATTGGCATAAACCTTTAAAGTCTTGCCATCCTCAGTTGTTGCCGGCAAATCCATTTTAGCTTCAATTTGTGCTTTTAATTCAGCATCAGCTTTCGATTTTGCAAGTAAATTATCTCTGGTTTGTTGATCGGGATTAATATAGATATCACCGCTTCCGGCATCAAACAAAATTTGATCACCGGTTTCTACATTGTCCAGAATTGTGCCGGCACCGACTAATGCCGGTAAACCTAAACTCCTGGCTATAATTGAAACATGAGAAGTTACACCGCCCCTTTCAGTTATAAAACCTTTGACATAATCGAAATTCATACTTGAGGTATCTGATGGTGTGAGATCATCAGCAATGATAATTACTTCTTTTTGAATATGATCCAATCCGGCAAAATCCTTGCCTTGCAGAGCAGCCATGAAGCGAGCTCCGACATCCTTAATGTCAACAGCTCTTTCCTGCATATATGCATCATCAATCCCCGCCATCATTGCACTCAATTCTTCAATTGTATTTTCAACGGCTAGCTCAACATTTTGTTTTTCATCTTTGATTTTGCCTATAACCATTTCTTTCAATGCAATATCATTTGCAATACTCAAATGACCTGCAAAAATTGCAGAATCTTCAGCTAATACACTTAAGTCTTTTGAAACAGCTTCGACTGCTTTTTCAAAAAGCTCAATATTTTCAGAAATTTCTGCTTCACCATTAATCTGATATTTTGCTGCTGTCAATTCTTCTTTTTCATAGACGAAAGCTTCTGCTTCTGCTATGCCCCGAGTAAAAGTTCTCGTAACCCTAATATGTTTCATGTGCTGTCTCCTCTTTAGTTGTTTTATATTAATTTGAATAAATCATTCAGATGCCAGATGTCCGATTTGGGTATTCACATTTTTCTGAGAGATCCAAGTTTTGAAGCAACCTTCCACAGAATCTAAACATGTTCTTTTAAAATAATTTTGCTCCTGCGGGTATGTTTTCATCTAGGATTAGAAGCTTTAATTTTTCTTCTCCATTATATTCATATACTGCTGAGATAATCATTCCTTGTGATGGTAGACTCATCATCCTTCTTTCAGGTAAATTTGTAATTGCTACTAAAGTTTTTCCGATCAAGTCTTCAGCCTCGTAGAATTCCTTGATTCCTGAAAGTATGATTCTGTCATTACCTGAACCATCATCTAAAGTAAATTTTAAAAGCTTTTTGCTCTTTGGCACTTCTTCACAATTTAACACTTTAACAACTCTAAAGTCAGATTTTGAGAACGTTTCAAAATCAACCATATCTTCAAATAATGGTTCAACCTTTATTTTTGAAAAATCTATTTTTTCTAAATTTTTCGAAACTTGGTCGCAAGTTTCGGCCTTTTCTTGACTAAAAGCTTCATTTGCAGCCAATTGCCTGTTATCTAACGGGCGCATTGTCGGGAAGAGTAATACATCACGAATTGAGGGGGAGTCAGTTAAAAGCATAACTAAGCGATCAATACCGATACCTAGTCCGCCGGTCGGAGGCAAACCGTATTCCAGTGCTTCAACAAAATCATAATCCGGAATATGTGCTTCTTCATCGCCGGCTTCCCGTTGTTTTTGTTGTTCAATAAATCGCTCGTGCTGATCTCTCGGATCATTAAGCTCAGAATATGCATTGCCGTATTCCGCACCGCAAATAAAAATTTCGAAACGTTCCGTCATCCGCGGATCAGATTTTTTCTTTTTGGTTAAAGGCGATATTTCAATCGGATAATCGTATATAAAAGTCGGCTGGATCAAATGTTCTTCACAAAATTCTTCAAAAAACAAATTGATAATTTCACCTCTGGTTTTACCGGCTGCCAGTTCAGCAATTCCTTTTTCTTGAGCAACTGTTTGTGCAGCTGTATCATCTGCGATTGTGGTAAAATCAATTCCGGTATGCTTTTCTATTACTTCCAACATCGTCATTCTGGCGAACGGTGGCGTTAAATCAAGTTGATGTTCGCCGAATTTGATTTGCAAAGTTCCGTTGACCGCCATACAGGCTGCACTGATCAGATGTTCAGAAATCTCCATCATACCGTTATAGTCAGTATATGCTTGATAAAGCTCAATCATCGTAAATTCCGGATTGTGCTTGGTGGACATTCCTTCATTTCTGAAATTACGACCTATCTCATAAACTTTTTCAAAGCCGCCTACAATTAAGCGTTTCAAATATAATTCGGGTGAAATTCGTAAAAACAAGCTCAGATTCAATGTGTTGTGATGAGTCACAAAAGGTTTGGCTGCCGCACCCCCGGCAATCAAGTTTAAAAGCGGTGTCTCGACTTCAATAAAATCCAGTTTTTCCAATTCATGTCTGAGCGTAGTAATAATTTTGCTGCGTTTTTCAAAGACTTCTTTGATTTCAGGATTAACAATTAAATCCAGATAACGCTTACGATATCTGGTATCGGTATCTGTCAAGCCATGGAATTTTTCCGGCAAGGGACGTAAACACTTGGCAAGCAGTTGGTAGCCTTGATTACGTATAGAAATTTCACCCTTTTGCGTGGTAAAAACTTCGCCTTTAACACTGACCAAGTCACCTATATCGAGATTTTGCCAAGTTTTATAATCCTCGTCCGCAAGTGCATCAAATTTGGTAAAAATCTGAATATTGCCTTGCCGATCATGCAAATCCACAAAGCTGACTTTTCCCATCCCGCGTTTTGCCATGATGCGACCTGCAACAGTAACTTCTTTGCCTTCAAACTGTGCATAGTTATCAATTATTTCTTTACTATGTGCAGTTTGTTCAGCAGTCGTTATCCAAAACGGATTTTGACCGGCTTGTTCCAATTCTTCTAATTTATGTAATCTGTTCAAAACTTGTTCCTGAACATCATTTTTTGTATCAGCCGGATTCTGTTTTTGTAGATTCTGATTTACTTGAGGATTATTTGCCTCGTTATTCATAGATGCCTCTATTTCTTTTAATAATCAGCGTGCTTGATCTTTACATTATTGTTTTTTTGATTTTTCGTCTTTAATTTAATTATCTAAACTAACTAATAATTATTTGTAAATTTCTAATATTTTGTATTCCAATTCACCTGCTAAAGATCTGACTTTAACCGTATCACCGGCTTTACAACCCATGATTGCACTGCCGACCGGAGATTCGTTCGATATTTTATTTTTGAAAATGTCCTCTTCAAGTGAGCCGACAATTGTATAGATCAATTCTTCATTATATTCGATATCCAATAACTTGACTTTTGATCCCAAAGTTACCAGATCACTTGAAATTTCGGTGTCTTCAATCACTTTGGCATTTTTCAGGATAGCCTCGATATCCGCAATTCTGACTTCGTTTTTAGCCTGGGCATCTTTAGCATCGTCATATTCCGAATTCTCGGAGAGATCGCCCAGAGCACGAGCTTCTTTCAATCTTTCAGCAATTTCAATAGAAAGCTCAGTTTTGCGATATTCAAGTTCATCTTGAAGTTCTTTAATTCCTTCATAGGTCATTTCATAAACTTTTTGTGACACTTTACAATTCCTCTTTTCATGGTTAATTATTGTTGCACATCGCAATATATAATATTTAACTGATTTAGCTATCCTTTATATAAGAAAAATCATAATACTGCAAGTTTTATTGATATAAACATCTAATTTCCAAATTATTCACCAAGAAAGACACTCTAATTTATCTTATGAGGAGCGATCACTTTCTTTACGAATAACGTCATGAGCCCCGCCTTCAACAATACTGGTCGGTGAAACCACAACCAAACGAGCTTTTTCTTTAAACTCATCAAGAGTTAACGAACCGCATGAACACATCGTAGCTTTCATTTTTGCAATGGATGTTCCCAGATTATCTTTAAGTTTTCCGGCATATGGTACATATGAATCAACACCTTCTTCAAAAATCATTTTGCCTTCATGTTCGACAATATCATATCTTTGCCAATTGCGTGCCCTATTTGAACCTTCACCCCAATATTCTTTGACATAACTGCCGTTAACTACAAGTCGGCGCGTCGGACTTTCATCAAATCTGGCAAAGTAGCGTCCTAACATTAAGAAATCAGCCCCCATTGCCAAGGCCAAAGTCATATGATAATCATGTACAATGCCGCCATCTGAACAAATCGGTATATAAACTCCCGTTTCTTTGAAATATTCATCACGAGCTTTTGCTACAGCAATTACGGCTGAAGCTTGTCCGCGTCCGATACCCTTTTGTTCACGCGTAATACAGATTGATCCGCCGCCAATACCGATTTTGATGAAATCAGCTCCGGCTTCTGCTAAATAACGAAAACCTTCAGCATCAATTACATTACCGGCACCAATATATACATCCTCTCCATATTTGTTTCTGACCCATTTGAGTGTATCCGATTGCCATTCGGAAAATCCGTCAGATGAATCGATACAGAGCACATCTACACCGGCATTGATTAAAGCCGGGATTCTTTTTTCATAATCATGGGTATTGATTCCGGCACCTACCATCAGGCGTTTACCGTCATCAAGCATCTCATACGGATTTTGCTTGTGCTCATCATAATCTTTACGGAATACTAAGCTGGTTAATCTGCCGCTCTTATCAACAATCGGTAATTGATTCAATTTATGATCCCAGATTATGTCATTTGCTTCACTTAAAGTTAAGCCTTCTTCAGCATAAATCATCTGTTCAATCGGAGTCATAAAATCTGCGACTTTTTCGTCTCCTCGGATTCTCGAAACACGATAATCTCTGCTGGTGATGATACCCAAAAGTTTACCGGTTGAACTTCCGTCTGAGGTAATCGGCACAGTTGAATGGCCGGTTTTTTGTTTTAATTTGATAACATCGGTCAGCGTTGCCTCCGGCGGCAAATTGCTGTCACTAGGAACAAAACCGGCTTTGAACTTTTTAACATTACGAATCATTTCGGCTTGACTCTCAATCGGTTGTGAACCGAAGATAAAAGACAATCCACCCTCTCGAGCCAGAGCAATGGCCATTCTGTCACCGGAAACAGATTGCATGATCGCCGAAGTATACGGAATATTTAAATTAATCGGGCTTTCTTCTTCACCTTTACGATATCTGATTAAAGGTGTTTGTAAGGAAACATTCGCCGGTACACATGTTTTTTCTGTCAGATTAGGTACTAAAAGATATTCACTAAATGTGCGGGACAATTCTTCATAAATAAATGCCATATCAGCCTCCTCTTATTCACTCGGTTTTGATTTTTTATATTTTAATGCTGCTTCTATAAATGCGTTATATAATGGATGTGGTTTGATCGGACGGGATTTGAATTCGGGATGTGAGATGATGCCGATATAGAATGGATGATCCGGTAATTCTACCGCTTCAATCCATTTTCCGTCAGGTGAAGTTGCACTGAAAACCAAACCGGTATGTAACAAAGGACCTTGCCATACCAAATTAAACTCTCTGCGATGATGATGACGTTCAGAAGCTTCCGTAGTCTTATAAATCTTATGTAATTTTGAATTCTCTTTGATTTGCATCGGATAGGCACCCAGCCGCATCGGTTGATCCGGTAAAGGAATTTCCGATAATGTTGCAGCCTGTACATCGCTTAAACCGGCATAGTAGAAAATATCCGAACAGGGTTTTTCAAATTCGTCAGTATGAGCATCTTTAATCCCGGCTAAATTACGTGCTATTTCGACTACACCCATTTGCATGCCCAGGCCTATTCCCAAAAACGGTAACTTGTTTACTCGGGCATATTCGGCCGACCTGATCATTCCTTCCATGCCGCGCGGACCGAAACCGCCGGGAATAATCATTGCATCAACCTCAGCAAAAATTTCATTTAATTTTTCTTCAGAAACTTCTTCTAAAGGATCGCTGTCAACCCATATTATTTCCGGCGAAGCTCCGTTTTCAATCGAAGCATGGTCAATTGCTTCTAATACCGAATAATATGCATCTTGCAAAGAAATATATTTTCCGACCAGAGCTATCTTTAATTTGCGAGTAGTATATTTAATTTGTTCATTTAATCGTTGCCACAAAGACAAATCCGGTTCAACAAACTGAGCAATACCGAGTTGTTTACAGACAACCTTTGCCAAACCTTGTTTTTCAAAATACAGAGGCAATTCATAAACAGTAGATACATCAAGATTTTCGATTACATTTTCGCGTTTTACATTACAATACAGGGCAATCTTGCTCTTAATTGATTCATCTAAAGGTACTTCTGTTCTGCAAACCAAGATGTCAGGTTGAACACCGTAAGATAATAATTTCAGCACACTATGCTGAGTCGGTTTGGTTTTGATTTCGCCCGGATTATTCAAATACGGTAAAAGCGTTACATGAATAAAAAGACAATTCTCGCGACCAACTTGATAACTGACTTGGCGAATTGCTTCAATGTAGGGTGTACCTTCCATATCACCGACTGTTCCGCCGATTTCGGCAATTACAACATCTGTCGGTTCATTGCGGGAAATACGGAACATATGATCTTTTATCTCATTAATTATATGAGGTACAACTTGAACCGTACCGCCGTTATAGCCTCCCTCACGCTCACGTTTGATTACTGCCTGATAGATCTGACCTGATGTGATATCTGATTCTGCTGTCAAATTAACATCGGTAAATCTTTCATAATGGCCGATATCCAGATCGGTTTCAGCTCCATCTTCAGTAATAAACTTCTCTCCATGTTGCGTTGGACTCATCAAGGCAGGATCTACATTGATATATGGATCAAATTTTTGGGTTACAACGCTTAAACCACGTGCTTTTAACAAAGCTCCCAAGGCTCCTGCGGTGATTCCTTTACCAAGACCTGAAACAACTCCTCCGGTTACAAAAATATATTTTGTTGACATATACGCTCCTTATCAACTGGACAAATGTATCAATTCATTTCATTATTCTAATTATTGCCTTTAACTATGTCAATTTAGTATCATAATAGTATATTAAACATAAATTATCTTTTAGGAGGCAATAATGCACACCTTTATCAGTAATATCACTTTATCCTCTTTTGAGTGGGTTTTCTTCGCCGGAGTGCCTGTAATATTAGTTTTAATAGGGATTATTTATATCATAATCAGTAATAAACAAAGAAATAATTTAAAATATTCTATTGAAAATTTCATAGAAAAACTGGATTTACTGCAAGGTTGTCAAATCAGCCATACTGTAGAATTAGAAATCTATGCCGATGAATCCGATTCAGAACTGCTTAAAGAGAGTGTACATAATCTGATTGAAGACAGTAAAGAAAAATATGACGGAAAATGGTTGCCGAATCTGGATAGCGAATTCAATTTGGAAAATTTAGCCGAGCCGCAATTAAAAACCTGTTTTCAATACACTTTAAGTATTCTTGTTTTAACTTGTGGCATTATCGCCAGTTTAGTCTTGGCAATTGCTCCTGAAATCAACCCTGCGCAATTTCAGATCAGCCGTTTTATGATGCTGGTTCCCCTAATTGTCAGTGTTTTGATTAGCCTTTTCTTATTGAATCAGCGTAAAATTTTGTTAGAAAGCTCTACCCACATTATCGATCGATTAATCAGGAAAACCGAACGTTATGTTCCCGTATATACCGATAAATCAAGTCTTGCTTTGCTGGTTAATGAAATGTCTGAACACGAAAATTCAATCAGTCAGGCCATGGATAAATTCAATTCTAATTTAGCAGATTTTGTTTCGGAAGATTTTAACAAAAATCTCAGCACAACTATTAAAGATGTGATGCAAGATGAAATTGTGCCGCCAATTAATAAATCAAGTGAATTGTTGTCAGATTTAGCTGAATCTTTAAGCAATAAACAAAATGAAGGAATGGCACTTTTAGCTCAAAATTTCTCTGATGAATTAACTATAGCGATGAAAAATAATTTTCAGTCAATTCAAACCGAGCTCAATTCGTTTAATTCAATGATGGAAGATACAAATAATTTCATTCAAGATTCAATCGCAATTTTGGAAAATTCGCGTCAACAAAATATACTATTGAGCCGCGAAGTCTCGGAATCGATTGAATTGATGACTGTCGCTAAAAATGACATTGCTAATGACATGGCTAAAATGGCAGATAATCTTGAAGTAATTTCAAGTGTGACCGATAAGATGACTTCGATTTATGCCGGTGAAAATTCTAATCTCAAAGATCAAATCAGCAGCTTGGAATCCGCTCTGAAGAATTCTTTGTTAACAATTAACAGCAGCATTGAACAATCGCAAGCAACTATTTCTTTAAGTGATAAATTGCGCAATGAACAAGCAAATCAATTTGAACAATTAATCGCGAAGATGAATTCTGTTATTGAGAATTTAGGCAAAATCGACACTTCAATTACTACCTCAACCATTAAATTCAAAGAAAAATCAGATCAAAAAATTGAAAAAACTCTAACTGAGTTGGAGTCAGCTTTAGCAGATATTGTTGAACGGCTGATTTATACCACTGCCGAAATCAGAGATGCCGTTGAAGCTTTACCTTTTGCTATAAGCACGGATTTAAGAAAAGATAGGTAATATGTCAATTAGGAAAATAACATTACCCGAGGATTTCACTCAAGAAAATTTTGTTGATTCTGCTGAATCTGCTGATACGAATGAATCTATTGAACCTGTTGATATGATTGGTTCTGCGAAACCGATTGAACTTATGAAATCAATTCGGCCAGCTAACATCAAGCCAGTAATTGATACAGTTAATATAAAAGAATCGGTTAAATCCGAGGAATCCGGAGCAATACGCGAAACATCAGAATTAAATGAGAAAAAGTCGGATCAGCAATGTGACTTGGCTTTAAATATCAGCAGAATTCAAACTCATAAGAAAAGGGATTTGCATTTAAGGCGACCGGCAAAAGTAAATACTGCAAAAACTACTTACGAAAGATTGAGTGACTTGAATTTAAGTCAATTAGTTAGCAAGGCTAAGGAATTCCATGTCTTACCTCGCGAAAGACAAATGAAAATCAATCCGACCCATCGTAATTGGCTAATTGCCCAATTGCGTAAGGCAAATAGTGAAGACCAATTACATGATTTAGCTTTCAGTCTGAAAAATAAAGAATTATCATTGCTTTTTCCTGTATTGGCTACTACGAGTAAGCCGTCAACCAGAGATAAACTCAAAACACTGATCTTATTACGAGCTAATAAAACTCTGTATTTCCACGGTTGGTTGACTTGGCAATTTGTTTATCCTGACAATCGCCTGGCAAAAACCATTGCCGAATTATGTAGAATATTGTCTGAACAAAGACTACCCACGCAATATACAATATCTGATCCGTTGATAAAAACTCAAGCAGAGATCAGCTTTTTACCTTATCCGCATTTTAATTGGCCGGAAGTTAAGTTAATTTCTGAAGTAAGCATGCCTGACACCAAGCGTTTCATGAGTACTGTTATCACCTATCTCTTACAAAATGACATAGGTCTCGAAAAGTTTTTCAGCGAATATGCCATCTATAATGATTTGGCTTTCGGAGAAGCTTTCAAGGCAAATTACGAAATTGAAAGAATCGAATACAAATTCAAAGTTCAAAACGAAAAGTTCTCTTGGCAAAGTTTCCTCGGTATCGGAAGCGAGGACAATATTCTGGAATAAATAAACTTTCTGTTTTTTTAATGTGACTGTGCCATAATTGCCGGCTCTGTAAATCGAAATCCCCCGATCAAAATTCTGTTTGCTTGAATTCAATTTGCTTTGTTAATTATATAGTCATCCGGAATTACAAAAATATCCATTTGATCAGGAAAATAATTTTTCAAAGCAGATATTACGACTTGTAATTTCAATTGATTATTTTCGAAGGTTCTATGACCAAAAACAGAGTCTTGATCAAAATAATAACGTACGAAAGTCTTATTGTCTTTCGTATATTCTTCGAATTCAACCTCTCTGCCTCCAAAAGTTGCTTTTCCGGAACCGACATAATAAAGCAATTCAGCTTGCTCATAGATCTGTTCAAATACATCTTTTGAAATAATATCACCTTGGGCAACTTCTTTGGAAATAGGATTCGCGGTTTTATTCTCACGATCCAGCTCATAATATACATCTTTCGCTGTTGACACTATTTCCACACTGTCGGATTCACTTTCAATCTTTGTATATGTACGACCGATTTCATCAATTGAAATAATTACTTCCTGTGATTTGTTTTCAGGTAGAATTGTGGATTTATATGCATAATAAACCGGAATCGTTGAAAAAGTTTTGAAAAAACGCAGTGCTTCTCTATCAGAAACACCTTGCTCTGCCTGAGAAATCGTAATCTCTTGTAACGGACTATCCGGCTCTTCTTCATAATCAAAATCCGGAGCTAAAACCGGAGCACTTTCCAAGGTTGTTGAACTGACACTTTCTTTTGTTTCTTTTTCATCAGCTTTTTTATCAGCATCGGCTTTTTCTGATAATTCATTTGCGGAAACTTGCTCTGATAAATCAGTTTTCACATCTGCTCCCGATAAAATATCGGTCTGCTCTTCAGCTTCTTTTTCAGATTTACCGCAAGCTGTTAAAGACAATATTAAGCTCAGGATTATTATAATAGAAACCAAGTATTTTGTTCTTTTCATAGTTACCTCATCGTTAGATATAAAATATGCGTCTGTTCAGTAAAAAAACAAAAAGAGTCTGTTTATTCGATCGTACTGGTTTGATTCGGATCCACAGGTGCCGGCGGTGAATAAGCACCATCAGCATAAATCTTTTCATACATCAACTTTGTAGTTAAGGTACCATATCCTACACCGTAATAATGCGAATTAAAATCGATTGTACATAGTACCATATTACGTTTGTTTTGGTCATAAGAGACGAGCCAACTATTTTCTTTCATCCGACCTAATGCAAGATCCTCACCTACTTCGGCAGTACCCGTTTTGCCCGCTATATTTACATTAGGCATGACCAGATTCGTATAAGTTTTGGTAATAACGGAACGTAAACTGTTATCAAGGTAGCGAATATTGTCATGAGCGGTAATATTTTGTGTGATCAATTCCGGTTCAGTTGTTAATAATATGCGTGGTTTGTACCAAATACCGTCATTCGCTACCGCACCGTAAATCGAGGACAAATGGACTGGCGAAATCAATAATTCACCCTGACCATAGCCTGCATCAGCTAAAAGGATTGTATTGTTATCAATCAGTCCTTCATTGGTAATTTGAGCAATTCCGAAAGGATAATCATTGGCTATCGGTTCGTCGAACAACAATTTGCTCATCTGTTCGCTAAAAGCATCAAAACCCATGTCTAAAGCTACTCGAGCAAAATAAATATTATCCGAAGTAACAAGTGCATTCTCTAAGTTCATGTTTCCATTAATCGTTTGATAACGAATTACCTGATAATTACCCCAAGATTCATCATAAGTCCAACCTTTGCCCTGAATATTATAAGTTGTATCCAAAGTTAATGTTCCCGCATTTAAACCGGCAATGGCAGTAACAAGTTTCTCGGCTGAACCCGGAATCATCGCTTGATTAAATTTGCCATATAAAGGATTTAGCGGATTATCCAGCAATTCTTGGTATTTTTCATGACTGATACCTAATACGAAATCATGCGGATCATAAGAAGGTGTACTGACTAAAGCAAGTATATCTCCATTGCGGGGATCCAGAGCACTAAAAGCTGCATCTTTGTCCTTAGCTGCTTCATAAATAGTTTTCTGAAGTGTTGAGTCAATTGTTAAATAAAGATCCTTACCGTTCACTACCTCTTTCTCCAAGAGAATTTGCTCATACTCTCCGGTTACCACTACTCTAAATCCGTGTTCACCACGCAGTTCTTTATCATAAATTGCTTCAATTCCCGTTTTCCCGATATAATCCTGACCGGTCATGCCGGCATATTCTTCTTTTTCTAAATCTTCAGCCGTTACATAACCTACATAACCCACCAAATGAGCAGCAGCTTCACCTAAAGGATAAGATCTGGTTTCTACCGGTTCTATGATCACTCCGAGATCAGCTGCCCCGGTCTTCTGTTCCTCGGATAAAGCAGTCATGGTTTTCAATGGTACAAACGTGTCGTCTTTTACCCATTCCAATTCAAGCTGTGTTTGAATATAGCCTTCCGGAAGTTCGTATAATTCTTCAATGGCCGGAATATGCGAATCCTTCAGATTCCCGGGTACAATTCCTATACGGTTGATATAGCCTCGAATTGCTAAAGCATTACCTTCACGATCATATATATTGCCACGTGTTGCACGTATCGGTTGAATTTGGACAAGACCCTGATCATGTAAACCGGGCAAAATTACACTCGGAGTCCAGTCTAATTGCCAGCGGTTAGCATTCGGATGAAAAATAAAGTTATAGGTAACCCGCTTTTCTATATCGCCATACGCCGTTTTATAAACCGCACTGCCTTGATAAGAAACTGTGCCTTCTTTTTCCGTATTGCCCAGGGCACCGAAATCTGATAATTCAATACTTTCCAATCCAATCCCACTATGAACTTTATTATTTCTTTCAACAATCTGTTCTCTGCCATATTTTTCTATAGCATTCGGATGAACCCATTCCATAAGTAATTCAGGATCATCAGCTTCAATCAATTCAATTATTCGAGCAACTTGGGTTTTCGAATCAGAAATTTCAGTTGCCGGCCCGCCTTTATCCGCTGCATTTGAATCATTATTTGAGGCATTGTCTTCCTCTGCTTGATTCTTGTTTTTTTTCTTGTCTGAATTGCTGCCAAAGATATTTAGACTGTCACAAGCAACTAATCCGAATAATAGAATAATTACAACAATATATGAAAGAAATCGTCTTTTCACCATGTATCTCCTTTTCAGAAATCAGCAGGATACAATGAATTATTTAAATGCCGAAGCAATCAAGGCTTCAACTAATTTATTTGAGGGATATCCCGATTCAGCCATCAATTTCGGATACATGCTGATACCGGTAAATCCGGGCATTGTATTTATTTCATTGATCAAGATGCGACCGGTAGATTTCTCCAGGAAAAAATCCGCTCTGCATAAACCTTTACCGTCTACTGTACGAAAAGCCAGTTTCGCATATCGATTTATTTCTTCAATTTGTTGTGGTTCAAGTTCAGCCGGTATAATCAGTATTGAACCATCAGAAATATACTTGGATTCAAAATCATAAAATTCCCGATCCGGAATAATTTCACCGGGAACAGAAACAAATAAATTACGATCGGAATCGGTTAATTCCAGAACCGCAACTTCAATTTCTCTGCCAACGATTGCTTGTTCCAAAATGGCTTTGTCATCATGCTCAAATGCTATTGCCAAAGACTCCAATAAATCCTGATCCGAATTAGCTTTGGTTATTCCAACCGAAGACCCTGCATTTGCCGGTTTTACAAATATCGGATAAGTCAAAATATTTTTAATTGCCTCAATAGCAAAATCCGGATTCGCATAAAATTTTCTCTTTTTTAACCAAGTCCAATTTGCCTGAGGTATTCCTACCGTGTCAAACATATTGCGTGAAGCAACCTTATCCATTGCAATTGAACTTGCAAGAACTCCACAACCGACAAAAGGTGTATTAAGCAATTCAAATAAGCCTTGTATGGTTCCGTCTTCACCCATTTTGCCATGAAGTACCGGAAAAAAAACATCAACTTCAATCCAAGTTAATTCGGTATTGTTCTTGTAACCGCTTTGATTTTCCGATCCGTTTTGATCATAAATATAAAAACCTTGACCTTGATGTCCGGGCTTAAACAATACGTCTTTAATCGATTCATGTTCCAACCAGGTTCCATCAGAGATCAAATCTGCCGGGCCATCATAATACTTAAATTCACCATTTTGGGTAATTCCGATTACTTGTAAATCCTTGACAGCAGATTCTTGCAGAACACTGATAATATAAGAAACTGATAAGCGGGAAATATCGTGTTCATTACTTTGTCCACCAAATAATACACAAACCTTTATCTGACTAATATCCATTTATTTTCCTTAATCAATACCTTAATTTATTCTGTTTTTCTTGCAAATCAGCAGCCGCATTTTGAATATAGTTCTAAATCTAGTAATCCAGATCTTTTTTGTTTTTTTGAATGTAAACTAACATCTCAGTCAATTGATCTTCCAGATCATCGAGATTATTTTTCACATAATCCATCGTACTGGTCTGAATCTGACGACTCTGGGTATTTGCATCATCAACTATTCTCTGGGCTTCAATTTTAGCTTGTTGGGTTATTTCATGCTCGTCAATCATCCGCGACATTTGAATTTCAGCTTCATGTAAAATAGATTCAGCTTCTTTTCTGGCTTCAGCAATCAATTGTCGATTTTGTTGCAAAAGCCATTTGGCTTGTCTCAGCTCTTCCGGTAATTGTTCGCGCAACAAATCTAAAAGAAACAAAATTTCCTCCCGATCAACCATACATTGATCTGAAAGCGGAACTTTTCTTGCAGCATGTAAAGTTTCTTCAAGTTTTACCAAAACATCTTCAATGCTGTTATCAATCAGTTGATCCGTCTTCTTGCGATTCTGACCTAAACTGGCTGCTCTGCGATTTCTCGGGGCAGGTTCGGAATAAACCTGATCGTAATCCATCGCACTATCTCTTGGGCTCAAATTTCCGGATCGATAATTCATCTGGTTTTGATTCTCCATAAAATTCCTCCTACGCTGTTGCGAACATCTATTATCTCAGTTCCGCGAATCTGTTCTGGACAAATTCCAAATTACATTCCGGGATCATATTCAATAGATTATTTCCCAACTTACCCAGTTCGCGCACATTTGAAGAACTGATATGATTCAGTTCATTACGACATAATAGAAATACAGTTTCCAATTTATTGTTTAGTCGATGATTAATTTCCGCCATCGGTAATTCATAACTTAAATCAGAGCTATTTCGAATTCCTCTGACAATTGCATTCGCCGCAACTTGATCATAAAAATCAGCTATCAAACCTTGAAAACTTATAACTTCGATATTATCACAGTGTGCTGTTGCAAGTAAAATCATTTCAATTCTTTCCTGTGTAGAAAAAATAGTGTTTTTACTACTTCTGCTGTGTACACTGATTATTAATTTATCACATAATTGAGCAGCTCGATTCACAATATCCAAATGACCTGTGGTAAACGGATCGAATGTTCCGCTAAATAGCCATATTCTTTGTTTTTGCATGCTATACTCCCTTTTGTTCCAAAACTAATAAAGTATTCTGGCCGTAGTTTTTGTGTTTAACTACCGACCATAATTGCGGATTGACTGCCGGAACAATTTTTTTCGCATGTTCGATCATCACCAAGCCATCATCATGCAATACGTCATAGATATTAAACTCTTCCTCCCACCAAAGATCATTCAGTTCTTGCCATGGTGGATCAAAATAAATTATATCAAATTGTCGGTCTTCATTCGACAATTTGCGCAATGCTCTTTTGACGTTATACGGTAATAATTGTACATTTAAGCCGGTTTTGCTTATATTTCTCTTAATTGTACTGACAGCTTGTCTGTTTTGTTCAACTAAAACTACGTTTTCAACACCTCTGCTCTTTGCCTCCAGTCCTATTTGACCACAACCGGCAAACAAGTCCAAAAAACTGTTCAAATTACCGGATGCCATTTTGCCTTGCAGACTTGAAAAAACGGCCTCTTTTAAGCGATCTGTAGTCGGTCGCATCAACTCATGCTGATTAGTTTCTAAATGAATTCCTCGGGCTGTCCCGGTAATTATTCTGGGCATAAAAGTCTCCAAACTACAAAGTAATTCCGCTTAGCATTTCAGGATAACGTTGTTTTATAGCTTTAACAATATTTTGATTATCCGGAAAATTAAGTGCAGGATCCTGTTTAATTACTTTCATAAATGATTTATTGACGGTTTGAACAATCTCATGATCTTCATATAAATTAATTAATTTGAATTGCGGCAAACCATGTTGTTTGGTACCGAAAAAGTCACCGGGACCTCGTAATCTTAGGTCTTGTTCAGCCAATTCAAAACCGTTCTGAGTTTGACAAAGAGTTCTTAGGCGTTCCCTCGCCAATTCTTCTTCTGAATCACTCAATAAAATACAGATTGAATCCAGATCACTTCGTCCGATTCTC
>DUPV01000068.1 GCA_012838135.1 Clostridiaceae bacterium | reverse complement strand
TTGGTTAGATTAAGGGAAGTGAGGTTGTTTACATTGCAAAACAAACTGATTAATTTAGTATTCTGACTCAGATCAAGAGAAGTGAGTTGGTTGTTATTGCACACCAAGTCAGCTAACTCGGTATTTCTGCTCAGATTAAGAGCAGTGAGCTGGTTATAGGCGCAATTCAAGTTTTCTAATAAAGTGCTCCGACTCAGATCAAGATTAGTAAGTTGGTTTTCAACAATATACATTTCTTTTAACTTAGTGCTCTGACTCACATCAAGGGAAGTGAGTTGATTGTATCCACAGTTCAGCACTTCCAACTCAGGGTTGCTACTTAGATCCAGTGAAACAAGTTGGTTGGTATTGCAATTCAACTTTTTCAGTCCGGTGCTCTTGCTCACGTTTAAGGAAGTGAGTGAGTTGTACGAACAATCCAATTCTGTTAACTTCGTGTTCTTACTCAGATCAAGAGAAGTCAATTGGTTGGATTTGCATTTCAGCATTTCCAACTCAGTATTTTTACTTAAATCAAGAGAAACGAGTTGGCAGGTATCGCAAGTCAACTTTTTCAGTCCGGTGTTCTTGCTTACGTCAAAGGTACTAAGTTGATTGTCTGAGCAAATCAATTCTGTCAGCTTAGTAAAGTGCTCTATTCCTGTTAGATTTGTAATAGCTTCCCATTCCCAGCTACTACAATTCATGGTTGCCACAGCATCTAATTCAGTTTGCTGCAGTATTCCGTCTTCGTCTTCGTCATATTGCCTGACATGTTCTCTGAAATTAGCATCAGGAAAGTTAGTTGCATCTATTCGTACACCTGATGACTTCGGTTGTGCCATAACCTCCATTGACCTTGCCGGTGAATCACTAAGTTGTGTTGATAATGCTGCCAACATTACCAAGGCCAGAAGAATCCTAAATAATTTAGTTGTTTTTTTCATTTTCCCCCCTATAAAGACTACTATTATCTTAGATCGGTATCTTAATCTTATATTGGATTTCCCTTCGCACCTATCAAGGATAAGTTATCCGGAATGACTGAATAATTTCTCCTCGCCAGGAAATCTGTTCTTTTCTAGCTTTAATGTAATTTCATAATTAATGGTATCTTAAGAAATCTGAAATTATCTACTGTAGGATCCTACAGGTTTTATAAAATCCGGTAATTTTCAGAGTACATTTTTATTAAGCCATTTTTACTCGATTTTCCATTAACTTAATTTTTATGGATGAAATAGATGAAATATAAGAATTAATAAAATAATTAGTCTTAGAAATTTATGATTAAAGAAGGCAGCTGTCAACACAGATCATTAGCATTTGTTTAATAGCACAGGTTTAATGTACTCCGATGTAACAAACCGGCATTTATATACTGATAGCAAGACCAAAAACTTCGGCCTCCCCTGCGTAAACCGCAATTGGATAATAATAATGACAACCGCTGCAGCCACCTCACCCTATAGATCAGTTCCGGATAGGCTTTAGCCGGCGTACCCATTTTCAAAAATTTCAAGACACAAAAAAGACTCCAGGGTTTATTCTAGAGTCTTCATTTGGTTGCGGAGGCAGGATTCGAACCTGCGACCTCCGGGTTATGAGCCCGACAAGCTACCAGCTGCTCCACTCCGCGGTATCTACAATGTTGATCCTTAAACTAATATTCTTCATAATAATTATGACATAATTAATGATTACTAAAAGGACGAATGATCAATAATTATTAATAATTTGAATTGTTTTAGAATCCGGTAAAACAATTTTTATTTACCCTTCACTAAGCAGAACAAACTTTAATTTGGTGCTCGTGGCCGGACTCGAACCGGCACGAATGTTTAGTTCGACGGATTTTAAGTCCGTTGCGTCTGCCAGTTCCGCCACACGAGCGTTTGGCTTGCTCTTTTTTAGTGCTTAACCATACTATCACCGGATTTTTAATTTGTCAAACGCTATTTTAGGCAAAAGATTGTCGCAATCTATTTCCATGAAGTCCTTGTATTATCAATTGTAAACGATTAAGATATGAGGTAATTTAATCTTTTTACGGTCAGAGTCTGTAAGGACAGGTATAAAGATTTGAAAACGGGGGAATTACTATGCGAGAAATAGAGGGAACAAAAATTGCAATTGTCGGTGCCGGCAATGTCGGAGCAACCGTTGCTTATGTTATGTCAATTCAATATACATGTAATGAATTGGTTCTGATAGATATCGATCGGCAAAGAGCAGAAGGTGAAGTCATGGATATTAAGCACGGCTTACCTTTCTTAAATCAAATGGACATTTATGCCGGTGACTATTCAGATATCAAAGGTTGCGATATTATTGTCGTAACAGCTGGTTCCGGACGTAAACCGGGCGAAACCCGTCTGGATTTGGCAGAGAAAAATTGCCGGATTGCCAAATCTATGACTGAAAGTATTATGAAATATTATGATGGCGGAATAATCTTAGTAGTTTCAAATCCGGTTGATGTTTTGACCTACCATGTAAGCAAATGGACGGGCTTACCGCGCGGCAGGATTGTCGGATCCGGTACGGTTCTTGATGGCACTCGTTTGCGGACTTTATTGTCTGATAAATTTAACATCGATATGAAAAATATTCACGCTTACATTTTTGGTGAACATGGTGAAAGCCAGTTTCCTGCATGGAGTTTTTCGAAAATTGCCGGTTTCAGTATTGATGATTATTGTATAGCTTCCGGCATTGAGTTAACTGAAAAAGAAAAATTAGAAATAGCTGAAAAAACCAGAAAAGCCGGTGCAGAAGTGATTAAGCGAAAGGGTGCAACTTATTACGGTATCGGTATTGCAACCACTCAATTATGTAATTCTTTTATTAACGACGAAAATACAATTCGTACAGTCGGTTGTATTTTAGAAGGTGAGTACAATTTATATGATGTAGTTGTTAATGTTCCTTGTATTGTCGGAAGTGAAGGCATCGAAAAAATACTTGAAGTAAAGCTGCCACCTGATGAAATGGAGCTTCTCCATAAATCTGCAGCTGCCGTTCGTTCTGTAATTGAAGCTACTCAAAATATTTATTCGTAACCCGTATTTTTAGGTGTCTAAATTTTACTCATCTTTTTAGATGCCTAAACCTTTTGCGAAAAAATCTATTTTGCGCTGAATTATTTCTGCAAGACGCTCAACATAATTAGTTAAGTCTTTCGAATTATAGATTCGCTCCAGCCGGTCGCCCTCAACTCTTTTTGAGCTTGAACCGCTGCCCAGACCCACCACCGAAATTTGATCACTCATCATACCAACATTATAGACACAGGCATATCCCGGTTTCGCAAAACCGATATTCTCCAAACCGCCACGCACATTCTTCTGCCGATATAAATAATACGGTTGATAGTCTTGTTTTGCCAATTTTTTAATTGCAATATTGAATACATTGCTTAATTCCCGATCAGGAAATCTCAATTTCAAATATTGTGCAGCATGTTGTTGCTGTAAAAAAGCCGACCTTTTTAATGCCATTGTATGAATCGTAATACTCTCCGGATTAAGTTCCAATATTTTATCTAAAGAATATAAAAACTCTTCCCCGGTTTCATCCGGAAGACCCAAAATTAAATCCATATTGATCGACGAAAAATCATTGGTACGCGCCAATTCATATGCCCGATAAACGTCTTTAACTGAATGGTTTCTGCCAATAGTCTGTAATGTCCGGTCGTGCATTGTTTGAGGATTAATGCATATTCTGGCCTCAGGTATAATTTTGATTGCTGCTAATTTCGCAGGTGTAATCGAATCAGGTCGCCCTGCTTCAATTGTAATTTCGCAATTCTCTATTTGCGGAACCTGCTCCTTAATTGCAGTTATCACTTTGGCAAAACCCTGATCGGAAAGAGCTGTCGGCGTACCTCCGCCCATATAAATTGCCTGAAAAGGTTTACTGATTCGTTTGAAATAAGCTGAAATTTCGGTAATTTCCTGCAATAAAGCTTCTACGTAAATATCTAATTCCCCACCCAGATTTATCGCATCTTGCGTAATAAAACTACAGTAAGTACACCTTGTTGTACAAAAAGGAACTCCAATGTACAGCATCGGTAATTCAGGTAGTAAATCTGATAAAATTTCAGATTCTGCGACAGCGGTTTTTAATCCGATTTCAGCTTTCTCCGGTGCAACATACCATTTCTCGATCAAATCCCGGATTGTCTGATTTTTATCACGCCGGTTTTCTAAAAAGCTGCGGTAAGCTACCTGAGTCGGTCGCACGCCGGTAAGTGATCCCCATGGATAATGAATGCCCGTTAATTTACTCAACAAGAAATAAATTTGCCTTTTTATTTCACGTCTAAGCGCAGACGGCACAACCTTTGCCGTAATCGTCAAATCTGAATCTGCAATTCGACTTTGAACAGATATTTCAGTCTGATCAGCTTGGTTGCGCATTTGTTCTACGCTGACTTCACGTTCAACGACAGAGTGCAGAACAATATCCGAATATTCATAATCAGCTACTAAGATAACACCTGATTCCAATTTCCCTACTTCAAGAAAAAACATCCTTAAAACTTCCGCAATGCTTTGATATTCTTGATGATTCTCTAAAATTACTTGCATAAATCAATATTTCCGGATTAAAAAATTTTTGTCCATAACCAAATCAAAGCTATCAAAAGCGGCTGATGAATTGCATAGATTAGCAAAGAATGCCTTCCCATAAAAGCCAAAGGTTTAAATACTTTTCCGGTACAATATGGTTTTTGCACTTTACCATCAGGATAAATGATTTTACCCAAGGCTACACCGACAAAAAAACATCCGCTATAGGGAATCAGGGGTAAGTAATCGATCATGGCAGGAACTTCCGGACGCAAATGGCCTATTCCAAAAGGTAATAATAATGGAGATCCCTTGGAATCCAGCTTAAAAGTCCTAATAATGTGCGGTAGGTAAAAAACGACTAAAAAACCTGTAAGAAGTAAAATAACAATTTTTGTTTTTTCTTTCAAAGCGGTTCTTTCAAACAAACCATTTAACATAGTACTGAATGCGAGACAATGAAGCATTTGCCACAGAATATAATAATCGGATTTTGTTACAATAGAAATAATCGAAGTAATCAAGGTTAAACCTATCGAAATCAGAGCAAGTCTACCTGAGCGTTTCAAATTATTGCGTGAGAAACTGCTGCTGACACCTGATACACCAAGAAAAATAATATAACCCGGCAAATGATAAAAGCTCTCCATTGCCTTACCGAACAACCAACTGAAAGATGGATAGCCGAAAATGTAATGTACATCATACATAAAATGATGAACTATCGTTAAAAAAATAGCAAAACCCCGAATCACATCCAATTCGGTCGCTCTATGCTTGTGGCTAATCGTTGTATTTGCCGCAATGGATGTATCTATTGATTGAATCGTCATACCAATAGATGATAACAATTATTTTCATACTCAATCAAGTACCAAATTAAAAACTTATCACTTGTGCTGATTCTATAATTTGATAAAGTTCTTGCCCTGTTTCACTTAAGGGAATAAGTCTCTGATTACTGGAACCACGAAAAGCCAGCGTCAAAGTTTTCAATTCTTTGATAAAAGGACCATCTATTAACAAATCAGTATAGGAAATGAGAGCATTAATATCCGGATCATTCATTCTTTGCAAGTTCTCATAGTAATAGCCGGTGTAGGTAATTATATCTCCACCACGCTCACGTATAGCTTTTGCTAAGCAGGAAAATGCCTTTGCCTGCCCAAAGGGTTCACCGCCGGATAGCGTTATGCCACGCAGCAAATTACTTTCTTCATAGTATCCAATCAATTCATCGACTGTCCGATATTCACCACCAATGGGTAAGTGAGTTTCCGGATTATGACAACCGGGACAACGGTGAGGACAGCCTTGTGCAAATACCGCCATTCTGATTCCAGGACCATCAACAACAGAATGCCTCTCCAGACCGGCAAGGTGAAGAAGAACACTTTCTGTATATTTATAGGGAGTGCTTCTCACGGTCTAACAGCTCCTTTCTTTTGGCATCATTAAATCGATCGATGGTTCCAACAAGATATCCCGTGATACGGCGGATACGGTGAAAACGTGGTCCTTCGCTCTCTTTTCTGCCACAGCCGGGACATACATCACCGATAATTCCGCTATAACCACAAAGCGGATCGTGATCAATGGGATGATTAATTGATCCATAGCCTATCTCCTTTTCTTTCATATAAAGAATTAATTGTTCAAAGGCTTCAAGGTTTTGTAAAGGATCACCGTCCATCTCTATATAGGAGATATGCCCGGCATTCGTCAAAGCATGATAAGGGGCTTCAAGATCAATTTTTCTAGTCGCCGAAATCGGAAAGTATACGGGTATATGAAAAGAATTTGTATAATAATCACGATCGGTAATCCCGGGGAGCTTGCCGAAACGTTCTCTGTCAAGATTAACAAAGCGGCCGGCAAGGCCTTCAGCCGGGGTTGCCAACAATGTATAATTTAGCAGCTCTGCTTGCGTACGCTCATCACATTTTTTGCGCATGTGAGTGATGATTTCAAGACCTAACTTCTGACTTTCATTAGACTCACCATGATGACTTCCGATCAAAGCAACAAGACACTCTGCCAGACCGATGAAACCGATTGAAAGTGTACCGTGTTTCCAAATTTCAGTTAGTTCATCGTCTTCTTCCAAATGTTCGGAACCCAGCCATAAGCCCTGTCCCATAAGGAAAGGGTAATTTTTTGCTTTTTTTCTGCGTTGAATTTCAAAACGCTGTCTCAACTGGCGAAAAACAAGCTCCATCGTCTCATCGAGACTTTGATAAAATTTCTCTAAATCACCTCTTGCCTCAATGCCGAGACGTACCAAATTAATCGACGTAAAACTGAGATTTCCTCTACCTTTAGTTACCTCATGATTCGGGTCATAAGCATTGCTCATAACTCTTGTTCTGCAGCCCATATATGCCACCTCGGAATTGCTGTCACCCTCTTTATAAAAAGCAAGGTTATAAGGAGCATCGAGAAAGCTGAAATTTGGAAACAATCTTCTTGCAGAAACTTTAACCGCAAGTTTAAACAGATCATAATTTTTATCGCCCGGTTTTGTGTTTATTTCATCTTTCACTTTAAAAATCTGTACCGGGAAAATAGCTGTTTCACCTCTGCCCAAGCCGTCCCAGGTTGCATGTAACAATGCACGAATTACCAAACGACCGGCCTCTGAGGTATCTGTTCCGTAATTAAGAGAACTGAAAGGAACTTGCGCTCCTGCTCTTGAGTTCATCGTATTCAAATTATGAATTAATGCCTGCATCGCCTGATTTGCACTACGAATTGTGCGTTTATTAACAATGTCCAGCAATATATACTCTGCTGTCCCTGCTTCGAGTTCTGCCATTATGGCAAGCAAGTCATCATAGTTCTTGTTTTCTAAGCTCTTCAACATTTCAGTATCTAAGTTTGCTAAGTTCTCTGTGCCAGAAGATGAAGAATTTAAAGCATTTGTCAAATCTTCAAGACTGTTTTGCACATCGGCCAGATGCTTCCGAAAACTTTTATTAACACCTTCCGCCATAGCAAAGTCAAAGTCCGGAATGCTTTGCCCTCCATGCATTTCATTTTGATTGGCTTGTATGGCAATGCAAGCTAAAGCAGCATAACTTTCAATACTTTGCGGGCTTCTTAAATGACCATGACCGGTTGAAAATCCATGTGCAAAAAGCTTCTGCAAATCAATTTGACAGCAAGTCGCCGTCAACATATAAAAATCTTTGTCATGGATATGGATCATGCCATCAGCATGTGCATATGCCATATCTTCCGGCAGAACATAATTATCAACAAAAGATTTTGCTCCCTCCGAGCCGTATTTCAGCATGGTACCCATTGCTGTATTACCGTCTATATTAGCATTTTCCCTTTTCAAGTCACTATCAGAAGAATCAGTAAAAGTAATTTGCTTATAGCTCTCCATAAGATTATTTGCGGCCTGTCTACGCTTGGCGTGCTCTGCTCTGTAGAGGACATAAGCCTTGGCAGTACGCATAACACCAAAACTCATTAGCTCGAACTCCACAATGTCTTGTATTTGTTCTACTCCCGGAGTGTCTGCATCCTTAAGTTTACGCACAACATTGTCGGTAATCGTATCCAATTCCTGATCGTCCATTGTTTCACTGGGTATTGTACGATTCGCTTTATAAATAGCTTGACGGATTTTGTAAGCATCAAAAGGCATCAATGAGCCATCGCGCTTGAGAATATTCTTCGGGTATGCTAACCCTGCTTTCTTTATCATAAAAAACTCCCTTCCGACAGAAGAGAGTTGTCAACGACACAGCAAAAATGAATCAAAATCTGCAATATTGTTTGCCCGCTCCTGTCATACATCGTGACGCGGATAACTTTTCAAGACACATATTCTGGCTTCGCTCCCCTTCCACCCTTCCCAAGCTTAAAAAGCTCAGTGGTTATGTGAAATTCGATTAAGCGTTACAGCGGCGGGACCGCACAGGATTTACACCTGTTTCCGTGTACGTCTTCCGACGACTTGAAAATACTATATGTAGTTGTCCTTTAACATTTTTACCATACATGTTGTAGTTCGTCAAGAATTAAGAGAAACGTTTTTTCATTAAATTTGAGTTACACATAAACCATATGGTAATGAAATGGTAATAAAAAAACCGCCTCTCATGATATGAAGCGGTCTTTTTATTTCTCCTCATGATCTGCTTAAACAGCTTTTCATTCGAGTAAATACAATCAATACAAGTGATATCAGCAATTATCTCGGATTTTTGATTTGAGCTTGTGCTGCTGCTAATTTGGCAATCGGTACACGATATGGTGAGCAGGAAACATAGTCAAAGTTTAAGCTATGACAGAATTCTACCGCGCCTGGATCGCCACCATGTTCACCGCAGATTCCCAAACTGATCTCAGGTTTAGCCTTGCGGCCTTCAGTTGAGGACATTGTCATCAGGCGACCAACACCTTCAATGTCTAAGTGAGCCGTCGGATCTGAATCATAGATTCCGCGATGGATGTAAGTATCCAAAATCTTGCCGGCATCGTCACGCGATAAACCGTAAGACATTTGAGTTAAGTCATTTGTACCGTAGCTGAAGAAATCTGCTTCTAAAGCGATCTTGCCGGATGTCAGGGCAGCTCTCGGAATCTCAATCATCGTACCTACGTGATATTCTAATTCTTTGCCGCTTTCAGCAATCAGTTTATCAGCAGTCTTTCTGATGACTTCTTGTAAGAATTCAAATTCTTTAACATCACCTACTAACGGTATCATAATTTCCGGAACAATCGGTTCGGCATCGGTGGTTTTGGCTAATGCGGCACCGATAATTGCAGCAGTTTGCATTTCAGCAATTTCCGGATATGAAATAGCCAAACGGCAACCTCTGTGACCGAGCATCGGATTGATTTCTTCCAAGCTATGCATTTTCACTTTCAGGTCAGCGACTGAAATACCCAGATCATTTGCTAATTCTTCAATTTCTTCATCTTCGGTCGGTAAGAATTCATGGAGAGGCGGGTCTAACAAACGAATTGTTACAGGCTTGCCTACCATTACTTCAAAGATGCCCTCAAAGTCTGCCTGTTGAACCGGTAAGATTTGATCTAAAGCAGCTCTTCTTTCCTCCTCAGTATCGGCAACAATCATCCGGCGGAAAGGTAAGATACGGTCTGCAGCAAAGAACATATGCTCGGTACGGGTTAAACCGATTCCTTCAGCACCTAAATCGATCGCAGTTTGTGAATCTTCAGCTGAATCAGCATTGGTTCTGACTTTTAATACCCTGATTTCATCAACCCAGTCCATGATAGTTTTCATATGGTCTGTAATTTCGGCTTTAACAGTGTCAATTTTGCCTGCGTAAACAAAACCGGTTGAGCCGTCTAATGAAATTTGCTCGCCTTCTTTATAAGTTACACCTGCAATGGTCATTGTGCCAGCTTCTTCGTCGATCGAAACAGCACCACAACCGGCAACACAGCAGGTACCCATACCACGAGCTACAACAGCTGCATGAGATGTCATGCCGCCACGCACTGTTAAGATACCTTCAGCAGCATGCATGCCCTCAATATCTTCAGCGGATGTTTCATCACGAACTAAAATTACACTTTTGCCTTTTTCAGCTTCTTGGCTTGCATGTTGTGCTGTGAAAACAATAGCGCCCGTTGCAGCACCCGGTGAAGCCGGCAAGCCCTTGGCAATCGGTTCGGCAGCCGCTAATTTTTCTTGGTCAAATTGCGGATGTAATAAAGTATTGAGTTGAGTCGGGTCTATTGTCATCAAAGCTTTTTCCTTGGAGACTAAACCTTCTTCAACCATTTCAACAGCAATACGTAATGCAGCTTGAGCAGTACGTTTGCCACTTCTGGTTTGCAAGATAAATAATTTTCCGCGTTCAATTGTGAACTCGAGGTCTTGCATATCGCCATAGTGTTTCTCTAAAATTTCGCCAATTTCTTCAAATTGGTCATATAATTCTTTTGATTGATCTTCTAAATGGGAAATCGGTTCAGGTGTGCGTACTCCGGCAACAACGTCTTCACCTTGAGCATTCATTAAATATTCACCGTACAGAATGTTTTCACCGGTAGCAGGATCTCTGGTAAAAGCAACACCGGTACCGCATGTATCGTCCATGTTACCGTAAACCATTTCTTGTACGTTAACGGCTGTACCCCATTCAGCAGGGATATTGTTCATACGACGGTAGTAGATTGCTCTGTCATTATTCCAGGAACGGAAAACTGCTGTGACTGACAAAATTAATTGTTCAAACGGATCTGTCGGGAAATCCTCACCTGCTTGTTCTTTATAGATAACTTTATATTCGGCAACTATCTTTTCCAAGTCTTCAGCTGTCAAATCTGTGTCTAACTCAATACCTTTAGCCTCTTTTGCAGCATCAAATACTTTTTCAAAGTTTGCTTTGTCAATTTCCATAACAACGTCACTGAACATCATAATGAAACGACGGTAGCTGTCTAAAGCAAATCTTCTGTTGTCAAATAATTCGGTTAACCCGTCAACAACTTCATCATTTAAACCTAAGTTTAAAACGGTATCCATCATGCCCGGCATTGATGCTCTGGCACCTGAACGTACTGAAACTAATAAAGGATTTGCAGGATCACCAAAAGTTTTTCCGGTTTCTTTTTCCAACAGTGCTACTGAATCTCTGATTTCCTCTTTAATTTCTGATGCGATTTCTTCGCCGTCTTCATAATAACGAGTACAAGCTTCAGTTGTAACAGTAAATCCTCCCGGTACAGGTAGACCTAAATTGATCATTTCCGACAAGTTAGCACCTTTACCTCCGAGCAATTCGCGCATTGTCGCATTGCCTTCTGTGAACATATAAACATATTTTTGCATTTGCACACCTCCGTGAATTTTTTGCTTTATATTGCGTTTATCTATTATATCAATTGTTTTGTTATATAGAAAAAGCCATACTACTGACACTATGCAGTAGTACGGCTTATCAATAAATTAATCCTGTTTCAGTTAATGTTACAATTTTGGTTAAAGTTGCAATTTTTACAATTCTTTTTCTCATGTATATATTAGCTCGTTAATCCCTTTTTAATAATTGTTTGTCTCTTTTTCAACTCGGAAAGATAAGATCCGAAGTTAAAATAGTTACAAAAAAATCTTAACATTCTTGTCTGTTTTAGTCAAATTTACAAGCTGTTATCCGAGACAAGTTATCGTTTTATTATATCCTTACAACAACAAAAAATCCATTAAGCTTTGCACTTGAATTCCGCTTGAAGCAATCGAGAATATTTTTGAATGGGAGGTTACAAAATCAGTTAAGCTTTTCACTGAAATAACTGACCAAATCTGTAATCGGAATACGAATTTGCTCCATACTGTCACGTTCTCGAATCGTTACCATCTCATCTTCCAGCGAATCAAAATCAAAGGTCACGCAGTAGGGTGTTCCGATTTCGTCATGACGACGATATCTTCGGCCGATAGATTGACGATCGTCAAATTCACAAGTGAATTTCTTTAACAGCATTGTATATACTTCATTTGCCTGTTCGGATAATTTTCCCGACAAAGGTAAAATCGCAATTTTAATCGGCGCCAGATCATTATGCAAACGTAAAACCGTTCTGGTACTGCCATCCTCGAGTTCTTCTTCATCATATGCATTACATAAGAAAGCCAAAAACATTCGATCAACTCCGAGCGAAGGTTCTACGACATACGGAATGTACTCCTCATTGGTATACGGATCGCGATAATAGAGATTTTTGCCACTGTGCTCAATATGTTGTTTCAAATCAAAATCCGTGCGGTCGGCAATGCCCCATAATTCACCCCAACCGAAAGGAAATTGAAATTCAAAGTCGGTTGTCGCAACGGAATAATGAGACAATTCTTCCGGTCCGTGATCTCTTAAGCGCAGATCTTCTTTTTTAATTCCCAAGTCAAGTAACCATTGCATACAGAAATCCCGCCAATATTCGAACCATTCCAAATCGGTTCCCGGTTTACAGAAAAACTCTAATTCCAATTGTTCAAACTCACGTGTCCGGAAAATAAAATTCCCCGGTGTTATCTCATTTCTGAATGATTTGCCGATTTGGCAAATACCGAAAGGAATTTGTTTTCTCGAAGTCCTCTGAACATTACGGAAATTCACAAAAATACCCTGTGCAGTTTCCGGTCTCAAATAAATCTCAGCCTGACTATCTTCGGTAACACCTTGGTAAGTCTTGAACATCAGATTGAATTGACGAACTTTGGTAAAATCTTTTTTGCCGCAGCTCGGACAAGGAATCTCATTCTGTGCAATATACTCACTTAACTGTTCATTGGAGAAACCTTCAACACTTTCTTTTACGCCGCGATTTTTATTAAAATCTTCAATTAAATTATCTGCACGATAGCGGTTGCGACATTCTTTACAATCGATCAGAGGATCGGAAAAACCGGCAACATGACCTGATGCTTCCCAAGTACGGGGATTCATCAAAATTGCAGCATCGATTCCCACATTATACGGATTTTCCGTAACAAATTTTCGCCACCAGGCCTTTTTGATATTATTCTTTAGTTCAACACCGTAGGGACCGTAATCCCAGGTATTCGCCAAGCCGCCATAGATTTCCGAACCCGGATAAACAAAACCGCGATTCTTTGCCAGATTGACAATTGTCTCCATGGATTTATCTTGTGCCTTCATAATATCTATATCTCCTTATTGCTCGTATTGGTCAATTCTCTCCATATAATCGGTAGTTAACCTTCTCGTATCGGTTAACTTTTTTCAGATCAATTAATAATCTTATATGTTAATTAATTTCGCTTAGCTTATTCTTCGTCTTGATCAGCTTGATCAGCTTGACCGGCGTCGCTAAATCCGGCATTTTCATTGACTAAGCGCAAAAATTGTTCAGCCAAATTCTTATTAACTTCTTTTTCGTCTTCGGTAAATTGAGCTCTTTCAAGCACTCGTTCACGAGCTTGCATTCTTTCAACAGTTCTTTTGTTCTCGGCATGTTGAATTTCTCTGCGTTTCGCTTCAGCTTCCAATTCCGCATTCAGTCTTTCGGCTTCAACTTCAGGTCGTAGAGGTACTTTGATATCCTGTTGCCCTTTAACAGCTTTGACTTTATCTTCCTTAATTTCTTGTGCTGCCAGAGAAACAAAATTGTCAATCTTTTCATCAACCATAGGCTGTGCCCCGTCAACTAATTGTCTCGCTCTCTTTGCGGTCAGCATCGCCAAAACATAACGATTCTCGGCTTTGGGTAATAATTCTTCTATTGATGGTTTAGTCAGCATAATTTTTCCCTTCCCTGACATATAATTATTTAGCATTTGAAGCGTATTATATATTAAAAAGCTGTTCAAATTTCGCAGATTGATTGTAATATTTACATTCTTCAGCAATAATAATCGCCTCAAGTTTTGAAACAGTGTTTTCTATTTTATCATTTAAGATTGCATATTCAAATTTTTCCACATGCGAGATCTCAATCTCCGCTTGTTTGATTCTAGCTTTAATTTGTTCTTCAGTTTCTGTATTTCTTTTTAGTAACCGATCACGCAGCGATTCCATTGATGGCGGCAATAAAAAAACCATTAAGGCTTCAGGAAATATTTTTTTCACTTGTAGAGCACCGGCAATCGTAATATCCAAAATAACATTTTGTTTATTGCGAATAAATTCACGAATCGGTCCTACCGGCGTTCCATAATATTCATCCGAATAAATATCAAATTCCAAAATTTCTTTTTTGGCAATTAAATCCTGAAATTCAGTTACAGAGCAAAAATAATAATCAATTCCATCTTTTTCCTCGCCACGCGGAGCACGAGTCGTCATGGAAATTGATAATACAAAATCTTGACGTTTTTCCATTAATTTATCGATGACTGTACCTTTGCCCACGCCAGAAGGTCCGGATACACATAATATTTTGCCTTGTATCATATTTTTGTCCATCATACTGTTCATCATAAAGCAGCTTCAATAATTGCATTTAACTGCTCTACGGTTCGCGAAGATAAAATTAAGTGATCACTATCCATGATCAAAACAGAAAGATTCTTTTTGCCGTATGTTGTATCTATCAAAGTTCCACGTTCACGTGCTTCTTGAATCATTCTGCGAATCGGAGCCGAATCGGCAGAAACAATTGCAATCAAACGTTGCAATGAAATAACACTTGAATCTCCTACTTTGATAAATATTGAGCTTTCCACCTAACCACCTCAAAATTGTTCTTAAATTTTCTGAAATAATTGTTACAATATCAAAGGATAGCAGAAATCTTTCATACTCTCAATTAATCGTTAAAATCATTCAATATTTTGGACTTGCTCCCTGATTTTTTCAATAATTGATTTCATTTCTACAACCATTTGGACAATTGCCAAATCATTGGCTTTCGAACCTATTGTATTAGTCTCACGTAATAATTCCTGTACCAAAAAATCCAAATTTTTACCGATCGGTTCGTCTAATTCAAGCACATTCAAAAACTGTCGGAGGTGACTTTTGAGACGAATAATCTCTTCTGTCACATCGGCACGATCCGCAAAAATCGAAATCTCCGCCGCTACGCGTTGACCATCATAATATTCTTCCAAATCTTGATCAATTAAATTAGCTAAACGTTCCAAAAGACGCTCTTTATGATACTCAGGTACAGTTTTAGCACGCAATGCGATTTTCTCTACCAGGTTTTGCATATTCATAATTCTTTGTTTTAAGTCTGAGGTCAAGTGTAAGCCCTCGGCTTGTCTTGCCGCATCAAATTCTTGTAAAGCTTGCTCACAGGTCTTTAACAAAATCGGTAAATATCTGTCCGCATCCAAATCTCGTTCCGCTTTGATAATCAAGCTATTGTTTCTCGCTAATAGTGTTGCTTTCGAAGCTAATTTTTCTCCGGTTAATTCTTCAATTTCATTATATATATTCAAATAAGCTCTGGCATTATTCAGATCCAATTTGAGATCCGGTTCACCGGATAAATCTTCATAATTGATGTTTATATCAACATAACCCCGGCTAATATAAGAATCGAGTAATTTTCTTATTTCAGAATCAAAGGGATTGAGAATATAAGGCATATGGATTCTCAAGTCTCTATTCTTTTGATTAACGGATTTTATTTCAACAGAAACTGTTAAATCATCTTCTGTTATTAGAGCCTTGCCAAAACCTGTCATGCTTTTTGCCATTTACCCCGATTCCTTTCTGTTCATGGTTTTTATCATTTGCCACAATTCCTTGAAATTTATCTTTTTTGATATTTAATTCCGACATTTACGATTTCAGATAATCATCTAACAGTATAGGTTGAAAACCAACTTGATCACAAGATGTCAGAATTAAAGGAATCTCATGTATTAATTCACCTGAAAGTTGATAAGGACTTTCACGATGATGAATATGCCCGAATACGCAAACATCAGCTTGATGATTATACATCAATTTCGTAAATTCGGAAATTGCAAGTTGCTGATTTACCGGTGGAAAATGAGTCATCACAATCAATTTATCTCCCGGCTGCTTCAGTTTTTCCGCTTGACTCAAGGACAATGCTAAACGTT
This sequence comes from Clostridiaceae bacterium, assembly GCA_012838135.1. Lineage (GTDB taxonomy): Bacteria > Bacillota > Clostridia > Saccharofermentanales > DTU023 > UBA5436. The sequence goes on along the minus strand of DUPV01000068.1, from coordinate 15,052 downwards.
GAATTTCCCTTTCAAAAATTTTTCGATCTGATTTCTGCCATTTGGGATCATTGGGAAAAATCCAACCGCGTGTACCTGCTATCAGCAAACCACCCAGATCCGAATCTTCAACTCTAAAGGCATTATTTTGTAAAAAGTCGATATTTTCAATCTGCCATTTCGCCATTGCCCGATAATTTTTGCTCAATGTTCCCCACCAATAATCATGGTTGCCGCGCAAAAGAATTTTTTTACCGGGTAATTCGCTGATAAAAACTAAATCTTTTTTTGCTTCTTGCAAATTAATCGCCCAAGAAATATCGCCCGGAATTAAAAGTAAATCCGCATCAGTCAGTACACGTTGCAAATTTTCTTTAATTTTCAGATCATGATCCAGCCATTCTTCACCGAATTTATGCATCGGTTTATCGACTTGATTGCTTAAATGGAAATCCGCCAAGCAATATACAGACATAAATACCTCATTTGTACAATTTTTTTATAAATATTTTGCAAACATCATTTATTGCCTGAAATGTTCATATACTGTTTCCGCAACTTTCTCCGGCAAACCGGGAACTTCTTTCAGATCCGCCAATTCAGCTTGAGAAATGTTTTTCACAGTACGAAAATGTTTCAATAATGCTTTGCGTCTGGCCGGACCGATGCCCGGAATTTCTTCCAAGCTATAGCGAATCGTACTTTTGAGTCTTGATTTTTTATGTAAACGCTGCGCAAAGCGATGGGCTTCATTTTGAATTGCCGTTAACAATCTTAACAAACCTAATCTTTCACTTCTGTGATCGGGTGTTTCCTGTTTAGCTGTATTTTCAGTTTTCAGCTCAATTTCTTTACCGCTAGTTAAAACCAATCCTTTTGTACGATGTCGGTCATCTTTCACCATGCCGGCAATCGGAATTTCCGGTGCATATTTTTCTAAAATCGATTTTACCGCATTAACATGTCCCAAGCCACCATCAATCAAGATCAAATCCGGCTGACTTCCGAACTGTTCATCTTTAAAACGTTCAAGTCTGCGGGTTAATATTTCTTGCATCGAACGATAATCATCAATTCCCTCAAAACTCTTGATTTTGAAATGACGATATGCTGAACGTAAAGGTTTACCTTCAGTAAAGACAACCATTGCTCCGGTACGATCTTCAGCCCCGATATTCGCAATATCATAAGCTTCAATTCTGTGTGGTGCTTCTTTTAAACCAAGAATATCCGCCAGATTTTTCAATGTATGTGCTAAACCTGTAGCTGAACCTCCAATAAGAGTGTGACGTCTCAAATTTTGCTCTGCATTGGTTTCCGCCATAATCAACAATTGTCTTTTTTCACCACGCTGCGGATAACGTAATTCCACTTTAAAACCTGCTAATTGTGATAAATACTCTGCAAGCAAAGCCTGATCAATCAATGCATGTGGTAACAAAACAAGTTTCGGAATGTAGGAAGACCCGGCATAATGTTGCTTAAGAAAAGCTGTCAACAATTCATCCTCAGTCTCATCTTGATCCGGTAAAAAAGAACTGACTGAACCGATCATCCGACCATTTCGGATCTCCAGTTTTTGAATGCAAATTTCACTACCGTTACGGAAAGTTCCTAACGCATCAATGTTCTCCGGATTTTTTGTAACTGTTACCTGACCGGCAGTCAATTTCTGCAAATCTTGATAGCGATCACGCCAAACAGCAGCCTTCTCATATTGCATCTCTACTGCCGCCTGATTCATTTTCTGTTTAATCATACTTAAAAGATCTTCATATTGGCCATCAAGAAACCTGCAAATTTCCAAAATACTGGCCCGATATTCTTCAACAGAAACATCGCCTTTACAAGGACCTATACAACGATTAATGTAATATTTCAAACAAGGACGCTCTTTATCAATATCCCTGGGCAAAACTCTATTACAAGTCATCACCGGAAAAATCCGATAAATCGTTTTCAAAGCTCTTTCCAGGTCACCCGCCAAATAAGGACCATAGTATCGCGTGCCTTGTTCCCGATCCGGACCAATCCGATAAGCTTTGAGAATTCTGGGGTAAAGTTCATTCAATGTCACTCGGATGTAGGGATACTCTTTATCATCACGTAAAAGAGTATTGTATTTGGGTCGATTATTCTTGATTAAATTGTTCTCTAAAATGAGAGCTTCCAGTTCATTTTGACAAATAATATAAGAAAAATCGGCAATGTGAGAAATCATTGCTAAAATTTTCGGATCTGCAATCGGATTAGAAGCAAAATAACTGCGCAATCTTTGAGGAAGGTTTTTGGCTTTACCTACATAAATAACAGAACCGGATGCATCTTTCATCAAGTATACACCAGGTTCATGCGGTATCAAGTCCAGTCTGGCATCAAAAGAATTATGATTTTCAGACATTTCATTTTGATTATTTTTATACTTCAGGATTTTCTAAAAAATCCGCTACAACATTTACTGCTTCCTCTGCATCGGATCCTTCTGCAGTAATGCTCACTTCAATACCATCTTCAATCCCCAGTGACATCATCCCGAGCAGGCTTTTTGCATTAGCACGGCGGTCACCGCGAGAAATATATATTGTTGAATCAAAGACGGAAGCTTTTTGTATTAATAAGGCTATTGATTTCATTTCAATGCCTTCTTCCCAATTGATCAGAATAGATTTGGTTGCCATATTTCCTCCAAAGAAATAATTTTTAAAAGGTTCCACCTAAAAAACCAGACTATTATTTTTATTAAGTATAAAATTATTGGCTTTATTATGTCAATTTAATAAATTCAAATCTACAACACGGCTGATTTTTCAGGTTTTTATTTCTTCTTTTTAGCTAAATTGCGTTCTGCCTGAGTAATTACACAATAATTCGGTTTTACCGGTTCTATATAACCTTTTTCATATAAATTAGAATTTTTCTCTAATATCTCCCATGCTAAATAACCGATTGAGGAAGCCGAAATATAATCCTGTTTAGTCAAAACTGATTCGCGCGGTGTTAGCCGAAGGTCAAGCTCCGCCAATAAAGTTTGTGCCATCATGAATCCGTCACCCAGAATTGTTATGGATTGTTTCTCGAGAGAAAATTGATTCGAGTCCTGATTTTTCAGAGTTTTGCTTGAATCCCTATTTTGTAATTGGTCTTTAAAATCTCGGTTAAAAAACAGCTCAGCAGAATCCCGGTTTAAGAATTGCTCTTCCACTAATTCCGGTAAATCTCGATCGACAAATTGTTGATCAGCCGTAATTCTTTTTCCTTGTCGGAAAAATGCACCATAAAGTCTCCCGCCGCGAGCATCAAAAACCGGTAAGATAATATTCATTTGATTTCTATACGGAAAAGCCAAGGCTTCAAGAGCTGAAATTCCTACCACAGGAATATCTAAACCATACGCCATTGTATTTGCAGTAGATACACCTATTCTGATACCTGTAAAAGAACCGGGTCCGACAGTCACCGCCACAGCTGATAAATCATCATAAGATTTCTCAACTTCCTGCATCATGCTGTCCAGAGCCGGCAACAAATTCACTGAATGCTGATTGGATATATTGAGAAATTTTTCAGTTCGAATCAGGTGATTTTCTAATAGTGCAACTGAAAGGCTTGAACCTGATGAATCAATTGCTAAAATATATTTTGAAGTATCTTTCAATTAGCCGCCTCGTTCCAATTTTTGATAATCTGTTCCAGAGTTGTTCCCGATTGTATTTTTCTATTATCCATCTTATTTCAGTTCTTGCGTAAATTGCTAAGCAATTTCTCTCAATTATCTGTTTCATTCTGATTTTTCATAAAAGATTCTTGCATAATCTCCCAGGTAGTCAATTTTTCCCAAGCAAAATTCGAATCATATTCAAGATTTAATCTGAAAACTCTTTGAGCCGGTTGCGCAAGATCTGTGGTAATATACAGCCACTTTGCAGTTTGCGGCAGGACATTTTCTATTTTGTCCGCCCATTCAATTACTACAACTCCGTTATTGTCAAAATATTCCATAAAACCTGCATCATACCATTCCGTTTCATCTGTAAGTCGATATGCGTCAAAATGAAATAGCGGTAAATTCTCAGTACCTGCCGTATGTTCAAAAAGTAACGTGAAGGTCGGGCTTGAAATCGGTGAAGTGATGCCCAAACCTTGTGCAATGCCATGGGTTATCGTGGTCTTGCCTGCTCCTAATTCTCCGGCTAAAGCCAAAATATCGCCGGCAACCAAGCATCTGCCGAGTGCTTCGCCAAAAAGATATGTTTCTTCAACCGAATTTGTCTGATAAAATTTTTCTTGCATTTTTGTCCTTAATTTCAACTGATTGATGTTGGTTTTTGCTCAGAATTTGGAGCAAATGCTAAAAAAGAATTGTATATTAGCATACTCCCAAGAATCAAGACCAATTAATTTTTATTTGCCGTTTTTCTTTTACACAGTCAGCTAAATAGAGATTAATTAAAGTTTGATACCCTATGCCGAATTCTTGAGAAAGTGTTTTAAAATAATCAATTGTTTCACAATTCAAATTAATTGTTATTTGTTGTTTCATCTTCTGAGCATATGGATTTATGCGTGGATTTAACTTTTCGATGTCGTATTCTTTTTTCATGTTTTCACCGCCGGTTATAATAAAATGCAATTTCTTTTTTTGTAGCTTTTCTTGCTGAAATAATTCGAATAATTTCCTCTTCTTCTTTATAACAATGACTTACAATCAGAATGTTTTTTATTAAAGATAAACCTAAAATTAAAAAACGTTCTTCTTCAACAGAATGTTCCGGATCATCAAAAACAATCGCATCATCATCTAAAAATACAGTTTTAGCTTCTTCAAAACTAACTTTATGTTTTCGAACATTGGAATAATTCTTATTTATATCCCAATTCAAACTCTATAATTATATTATAATTATTTTCTAATTCATTTACAATATATTGTTTCATTTTATACAGTTCCATAGTTATTATCTTTAATTGCAAAATGAAGTGAAATTATATTTCATATCATTTTGCAACTAGCCTTTCTAATATTTCTCAAAATTCCTCTTGATACTGTTAACTGAATGTCTATATAATCTATCTAACACGAAGAACATTTGTTCTTTTTGATGGTTTTTTAAGGAGTTTTAAATAAGATGAATTTAAATCGAACAATATTACATTGTGATATGAACGCTTATTATGCTTCGGTCGAAATCAAATTAAATCCAAATCTGCGCGGTAAGCCGGTAGCTGTAGCCGGATCGCAAGCCGATCGCAACGGTATCATTCTTGCGAAATCGGAAGAAGCGAAGCAACAAGGCGTTAAGACCGGAGAAGTTATCTGGCAGGCATTACAAAAATGTCCGAACTTAATTACAGTTCCACCGCAATATGATCAATATATTCTACACTCGGAATTAGCTCATAATATTTATTATGACTATACAGACCAAATTGAACCCTTCGGCCTCGACGAATGTTGGCTTGATGTATCTGCCAGTAAAGCTTTATTCGGTGACGGCATGCAAATTGCAAAACTTATCAGTCAGAGAGTAAAAAATGAACTTCAACTGACACTATCGATCGGAGTCAGCTTCAATAAGATTTTCGCAAAACTCGGCAGCGATATGAATAAACCGGATGCTATAACCTATGTATCCCAGGATAATTATACGGATCTCGTATTCAAACTACCGGTAAGAAGTTTACTGGGCGTAGGATCTGTTACCGAAAGAAAACTAACTAAATATAATATTTTAACCATCGGTGATTTAGCCCGAACCGATCCGGCTTTTTTACAATCTAAGCTCGGTATAAACGGCATAAAATTATGGTCATGGGCCAACGGTTTAGATAACGGCAGAGTCAGAGTTTATGGTGAATCCGTTCCGGTCAAAACAGTAGGACATGGCATAACAACAACCGAAGATTTATATACTGATATTGAAGTATGGCGTGTCTTACTCTCTCTAAGCGAAAACGTTTCTAAAAGATTGCGTTCTCACAGTCTAAGAGCAAAAGGAGTCCAAATCGGTGTGCGAAGAAACGACATGTCCGGCAAAGAATTCCAAGCACCGTTGCCGTACGCTACATATAATTCGTTTTATATTGCACAAAACGGATTTATCTTGTTTAAAGAACGCTATGATTGGAAAAAACCGATCCGCTCATTAACAATCACAGCAATTAATCTCGAGTCATCTGATATTCCCAGACAAATAAACATATTTGATGATTTCAGCAAACTTGCAAAGCTGGAAGACTTGGAAGATGTTATGTTCTCTTTACATCAGAAACATGGTACCAAAATTGCTTATCCTGCTCGTTTAATGGAAGATATAAAAATAGCAAAACAAGTGCCATATGACATCAAACCACCCGGTCTGCCGGTTTTTCAATTATAGAATCTCAATCAACTTATATATGGCAACAGTCTTTACTTTTCCCAGATAATCCTGACAAGTGTTAAGTGTCATATATTTGCTGTTTTGATCATAATATTCTTTTCGCATTACTAAGTTACCCTCAACAGTTGAATTTTCATAAAATTCTATAAAATCTGCTTGCTCCCAGGTTTTATACTGATCATACCATTTGCTTTCTACTTCTACTATTTGGACAAGCTCATAGATAAATATCCCTTCGTAGGTATAGAGCTTTGCCGACTCTATATACTCTTTATTATTTTCATAATCTACAAGTTTTTTAAGTCTGGTTCCGTCTTGCATGGAATGACCGAAATAATTCGTATAATCATCCAGCACACTTTGATTTTCTTGATAAAGAAAAACTGTTCCGCTATGATCGTAGTTACCTTTTATATCGCGTCTGTCGTAATAATCACTGTCCTGATCAAAAGCTACTATTTCCCTGATACCGCCTTCGCCTGTATCAAGAAATGCAATGATCTTATCTGTTTCATATCGTTCGTTTAATTGATCTAAAAATAGCTTTGACTGCTCTGAAGGATTAGATTTTCTTTCTTGAGTTTTTATCTTGCCCGGTATATAAGAATGATCCGGAGCAACCGCTTGTTCTTCCTCAGTTATTTCTGTTGCAATTAGTGATTCTACTATTTCTATGTTTTCTTGAATGTCTTTTGTTCTTTTGGTTACTTGGTTTTGTGAAGTAAAATATTTGAAAAATAAAGCTCCGCTGATAACAAGCAAGAACAGTAGGATTATAAGTCTAAATAATCTCCTGTTTTTTTCTGTATTTTCCATGTTTTATATCGCACCATTCCTTTGTTTAGGGATTATCTCAGGATGATTTATTATGTTTTGTTAAAATCGTTTAACTAATGAGATCAGACTAAATGCCGGTCCTACATAGATCACGAGGGAGATCTGATTAATAAATCTCCCTCGAATCAGGAGCATTAAACTCTAATCATGTAAACAATTAGAATTTATTGTTCATTCTTCTTTCCAAATAAAAACACGAATGTTACTGCCAGTAGCAGAGTTAAACTGCCGCTTGTCAGATAAACTACAGGATTTATACTATCATCACCGGTTATCGGTTTAGCCGCTACTGCAGGCTCAGCCGGTGCTGCCGGTTTTTCAATTGTTATGGTTTGCTCTTTGTCGTTGATGGCTTTATGTTCAGCAATCAGTTCACCTTTGTAATAAAGTTCTTCAAATACCACTAAATCTTTTCCGCCTAAATCTGTTCCTCTAAAGATAAATGTTACTTCGACTATACCTTCCGTTGCTTCAGTAACAAACGTTGTTTCAGCCGTAACTTTTTCACCATCAATTAAAAGAGCTTCACCTGTAGATTTATCCACCAGCCAACCTTTGGCCGTGTATTCTTCACCAACAATTAAATCTTTAAATTTTACCGTATCAATGATGGTTATTTCTTTGCTTTCTACGACTGTGTTTTTGTTATTGGATTTAGCTGATGTTCTAATCTCAGGTTGTTTAACGGTTATTGTCTGATCTTCATCATTTATGTCTTCGTGACTTGCCACTTCAAGACCGGTTGTCAGATCAAACACTTTTTCAAATATTACAAGCCGTTCACCGGCTAATTTTGTTAAGTCTATTTCACCAAAACATACAGTCACTTCCCCGTCTTTTTCTTGCGGAGTAAAGATTAATTCGGCTTCCGCTATAATAATTGCAGGATCGCTCTTTAATACAAGTTTTGCCACTGCTTTATGTTCTCTGTCTTCGATTAAGTCAACGTAAGTCATTACGTCACAAATCTTGGCCTTACTGATTGCATGAACTTTTTTTCCAGCAGTATCGCTATTGAATGCTTTGGTTTTAATTTCAGGTTCATATGGTGCATTAGGAATCTCGGTTAATTGTAAGCCTTTTTGCTCTATAACTCTAAAGCTTATCGGTTCTGCTTTATGGTAGCCTGCCGGTGCTTCCGTTTCGACTATCGTATACTCCGTATCTCCCGACAAACTTTTGACTATAAACGGTGTACCGTCTGTAAGCCATTCGGCAAGAGTTCCTCGATCTTCGGTTGTAATATAACCGTTCTCGTCCAAATAAAGCGGATTACCGTCTTGACCGACAAGTCTTAAAGTTGCTCCAACAACAGGTTCACCTGTTTTGCTGTCCATCTTATTAAAAGATACTCGGGTCGGCTCGTTCTCTACTTTGATTTCCAATTTGCTATCATCTGCAACAGAAATCGCTTTACTTCCGCCTTCACTAATATAACCGTCATGTGCCTTTACTTCTTCTAAAGAGTATGTGCCATGCGGTAAACCTTTGATCAAAATTTCTCCGTTCTGATCAGTGACAAATATATAATCTTCGGTTAAGAAATTGATGATCGGTAGTTTTGAACCGTCAGCCATCAATTTAAACAAGTTAAACTCTACTCCGACAAGTGACTTTCCCGTAAACTTATCTACTTTAACCACTTTAATATCTTTGGTTGCCGGTCGATTGACAATCGGCTCGTCTAAGATCGTTATCTTGTCCTCTGTGGCATCTTCATCTGCTTCAAGCGTAACACTGTATTCAGTTTCATCTAAAATGTAGCCGTCTTTGGTTGAGATTTCCCTGAAGTAATAATTGCCTTGTGGAATGTCTTTGGCTGTCATTTTCCCGTCTTTATCCGGAGACATCACAGCTACTAAACTATCTTGAGCCAGACTTAAGATTTCTTCCGCTGTATACATTCCGATCACGATATTCTCAAAATCTGTTTCTTCAAAGTATGGTGTAGAGAGAAGTACCTTTTTTAAGCTAACATCAAGCTTTTGGCGTTGGTTATCAATCAGCGGTGTTTCTTTTAAGTCTGCTAAGACTGTTTTCTCTTGCGGGGTAAACTCGAAGTTTCTGACTGTCGGGTCTAAGATATAGCCTTTCGGAGCTTTAATCTCGGTTAAAGTGTATTTGCCCAGAGGAATTCTTGATAAAACAATAGCATTACTTGCTCCAGTTACAACTTTGGTATCTACTAAATTCCGATCAGCCATTTGTGCAGCAGTGAGTTTCGGCAAGATAATAACTTGACCTTTCCTGTAAATTATTTCACCTAAGTTATTCGTGATATCTTTTTGGGCAAACAATAATTTTTCATCTTTTTTGTAGAAAACTGTCTGTCCGTCATAAGATTTTATATCTTTTACAGCTCTCAGCTCGAATTCCGCTCCGGCTAAATAGCCTTGCTTGTATACTGCTTGATAGTAGGTGAGAGTCTGTTCAGTTACTTCACCTTCTTCGTATACACCTTCCATTTTGGTTTCAGTCAATGTGAATTCTAAAGTTGCTGTTTCACCTTCCGGCACTACAAGCTTTGCCACAACGTTACCGTCTTTATCAGTTACCGTGTATGTACCTGCCTCAACAATTTCTGAAAATTGTCCGTTTTCATCAGTTGTTATTTCAGTCACTTCGGTAATTGTGCTATTATCAAAACCACCACCGGCAGGTAAGGGTTCTTCTCCCGTTTTTTCACTTGGCTCTGCTGATTTCGGTTCAATTATTTCTGCTTCAGTTGCCTGAGTTGTTTCCGTAATCGTTTCAGGTTTAGTTTCGGTTCCCGGTTCAACAGATTCTGTTTGTTCTTCTGACATTATTGCAGATTCAGTAAATTCTGTTGATTCAGTTGCTTCTGATGATTTCAGCTCTTCTGCAACCGGAACAATTGCTTTCTTATAAACTCTGGTCAAGGTTAAGGTTTCGTTTGCTCTTGGTACTTCTACTTCTTTGCCGATTGTTTTACCTTTAGCCTGAATAGGTAGTGTAACACTTCTTTGTGTCCACTCCTTAAACAATTCGCCTTGTTTATGTAGGGTTAATTCTCCGTATTGCGGTTCATTCTCAATCACTACTTCAATGATCTCGTCTAAGTCCTGGTCGGTATGGGTTACATAATCTTCACCGATAATAAGTTCTTTTGGTTCTTCAAGAACTACAAAACCTTCCGGAGTTTTTACCTCTTCGATAATGTATGCACCGGGTTTCACTTTTAGCGGTGTTACAGTTGTACCGTCATCTTCGGTCGGTACATAGAAGGTACCCGGTAAGATTTCACCTTGTTGTTCAGCTGTAGTCATGAACGTGTCATACCACTTAGATCCTACTTTTTGACTGATATATTCGCCAGTAGCTTTATTCTTAATCTTAAAACTTGCGGAATTCAATATTACATTTTCTCCGGTTATCGCATCTTTCTTCACCATACGCACAGGGTATTTTGCAGGTATGTTATTTACAGTATATTCGACAATCTCCTGTTCCGCTGATTTGACCTCAAAGGTAAACGTTTCTTTCAGTAAATTTGTTTCATCTTTACCTTCAGTTTGGGCTACCTGGTATAAACCATAAGCTAAAGGTTTAGATGTAGCATTACCGTTTTTATCCGTAACCAGTCTGTCCCACTCACTTGGAGCATATTCGGCTGTATATTTTAATGCTTCCTCAAATGATCCGTGCTTTAAAACATATTTATTTGCAATGGCTACAAATACCGCATCTACTTCCACGTCTACGATTTCGGATTGTTCACCGTCTGTTATGACTTTTCTTAAACTGAACGGTGTTTTAATAACTTCTTCTTCAAACTTTATTTGTTCAGCTGTCAAGTTTTGTAAAACAGTTAAAGTCTCTCCTGTACCTGCCGGATCAATCTTATGCGACATTAATTCATTGTTGATTAAATAGCCTTTAGGTGCCGTTATTTCTTGTATAGTTATATAACCTAAAGGGATTACCGTTTCGCCTTTACTGTTTTTATAAAGATTACTGCCTCTGGCACCGGCCATGCTTGCTTTACCTGTTGCATCAGTAGTAATAATCCAAGTAGCGTGTGGTTCTGCTGTCGGCACTGTACCTAAAGCGTGTTCACCTTTATAGTAATTTACTCTGAATTCCGCTCCGGCTAAACTTGCATCGCCCTGAGGTATTGCCTGACCTGTTTCGCTATCTACTTTTTGAATTAAAACATCCACCGGTGCGGATTGAGCTAAGTCTATCGTATCCATCACATTGACCTTAATCAAATGCTCTCCCACTACATTAACCGTATGAACCGTATTGTCTAAAGCGTAACCGCCACTGGTTTTAGTTTCAATTACATAGTAGGTAGCAGGAATCAAATCCTCAATGATGTTCGATATTCCGTCTGCCCTTAGAGTAAATGTACCAATTATATTATTTCTTGCTTGGGCATCAGTTTCTGTCTTAAATAAACCGTACTCGATACTTTCAAAGCTATACTTGGAGTTGTTATCCGTCATATCCTTATTGGCTGATGCTTTGACTACCTGGAGTTTACCGGGAATCAGCTCATTCGGTACAGTAGGCGGATTGTAGATTATAACAGAATCTAAAGTACTATCCGGCTGAATTTTTCTGACAAAAACTTCATTATTGACTTTATAGTCTTTCGGTGCTTTAGTTTCTTGAATTGTGATCGTACCGAGAGGAAGAGTAGGCTGGTTTAAATTATTAAAATAAAAATTGTCACCGGAAACTTTGTAGTTATAAGTTTTGCTATCATAAGTGAAACTTTCTTGTCCGCTTCTGAAATTTGCAACTCCATTTCCATCGGTTCTTAAGACCCATGTTCTGGTCGGGATTACACCTAAAGTTGCCGGGTCAACATTATCTGAATAATCTCCGCCATAGAATTTAACCGTAAATTCTGCCAAAGCTAAAGGTGTCTTGTCATTAATATCTTCTTTCCTTAGCAGAACGGAAACCGGATTATCCATTGGTTGATTAACTACTATAAGCTCTGCTGTTTCACCCGGGTTTACTTCAATCGGATAAGTTTTCAGATCAGGAAAATAACCTTTACCGGCTTTGGTTTCTTTTGCATAATAAGTACCGGCTTTTATATTATCTAAAACATTAGACATGCCGTCTGCTTCAACAGTTAATTTCCCTGCTACTTTGGTTAATGCTTCATCTTCATAAACCGTGAATTCTGTACCGGTTAAGTCATAACAGTTATTTCCGCTCGTAAGAATTGTATCTGCTGATGATTTTGTGAGTTTTATACTTCCCTCTTCTTCAATTTTTAAACTACCGGAAATAGCATGTATTACTTGCATGTTAGAACCAACAGGCACTGTACTCGGAGTATCCGGTGTGTAATAGATATTGACTGTGGGATTTAACAATTTAATCGTACCTGCGGCAATCTTTGAATAAACAAAACTATAAAAATTCAAAAAAGATTTGATTACCTCCGATGATGCAAAAGTTGTGACTGATCCACCGGTGGCTCTTGTTATTTCAGCATCAAATGAATAATACCAGCTGAAAAAGAAAGCGTTAGTTGTAGCTTTTAATTCAGCTACAGTTATTACATTCGCTAAATCTTCGCCCGGTTTTTCTGTTTTCCAAGCAGTAATTAACTCCTGCGTTATTGAATTAGATACATTTGATTGCTGAATAATACCTGATAAAAAAGTGATAGCGGCATGATCGATTAGTGTTTGCTCATTACCATAATAATTAATTATCTTGTCCTTCAAGTGCTGTACCGGATAACGTTGATTGGCATAAGCACCAAAAAACTGTCGATAATTCTTATCATTAACTTCTGTAGTACTAATCGTTACTCTATCGGTATATATTGTTCCGGCAAAGACGGTCGGGTTAGCACAAAAAGCAATTTTCCCATCCATATATATATCATGTGTCTGTGGTCTATATACACCACCATTAGTTAAAAATGTCACATCTGTACCATAAATCTGTCGTAAATCGGATATTGCTTCATCTGTCAGATTCATTTGAAGTATACTTCTCGGATTACCACTTTTACTAAGTGTATAACTACCTTTGCTATGACCTGTAGATATTTCAGGCAGAGCTGCTTTTGCTTCTGTATCGGACATAACAGGAATCATGCCCAGTATCATGATTAACGCTGAAACAAGCATTAATAGCCTATTCTTCTTTTTTACTTTAGTATTAATCATAAATTTCTCCTTTTTTTGTTAGCTTGTTTTTTCTGGCTATAAATACTTCTTGGTTTAACTTTTTTATTTCCCTCACCTTCTTTCCGGGCATCAAAAAAGCAAGCTAAAATTTAAAATCTTAACTTGCTTAATTGAATTGATTTAATTTAAATTTATTTTTGAAATGTTGCTTAGATGATTAATCTAAGTACGGTTTTTTACAACTGCCTAAAAGCCTTTGTGCAGGCAATTAGTTTTACCGAGTGCTATATGTTTTTGCTCTTTAGGATCAAAAAGCATTTATACAGAAGATCGGCAATATGCAATATTGGGCTTTTGTTCTGCCATCTTTGCTATCACAAGTGGTACAAGCGATTATGCCGTTGATTAAGGTTATTGTCAAGTCTTTGATCTGGTACCATAATAAACAAATAAGATTAAGCAAATAAATCTATTCACAAAAATGTTAATAATGTTAATAACTTTGTGTATAACTATTAAGACAACCTTTAACCATTTTAATCATAGCAAAAGGCCTGATTTCAATTAATTCAATTTTATGCATGGTAAATTTCGCAAAACAAACATATTTTTCAGCATAATAATAAAACCGATATCTTCAAGCTTTGAGTTGCCTTTTAATCATACACAAAAAAATGAGTGTCCACGTGTGGAGAACAACCTTGGAGTCATCATAACATTTTTAAGCAGTTTTCATTAAAATAATTGAAACAATTTCTCAGTTAATAATTGAAGTAATTTTCATTTTTATATTTGAAGCAGATTCGTAATTCACTACTTGGTACAATTTTATTTAAAAATTAAAATAATGAAATAGGGTGCAGCGAATTCCGCCATTATATAATTTTCTGCGCCGATTAGCTCTAAAGCCCATGATTTTTTCAAAGTCATCATCTGAAGTAAGCGCAGAAAGTCTTGTGCCACGAGCAAGAGATCTTTTTTCATTCAAGCATAATTTGCACAATTGTTCAGCCAAATTCACAGCCTCTTCTTGATCTGCCAGACGTTCACCATAGGGCGGATTTGCCACAAACAGGATGCGGTCAGTTGAAAATTTTTCAAGTAAATTTGCTCTTTTCAATTGATAAATATCTTGTTTTTCAAAATGGATCAAATCATCTACTCCGGCTCTTTTCGCATTTTCTTTTGCCAATTTTATGCTGTCTGAGGAAATATCCGAACCGAAAATCCTGGTTGCTGAACCCGGATAAATATATGTTGTAATTTGAGCTGCAGTTTTGTCTGATTTAATATCCTGTAGTTTCACTTCGTTTAATAAGTCAGAATTATAAATTAAAGATTTATTTTTCGCCAATTCACGCGCCCGATCAAAAGCTTTTCTGCCGACTATATGATACTCTTCGCCCGAAAAATGTCGTTTGATTCCGGGAGCTGTATCACTCGCAATCAAAGCAGCTTCAATTAAAAACGTTCCGCTGCCGCAAAACGGATCTATGTTCTTACCGTCTTTAATACAATTCTGAAAACCTAGATTGTGTCTCAGTAGGTTTTGAATAGCAGAAAAACCCTTGATAACAAGGGATTCTGTTGTTTTATATACATCTAAAGTATAAATTTCTATAGATCAATTAATAAATAATGCTAAAATCAATCTTTGCTTTTCTTTATTTTTTATTTTTGAACACATCTTATCTGTACTTTATAGAAATAATTAAAAAGTTTAGGCAAAAT
>DUPV01000067.1 GCA_012838135.1 Clostridiaceae bacterium | reverse complement strand
TGGAGTTTGCGATATTGGCATAAAATGTGTCTGCCGAAAAGATCATCGGAAAATAAGAGGTAGCCATGATAACAGCATAGAAGGCATAGCCGAAAAGAGAGTGCTTAAAGCTACGGTAATTTCCCATGCGGCAAATACTATCGGCAATTAGACCTAGTATGATTGCAGCAAGAAGCGAATAGATCCCGTGTCCTGTGATTGCCAGAAAAGCACCTTGTAAAGTACCGACAGCAGTGATCATACCAAAATGTCTGACCTTGCTTAAAAAAAGGAAAAACACAGGACCACAGACGATTGCAATTACAAAAGGAGCTGCCGGATATAAAATAGGAACAAATCCGATACTGCCAACTAAACCGCTTAGGAAAAATAATAATGCTGCATGAAGACCGATTTGGATAGCGTCCCGTGCAGTAAATTGTTTATTTTCCGGTATTATTGCTTGTTTTTCTTCTTTCTTTATTTTCGGCATGCTTTTCTCCTTTTCCAAAAACTTCCAATGAGTTTAAGTTCTACATACTGTACTAATAATTACTCCATAAATATCTTGATAAACTTTTATATACTTACCCCTTGACCGACCGATTACAAGGAGTACAATTGAGTTAGCTTAAGCTAACGATAAGTATTGTAGCAGAATAAATTTTTTACAGCAATTATTTCTCAACTAGTCTTGCAAAAAAGAAGAAATTGGTGTATTGTAAGGCCTACCTAACATTAGTTAACCAAAGCTAACTTTTTGCATATTGGATTTATCCTATGTTTTAAAAAGGATAGAGAGGAGAATGACACAGGATGTTACTTAAAGTGAAGAATATTTATAAATCATTTCATATCGGAACTCATACCGTCGATGTCTTGAAAAATGTTTCTTTTCAAGTAGAGCGAGGGAAAATTTGTACTTTGCTCGGACCGTCCGGCTCAGGCAAATCAACCTTGCTGAATATCATTGGTGGAATTGAGATACCAGACAAAGGTTCTTTTTATTTTAATGAAACTGAAATCAACGGACAGAACGAAAAAACCTTAGGACATTATCGTCGAAAACAACTGGGCTATGTATTTCAATCATATAACCTGATTCCCAATCTGACTTTAAAAGAGAATATCGAAAGTGGTGCTTATCTGAGTGATGAACCATTGGATGTCAATGACTTATTGCATACTCTGGGTCTTTGGGACAGACAGGACCAACTACCTTCTCAATTATCCGGAGGCGAGCAGCAACGTACTGCTATAGGTCGTGCCGTGATAAAAAATCCCGATCTGCTTCTTTGTGACGAGCCTACCGGGGCCCTGGACTATAAGACGTCCAGAGAAATTTTGGCAATGCTGGAAAAAGTTAATCAAAAATACGGATGTACCATGATGATTGTGACTCACAATGAGGCCATTCAGGGAATGGCGGACCAAATTATTCGCCTGCATGATGGTGCAATACGTAGTAATGAAAATAATAGGAACAAACAAAAAGCTGCTGCGATTACTTGGTAACGACCAAATAGTCGAGAACAGTTTTTCTTGCTGATAAGTAGAAATGGAGCAAAAAGTGTTTGTTAAAAATCCTTTAAACAAACGTATTCCCAGAATGTTAGCAGGTAATGCCGGTAAATTTCTTGCCGTTTTGTTGTTCCTTGTTCTTTCGATTAGCCTGGCGTCCGGTTTTTTAGTTGCTGAATATTCTTTGCGGAGCGGTTATGACAGTACTTTTGAGGAATATAACATTGAAGATGGACATTTTGAATTGCTTAAAGAAATGTCTGATCCGCTCGCTGAAGTGTTAAAAAATGAAAAGCTTTCGATCTTTACCTTGTTTAATAAGGATTTGGAGATAAAAGAAAACCGGATTCTTCGTATTTATCCTGTCCGAGAAGAAATTAATCGGATTGCTTTGCTCGAAGGAGTAATGCCCGAAACTGATGAAGAAATTGTTCTGGAGCGTTTGTTTGCAGGCAATAACGGTTACGAGATCGGTTCTAAGGTTAAACTGGGTGCAAAAGCTTTTTGGGTTTCCGGCATTGTAGCATTCTCTGATTATAGTTCTTTATTTAAGAATAATGCCGACGGTTTGTTTGACAACACTCATTTTGGCATAGCCGGTGTAAATCAAGAGGCTTTTGACGAACTGGAATACAACGATCTGCACTACACGTATGCTTGGAAAAATCATGATCCGGATTTGTCTCCTGAAGAAAAAAATGATTATGCTGATGAGATTCTTGATCTTGTAAAAGAACATGATTTGATCAAAGACTTTGTCCGTCGGTCAGACAATCAGGCAATTCACTTCGCAGGTGAAGACTTTGGCAAAGATCGGGTTTTTATGATGGTTTTCTTTTACATCACAATTGTCATTATTGCTTTCTTATACGTTGTTGTAATGCGAAGTACCATTGAACTGGAAGCAAAATCCGTCGGAAGCTTGCGTGCTTTAGGTTATACTAACGGTGAGTTGATCCGCCATTATTCGCTCTTGCCTTTACTGGTGACTCTTATGGGTGCACTTATCGGTAATGTGCTTGGATATACTCTTATGAAAGATGCTTTCATCTATATCTATACTAAAAGTTATTCGCTGATTCCTGCTCCTGTCTTATGGAATGCAGAAGCTTTCGTCTTGACCACGCTTGTTCCCGTTCTTATTATCTTGCTGATTATCTACGGATTTTTACCGGCTTTACTATCCTTGCCTATACAAAAGTTTTTACGCAACGATTTAAGCAGACGTAAACAGAAACATGCTATATCTTTAGGTAAATTATCTTTTATTGCACGTTTTCGGTTGAGAATTATTTTTCAAAATACATCGGCCTATCTGGTTTTGCTCATAGGAATTCTTCTGGGTTCCCTACTGATGAGTACCGGTCTGATGCTGCCGCCTTTACTGGAGAATCATCAGCAAGAGGTTTTGAATAATCAAATCTGTGCCTATCAATATATTTTACGTATGCCGGTAGAGACAACAGATGAACAGGCTGAGAAATTTGCGGTTCAAAGTCTGGAATTAGGTGAAATAACAGTTCAGGTGTTAGGTATCGAGGAAGATTCTCAGTTTTTACCTGAGGTCAGCCAAGGATTACAGACTCGAGAAGCGATCTTTTCCAACGGTTTGACAAGCAAATATGGGATGGAAGAGGGAGATCAGCTGGAACTTAGCAAAAAATATACGGATGAGACTTACAGTTTTGAACTGGGTGATACTGTTTATTATCCTGCCGGTTTTACCATATTTGTTTATTTAGATGATTTTCAGACAATTTTTAATTGTGATGAAACGTATTTTACAGGCTATTTCAGCAACCATAAGCTCAATGATCTAGATGAAATTTTCATCGCATCAATCCGTACGGAAAGAGATTTGACTCTTGCTTTAGATCAACTCATGGACTCCATGGGACAAGTTTTTAAGGTAATGGCTGTTTTTTCCGTGATCTTATTTTTTGTATTAATCTATGTACTTTCAAAACAGGTAGTGGAACGCAATCAACAGTCTATCGCTATGCTCAAAATACTAGGTTACGAAAACAACGAGATCAATAACCTGTACCATGTGACGACCGGACTGATGGTAGTCTTTTCTTTCTTAATTAGCATTCCTGTCTGCCGGCTTTTGTTAAGAATTATTTTTAAACAAATAATGACCAAATACATCGGTTGGTTTGATTTTTATGTAGCACCTTGGGTTTACCCTGTGACAATAGTCAGCGGTTTAGTCAGTTACTTAATTATTTATGTCATGCAAAGCAGAAAAACAAAAGGTTTATCGACGGCAGAATTTTTTAAAGAGATGGAGTAGAAAATGAAAACAAAAAATTCAACGGCTCTCCAAGAAGAGCAAAATCAAGAGCAAAATCGAACGGCAAAAGAAACTTGGAACATTTTACTGGACTATGCAGGGCGCTGGCGCCCGTTCATTTGGGTTTCCATGATTGCAGCGGTCTTAAGTACAGTAGCAGGCATTGTCCCTTACACCTATATTCATCAAATCATTCGCAATATCTTGCAAGAAGATCCTGATATAAATCGGATTATCAGTCTGGCTTGGTTTGTTGTCATCTTTTTTGTGATAAGTGTTTTACTATATTTTATATCTTTGACCTTATCTCATCTGGTGGCTTTTCGTATTGAAAGCGGTATCCGCAGTAAGTCGATGCAGCGTTTTATGGAGATGCCTCTGGGCTTTTTTAAAGAGCAAGCGTCAGGTAAATTGAGAAAGACGATTGATGATAATGCCGGTTTGACCCATAACATGGTTGCCCATAATACTCCTGACCTGGCGGCTGTAGCAATTTTTCCGGTAGTAATGCTGATTATCTTTTTCTCTTATGATTGGCGGATGGGGCTGACTTCCCTGTTTACAATTATTGCGGCGGTATTCTTGATTTTTCCTATGTATTCGGGTAAAAATCGCGACTGTGTTCACAATTATATGACTGCCCAAGAGCAGATGAATGCGTCCGCTGTAGAATATGTCAGAGGGATTCCTGTAGTTAAAGTTTTTCAACAGACCATTCACTCTTTCAGAGCGTTTCGAGAAGCCATAAAAAACTATTCGAGTTTTTCTTTAGAATACACTTACATGGCCAGAAAATGGATGCTTTTAGCCAACACCATGGTTCGGGCCGCAGTTTATTTATTGATTCCCTTAGCTATTGTTATGATCAATCGAGGTTCCAATCCAGTTGAAATTATTTGCAATTTGGTTTTTTATGTATTGTTTACCGGCTATAGTGCCACGCAAGTCATCAAAATAATGTCCATTGGTCAGGGAACTATGCAAGCCACAGAAGTAGTGAACAGAATAGAAAGTCTCTTTGTTCATGAGCCGATGTCCTACGGTAACCTGGGAGAAGCAGAAGAGCATACAGTGCGTTATGAAAATGTTTCTTTTCATTATCCCAATACGGAACGAAACGTTGTTTCCCAAGTATCTTTTGACATTCCCCAAGGTAAATTTGTGGCTCTGGTGGGAGAATCCGGTGGTGGGAAAAGCAGCCTGGCCTCCTTATTGCCACGTTTTTATGATCCGCAAGAAGGCTGTATCAGAATTGGCGGAATTCCGGTACGAGAGTTTAGCAGAGAAGCCTTGATGAATCAGATTTCTTTTGTTTTTCAAAATCAATCTCTTTTTAAAGAATCGGTCTTTGAAAACATCAGAAAACCCAGACCGAAAGCTACGGAACAAGAAGTGCTGGAGGCTTGTTATCAAGCACAATGTCTGGACGTAGTTGAAAAATTGCCGAAAGGTTTGCACACAGTTGTAGGCGGCAAAGGAGTCTTTCTGTCCGGTGGAGAGGAGCAGCGACTTTTGCTGGCCAGAGCCTTTCTCAAAAATGCACCGATCTTGGTTTTGGATGAGGCAACTGCCTTTGCCGATCCGGAAAACGAACGACTGATTCAAGTCGCTTTTCGCAGATTGATGGCTGACAAAACAACGCTGATGATCGCTCACCGGCTCAGTTCCGTCGTCGATGCAGATCGCATTATGGTCATGGAAAGAGGAAAAATTGTTGAAGCAGGTACACATCAAGCTTTAATCGAGCAAGGCGGCGTTTATGCCGGTATGTGGGAAGACTTCAATACTGCGGCAACATGGCGGGTCTGATTTCATTCTGCGCTGGCAGAAAAATTAAGAAGGGATAATATCATGATTAATTTTTTACAAAAAAATCTTGCAATGGGTCGTAAGTCTGCCCAAGGCTTAGCAAAAGGATCAATATATAATGCACTCTATTTTATTTCGCTGATGGTGCCGATGTCTTTGGTTTACCATTTTTTGGAAGATGTATTACCACAGATTGAAACGGGGCAAGAAGTTGTTTTTCGCTATACCGCCTATATAATTATCACAATTGTATCTCTGTTAGTCTCAGGATTCTTTTACTACAAACAGTATACAGCCGTTTTTGTATCCACTTATGAAGAAAGCGAGGAACGCCGGATTCGTCTGGCAGAAAAACTGCGTAAATTACCCCTGTCTTTTTTCAGTAATAAAGATTTAAGCGATATCACAAATACTATGATGGAGGACATCAATATCCTGGAAGGTTTACAATCGCATGCCGTTCCGCAGATGGCAGGGGCTGTAATTTCCACTCTTGTTACCGCGATCGGAGTCATTATTTGGGATTGGCGCATAGGGCTGGCTGTATGCTGGATAATGCCGGTTGTGCTCATTGTTACTTTACTTAGTTCTCGTTTCCAAAAAAAGCATCTTCGGGTACATTTTGAAACAAAACGTCGCGTATCTGATCAAACCCAAGAAAATATTGAACATATGGCTGACATCCATGCCAACAACCGCACAGAAAGTTATATGAAAGAGTACAGAGCCCTCTTAAAAGAAGAAGAAGACATGCATAAAGTTTCTGAAATAGCTATGTCCATTTTCGTTAACGGCGGACAAAGTTTGTTGAAGCTGGGTTTTGCTACAACGGTAATTGTTGGTACGATGCTGTTTGAGCAAGGTTCTTTGTCCTTGTTAAAATTTTTGATGTATCTGGTCGTAGCAGCCAGGATTTATGATCCGGTCGGTTCTGTGGTTTATAACTTGTCTTATCTTTACTATGGTTCTGCTCCTTTGGAGAGAACCCGGGAACTGGAGAACAGTGATGAAATGACCGGTCAAACCGATGTTCAGTTTGACTGCTTTGATATTGAATTTGATCATGTCAGCTTTGAATATTTAGAAGATACCCCTGTTTTGCACAATGTCAGCTTTACGGCTAAACAAGGCGAAATCACGGCTTTGATCGGACCTTCCGGATGTGGAAAAAGTACGGCTGCCAAACTGGCTGCCAGGTTTTATGATCCGACAGAAGGATCTGTCAGAATCGGCGGGCATGATCTGAAAGAAATTGATCCGGAAACGATTATGACGCAATTATCTATGGTATTTCAAGATGTAATCTTGTTTGATAATACCGTGTATGAAAATATCAAGCTGGGTCGGAAAAATGCGACTGAGGAAGAGGTCATGGAGGCGGCCCGTTTAGCTCATTGTGATGAATTTGTTTGCCGCCTGCCGGATGGTTATCAGACCATGATCGGAGAAAACGGCGCACGCTTGTCCGGCGGTGAACGTCAGAGAATTTCGATTGCCCGGGCTTTGCTGAAGAATACACCGATATTACTTCTGGACGAAGCTACAGCTTCTCTGGATGTAGAAAATGAAAGTAAAATTCAGGCAGGTCTCAGTGCTTTGATCCGTGGCAAAACAGTCCTGATGATTGCCCATCGTATGCGCACGATCGAAGAAGCCGATCATCTTGTCGGTCTGACCGATGGCAGGGTTGTAGAATCCGGGTCTCCGGAAGACTTGATCAAGGATTCGCACAGCCTTTATCGCAGACTCAGAACCTTGCAGTTGGGCGAGTAGACTCAGTACGGAAGATTTAATAATCACGACAACGCCGGAACCATGCAGTTGGGCGAGTAGAGTCCAGCGGTAAATAGTCAAGTAGCAAATTCCGCACCGCACCTTGAAAAATGAATAGCTTTGAACAAATGTGAGCATACTAAATAAAACCACTAACCCGTGGTGAAAAAAACAGACGCAGTAGACTTATCTATTTTGTCTGGATTTTATAAAGTCGCTGGTCACGCAGCAGAGCATAGACCAGACGGACAAGTTTTCTAGCAGTTAGGACGAGTGCACGTTTGTGTGGGGATGTTTTACATTCTCTCAGTTTACTTTGGTAAAAGCTTCTGTAGTCAGGATCATGCAACCTAACTTTGTTTGCTGCTTGGCAAAAGTAGTATCTGAGGAATTTGTTCCCACCTTGAATGAGACGGCTATTCTCCGCCTCAAACTTACCGGACTGGTGTTTTGTCCAAGTGAGTCCTGCATATTTGGCTAAGGCAGCCTCATTCTTAAAACGCTTAACGTCCCCTATCTCAGCTATAAGCCCGGCCGCATATACCGGGCCAATGCCGGGTACAGAAGTCAAGGTGCAGGGGATGGCTGTCATTTGCTTCTCAATATACTTGTCGGTTTCCTTTAATTGTTGTTGGAGAAACCGTATTGTATTGATTTGCATAGCCATCACCTGATTGAGGGAGTTGTTCACCGCCTTGGATAAACGGTACGAACTTCTGGCAGCCTTTTTAAGCTCTTCGGCAAGCCCTTCAGGATCTTTGAAATGGTTTTTGGAGTGTTCTACGAGAAAGTCTACAAGTTCCTCTAAAGGACAATAGGCAATCTCATCGACACTGTCAAACTCTTCCATTAACTGAAGAGCTGTGTTGCCAAAAGTATCCGAAAAAAGACTCTCTGAGCTAGCCTGAAGTTGAGCAAAGGTAGAAAACTTGAGAAATAGATTTTGTAAGTATCTATTCTTCTCTCTGGTCAAGTCCTTGGCGGTTTGAAAGCGCCAACGGGTCAAGCTTTGTAAGGCTAAATATTTATCTTCCACGATAGATCCTTTCATGCCTATCCGGCCAAAACGGAGACTGTCCGCAATGACGAAAGCGTCCGTGAAATCCGTTTTCGGAATATCCGAATAACTGTCACGAAACTTTTTGATTTGCTTAGGATTCAGTAAATAGACAGCACGGGAGATGTTTTTTAACATCGGTGTTTCCCTAAGGAAGATTGCCAGATGATCCCCATAGTGTCCTGTAGCCTCAAGACCAAAGCATAGGTGCTTATCCTTGCAATCGTTTTTGGCAAGAATAGAAGCCACCATTTTGGTGCTGCCAATCCTGGAATTAGGAAACTCGTCACCAAACATCTTGTCCCCGTGATGATCCATAACGTGAACCGCATTCGCCTGAGAACTCACATCAATGCCGATGAAAACAGTGTCTAACGTAAGTCTTCACCTCCTTTCTTTCTGAAAAATGGAAAGGTCGGTTGAAGTAAACACCCTGGGCACTTACGCATCGACACCCTCGTATTCGAATTCACTCAGCCCAAAAGCTGCATGATTCCTCCTGCTAAAGGAGCTTGGGAGCTGACAAACATCCAGCGGTTCGAAGCTAATCATAAGGCCTGGGGGAACTTACTCCAATAGAAGTTATCCTTAAGATACCTCAAGGTGAGACAGAACTTACCTCAATGGCCTTTCTAAAACCATTATTAAACAGGGTGTTTAAAACATCAACCTGAGCAGGATATATAGCAGTAATCCTGCTCCTAAAAACTAATATACGAGGTATAATTATATGAAATTTACACAACAATTAAATTTAGGAACCTTTATTTATGAAAACGAAAAAGTAAATGACATCGATGTTCAAAGTTTTCTTGGTATTCCCTATGCGACAGCTGAACGTTTCGGAATGCCGACAATGATCGAAAGTTATAAAGATGATCCGGTCAATTCGGGGATAGGGATGTGCTTTCCTCAGAACAAAGTGCCACCTCTGATTAATGCATTTCTGAAAAACCCGATGATGCGCAAGGAAATTTTGACAGATAAGGACAAAACATCCGAGAACGCTTTTGTGCTCAATATCTGGACAAATAACACTCGAGGCAAAAAACCGGTGCTGGTTTTTATTCACGGCGGCGGTTTTACTTACGGCTCCGGAACGACACCTCTGTATAATGGCAGGTATTTGGCTGCTAAAGGTATTGTCGTTGTAACGCTAAATTATCGCTTGGGCGTTGAAGGCTTCATTCCTGTTATGATTAATGGAAAACTCTCCGTCAACCGCGGTTTTTTTGATCAACAACGTGCCCTCAAATGGATTCGCTGCAATATTGGAGAATTTGGCGGAGATACGGCCAATATTACGTTATTGGGGCAGTCTGCAGGCGGACTTTCTGTATCAACTCACATGATGAGCGAAGAAAGTTCAAAATATTTTGACCAACTCATTGTGTGCTCTGCCGGGGCAAATGAATGCATGACTTTAGAAACAGCAGAAAAAATTGCAAGAGGCTTTTTGAAAAACAATCGTTTATCAAATACGGAAGAATTACTTTCTCTTTCTACAAAAAAACTGCTCAAACTGAAAATGCCGCTTGAGTTTTTAGCCTCGCCTGTCATTGACGGCGTACTACTCAAAGATGATGCAAGAATCTTGATGGAGAAAGCTGAATTTTCTCCAAAGCCTGTTATGCTCGGAACGACAGAAGACGAATTAGAGATGATTAATAATAAATCGTGGTACAGGGGATTGGGAATTACAACCAAGGAAACAAACTTTCGTGAGCATATTTTAAATAAATATGGGCAAGATGGATTGATCTTAGCAGATGAACTTCGCAAAAAATACCAAGACATTACCAAGGTGCAATTCAAAATGATGGAAATGTTTTTTCACGTTACTGCTCTGCGTGAGATGAAGCTATATTCAAATTTAGCTCCCTGTTACGGATACCGTCTGAATTTCGTACCAAACATCTGGAACGGCTTACGCGGTGCATATCACTGTGCTGAGTTTCCGTTTATTTTTGGCACACTCCACGATATCGATATGACCGTAACAGAAAAGAATTTAGTGCAAATGGAAATTTTACAAAATGACTGGATTGCCTTTATCAAAAACGGCAACATTCCCGGACGTGAACCATTTGGCAAAAATGGAAAAATTACTCTGTATGAAGGAACAGAAGCTCAGCTTATTGATTTTCCACAAAGAGAAATAATTGAAAAGCTTCAAGATTCCGGCTTGTTCAGCAAAATTGCGAAATCGTTCATGCGAGGCAGAGACGATAACTTTATAGCATAAAAACTTTTTAAGTCTGATTAATGCACATAATCAGATTAGTGTGATAGGATTATAAAAAAACATGAAGATTGTTCGCTGGTTGAATTTTACAGAAAATTTGGAGAAGACATGTTGGAAATTGGAGTAGTCGGCATAAATCACAATTTGACGCCGATTGAGATTAGAGAAAAGTTTAATTTTTCCGAATCAAAGAGAATAGAGATTTCTTCTGTTTTGCAAAATAAAATTGATGAGATTGTGATTCTTTCTACTTGTAACAGGTCAGAAATATATTATGCAAATAATAAGGCTTCCTCTTGCAAGGATATAATCATAGATTTTTATAAGTCTTGTTTTTCATATCAGCAAATTGATGAATACATATTTTCTGAGACAGGCAGAGAAATGGTTGAGCATCTATTTATGGTAAGTGGCGGTTTGGATTCTAAGGTAATCGGTGAGGATCAGATTCTGAATCAGGTAAAGTCAGCCATGGAGTTTTCAATGGAATTGAAATTTTCTAAAAAAATCTTAAATAGATTGTTCCAGATGGCTATTTCTGTAGGAAAGAAAATAAGAAATAAGGTAGGTATTTCTACCATACCTATATCCGCCTCATATATCGGAGTTAAGATGATTCAAGAAAAAATTCCGAATTTAAGCGGTAAAAAAGCCTTACTGATAGGAGCCGGAGAGATGTCGGAGCTAAGCTTGACATACCTTTATAATATAGGCCTTTCACAAATCTATATAACCAATCGCAGGGATAGCAGGCTGGATGAATTATTCAAGCGATTCCCTAAAACTAAAAAAATAGAATACGGAGACAGATATGAGATTATCAGGGAAGTCGATATTCTGATTTCAGCTACGGCGGCTGTCCATACCATAATTAAGTACGAGGAATTTCCGGAGCTGGATAAAGACATCTATATTTTAGATTTAGGTTTGCCCAGAGATATAGATGAGAGAATTGGTAATTTAAAAAGGGTAAGCCTCTACACTCTTGACGATTTAGAAAATAAGAGTGTTCAAAATTTAGAAAAAAGAAGGGAGCTTGTCAGCCGGGCGGAAAAATTAATCAATGAAGATGTAGACGACTATATGGACTGGCTGAGGACAAGCAAAGTAGCTCCTATCCTTTCATCCTTAAATGACAAAAAAAATGAAATCGAAAAAGATTCCTTGAATTATTTGAATAGAAAATTAAATATGTCTTCAAGGGAGAAACGTATTGTTGAACAAGTTATTTCTTATTCTTTAAATAGGATTACAAGAGAGGCGATCCTCAAAATTAAAGACAATTCGGATGATGAAAGATACCGGGAAACAATGAAGGAGCTTTTTGACCTGGAGGCATAAGTGTACACTAATCTGGCAATAGATCTGCAAGGCAAAAAAATCAGTATTATAGGAGCCGGCCCGGTTGCCTTAAGAAGGGTCAAGACTCTGATAAGATCAGGAGCAGAAATTCAGGTAATCAGTCCGAGATTTGAAGAAGGGTTTGAGGAACTGGATTTGGAATGCATCAAGGATACTTATAATAAAGAATATATAAGGAATTCTTTTATGGTAATAGCAGCAACTGATAACAGACAGGTAAATTTACAAATATATAGAGACTGTAAGGAGCTGGATATACTTGTAAATATGGTTGACGGTTCCGTAAAGTCCGAGATTATCTTTCCGGCTCAAGCCTTGGATGGTCGCTTGAGTATATCGGTTTCCACTGATGGACTCTACCCTCTTCTCAGTAAAAAGATCAAGCATGAAGTTAAAGAAAAATATAGCCGATATACTGATGAATATCTGGCTATATTGGAAGAAATAAGAGCTATAGTTTTAGAAAATTACAAGGATCGCAAGAATAAGATTTTGTCTGAGGTTTTGGAATTAGACTTGGCAGAAGTAAAAAATTATAGGAATAGGTTAAAGGAAGAAAGGTGAAAATTACAATAGGCAGCAGAGAATCTAACCTGGCTTTAAGTCAAACAAGGCAGGTAAGGGATTTGATACTGGACAAATACCCTGATTGGGAAATTAAGATTAAGACAATAAAAACTAAGGGGGACAGGATTTTAGATAAGTCTATTTCTCAAATAGGCGGCAAGGAAGTATTTGTCAAAGAGATTGAAGATGAATTATTGAAGGGAACCATAGATATGGCCGTTCATTCTATGAAAGATATGCCGGCATGTCTGCCGCAGGGCTTAATGCTGACTTTTGTTCCCGCAAGAGAAGATCCCAGAGATGTTCTGATATTAAGAGAAAAAATCAGCTTTGAGGAGTTACCGGAAGCTGCCAGAATAGGAACATCCAGCAAAAGGCGGGCTTTTCAAATAAAGTCTTTAAAACCAGACTTGAAAATTGTTCCCATCAGGGGAAATATAGAGACAAGGCTTAGGAAAATAGAAGAAGAAAATTTGGACGGGGTGATTCTGGCTGCGGCAGGGGTCCATAGGCTGGGGCTGAAACTTGAGAATATGATTTATTTAGACCGGGATATAATGTTGTCATCTCCTGCCCAGGGAATTCTTGCCGTCGAAATTTCTGAGTCCAATACAGAACTTCATCAAGCACTGATGCTTTTAAATCACAAGCAATCACAAATCCAGGCTCAAGTAGAAAGAGATTTTCTGAGAACGGTAGGAGGATCCTGCACGGTTCCGGTAGGTGCCTACGCACAAATCGAGAAGGATAAGATCAGATTGGATGGCTTGTTGGGGGACTCGGAAGGTAATCTGGTCAGGGATTTTATATGCGGAAATATAGAAGACAACTTAGGTGAAAAATTGGGAGAAAAACTGAAGAATGATTTAAAAAAATTCCGGGGCAAGGTTTATCTGGCAGGAGCAGGGCCGGGAGATCCGGAACTGTTGACCTTAAAGGCGAAAAGGGCCATAGAGGAAGCCGATGTAATAGTTTATGATAGATTGACAAATCCCAACTTGCTGAATTTGAATATGGAAGCTCAGAGGATTTATGTAGGTAAAAAGGCGGAATATCATCATAAAAATCAGGATGAAATTAATGAAATACTTTACGAAGAAGCATGCAAGGGCAAGATCGTAACCAGACTTAAAGGCGGAGACCCCTATGTTTTCGGAAGGGGTGGAGAAGAGGCGCTTTATTTGAAAGACAGGGGAGTTAAATTTGAGATTATTCCGGGCGTGACTTCTTCTATCGCAGGACCTGGCTATGCAGGTATACCGGTAACTTTCAGGAATATTGCAAGATCTTTTCATGTAATAACAGGGCAAAGAAATGATAATGCTGAGTTAAATTATAAGCATTTAGCCCGGCTCGAAGGAAGCTTGATATTTTTAATGGGTTTTAAAAATTTGGCTAAGATATGCAAAGGTCTGCTGGAGCATGGTAAAAATCCCAAAACACCGGTTGCCATAATCCAATGGGCCGCAACTTCAAGGCAAAAAGTTTTAACCGGAGAATTATCCAATATTTACGAGAAATCTCGAAATGCTGACATAGAAAGGCCTGCAATAATTTTCATAGGTGATACGGTCAGCTTGAGAGATGATTTAAACTTTTATGAAAAGTTGCCTTTATTCGGCCACAATATTGTAATCACCAGGGAAGCTAAGAGAGCCCAATCCACAATTCAAAAATTTCAAAGCTTAGGTGCAAATATATTGTCATTTCCTATGATTGAAACTGTATTTACAGATTCTGCAGAACTGAAAGAAGCTATAGAAAATATAGAAATTTATGATTATATATTTTTTACATCAGTAAATGGGGTTGATTTCTTTATGGATAAATTCTTACAGGAATCAGACGTTAGAAAATTATCCAAGACAAAGTTCTGTACAATAGGTATCAAAACATATAATGCACTTAAGAAGTATGGTATAAAAGCAGATTTAATGCCTGATGTTTTTGAAGGTATGGAAGCAGTGGAAGTATTAAAAAATCATGTGGATAGAAATGACAGAGTTCTGGTGCCAAGGGCAAGGCTTGGCAGAAACGAAATAGTAAATGAATTAAAAGAGTTTTGTTTAGTTAAAGAAATTGAAGTTTACGATACATTGATAAAAAATACGGATAAGGAAGAAATTATAGAGAGTTTGAAGGATTATGATGACTATGAGATAATTTTTACCTCATCATCCACTTTCAAAAATTTTGCTGAAATTTTGGGAACTGATTTGAAGGGCGTTTTAGAGAAGGGCCGGATAATATCCATAGGTCCGATAACCAGTAGGGCTGTAGAAGAAGCAGGCTATAAGGTAGATATTGAAGCTGAAGAATCTACAATCGAAGGAATCATAGAGGCTATAAAGGAGCAACGTGAAAAATTTTAACAGGACAAGGAGACTCAGAAAATCCCGGGTGATGCGGGATATGCTTGCAGAAACGTCTCTTTCAGTAGAAGATTTTGTCTATCCCTTATTTATCATCGAAGGGATAAATGTAAAAGAAGAAATTTCATCCATGGAAAATATTTTCCGATATTCTATAGACAGACTGTCTGAAGAACTGGACGAATTGGCAGAAGCAGGAATCAACAAGCTATTGTTATTCGGTATACCTCAACATAAAGACAGTGTTGCATCTCAAGCCTATGCTGAAGATGGAATAATCCAAAAAGCTGTAAGATTTATAAAAACCAACTATCCTGATATGCTGGTTATTACAGATATTTGCATGTGTGAATATACAGATCATGGTCATTGCGGGATTATCGACGAGAAGGGCTATGTGAAAAACGATTTGACTCTGGAATATCTCGGCAAAATATCCCTGTCTCATGCCCGGGCAGGAGCGGATATGATAGCCCCGTCTGATATGATGGACGGCAGAATTGCTTATATCAGACAAGTGCTGGACGAAAACGGTTTTGAAGAACTTCCGATTATGGCCTATTCGGCCAAATATAGTTCTTCTTTTTACGGGCCTTTTAGGGAAGCGGCTGATTCAGCACCTAGCTTTGGGGATCGAAAGACATATCAGATGGATTATAGAAATTCCGATGAGGCTATGTGGGAACATATGAATGATATTGAAGAGGGAGCCGACATCATAATGGTCAAGCCGGCTCTTGCCTATTTGGATATAATTCAAAGGACTGCAGATATGTTTTTAAAGCCGATCGCAGCTTACAATGTAAGCGGTGAATACTCAATGATAATGAACGCAATTAAGCAAGGGTTGGTAGATGAATCTGTAATAGATGAGGTTTTGTATTCTATTAAGAGGGCAGGGGCTAAAATTATAATCAGCTACCATGCTAAAAGTTATGCCAGGAGGCATAAGAAATAATGAGCAGATATGAAAAATCGGAAATAATATACAAAGAAGCAGTAAAGTACATACCGGGCGGGGTAAATTCACCGGTGAGAGCCTTTCAAAATGTGGGTATGCATCCGATAATGATAGACTCTGCCATGGGATCCAGACTTAAAGACATAGACGGAAACGAATATATAGACTATATAGGGTCTTGGGGTCCAATGATCTTGGGACATAGGGATCCAAGGATTGTCGAAACCATGCAAGAGGCTATGGCTAAGGGGATCTCTTATGGTTTACCGACAGAGATTGAAGTAGAAATGGCCAAACTTATTACGGAATCCTATCCCGTAGACATGGTGAGGATGGTAAATTCAGGCACAGAAGCGACCATGTCAGCTATCAGGTTGGCAAGGGGTTATACCGGCAGGGATAAAATTCTTAAATTTGAAGGAAATTATCATGGTCACAGTGATTCATTACTTGTAAAATCGGGTTCCGGTACGATTACCCACGGTGTTGCAACATCTTTGGGTGTGACAGAAAAGATAATCCAAGATACTTTGGTGGCCAGATATAATGATTTAGAAGATGTTAAAAGAATTTTCGAAGACTGTGGCCGGAAAATAGCTTGCATAATTCTGGAGCCTATAGCAGCAAATATGGGTTTAGTAGCAGGAGAAGAAGATTTTATCAGAGGATTAAGAGATATTTGTAATGAATATGGAACTTTACTTATTTTTGATGAAGTTATTTCCGGCTTTAGGATAAAATTCGGTGGAGGGGCTGAGATATTTAAGGTTAAACCGGATTTGGCATGTTTCGGTAAAATAATTGGCGGAGGCTTTCCGGTAGGAGCTTATGGCGGAAGCAAAGGGATTATGGAGTTGGTATCCCCCCTGGGAGGAGTCTATCAGGCAGGTACCCTGTCCGGCAATCCCCTTGCTATGTCTACAGGAATTAAAAATATAGAAATCCTCAGGGATAATCCCAATATATATGAACATATCACCAAGTCAGCAAAAAAACTTGAAGAAGGTTTCGTTGCCAATATTCAAGCAACCGGAGTAAAAGCAATGGTAGTCAGATATGAAGGTCTGCTTACCCTGTTTTTTGGAGAAGGCAAAGACTATAGGAATTACGATGACGTACAAAAAGCTGATACGGCTATGTATGCAAAATACTTCAGACAAATGCTGGACAGAGGAATAATGTGCCCGCCTTCACAATTTGAAGCAATCTTTATCAGCAGCGCTCACACGGATGAGGATATAGAAAAAACAATCCGAGCCAATAAGGAAGCACTTCAGGTCATAAGTCAATAGAATTATTATAATGAAATTTGTTTTTAAAATTCATACTTTCAACAGCATGGGGGTAGTACAGATGCGCTATCCCCATGTTCCTCGTTTCAGGAGCTTAGGTTTATAGTCCGGCTTCCTTGATGGTGCGATCAAGGTGTCTGAAGATGATGTTGATGATACCTTCGTTCTGGGCAAGGCCAACCAGACGATTTTCCACTTCAAAGCCGGCCCGGATTAACAGGCTGGTCCAGGAATTGTCTTTGCTGCCCGCCATATCTTTGACAGCGTGACTGCCTGCCACAATCATGAGAGGATACTGTACTACTTTTTTTGCACCAAAGGCTGTCACTTTGGCAATGACCTGTTCAATGGTAGGAAAGCCTTCCATAGCGCCTACAAACACATTTTCGTAGCCTTTGGCGTGCAGCATGTAGTCCATGGCAGCATAAGAGGCATTAGCAAAATGGCGAGACCCATGACCCATCAAGACCACTGCGGTATTTTCTTGACCAATCTCCGGAATGGCGGACGCCAATGCATCCGCTATGGCATCATAGTCTTCGTTATAGTAAATAAGCGGTTTTCCCAGCGCAATTTTTTCAAACTTTTTTGAGTATGGTGTAATTTGGCTTATCAGATCCTCGTACTCAGAGCCGAGCATCACAAAAGTGGGCTGGACAACCAGTTCTTTGACGCCATCAGCCACCAACTTATCCATTGCTTCAGTGATATTGTCGATTTTTAACCCATCGCGTTTTTCTAATATATCGATGATCGTTTGTGCGGTATATGCCCTGCGCACATCCCAGTCCGGATAACGTTTGGCAACAGCTTGCTCAATGGCATCCAGAGTCAGCACTCTGTTTTCATTGTAGCTGGTACCGAAACTGACTACCAAAATGGTCCTTTTAGCTTCCTTAGCCAGGGTCAGGCAAGTGGTGGTAGAGACTAGTAGTGACACGATGAGAAGGAACGCAAGTATCATATTTATTTGACATCCTTTTATAGCTTTGCCATGCTTTATCGCAAAACACAATGGTTATTGCGGCAAGCTCTTCAATTAAAGTGAGCGGCTTGCTCGGGATTACACCGGATTTCCTTTCAACTCGGTTTTTGCCAAGCATTGAACATCCTGATTAGGTACCGAATTATTTTATAAATTATAAAAATTTGAAAGCAGTGTCAAGGAAGCGAAAGAACTTAGAGTTAGTGTCATCATTGCAAAACGCTCCTATGACGAATTGGAAAAAGATGGATTATTCATTCCGTATACGGTAAAGGTAGTTTCGTTGCTCCCAAAACTTAGATTTGATCAAAGAAAGATTTCTGAAAAAAATTGAAGCAAACATAACGGAGATCTTACGTTAAATGATGATACGGCATATCAAAATAGCTAACGATAGATTATTTTGTCCCTTCCTTCTCGTTTGGCACAATAAAGATTTTTGTCCGCGGCTTCTATAAAGTCAGAGTAAGAGATCCCCTTGACATAACTACTCAGTCCACCGGAAATTGTAACCGGCTTACCATGGGTCCATCCATGTGTTCTAATATGATCGGCAAGTGCTCGCACTTTGGGCAGTGCTTCTCTCGGGGTTTGACCCGGAAACAGCACCACAAACTCTTCTCCGCCATATCGACCAAAAAGCTCTCCTTCCGTCAGACAGGCATTCATGATCTGGGCAATATTGAACAATACTTCGTCACCATAATCGTGCCCGTAAGTGTCGTTAATTATTTTAAAATGGTCGATATCCAGGATGCAAAGCGTCAATTGGGAACCTGTATCGTATGCCCGGCGCATTTCCTCATCAATGCTTGCTGAGAGAAAGCGGCGGTTATATAAGCCGGTCAGGGCATCAGTCAGCGAGAGATACTCTAAACGATGTACCAAACGTGTCTTTTCATCTCGCGCCTTCACATATTGCCCCACCACCGTGTAAATTAAAATGGTATTGGCCAGGAAACTCATGGTCAGACCGAACGCCAAATCCGAAAATTGTTCAATACGGGTTGTATACGGAATGATAATATCCGGGAAATGGAATTCCAGCGCGATAAATGCAACCAACATGATTGCTTGCAGGGCCAGCATAACGCTGCGTAATGCTCCTTTGAAAACGATAGCTATACATATACCGGCCGTGAACATTATGGGTGGGGTGGATCCGGTCACCCCACCGAGTGTGAACCATAGGAAAGGAATTAGTAAAAACGCGGAGGAGCCCAGAACAATCACGGCAGCTCCGTGCCAACGCTTCTTGACTATACTGTATAGAACACTTGAAATGACTGTTACGAGGTATAACAGGAGTACCGGCAACGTATATATGCCTATGTTCTGCGACATATTATAACCGAGTCCGAATATGGACATTAAGATACCGGCGACGGCAGTGTACAAAAATACCAGATGATCCAACGGCAGTTCCTTATTGTAAACTTGTTGAAACGTTTTTTTGATCAAACTAAATACTGTTTGCTCAGAAGTATTTTTCTCTTTGTCTTTTATTTTTTTTAAGTTATTTTGCATTATCACGATCTCCTCGTTGCCAAGACTACTTGTATCCCAAAAGGAGGACAATTTTCAGCGGTCATCCGCTTCGTGCTCTATTGCTATGGATATATTAAAATTTTCAGCAAATAAAAACAAGCACATCCAAAGGCTGATTTGACAAATACAATATACGGAGTTTTTAGTTTCCAAGCGTTCAAAAAATCTATGATGGTGTGCCCGAAGACAGATAATCAAGGCACTTGATAACCAAATACGACCAAAAACGACCGAATATGACGAAAATATTGCATAGATGATGCCATGACTATAACATAAAATTAGATCTTAGTTGTAGTTGGCTATGGAGACAATTTATGGGAATTAAACTGGAAAAATATGCATATAGCCTCTTATCACGTCTTTCTTTCACAAATAACCGTGAAAAATATCTGTATTTACTTTCGTTAGCTGCATGTACTTACGGAACAATTATGAATCTGTTCCTTTTAATTTTTCACTTTGCCAGCGGTGTTTACCCTCTATATATTGTCAGTACGTTTGGCCTTCTGATTGATATATGCCTTTTCAGACTAGTGAATAAAGGCCATTATTTACCGTTCGGTATTTTGCTTACCTGGACAGTAATGGTTCATGTTATATCGTCCGCAATCTGTATTGGCACAAATAATTTCATAGCATTATATCTTCTTGTTACGGTTATGATGCAGGTCATAATTCCCTATGCACGCATTGCTGTTCGAATTCTGATGATTATTGCTCTGTGGGCTTGTATGATCGCTCTCATATTTATTAATTGCTATGTAGTGCCGTTTTGGGACATTGGAGCAGCCAATGTCCTACTTACCTTGTTTAATGTTTATTTGGCATTTTTTGTAACCATTATCCAGTTAACTATCGGGAATTTCATTCGGTCCATGATTATTAAGTTCAATGAGAAAGAATTGGAAAAAAGCAAAAATGAAGCCAATATGGATGCGCTAACCGGTCTTTTTAACCGCAGATACGCAGACGAATTATTTGAAAACCTGAAAAATATCAGTGATCCGCTTGAGCGGACTTGGTGCGTTGCAATGCTGGATCTTGATGATTTTAAAGTGATCAATGATACTTATGGGCACCAGGTTGGCGATGATGTATTGATATGGATCAGCAAGTTTATTAAAACAAATTTGCGCAAAATAGATCTTGTGTTTCGCTGGGGCGGGGAAGAATTTCTGATTTTGCTAAAAGGCATCAATATTTCTACTGCCTTTCGAACCTTAGACAATTTACGCAGCAAACTTGAGTTGGAGAGTCTTGAAATACCACAAGGCGAGATTATAAAAATCACCGTAACAATCGGCGTCTGTTCGCTAGATGTTGATAAGATCAAGCAAAGTATAGATATGTGTGATCATTTAATGTATAAAGGAAAAACTTCAGGCAAGAATGTAGTGATTATGTAATTGTTTCTATAGGTTCTATCAACAAAATTATCACTTCGGTATTTACATCATATTCTCGTCAGGTGCGGGATATATTTACTTTGTTTTTTGGTAGTGTCAATCTTTATGCGCACATTCTGAAACAAATTGGTTTTTCCGGCACTGGCAGACAAATGACTAACTTGCTTGAAAGGTAGCGAAAAATAGGATAGGATTAGGTTGCCAGCAGCAAAGTCTAAATGGGAGTAAGGCCGTGAAATATGCTCTTATCGTGTCAATAATTTATTATATTTGCTCTTGTTTTTACGTGGTTTTTAGTGCGTATTTAGTAATCAAAAATGTAAATAATAAAACCACTCGGTTGTTTGTGCTTTTAACAAGCTCTATGATAACTTGGTCATTGGCAAATTCTATTGCAAATTCAGCACCTACGGCGGAAGTGAATATTTTATGGAGAGGCGTGTCTGTTTTCGGTTGGGGGATATTTTTCAGTGCTTTACTCCATTTCATACTTGTTCTCACAAAAACGGAAAGTCGATTAAATAAGCGATGTATGTTAGCTGTACTCTACTTGCCCGCTGTTATCAATGTGATTTTGTTTGCGCCATTTGGAATTCTGGGAGAGAAGCAATATCAACTGGTGCAGACTGACTTCGGTTGGATAGACAAGCATCCCATGAATATAGGCAAATTTTTGCAAAATGTATACCCTATCATATTTGTGATTCCAAGCATTATATTAATTATTCGCTGGTGGAAAACACTTGAACCTCGCAGTCTTTTGAAGCGACAGACAACAATTTTTTTAATAACCATATTAATCCCCTTTTTGGCGGGAGGGATATTCGATATTTTACCTGATATTCTTGGTATAGAAGCATTTCCGAAACTGGGAGTTGTATTGATTGTCATCCCCGTAACCATGCTGTTTTTGGCATCGAAAAACCACGGGCTATTTCTGGAAAAGAAGAAGGAAGTGATAGTCCATCAGGGCACTGAAGAATTGTCGGACAGCAATCGGTTGAGATTGTTTGAAACAGCAGCAACCGTATTTATAGTTGGCGCTTTTGGAACCTTTTTCACAGGATATTTTATTGAGGGAAGGAATTTAGAAAAGGAGCTTTTTTTCGCTTTTATGGTGTTTGTTTTTGGTATGTTTTTAGTTTCTATACCATATATAGTAAAAAAGCATTCAATTCAAAATACCCTCTTCCTGATAATAAGCATAGTATCCATGGCTTATTTCGTAATTATAAACCTTGATATGGGAGCAGTAACACTATGGGCATTGTATGTTGTATTTCTTCTGTTTACTGTTGTTCTTAATAGTAATATCCATGCGATTATCTTTTTGGTTGTAATCCTGCTAATTCAAGTTGTTTTAGGGCTAATCCGTCCTGAGATTTATGTCCTTATCGATAATTCTCAGTATTTGACAAGAATTTTTATTATCGGGCTTTCTTATTATGCCGTGCGATATCTGACAGGCGAATATGCTTCAAAGATAAAGGGGTATCAAAGGTTTTCAGGCGAACAGGAAATGCTTGAAAAAATTTCTTCCAGTTTTATTTCTGTTAATAGAGAGAACTCTAAAAAGAAAATCGATGAAATGTTTGAGATGTCCGCCGAAATACTGGAATTTAGTAATGCATATATAGTTGAATTCAGCGAAGATTACGAAGATGCAATAATTCTAAATACTTGTGTGAAAGATCTTGAGAGTGGATCATTTCCCTTTCAGCCGGGAATGAAAGTTAAGACAGCCACTTTGCCCATGGCTCAATCTCTGATTGCCCGGGAGGCACCCGTCACGTGTGAAGACTTTACCAACACTGCCGCTGATGAAGCCGGAGAGCAAAAAGATTTTTTCCTGTCAAGAGGAATAGAATCTTTTTTTGCACTGCCGATAATGCTTGATGAAACAATAATAGGAATGCTTGTCACTGAATACCCTGACCAATGTGATATAAGCTTTAGAGAAGGCCGGTTAAACTTTTTACGAATTGTTGCAAATATATTGGGCGACGCCAGAAAAAAGATATTATACGAAGAAAGGTTATATAATTTCGCATATTTTGATGAAGTCACAAAATTGGCGAACAGAAATATGCTGAAAAGAAGGCTGGAGCAAGTTATAGAAGACAAAAAAGGGTCAGAGAAAATCGCTGTTTTAAGCATTGAGCTTGAAAATATCAGGATGATTAAGGATACCTTCGGTCACAATATAGGTGAGCAGATCATGATAGAATCGGCGAAAAATCTTGATAATCTGCTGGAGAAATGTTGTGATATCTCACGGACAGCTGCCGGAGAGTTTGCGGTTGTCTTGCCTAATGTGGAGAATACTGAGCAGATAGAGGAGTGGGCCAAGATATTACTTGATTCTTTTTCTCATCCTGTATCAACTGAGACAGGAATCGAAGCATTATTTGTCGTTGTTCGTATAGGCATATCAGTCTATCCGGACGACGGAAGAGATGCGGATACACTCTTAAAGAATTCTGATCTGGCATTATTTGATGCGAAAAATACTAACGAGGAAATTATTTTCTATACGGAACGACTGGAAACCCATATTGCGGAAAACACTTTGTTCACGAACAGGTTATTTAAATCGTTACAAAACGACGAATTTTTCCTGGAGTTTCAACCTCAGATTAGCTGTAATACGGGACAAACAAACGGAATTGAAGCCTTGCTCAGATGGACGAGTGACGGTAGCGAGCGAGTACCGCCGGACAGATTCATTCCCATACTTGAGCAAACCGGATTGATTTATGATGTGGGTCTCTGGGTGCTGGAACAAACGCTTCAAGAGCACAATCGACTTATAGCAAGGGGCTTTCCGTCTCTTCGCGTTTCTGTAAATTTATCGGTAGTACAATTCCAAAGAGAAGAATTTATTTCTGATATTGCAAAAATTATAGAGAAAAGCGGGGCGGATCCGAAATACATTGAGCTGGAGATAACGGAAAGCTTGTTCTCGAAGGACCCTGAGGATGTACTTAATAAAATATACCAATTGAAAAATTTAGGAGTCAAAATCGCCATAGATGATTTCGGCAAAGGATACTCATCATTAAGTCGATTGAAACGGGTGCCTTTTGACAGAATAAAAATAGATAAAGAGATTATAGATTATATAGATTTAGATAAAAAATCAGCTCCGATAACGGAAATTATTATTCTGTTAGCAAAAACTTTCAGGGCGGGTATTACGGCCGAAGGCGTGGAAACCAAGGAACAGGCGGATTTTTTGCGAGACGTACACTGCGATGAGATACAGGGATATTATTATTCAAGGCCTCTGTCGACGCAAGCGCTGGAAGAATTTCTTAATTCTTAAAAAGAAATGAAACAAACACTCTTAGCGAGGATATCTTATTTTTGGTTGGTAGAATGTCTCTGGCTGCTTATTGAGCTGGGCGGTCATATATATATGATCGTGGCTTTCTTTTTAGGCAAAGTATATTTCGAATTTGCCATATTGCTGGCCTTGCTGTTTATCTTGTATGGTTCTGTTCTTTCGGTTTTTTCCATCTTGATGGAGATTTGGAGTGTGAATGCTTATTCCGGGATGAAGTATTTTTTCAAACTACGCCGATTATTATATAAATGATGACGGTGGACTGGAATTGAGAATTCCTTGGTTATTAATCCAATCAAGGAATCCAAGTAACAAGGAATTTATCAGCGATGTCCATAAAGACGGTCTTGAAGCAAGCAGAATTGTCGATGAAATCTATATAGGAGCTCTATACATAGATGATACAGGTACTGTATTGGATTCGTTTCCAAGTATAGAAAACAATGTTTTAAACAATTTGAGTGCATATTCTTGGGAGGACTGGGAGATGCCTGAATATAAAGAACGACCGAAACAATCCTACTATATAATACGGGACTTATTTGACGATTAAATTTGCATTTCTTTAAGATCATTAGAAAGAGATGTCCGGGGACTCGGCTGACTCATTTTCTCCGGGACTCGATTATTACGCCAACCTTATTGCCAGCATTAAACTCTTGTATCATTCCTTTTTAAGAATTCTTCCAGTTTTTCTGCCGACAGAGCTTTCGAATAATAGTGCCCTTGTATTTCATCGCAGTGAATCTCTTTCAGAAAATCCACCTGTTCTTTGGTTTCCACGCCTTCAGCCGTAATACGTGCATTGAAGGCTTTTGCTAATAAAATAATAACTTCGGTTATAGTGACTCTTTTTGTTTCTAAATCTATATAATGTATCATGTCTTTGTCTATCTTAATTCTGTCAAAAGGTATCAAATTCAATCGACTTAATGATGAATATCCTTTGCCGAAATCATCTATGGCAATACCTACTCCCAACTCTTTCAATTTGTACAGCTTTTCACTGACATCCTCAAGATTTTCAAAGAACAAGCTTTCTGTAATCTCCAGCTCAATATATTTCGGATCCACTCCGCTTTCCTCTATAATTTTTATAAAATCAGGAATTAAATTTTTTTCCTGGAATTGTCTAACCGATAAATTGACATCAAAACGAAGAGGTGGAAATCCCTTTGCTATAAGTCGGTTATGCTCTTGAAGCGTTTGTTCCAGCACCCAGAGACCCACGTCATAAATTAATCCTGTTTGCTCAAGTATGGGGATAAATCTTTCCGGTGATACTCTTTTATTGCCGTCAGTTTTCCATCTGAGCAAGGCTTCAACCCCAATCGTTTTCCCTGTAGCACAGCTAATCTGAGGTTGAAACTCCAGGAAAAACTCTTCGTTTTGTAACGCCTTAAATAGCCTGTTCGTGAGCAAGGTGTTTTCCACAATATGGGTTTCCAGTCGTTCCGTATAGAAAATAATTTCCTCGTTAGTATTTTTCGCATCAAATAATGCCAGATCAGAATTCTTTAAGAGTGTATCCGCATCTCTTCCGTCGTCCGGATAGACGGATATTCCTATACGAACAACGACAAATAATGCTTCGATTCCTGTCTCAGTTGATAAAGGATGTGAAAAAGAATCAAGTATTTTATTTGCGCACTTCTTTATTTGTTTAGTATTTTCTACAGTTGGCAGAATTACAACAAAATTCTCTTCACTTGATCTTGCGATATTATAAGAATCCTCAAACAGATTTTTGAGAATTGTTGCCGATTTTATTATTATCTGTTCTCCTACACTATGACCGAAGGTATCGTTAATCATCGTGAGGTTCTCAAGCTTAATATTTAAAACGGCAATTTTCTCTGCTCCTTTTCTCTTGTTTATAATTTGCTTCAGCCTTTTTTTCAGCATGTTTCTGTTCGCTAATTTTGTGGCCTCATCAAAATATGCGAAATTATATAGCCTTTCCTCGTACAAGATCTTCTTCTTTGCATCTCCCAATATATTTACAACAATTTTCAATAAATATAATCGACCTTCCGCGAGGCTTAAATCCATTCGGTCATTGTATTCAATGACAATTATTCCTTGTATTTTTTGATCGATTTTTATTGGCAGGGCAAAGAAAGAGTTTATTCCTCTTGACGAGAAAAAATCTTTTTGCTCGTCACCTCCGTAAGTGAAAATGTTTGTGGTGTCTTCACATATCATCTGTATATCCTGATCGATCAGAAGCTTAACCATGGGCAAAGTCGCTGTCTTTACTCTCATTCCCGGGTGAAAGGGAAATGATTCGCTCTCAAGATTTTTTGCGCAAGTATTTAGAATCGTTGCATTTTCGTAATCTTCGCCAAATTCGATTATGTAGGCATAACTGAATTCCAGTATTTCATCAGCCATTTCAAACATATTATCGATTTTCTCTTTGGCGTTTTCTTTGTTAATAGAAATAAAACTGGAAGAAATTCTTTCAAGTATTTCCTTTTCTCTGGCAAACCGATTATAATCCTTCACTTTTAAAGCATATTCAATCGTCAGATATCTTACAATTAAATATGA
Organism: Clostridiaceae bacterium; assembly: GCA_012838135.1. Taxonomy (GTDB): domain Bacteria; phylum Bacillota; class Clostridia; order Saccharofermentanales; family DTU023; genus UBA5436. The sequence continues at coordinate 4,980 of DUPV01000067.1, read as the reverse complement.
AAGCATAATGATAATAATTCTTGTCAAGTACTGGTTGCCATCGATGGTGACAGAAACTTTCGGATAGGCTATCCAAAAACTGACCTGCATTACTGCGCAAATTACAGTGAAGAGGATGGCGCTGACTCTATCATCAAGGATAACGGTAAGCAGAAGAAACAATATGTATACTGCCCATACTGTTAATGCCCCTGTATTAGCGCTGCTTATCATAAAAAACAATGTACCGACGGTGCCTATTACCAGGAAAATGGCATTTTGGATATCATGTTTTTTCGTTATGTACGGTATAAACCTTACAAAAATTCCGATTAACACTAAAATCATGGCGCGTAAAAGTTCATTTTCCAGATTTTTTTCATGCCGAAATATCCTAGAAAGAAGGATATACAGCCACCTATCAAGAAAATGGTTGTTGCCGTTGGAAATAAACGCAACCTGTCTGCGTTCAGGTTTTTCTTGATCTCCGATAATGAGTATGTTTTCCTGTGTATTTCAGTAAGCAGCCCGAATTTTCTCAATACTGAAAAGAGCATTATTGTTGGAGTTAAGAGAAATATAACGGGTAATTTAGGAAAAGTTTTTTTCTCAAGAATGTCAGGTAACGCTTCTATGAAGAATTCTACCAAAAAAAGAAGTGTTATAGATATTAAAAAATTTCTTGCATACCGCTTCGCAGGAGTACCGGACTCGATTTTTATCCACCAGCGAATGAGCAAGATAAGAGTTACAAGCGAAAAAACAATATAGTATGAGTTAAGCCAAATTCCTGCGGCATACATAGGAGCCATGTTTAGCCAACCGTAGTCAGTCTGCACCATTACATATTGCTTCTCTACAAGATAGCCAAAGGGTCCGAATAGAATAATATTTATTACAGCAGGTAAGTAAAGCAAGGTCAGTATATTTCGTCTGCTTAATCGACTTTCAGTTTTTGTGAGGACAAGTACAAAGTGGAGTAAAACACTGCTAAAAACACCCCAGCCTAAAACGGAGAAGGACCGCCAAAAAGCACTTACTTCCGCCGTAGGCGCTGAATTTGAAATGGAATATGAAAACGACCAAATTCCTAATAAACTTGTTAGAAACAGAAACAGCCGGTTGACTTTGCTTTTTGGGTTAGCTCTTATTATACATGCGCCGAAAACCGTATAAAAGCAACCGCAGATATAAAGTATTGTTGACAGCACAAGACTGTATTTCATGATTCCAACCTCCAAAGTCGGTCTTTGAGCTTCAGTGTGTTGCCGGTTTGTCAGTTTGTCTTAATACCTTTAAGATTAGATTTCAAGTCATTTTGTCACTTTTTCTATTATTGGTGAGGGTAGATACGGTGACGAAAAAATACCCTAAATACATTAGGGGGAGGTACAAGGCGCTTGAAACGGGCATCTTATTTATCTAAAGGTACTAACCGGAGCTCTTCGAGCAAAAGCAAGAAAGCGTTCACTGTTTGATACTATAATACCATGAATAAAAACCATTTTACCAGCATAGAAGTACACTATATAGGATAAGAACTTAACCGAGGGGCGGGTAGCAGGCGAAATCAGATATATCCTTCCTTTCCAAAGACCAAAATTACCTGCTTTTTTACATGGAGAGCCCCGAATTTTTTTGTTCAGTTTAAGGTTTTGTCCTGCGGGTTTCTTCTGGATCTATAGTTTGATCAATATTGTAATTATTTAAATAATAGATTATTTCTGTGATCCGGCAGGGCTTTTCCTATCTTTTTTTATTTTTACAATAATTATTTTACTAAAAAGTGCCGCATGTAACCTCGGTGTAACTACGGCTTTTTATGATATATACAAACAATGTATAAATATCGATATTTGTTGCCGTAAAAAACAGGTACAAACGAACTATACAACATTCTAATCAAATTTATAATTCAAAACGGAAGAAGTTCAATAACATCATTCTAGGAGGGAGGAAATATGCGCAAGAGAAAGACTAAATTATTTCTGGCAATAGTATTGTTACTGTCATTTATTATGCAAATGACGCCGACAGCGGTATTTGCAAATGATGGGAGTACAACGGGAGTAGCTGTAGAAGGATCTACAGAAGGACCTACAGAGAAGCCTGTAGAAGGACCTGCAGAAAAACCTGTAGAAGAACCTACAGAAAAGCCTGTAGAAGGACTTACAGAAAAGCCTGTAGAAGAACCTGCAGAGAAGCCTGTAGAAGAACCTGCAGAGAAGCCTGTAGAAGAACCTGCAGAGAAGCCTGTAGAAGAACCTACAGAAAAGCCTACAGAAAAGCCTGTAGAAGAACCTACACATGTAGGTAAAAAATCGTCAAAGGTTTTCAATGACAATCGAGATTTCTTCGGACCGTGGGTGATGAAGATGATGGTCATCGGTCCGGAGGCAACCACCCATACCTATATCTTTAAGGTTGATGGTACCGAAGTTGAAAGGCAAACAGTCAAAAACGGAGAGTATTTGGTCGAACCTAAAGCTCCAGAAAAGTCCAATCATAAATTTTTGGGCTGGTTTGATGCGGGTGATAATCCAATAGACTTTACTCAAGCTATAAGTGTCACACCAACTGATCCTCCTAGCGACACAGAATTTACAGTTAATGCTAAGTTTGAACAGATCTTCTATGTGGACTTTGTCTACAATGGCGAAATCCTAAAAACAAAGACCGTTGCACCCAATGGCACTGTAAACGATTCAGACGTGCCACTAAATGTTACAGAACCGGGCAAGGTTTTCAGCCACTGGTCTGAAACAGCTGATGGACCAGCTTTTGACTTTGCAACACCAATCACAGCAGACAAGACCCTCTATGCAGTGACCAAAGACGCATGGAAAGTCACTTTTGATTCCAACGGGGGTTCTGCTGTTTTACCTAAGTATGTGGAAGATAGTGATCCAATCGGGACGCTGGAAAGTCCGACAAGGCCAGGCTACACCTTTAAACATTGGTCTTTAACCGATGGCGGAGCAGCTATTCTAACGAGTTATACTGTAACACAAAATATTACCCTTTATGCCGTTTGGCAGACTACGACAGATACTTCATACAAGGTGGTCTACTGGCAGGAAAATGCCGAAGATGAAGACTATACCTTTGAAGAAGTGGTTTATAAGACAGGTACAACAGGAGCTCCTGCTATCTATGATTCTAAATCATATACCGGTTTCCATTTTGACCATGCGGATGATGTAACCATTTCTGCCAATGGGGATACGGTTGTTAATGTTTACTATAAGAGGAATGTCTATACTTTTAAAATATTACGGAAGAATCAAAATAATAATAATTGGAACACATATTCCACGACTCAGTTAAAATATGGTCAATCAACCAAGACTCCATATAATGCGGCTGTAGCAGCCTATCCCTATTATTTTTGGTATACGACTGAATGGGGCGGCACAGCCTATTCTGAAGCCCCATGTATGCCTAATAAGAATTTGACTGTTTATGGTAGATATTCGGGTAACGATTATGAATATACTATAGGCTACTATGAATTGGACACAAATATAGAGATTAAAGATCCTTATTCATTTTATAGTGGTAGCCGCTGGTTGAGCTTTTCCATTGAAGACGGTATAGATATACCCGGCTTTACTGTAACGCCTATGAGCCAATGGGATTCCCTTGCACCTGGTCAAGTTTCAAAGATTCGTTACACCAGAAACAACTATACCTTAACCTTTAATAAGAATAACGGTCAGAATCCATTAGTTGTCTCAAATATTCCTTTTGATGCCGATATTTCGGATAAAGACACAACGGGTCTTAATGAAAACTCAACCTTTGAACAGGCAGGTATAACTTATTATTTTGCAGGCTGGTATGATAATTCAGCTTGCGAAGGCACGCCCTATACCTTAGCAGGTAAAAAGATGCCGGCCCACAACCTGGCCCTTTACGCCAAATGGACCAGTGAAAAGTATACGGTAACCTTCTATAATACCTTGAATGAAGGAGATGGGGCTTTCCATACGGAAGCTAACATTACCCCCCTTCACACCATCGAACAACCCACAGGCAATCCTCCCGGAGAGAATTTCCTCGGTTGGTATTGGTATCTAAACGGCTACTTTGTGAAGTTTGATTTTGAAACTCCGATTTCCGGAAACTTTAAGTTATATCCGGTATTTGGAAATCAGACAGCACAGGTTACCTATGAGGTCAATGGCGGAACAGGAACTGCTCCGGTAGACAGCAACAATTATTTAATTGGAGCACAAGCTACGGTAAAGAGTGCTGCTGGATTAACAGCTCCAAGTAATAAAGTTTTCTTGGGCTGGAACAGCAAGGCCGATGGCACTGGCACCACCTATATGCCTAACCATCTTATATCAGTTCCGGCAGGCGGCGTAACCTTATATGCCCAATGGGGCGATATCAATACCGGAACCTTTATTACCTATGATGCCAATGGCGGAACAGGCGGCCCAACAACTATCGAGTTGGCTAATAATGCAACCCACACTATTTTGGCAAATTCATTTACACGTTCCGGCTATGATTTTACAGGCTGGAACAGCAAGGCTGACGGTAGCGGCAATTCCTTTGATCCCGGCCAAGTTGTTACAGTCGATAGAATCTATCAAGACACTGAGAATACCCTTTATGCCCAATGGGCACCGATTCTAAAGGTGACATCCGGAACTAAGTCTTGGCCGTATGATGGCAACAGTCACACCTATCAGCAGTACACCCTGGTTTATGGTGATGAAACCATCACTGGAAACGAGGGGCAAACCTCTTTCACACTGAACGACAATAAAACTGTTACGATTACGCCTACAGGAAAAGGTGCCAGTGGAGTCAAGACGGTCAGCGACAATTCGGACAATAACAACACATTTACAGTCGAAGTTGATGCTTCTGTTGTTCAGGGAACACATGTATCCGGTACGCTTACAATTAATGCTACCGATGAAGAATACGAGATCATTGTCACAGGTAACAGCGCTACTAAGGAATACAACGGCAGTGAGCAGTCTG
>DUPV01000066.1 GCA_012838135.1 Clostridiaceae bacterium | reverse complement strand
CCTGGTTTCCTTTTCCTGATACAATGTATTTGGCTCAAAACGATTCTCCTTTGTTCGTATTTTTCCAATAACATTGTACAGAATTGTTGCGAGCCTTTTAAATTTCATTTCATTTTACAACTCGCCATTTATTTATAAATTGCGAAAAATAATTATTGACTTTGTTTGCTTTTTTTTCTTCGTCTAAGATCTTTTTCAAACGTCGTTCAAATGCCAAGCCGCTTGACATATCCCAAATGGCATGATGTATAAGAATGTTGATATAAAAGGCATCATCTGCGAATTGGATACAGGAAATTTTACTTAAGAAAAACGTTAGATCTTCATTTTTTTTGTTTGAATAAACATATTTTCGTTCAACATCTTCTATCAATTGTTTATTGCTCACACTGCTATTGCGAATATCAATAAAAGCTATGTTATGCGTATTTGTATAGCCATGCTCTATCAGATAATTTCTGTAAGAGTCATAACTAGTTCGTAATACGGATTCTTCAGATATTATCTGCTTAATAGCATCAATAACTTTTTTCCGGCTATATTCGCCATAAATTGTGACGTTACTCATTGATACTGACAATTTATCCATTTTCAAAAAATACGCCTGTTGATAGGTAGGTCTATAACGATAAACTACACTGTTTTTTTCAAGTTGCTCTCCGTATAAATCTAATTGCAAAAAATATTCCGGAAACTCTTTTTCTAAATCGGAGAATCCATAATCTAATAACTTTCGTTTTCTCTTATTATTTTTATGAATCGATTTAGCAACTTGTTCTAAGCTTCGCTTAACATCTTCGGCTAAAATTTCAATGTCTTCTATATTAAATGCAGGAACTTGGTAATCAAAACTAACACTCAAAGTCTCCTGAAATCGAGCGCTGATCACGAGAGCTTCTGAAACACAATATATATTAGTTGCTTGGCCGCACATCGTCTCATCTATGGAATTATAGGTAATATTGAATTTGTTTTTCTCGCTATCTACCGCTATAGAACCTCGTTTTAAGCGATTTTTATTTTTTGCTAAGACAAAGGTAATATCCTCATTCATTAATGGCAGAATGTATGCTTGGTTTGCTAAAATTCCATCCCATTCAGCACCATAGAAATTAATGCCAAGATAATAGTTAGGTGTAATCTTTGAAAGTCCTTTTGCTATACACACTAAGATAATCTGATCCAAATCCAAACCAATTGTTGTCTTCGAATACTTCGCCAATAGTTCTGCTGTATTTGAATTCAGCGTAATAATGCTACGGTAAATTCCCGAAGTTTCTTTAGGTATAATTTTGATATTTAAATTTCCTGACGACAAATACTCCTCTGACGTTAAGGGATCAGCACTTAACGTTAACTCTTTTTTTTCTGATTCTAAAATTTCAAAATCCAGATTAATTGCCTGACTATAGAAACTCTGAGTGTTGGTATACGATAATAAATCTTCACATATATTGATAAATTCATGATTTGTAAATGTTGAAGATTTTACCGCAATAACAAAATAATTGTGTTTTTCCCCCTCAACGATTAAGATGTCGCTAACTTTCTTATTAGATTTTCCCACTTTTGCTGCAAGACAAGTCGCAATCTTATCAACTGATTCCTCTTCATTTTTCATATTCATATTTGATAAATGTGTAACAACCTGAATTTCTTCATATGACTGTAAAAATAATCTATTATCTTCTTCTTGTATCAAAGCTAACCTGGAATGATAATCACAAGTTGCTATAGCAGCTAATCTCATCAAATCTGAAGATGCTTCGCATTTAATTATTTTTGAATAAGCTTCAAATTTTCGTCCTTTATCCTGGCAGAAAAATCTTTTTCGTAAATTGTCTTTTAATTCAACTTCTTGCTTTTCACCCTGGATTTCACAACTAAAGTATTGAGCCAGTTGTTCGACTGTCGGATTTTCCATAAAATATCGAATATTAAAAGGATAACCCTGATCTTTGCTCAGAGTCATTACGCGAATAGCTTTAATTGAATCTCCCCCGAGTTCAAAGAAATTATCATGAATACCTACACGATCTTTCTGTAATACTTCTGCAAAAATCGAACTCAAAACTTCCTCTACTTCATTACGAGGTGCTTCATAGGCTACTTCACTTTCAATTT
>DUPV01000065.1 GCA_012838135.1 Clostridiaceae bacterium | reverse complement strand
AAATTGAAAGTGAAGTAGCCTATGAAGCACCTCGTAATGAAGTAGAGGAAGTTTTGAGTTCGATTTTTGCAGAAGTATTACAGAAAGATCGTGTAGGTATTCATGATAATTTCTTTGAACTCGGGGGGCATAGTTTACGGGCAATGAAGCTCATAAATGAAATCAATAAAAAAACAAATAAAAATATATCAGTAGCAGTTTTATTTGAAAATCCCACACCTTATGAATTAGCAAATCAACTTAAAAAGAGAAAAAGGTTGGATTATGCACCACTTGAAAAACAGAAAGGTAATATTTTTCCTGTAACAAGTCAGCAGCAGCGTCTTTTCTTAATACAGGAAATGGAGCCGGAATCAATCACTTATAATATGCCTACCGTATTCACATTAAAAGGTGATTTTACTGTAGAGGATATCAAAAAAGCATTCAAAAAACTTTTGGAACGCCATGAATCATTAAGAACTTCATTTTCTATGAAAGAAGGTGAGCTTGTTCAGGAAGTTCATGAGGAAGTTGAGTTTGAAGTTAATTATCTGGAATATGATCTTGATAATTTCGATGTGGATGTATTTTATGACCAAGAGGTCAAGTTTTTTAATTTGTCTGAAGCACCTTTGATCAGAGCGAGTATTATAGGAAGCAGAAGCAATGAATTTACTCTTTTTATCGATATGCACCATATTATTTCTGATGGTGAAAGTGCAATTATTCTTATAAATGATTTATATAAGATTTTATCTAATGAGAAACTCAAACCTATAAGGACTCAATATAAAGACTACAGCGTCTGGTTCAATAATAAGGGCTTGGAAGAAAGTGAAAAATATTGGGCTTCTATTTATGAAGAGCAACCGGATATTTTAGAATTACCTTTGGATTTCCCGCGCACACAAAGAAATGATCATGCAGCAGGACGCTTTAAAGCCGAGATTTCAGAAACTACAAGTGAAAAAATCAAGAATTACTGTCGTAAATATCAATTGACTGAGAACATGTTTCTTTTTGCAGGTTTTATGATTTTGTTATCAAAGTATTCAGGCCAAGAAGATGTTGTGGTAGGAATGCCGGTGGCAGGACGGATTCATCCAGATACAGAAAACATGGTTGGTATGTTTGTTAACAGTTTAGCAATACGTGCTTATCCCAATTCGGCTAAGAGCGTACAAACATTTATGCAGGAGATGAAAAATACAATCATTAATTCTCTGGAGCATCAAGACTATCCATTGGAAAATTTAGTGAATATGATTGGTGGTCAAAGGGATGTAAGTCGCAATCCGCTTTTTGATGTTTTCTTTGCATATCAAAATACAGAAGGGGTTACTGTTCAAAGTGAAGACGTAGGAATTAAATTAGAAAGTCAGCATGTATTGGCAAAATTTGATATAGACCTGAATATAGCCTATCAAAATCCTATGTTTGAGCTGACTGTTGTTTATAATGACGAATTGTTTTTAGATTCGACTATTCAGGCGATGATAGATAATTATATCTATTTAATTGAAGAGATAATAAACACGGAAAATTCAACTATTGCCGGGTTAAGCATGTTAAGTAAGGATGAAGAAAGCAGAATTCTTTACGAATTTAATAATCCTGATGCAGAGAGAGAGGTCACTGACGTCATTTCCTTGTTTGAAAAACAAGCAGAAGCCCATCCTTTTGCTTTAGCTTTAAAATACGACGATGAGGTTCTTACCTATCGTCAATTAAATCGCAGAGCTAATGCATTGGCCCACGAGTTGATTAAATTGAAAGTTAAAAGGGGCGATCCTGTTTTATTGAAAGCAAGTCCTTCCTTTGATATGGTTGTAGGTCTTTTAGCCATTCTGAAGGCCGGTGCTTGTTATGTTCCGATTGATGATGCTTATCCGAAAGAAAGAATTGAATACATTATTAGTGATTCAGGTGCAGATTATATATTAAATAATCAGGATCATGAAAATGATCTGCAAGCTCAAAAAATAGATATAAAAAATTATGAAAAAGAAAAAGATGAAAACATATTAAAACGCACGCCTGAAGATATAGCGTATATCTTATATACGTCAGGTACGACCGGAAAACCAAAAGGAACTTTAATAACGGATGGAAATATAACCAATCTGGTTATTGATGGCATTTTTAAATTTTCACCCCGAACTTGTATGTTACAAACTGTTTCTGTTGCATTTGATCCGTCCATACCTGAATTTTTCGGAACGCTTTTAAATGGCGGTTTGTTGGTTTTAGCTGATCGAGATGAAGTTGTGGATCCGAAAAAATTAAAAACTTTAATCTGTAATAATGAAATAAATTCAATCATGACAACAACAAGTATTTTCAACCAAATGATAGATATCGATGAAACTATCTATGAAAATTTAGATTTTCTGATGGTGGGCGGGGATGCTGCTTCGATAAAACATATGGTTCGTTTAGTTGAAATTAATCCGAATATTCGATTGTTTAACGGATATGGACCGACAGAAAATACAACGATATCAACAGTTTTACAAATTTCAACCGATTTAGAGAAAATGACTATAGGAAAACCGATACCCGGTGTCCAAGTCTATATTGTAAGAGATGAAAAACTATGTCCGGTTGGAGTGCCGGGAGAAATTTGTTTAGCCGGAAATAATTTAAGTGCGGGTTATTTTAATAAACCTGATCAAAATAAATCAGCCTTTTTGGAGAATCCCTGGGGTGCGGATCGAATCTATAAGACCGGTGACAAAGGCAAGTGGCTGGCAAATGGTGAAATAGACTTTCTAGGTAGAATTGATCATCAAGTCAAAATTCGTGGTTATCGAATTGAGTTGGATGAAATTAAGAATGCTCTTTTAAAAATTAAAGGCGTTAATGATCTTGTTGTAAATACCGTAGAAGAAAACGGCTCTAAACAGATAGCAGCTTACATTGTTGGTAATTTTGATCATGATGAAGCTTCAGTACGCAGCATAATTCAAAACGAATTAAAAGAATTTTTGCCCCATTATATGATTCCGCAATATTTTATGTTTATAAATGAAATACCATTAACAATTAACGGAAAAGTTGATACCGGAGCTTTACCTGATATTAAAAGCAGTATCAGCACAACTAAAAAACAAGCATCTTCAGAAATGGAAATAGAGTTAGCTCGAGTCTATGCGGAGGTCTTGTCCCGGGAAGAGTATGGAATTGATGACAACTTCTTTGATTATGGCGGAGATTCTATCAAAGCAATGCAAGTGGTATCAAAAATCAGAGAGTTGGGTTACAGGGTAGAGATTAAAGATGTTTTACAACGTCCGACCATTGAAGAAATAATTCCTTATTTGATAAAACATGAAGATTTAGCTATGCAATCAGAAATATCAGGCGAATTTGGCACAACGCCAATTCAAAGAGAGTTTATGAGCTGGAATTTAGCTAATGAAAATCATTATAATCAAGCATTTGTTTTGGAATTTGATATAAATCTTTCGGAACAGATTTTATTTCAGTCTCTGGAAGAAGTAGTAAAACATCATGATATGTTACGAGCAACGAAGAAAGAAAATAAGAACTATATTCATTCGATTAGTGATGGTTTAAATTTTGCCTGGAAGGTTATTGAAACAGAAACAAAATTGTTGGAAACAGATATTTTTGAACACGGTCAGATGTTACAAGAAAACATGAATGTCACGGACGGACCGGTTTTTGGAGCTGTTTTATTAAAAACGGAAGAAAAATCTTACCTTGTTCTTGCAGCTCACCATTGGGTTGTTGATGCAGTTTCCTGGCGGATTATTGTCGAAGATATCATGCGATCCTATCAAGGTTTTTCAATTGAAGGAAGTGTTAAGTTGCCTCACAAAACAGCGTCATATGCAGATTGGGTTGAAGCGATCAATAAGTATGATTGGTTACAAGATAAGGCATTTTGGGATAAACAGCTTGCTGCCAATGACTTAGAACATGTTGAACCGAGTCAGTTAAATGGTCAGTTGTTAAGTGCAACTATGGAGTTTGATGGTTATCCCAAAGGTTTTGCTAAGAGCTATGGCGTAAGTGATGAGACATTATTCTTGGCTGTGTTTATGAGAACTTTTTATCAATGGAAAGACTTGAAAAATATTACGATTCGCATGGAAAGTCATGGAAGATCAGAATATTTTGGTTTAGAGCTGGATCGTACGGTAGGTTGGTTTACCAGTGTTTATGCTTTAGGACTGGAATATCAAAATAATTTTAAAGAGATGCTGAGATCTATTGATCAGAATTTAAATGAGGTTCCCAATTTAGGAATTTCATATCTTTTATATAAGGAAAATAATATTGATGTGACTGAACCGCAAATTTTATTTAATTATTTAGGAGATTATAGTATATCCAATGATACGAATGCTTCTTTTAAGTTCTCTAATATGTTGCCGGGAAATTCAATTGATGAAGAAAATCAAATAAATGAATTATTCTCGTTTGATATCCAATTTGTTGATAGTACTCTGATTGCTAATGTCAAAGCAAGTAATTATTTTTCACAATTTGAAGTTAATCAATTTATGAAAATATATGAAGATGTGATTAAAGATTTAGTGGAAAAAACCACTGATTTTGAAAATTCTGAAGTGTTCGGAATCCGTAATGTAACAATTAGAAAATCGTCCCGTCCTATCAAAGAAAATAATAAAGAACAAAGTAAAATCAGCACTGAAATCAGGTCTGAAGAACTTGATGAGTTGAGAGATATTTTTGGAAACTAAGGATACGAGGTTTTAAATGGATCAAGGAAATATTGAACAGGTTTATGAACTTTCTTATCTCCAGGAAGGTTTGCTGTTTGAGTCACTCTATACAGAAAGTAAAAGCAACTATTTTATTCAATCAGTGTACCAAATTAAAGGAAATCTTGATGTTCAAAAATTCAGATTGAGCTTTGACTATTTAATGATGAAATATGATGTTTTGAGAACAGCAATTACTATCCTGCCTTCATCAGGCAGAGCATGGCAAGTTGTTTTGAAAAACAGAGAGATTGAGGTTGACTTT
>DUPV01000064.1 GCA_012838135.1 Clostridiaceae bacterium | reverse complement strand
TGATGAGTTATTTGATATACTTTTCATGAGATCTGAATTGTCCTTTCTCGGAGGTAAATGTGGTTAGTCAAAAACATTCTACCAGAGGCTTTTCAGATCTCTTTTTAATTTTTAAGTTAACAAAACATTGGACATGGCAAGGAGACGGATATCAGGAAAAATTCCATCTGCCTTATTATTTTGATGTGGGCAAGTCAGAGCCCTTGGTGATAAGAAATACGCTCCCTGATGATTTGCCGCACGGTGCAAAAATGGCGATTAAATCCTATATGCAGTCCGTTATAATAAAGATTGACGGAGAAACGGTTTATGCGGTAGGGCATGATAGCGACAAATATTTAGGAAAAGATTTTTCTAATTTTTGGGCTGTTGTGGATATATATCCTGAACACAAAGGTAAGACTATCGAGCTTAATCTATTTTCTAATTTATCTTCGTCGCAAGGTTATGCTTCCGAGGCGGTTATTGCTTCCGGAACAGGCATATTGGCTCATGTTTTTTTAGAAAAAGGTCTATGGAATGTTTTGTCCATACTCACTATTATTATGGGAATTGTACTGATTATCGGCTGTTTTTTGGGTGCAATATACAAAGAAAAGCGTCGAGGTCTTTGTTATTTAGGCATTTCTGCCATGCTTTTGGGCAGCTGGTTTTTAGGTGAATCGGGAATGCTTCAGCTCTTGACGCAAAACACATATTATGTTACAAGAATTACGCTGATTTCAACATTACTCAGCCCAATTTCTTTTTGTTTGTATATACGAGAGAGTCTCCCGATGACGAAAAAGAGATTTCTAACAGATTTTCTCACTTCATTACTCATTATAAACGCAATAGTTTGCATGGCTCTCGAGTATCTCGATATTTGGGGTATGATGGATACACTCCTAATATCATTGGTGTTGATTGGAACCTTTTGTATTTATTATATAGTTATATTTTTCATAGAGGCATTTTATTATAAGAATGAACAGGTATCGAGTAAAGTTAAAGCTATTTTTATTTTCATGATCTTTGCAGTTGTAGAGACCGTATTTTACTTTCTCAATGGACAAAAAGATACTTCTTTTTATATGCTGATTGGCACAGCCATTTATATTATGATGTCGTTATTCAACCAGTTTAGGGAATATAGTAAAAGAAGAAAAATCAGAGAAGATAAGGAATACTTTGAGAAGGTAGCCTATACCGATGCACTTACCGGAGGGTATAATCGTGCAGCATATATCAGAGATTTGGAGAATATCAGCAACCCCGAAGGTCTTGTTATCATCCAGGCAGATACCGACAGGCTAAAATATATCAATGATTATTTCGGTCATTCTCAAGGTGATTTGGCGATTGTCGATACGTACAAAGTTTTGAACAAATACTTTGCCAAAATCGGTACGGTTTATCGGATCGGCGGAGATGAATTTTCGGTAATTATTAAAAACACCAACATAGATGAAATTGACCGGATCATAGAACAGGTGAAACAAGAAGTAGATTTAATTGCTGACAAGAGAGTATATGATTTTTCTATATCGTTCGGGATTGTTGAATATGATGCTTTTTTAGACACGGATATTCATGCAACAACTGTCAGAGCAGATCATAAAATGTATGAGGATAAAAAAAGGCTGAGAAATACTGTACC
>DUPV01000063.1 GCA_012838135.1 Clostridiaceae bacterium | reverse complement strand
ACCAGGCGTTTTTAACAAGATTTCCGGCATTGTCATAGACATAAGGGACATTGTCGATGATATATACACCATCTTTTCTCTCCACTTTTTTCGCGGCAAATGCTGATAATAAAAGCACTTGGTCTGATAATACTTCCTCAGCCGAAGATGCAGTCAGTTCAGCAGCTGGTTCGATCAATGGTTCTTCTGAATTTATTGGTTCCTCCGAATCTGCCGGTTCATTTGAATCAATTGGATTCTCTGAATCTACTTGTTCCTCTGTTCCTGCATTTGTTGCAGATTCTGACTCTGACTTCAATTCTGATTCTGACCCTGATTCCGATTTCGATTCATCTGCAGCTTCAGACGCATTCATATTCTCTTCAACTGTCTTCGAATCAGAAAAAAGTTCCTCATCTGCAGAACCGGGTGCTGCCGGAATGTTGCCCTCTGAAAATGGCGGCAGTTCAATATTTTCCTGATCAGTATCTTCGGTTATTCCTTCATCTCCTGATAAGACAATATCTGTATCATCTATTTCTGCAGCATTTACTTCGGACCCTCCGGTACAAATAATAATACTTGCTATTAGTAAAACTATACAAATAACATATCGATTAAATACATTAGTCTTAGTATTAGTATACATTTTTTGTTTTTCCTTCCGTCAGAATATCGGCAATCGTTTTTACTTCATCCTTTGTTAAATACGGATGCATCGGTAAGCTTAAAACTCTTTTACATAGTTCTTTGGTGACGGGGGTCTTGCGTTTGGCTTCTCCCAAATAATCAAAGGCTTTTTGCTCGCTTAAAGGAATCGGGTAGTAGATCATAGAAGGAATATTTTTACTCTTTAAATACTCCTGCAATTCATTTCTTTGCTTTTCTGAATCCAAGATCAAAGTGAATTGGGCATAACTGGAATAAAAATTTTCCGGTATTTGTGGTGTTGCAAAATGTTCATTCAATAATTCCCGATATAACTCAGCAACCTTATTGACTGCATCTAATTCATATTCTTTAAATGCTTTAAATTTAACGAGTAAAATAGCTGCCTGTATTGTATCTAATCTTGAATTCACACCAATTCTGACATTGTCATATTTGTAAGAACCTTTACCATGTACTTTTAAAGAATTAATTATTTCTGCCAATTGATCATCATCAGTGAAAACAGCACCACCATCACCATAGCAACCTAACGGTTTTGCCGGGAAGAAAGAAGTAATTGCAGCATCACCAAAGCTGCATGCTTTTTTACCGTTAAACGATCCGCCAAATCCCTGTGCGCTATCTTCCAGAACCAATAGCTTATACTTCTCAGCAATTTTCTCAATTTCAATATAATCAGCAGGTAACCCGAACAAGTCGACAGGAATGATTACCCTGGGAGTTAATTCCCCCTCTTCCAGTACTTCTTCAATTGCTTTTTCTAAATCTGAAACATCGATATTAAAAGTCTCTTTACTTACATCAACAAAAACAGGTGTTGCACCACAATAAGCAACTACTTCAGCGGTAGCAAAAAAGGTAAAGTCAGGAACAAATACGGCATCTCCTGAACCAATTTCCCAGGCCTGCAATACTAAACTCAAAGCATCCGTACCGTTGGCACAACTGATACAATGTTTTGTGTTAACATATTCTGCCAGTTTTTGTTCCAGAGTAGAAACCGGCTCGCCACCTATATAAGTGCCTTTTTCCATAACCTCCAAAACTGCTTGATCCATTTCTTCTTTCAAAACTTGATACTGCTGTTTTAAATCTCTGAATTCCATGTTTTCCTCTTTTACTCTTTATTTTTCTTTAGCAGGATTACCGTATGCCAAAACATTATCAGCAATATGATTTATGACTACGGAGCCCATGCCTAAGGTCACATTCCTGCCTACTTTTACTCGATTCTTAAGCTGTGATCCTATACCCAAAAATGACTGATCACCAATCGTCACAAAACCGCCCATTTTTACAGCACTGCATAATTCTACATTTTTGCCGATTTGGCAATCGTGATGAATATGACAAAAGCTGTCAATTTGCGTATGTGCACCTATTCTTGTAACTCCTGCCAAACCTGCAGATATTACACAATGATTGTTAATTACGACATGAGAAGCAATCTCAACAAGTCCCAGGGTAGGCATGTTATATAATTTTTCATCAATATTGACTAAATTATAACCATCAGCACCGATAATCGTGTTTTCACCGATTATTACATTATCTGAAATAATCGCCTTCTTAACTTTTGAACCACTTTTAATTACAACATTATTCCCGATAATACAATCATGTTCAATGATAGAAAAAGGCTCTATGGTAACATTTTTTCCGCTGACAACATTTTCGCCGACACGCGAACCGTTTTCTAAAATAGTATATGTTCTGTTAGAGTTTTTTAATGAAATTTGTTCTTCAATTTTCTTAGAAAAAAAATAATAATCAACCTGTGGCTGATCAGAAAATTGGAAATGATGTTTTTCTAACAGATAATCAGGCACATTCAGTCCATTCTCGGCAAAAACAAGACAATTCTCAACCTTATCAAGATACTTTAATAAAGCTCCTGCTTTTGCTGATAAAAACATCGCTGTATTTGATTTGGGTTCGCCTATATAGGAAACAGATTGAATATTATCTGAATAATTCATATAAATTCTCTAATCAAAGCGTCCTTTGAAATCCAACGTAGAACATTCCTTCATTGGAAGTTGTACCGGTTTACCGGTTGCAGCTGATTTATAAATAGCCAGTACAAGCTCAAGAGCATCCCGGCCTGCTTTACCGTCTACATAAGGCTGACGTTTATTCGTTATTGCGTCTATTACATCAGCATAAAGAGGCGTATGGCCAAATCCGTATACATTTGGCGGATTCTCATGATATTCTTCTTTTACTTGCTCCGGATCGTCAAGTCCGTCTTTAAAAGACCACTCTTCAATAATATTAACGGATTTACCGCCTGCTTTAACCGTTCCGTCAGAACCGAAGATGTACAATGTTTCCTCTAAATTTTTCGGATAGACATTTGTTGTTCCTTCAATAATTCCATAACTGCCATTGCTGAATTTTACAATTGCCAAGCCTAAATCTTCAGCTTCTAAGTAATCATGGTTCAATTGATCTGTATAGGCAAATACTTCATCAATATCGCCCATCATCCAATGTAACAAATCAATATTATGAAGGCATTGATTCATCAATGCACCGCCGTCTTGTTCCCAAGTTCCGCGCCAAGCGGCTTGTTCATAATAATCTTTACCGCGATTCCAACGAACATGTGCTGCACCATGAAATAATTTACCAAATCTGCCTTCTTCCAAAGCCTCTCTGATTTTTGAAATTGATTTATTGAAACGATTTTGATGACAAGAACACAATACTAATTCTTTTTCCCTGGCTAAATCGATCATTTGATCTGCTTCTGCCAAAGATAAGGCAATCGGTTTTTCAATAATCAAATGAATGTTTTTTTCCAGACAATAAAGACCGATCTCACCATGCTTGCCGCTTTCGGTACAAATGGCAATTAAATCTATATCTTCTTTTTCTATCATCTCTTTATAATCGGTATACTGTTTTACAGAATCCAAATTATATTTTTCTGATTTCTCTGTCATCATTTCAGGGACAACATCACAAACAGCCACGATATTAAGTTGATTATCGATTGCTGCCACAAAATGATTGTATGAAATACGTCCACATCCGATAATTGCAAAGTTCAACATCTTAACCTCTTCTCATATCTTCTATAAAAGTTGAATTTTTTCTCTATCTTTAACATTTGCAAAAGCATTTCTTGTATCAAAAACAACTTTTGCTTTTTCTGTTATTTTTTCATAATCAAATTCTGCATTTGCAGATAACAAAATAACCAAATCATAGTTATCCAGATTATCCGGTAAATTCTGCAGACCTTTATGAATTGCCTGCTTATACTTATATTCAGGTATAAGAGGATCATAGAAATCTACTTGTGCACCTTTTTGTTTTAAAATATCAATTACTTCAAGTGCAGGACTTTCTCGATAATCATCAACATCTGATTTATAGGCAACACCCAAAGCTAAAATTTTGGAACCCTTGATCGATTGTTCGAATTCATTCAAGATGGCCGATGCTCGTTCAACAGTATATTCCGGCATACGGTCATTGATCATCATTGATACTTCAATCATAGATGTATGGAAATCATATTCACGCGCCTTCCAAGACAAATAATACGGGTCAAGCGGTATACAATGACCTCCCAAACCCGGACCCGGATAAAATGCTTGAAAACCGTAAGGCTTTGTTTTGGCTGCCTCAATTACTTCCCAAATATTAATTCCCATTCGCTCGCATAAAATTGCCAATTCATTAACCAGGCCAATATTGACATTCCTATAGACGTTTTCCAATATTTTTTCCATCTCGGCAACTGCCGGTGAACTGACAGTATGAACTTCGCCATCTAAAACAGAAGAGTATACTGCAGCAATGACTTCTTTGGCATCTTCCCCGATAGCCCCGACAACTTTCGGTGTATTTTTTGTGTTGTATTGTTTATTGCCCGGATCAACACGCTCAGGTGAAAATCCTAAATAGAAATCTTCACCGCAAATTAAACCGGAACCTTTTTCCAAGATCGGTTTAATTAATTCTTCCGTTGTTCCCGGATAAGTCGTTGATTCAAGAACAACGATTGTTCCTTTTTTTAAATGTTTTGCAATTGACTCTGAAGAGGATCGGACATAACTAATATCCGGCTGTTGGTATTGATCCAGGGGAGTTGGCACACAAATCGCTATGAAATCTACATCCTCAACAAAAGAAAAATCAGATGTTGCTTTGAGCATGCCGGACTTTACGATCTCTGTCAGATCTTCATCAATCACATCACCTATATAGTTTTCCCCAAGATTTACCATGTTTACTTTCTTAGCTTGCACGTCGAAACCAATCGTTTTAAATCCGGCTTTGGCTTTTTCGACTGCCAGTGGTAAACCTACATAACCCAAGCCTACAACACCTACAACCAATGTTTTATTGTTTATTTTATTTAATAATTCTTGTTTCATTAGTTTTCCTTGATTTTTTGTATTTTTTATCGTTTTTTAGCGATAATTAAATTTTAAATTCTGATAATAAAACATTGTAACATAAATCTCATATCTTTCATTAATCTCTCTCCGTCAAAAAAACTTATACATTGTTCAATTTTTTTAATTTAAAATTGCTTTTGTTTTGTGTGATCCTTATTAGCATACAAAAAGGAAAATCCGGAGAATTAACAGGGGATTAATATAGCAATAATTGGCCTTAACAAGCAAAAGAATAATTGACAGTAATTAAAAAAAGAATATTAAATATTCTTTTTTAACATAATACTTTAATATAATTGCCTTTTTATGTAATAAATGTTCGTAATATTCTCTTGGCATTGGCTTCTGAAACTGTACCGGTAAATTCTCCCGTTTGCTCATTGTGAAGTCAGCCCATAAATTATTGTGCCAAGAGAATAGTTCTTACAGAATCAATGATGTATTCAACTTCTTCATCTTGCAAAACACTATCTAATGGTAAGCTAACCTCATTTTGATAATAAGCATGAGAATTGGGATAATTATTGATGTCAAATCCTCTCTTATTATATGCGGTCATCAGCGGCAAAGGCTTGTAATGGACATTACAAGTGATGCCATTTTCGGCCATTTTCCCTATAAATTGATTTCTTTCTGACTCGGAAAAATTATTGAGACGAAGAAAATATAAATGTCCGGAAGATTCTTGTCCATCCTTAAAATGATCTAAATATGATACGTCAAGATCAGCAAATGCTTCATTGTATCTTCTGATAATATTTAGTCGGCGATTAAGAATCTGATCATATCTTCTTAACTGAGACAAACCCATTGCAGCAGCTATATCTGTCATATTGCATTTATAGAAAGGTTCGACAATATCATATTTCCAAGACGCAACCTGATTTTTGGATAAAGCGTCTTTATTTTGGCCGTGAAGAGATAATAACATTAATTGTTTATAAATATTTTCATGATTTAAAAAAGGTTGATTGCGCCACGAGATTGCACCACCTTCAGCTGTTGTTAAGTTTTTAACTGCATGAAAAGAAAAGCTGCTGAAATCTCCCCAATTGCCGGCCTTTATTCCGTGTTTCACGGCACCAAATGAATGTGCAGTATCTGATAAAACGATAATTCTGTTAAAAGCTTTTTGATATTTATTATTCTGATTTGCCTTAAATAAATGTTTTTTATTTTCAATTACCTGGTATATCCGATCGTAATCGCAGATAATGCCTGCAATATCAACAGGAATAATGACTTTGGTTTTTTCTGTTATGGCTTGCTCTAATTTATCATAATCCATTTCGGGATTATCTTTTTGTATATCAATCATCACGGGTGTTGCACCGACATGATAAACAACACTGCAGGTAGCAGTATATGTATATGCCGGAACAATAACTTCATCACCTTCACCGATGCCCAGTAAACGTAAAATCAATTCTGCGCCTACTGTTTGAGAATTTACACAGGCAACCTTGGGAACCTCAAGATAGTCGGCTAATTCGTTCTCAAACTCTTTTGTCACAGGTCCTGTTGTAATCCAACCGGATCGCATGACCTCAGCAACAGCTTCTATTTCTAATTCTGTGATATCAGGTCTTGTAAATTTTATTTCCATTAATACCTCGTAAAATTACTATACTATATTTATAGCTATTATACATCATTTTTAAATGTTGTGATGCACGATTGTGTATTATTAATTGTGTAAACTTGCTGTAGGTTTTCTAAGCCAAGTCAGTCTGCAGGTTTATATAGAATTCTTGTATTCACCTTGGTTCTTTTTTATACTGGCATAATAAAATTTAAAAAGGTGTTTTTAACAAAAAGCATAGTTTTTATAACAAGTTTAGTACGATAATTACAATAATATGATATTGTATGGTTTGCAAGAAGTAATATTTTAAACAAAAAAATTAAAGGTAAGATTGATGTATGCAAAACAAAGAAAATATTCGCAATGATTTGCTGAAAAAGAGATTTGCAATTGGACCTGAGCAACGTTTTAAACAATCTGAAAATATAATAGAAAGTCTGATTAATTCAGATTACTATAAAAAAACAGGATTAATATTTACCTTCTATGGAACGGAAGAAGAGATAAACACTGAAATACTGATAAAACAAGCGTTGCTGGACGGAAAGCAAGTTGCTTTACCACTAATAACCGGTCAAGGAATTATGGAAGCGTATTTGATTAGTGATTTATCTGAATTAAAAGCGGATAAATATGGCATAATGTCGCCTGATCCTGAAAAGACAACCTTAGTAGATCCGCAAAATATCAATTTAGTACTGGTTCCACTGTTGGGATATAACTCTCATGGCTATCGTATTGGCTATGGTGAAGGGTATTATGATCGATATCTGCCAAAACTTTCATCTGGATGTATTAAGATAGGTTTGGCTTTTAGAGAACTATTAGCAGAAGATTTACCCGTTGATTCTTTGGATTATCCGTTAGATGAAATTCTCACACCTGACGGTTTTGTTCAATTGATGGACAGAGTAGAAACACATTGCCATAGTGCTGAGTTTTCGCCTGATTGCAAACGTTCTTTTTCCGCCTTGATTGAAGAAGCGGAAAAAAAGAATTATAAAATAATAACTTTAACAGATCATTATGACAAGGATATTATTGCCGGTAGATCTCATCCCGGAACGAAGGTCGGCGCTTCACCCAGAGATGGTGAATGGATTTTTGACTTAGGTAAATATATAGATTTTTGTTTGATGGAAAAAGCAAAACTGGAAGCGAAAAATTCAAATACAGAGCTTTTGATTGGAATAGAAGTCGGTTACCAAGATTATTTGGCAAAGGATTATATGGAAGTGCTTCCTCAATATCCTTTTGATTTGATTATAGGGTCGATTCATACGATGTACCGAAACGATTTTGCTGTATATGGTGATTCCTTATACAATCAAGGCAAACAGAAAGCTTATGATGAATATCTCAAAGCATTGATTGAAATGATTGAGTCCGGGCTTGATTTTGATATTTTGGGTCATTTTGATTATGTCATCAGATATAGTGGTTTTGAAAATCCGAGAATGTATTATAGAGACCATAACGAGCTTTTTGATTATCTGTTTAAACTGCTGATTGAAAAAGAAATTAGCCTTGAGGTAAATACCAGAACAAGATACCGTCAGATAATCTCTGATGGTGTAGATTGGGGTATGACTGATCCGGAAATATTCCAGAGATATTATGATCTCGGGGGCAGAATGCTATCTTTTGCTACAGATGCTCACTCAACAGGAGAACTACATTGTCTGATTTCTAAAACAGTTCGCACATTAAAAAACATCGGTTTCAAACAAGGAACCTTCTTTAAACAAAGACAACCTGTGTTCTATGATTTATTGTAAAGCGAGTATTGATTAATATTATTGTTTTTTGGATTCACTGTTCTTTTTAATTTCAGACGGTTATTTTGCCGGATTGCTTAATAAAGATAGGAGATTTTTGATGACAACCGATGAAAAACTGGCGAAATTGCGCCGGCTGATGAAAGAGAAAAATTTGACAGCCTATTATGTAAACACGGCGGATCCGCATCAAAGTGAATACATAGCTGAGCATTATCAAATTCGGAGCTGGCTGACCGGTTTTACCGGTTCAGCAGGCTATGCTTTAGTAACACAAGAAGAAGCACTTTTATGGGTTGATGGCCGATACTTTATTCAAGCAGAAAAAGAAATTTCCGGAACAGAATTTAAAATGCTGAAAATCGGAAACTCTGCTTATCCGACAATTGAACAATGGCTTACCCGATATTTGAGCAGAAATGATGTTCTTGCTATGAATGGCGAGTTAATATCGGAAAGTTTTTACTTGAAATTAGAAAAAACATTAAAACCTTATGGAATTTTAATCAAAACAGACTATCAATTAGTGGAAGAGATCTGGCAAAACAGACCGGCAAAACCCGATGCGTTTTTATTTACGCATGAATTGCAATATACCGGAAAAACAGCTGCGGAAAAAGTAAACTTGATCCGTAAAAAGATGATGCAAGATCAAGCGGAAGCAGCTCTTTATGCGGGTTTAGATGATATTTGCTGGCTATTTAATATTCGTGGCGGTGATATTGCGAATAATCCGGTTGTTATCTCCTATGCGCTTATAACCATGGACCAGGCTATTTTATATGTTGATAAAAACAAGGTGGTCAAACAAACAGATGAACATTTGTCGGAAAATAATATTACGATCAAAGAATATGATCTGGTGTTCTCCGATGTTGAAAATTTACATGTATCAACATTGGTTTTAAATCAAGAAAAGATCAATCACAATTTATTTAATAAAATTCCTGAATCCATCAGAATCATCAATAAGCAAGATTATCCTTATTTGATCAAAGCTTGTCTTAATGATGTTGAATTAAAAAATCAAAGAAACAGTTACATCAAGGATAGTGTTGCTTTAACAAGATTCATTTACTATATCAAGCAAAATCTTGATAGCGGAAAATTAAATGAATTAAATGTTGCACAAACATTGCATGACTTGAGAAAAGAACAAGATCTTTTCCTGGATGAAAGTTTTCCAACTATTGCGGCTTATGGGGCCAATGGTGCAATGATGCATTATAGAGCGACACCGGAGAATTATAGCAAAATAGAGCCGGAAGGATTTCTGTTAATTGATTCGGGCGGTCATTATTTAGACGGTACGACGGATATTACAAGGACTATTTCCTGCGGAATATTGACAGAAGAGCACAAAACAGATTATACATTAACGCTTAAAGCTCATATTAATTTAGCCAGAGCCATCTTTTTATCAGGTGCTACCGGTTATTATTTAGACGTCTTAGCCCGCCAGCCTTTATGGCAATATCATATGGATTATAAATCCGGCACCGGACATGGAGTTGGCTATTTACTGGGTGTTCATGAAGGTCCGCAACGATTTAACATGCATTATGCAGATGTTCCTTTGCAAGAAGGCATGGTCATCACTAATGAACCGGGTGTCTATAAAGAAGGTAAATATGGTATCCGTCTTGAAAATGATTATGTCATAGCAAAAGATAAAAAGGTTGATGCTGACCAATTCATGAAATTAGATTGCCTGTCTTTTGTACCATTTGATAGAGATGCCATTGACATTTCTTTGCTGGAAAAATATGAACTGGATTGGTTAAATTGCTATCAACAAGAAGTATATCAAAAAGTCTCACCATTCTTAAATCAACAAGAAAAAGCCTGGCTGAAAGAAGAAACAGCCGCCATGTAAAATTGCTAAACCGCAAAAGTTTAGATTCTGCAAAAATCTCCGGATTAAAAAACATGAGATTTTTAATGCTTGAAAATAGAAAATATAATATAAATTTTTAAAATTAGTTTTGAATTTAGGTTACAGAAATTATGATACAATATAAAAACTTAAAGTAAAGTGATAGGTAATCAAGATGAAAAAAGAAATTATTAGCACAAAAAATGCACCGGCAGCAGTCGGCGCCTATTCCCAAGGCATAAAAGCAGGAGATCTTGTCTTTACATCCGGTCAATTGCCAATTGATCCGGAAACAGGTGAGATGCCTGAAACTATCGAGGAACAAACAGCACGGTCTTTGCAAAATGTATCTGCAATTTTAGAAGGTGCAGGAAGCAGCTTGGAACAGGCAATTAAATTGACAGTTTTTTTACAAGATATTAATGACTTTGCTGCTATGAACGAAGTCTATGCATCTTTTTTCAAAGGTGATCCACCATGCAGATCAGCTGTCGAAGTAGCAGCTATTCCCAAAGGTGCCAAAGTTGAAATCGAGGCAATTGCATTGATCAGTAAATAAAACTTAAAAAACAGCTAAAATTAAAAATTACAATAAAAAATCTCTTTATTTTTAAAAAATGAGAGATTTTTTAATTTTGCAAAGAAAAAAACAGAACATAAATTAAAAATATCAAATATTTTTAATTTATAATGTGAGATTTATGCTACAATAATAAAATTAACAATAATAAAGCAAGAGAGAAAACACATAAATGGAATATTTATATAAATTATATTACAAAGATATTAATATGTATCATGAATCAAAAGAAACCAGATATCGTTTCGAAACTACATTAAAAACTAATTTAAATATTCTGACGGCAAGAAATAAAGAAAATGTGGAACTTTATTATGTATACAATGCTGAGACAAATACAAAGGCAGAATCTTTATATTTTTTAGATAGAGAATTATCAAGCATCGTTAATAATCTTCCTCCTGTTGCTTTAGAAAGTTTAATGTTAGATTTGATTATTAGTGAATTAGAAAGTACGAATGATTTAGAGGGTATTTCCAGTAATAGAAAAGAACTTTTGGTTACAGCAAAAGAAATAGCAGAAAACAGAGAGATTCAATCAGCAAGAATGGCCAGTATGGTGAGGTCTTATTATTCTTTGTGGAATGAGGAATTACATATACCGTATACAGCAGAAAGTATCAGGAAAAGTTATGACTATTTATTAGAGGGAGAAATCAAGGCTAAAGATCAACCCGATGGCATATTGTTTCGTAAAGAGCCGGTTTATGTACAAAAGCAAAATACAGCAACCGGTGAGATTATTAATGAAGGAATACTTGGTGAAGAAAACATTAAAAAACATGTCGAATGCCTATTAGGCTTTATGTCAAACGAGCTAATTCCCGGTTTAATTAAAACTGCTATTTTTCATTATTATTTTGAATACATCCATCCGTTTTATGATGGTAACGGACGTCTAGGAAGATACTTAAGCAGCCAATATCTGTTAAAACAATTTGGTTCAATGTCTGCTTTATCTTTATCAAGAGGAGCTAAAATATTGTTCAAAGATTATTATGATTCTTTCTATCAAACGAATAGTGACAAAAACCAAGGAGAATTAAATTATTTTGTCGATACTTTTATTGATATTTTATTAACCGGGCAAAAAGACATCTTGGATCAAGTTAAACAAAGCGAAGAATTATTAAATGAAGCTAGGCAACAAATAAAGAATGATGACTTTTTCAATTCTGAGGAAGCTGTCAATATTGCCTACATCATAGCTCAGCATAAATTCTTTGCTAATAATATGGGGATTGAACAAAGTGAAATTCTGAATTTTGTCAGAGAGAATCGTGCCAATGTCAGCAGAGCTAAAAAAATCTTAGGAGCCATGGAAGAAAATAATTATATTAAAAGGATTAAAAATAGACCGATTACATATATTTCAAATTAATGTTTACCGGAATCTTATTTAATCTAAAGTCCATAGAGTAAAAATGTTAATTTAGGTTTAAGTTTTAATTCAATAAACTAAATCCATTAGCAAATCAATCAGCGAAAATTCCTTTGATTTTGGTTGTGATGTCTTCGATGGCAACATCTTCGGATGTGTCGGCACCGGCAATTTTCAATTCAACTTTGCCGTCGATAATGCCGCGACCAACTGTGATTCGGGCGTAGGCACCGATTAATTCCATATCGTTGAATTTTACACCGGCTCTTTCATCGCGATCGTCAATTAAAATATCGAGCTTGGTATCTGCATTTAACTCCGCATACAATTTTTCAGCGACTGCAACCTGCTCTGCATTTTTCGTATTGATGATCACGATAGCAACTTGAATCGGAGCCAAATGTTTCGGCCAGAGGATTCCGTGTTCATCATGATTTTGTTCGACAATTGCCGCCATGCAGCGAGCGATTCCAATACCGTAAGAACCCATTTGAACCGGAATCAATTTATTATTTTGATCAGTATAATAGAGATCCATTGCCTTGGCATAACCGTCGCCCAATTTGAACGTATTGCCAACTTCGATGCCGCGCATGAATTTGACCGGACCGGCACCGTTTTCGCACATGTCACCCTCTTTGATTTTACGAATATCTGCAACTTGAGTTGGCTTGAAATTGGTTAAATTCACATTAATAAAATGCTGATCAACTTGATTGGCGCCAACAATAAAATTCTTCATCACGGTTATTTCCTGATCCAGAATAATCGGGATTTCCAGACCGATCGGACCGGCAAAACCGACCGGAGCGTTGGTTGCGGCAACAACTTCTTCTTCACTCGCCATTTCGATTTCGTTGGCACCTAGCAGTTTCAAGACTTTAGTTTCATTAACCTCATGATCACCCCTGACACACAGCGCATAAATCTTGCCGTCGATCTTATAAATTAAGGTTTTGACAAATTTTTTAATATCTTCATTGAGGAAAGCAACGACTTCTTCAATAGTTTTGGCCTGCGGTGTATCTTTGATTTCATAAGCAAGTTCCGGTTCATCGGAAATCTCATCTTCAATGACACATTTGGCAATTTCCAGATTGCTGGCATAGCCGGATGATTCTTCTATAACCAAAATATCTTCGCCTATATCGCAAACCGCCTGGAATTCTTCTGAAAGCAAACCGCCCATTACACCGGTATCGGCACGCACAATGACATAATCGATTTCTAAACGATTAAAGATTTTTTTATAAGCCTGAAACATTTTGTCGTAAGCCAGATCAAGTCCTGCCAGATCACGATCAAAAGTATAGGCATCTTTCATGACAAATTCACGTACACGGATTAAGCCGAAACGCGGTCTCGGTTCATCACGGAATTTGGTTTGAAATTGATATAGACTTGTCGGTAAATCTTTATAAGAATGGACATGCATTTTGGCAGCTGCTGCAAACAATTCTTCATGTGTCGGACCTAAAACAAACGGCTTATTAAAACGATCTTTCAAAGCAAACATGCTATTACCGAAAGTTTCCCGGCGACCCGATTCAATATAGACTTCTTCCGCTATCATTGCCGGCATGCTCAATTCCATAGAATGAATTGCATTCATTTCTTCTCGCACAATATTTTCAATTTTGTTCATGACTCGTAAACCTAGAGGCAACATCATATAGATTCCGGAGGAGGTTTTCTTGATCATGCCGGAACGCACAAGTAAGTTACCGCTGGTTGAATCTTCATTTTTAACATCATCTCTTAAAGTAAAAAAATAATCTCTGCTTAATCTCATTTATGCTCTCCTCTAAACAGTCAAACAGATTTAAGCTGTTTGCTGGTTTTTATATTTCCCAATGTTTAAAATATGCACTGTCAGGTTGAATAAACAATTATTTTTTTCTCTTTGTTAACAGAGTCTAAAAATATAATTTCCTTAAATGCTGAATTATTGTATCATGATTCGTGGAGTCACGCTATGTTCAAGGATCAGCGGATATGCCGAAATGAAAACAGAATAAAATAAAAGCTTAGAAACAGGTTAAACAATGGTCAAAAAAAAGATTATCAAAACAATGCCGCGTTTGAGCGGAGTCTTACTGCATATCAGTTCTTTGCCTTCCCCTTACGGAATAGGCACAATGGGCAAGGAAGCTTATCGTTTCATTCGTTTTTTGCACGAAGCGGGTCAGTCATATTGGCAAATTTTGCCATTAGGTACAACGGGTTTTGCCAATTCTCCTTATCAGAATTTTTCAATTTATGCCGGCAATCCTTATTTTATTGATTTAGATTTATTGGTTGAGGATGGCTTATTGCAACCTGATGCAGCTGCCGGTTTGGATTGGGGTTCGGATCCTGCCAAGGTTGATTATGGTTTAATTTACGAAAACAAGAAAAAAGTCTTATATTGGGCTTATGAGGGTATGCTTTATTATAAGCCGCATCAATTGATGGCAATGAAAAATGAATTCGTTGAAGAACAAAAATCGTGGTTGCAAAATTATGCGGCGTTTATGGCCTTGAAAGAAAAATTTTCGGGTGAAAGCTGGCAAACCTGGCCGGATCAATATCGTTTGCGCGATCCGCAAACGATGGAAGATTTTATTGAAGAACATGAGGCTGAACTTGATTATTACTATTTCGAGCAATTTATCTTTCATCGTCAATGGAATCATGTCAGACAATATGCGGAACAACATAATATCAAAATTATCGGTGACTTACCGATTTATGTTGCTCCGGACAGTGTCGACGTCTGGGCGAATCCTGAATTATTCCAATTGAATTCCGATTTGGAATTAACGCATATTGCAGGATGTCCGCCGGATTTGTTTACACCTGACGGACAGCTCTGGGGTAATCCGCTTTACGATTGGCAGGAGATGGAACAAGATGATTTCTCTTGGTGGATTAAACGCATGAAGTGGTCGATGCAACTTTATGACTATGTCAGAATTGATCATTTCCGCGGTTTTGAATCTTATTGGTCGGTTCCTTACGGTGATCCGACAGCTCGTTTCGGTAAATGGATCGAGGGCCCGGGCGATAATCTTTTCAAAGCAATGGCCGAAGCATTAGGTGAAATTAGGGTTGTTGCCGAAGATTTGGGATTTATGACGGATGAAGTAATCGCTTTGAGGAAAAGGCTCGGATTTCCGGGAATGAGTGTTATGCAGTTTGCTTTTGATCCGAAAATGAACAGCACCTATTTACCCCATAATTTGAAACGTAATAATGTTGTTTATGCCGGAACCCATGACAACTCAACGACCAATGGTTGGTTTAATCTGCTGGATGAGCAAACCAAAAATCTGGCAGTCGATTATTTCGGTTTAACTGAAGAAGAAGGATATACCAAAGGATTTATTCGCGGAGTAATGAATACCGTTTCCAAAACATGTATTATTGCGATGCAGGATTTGCTGGATTTAGATGAAAATGCCAGAATGAATCTGCCCGGCAGTTCGGAAGGGAACTGGGAATGGCGCTTGTTACCGGATCAAATTAATTCGGAAATTGCAACCGATCTTCATCGCATGACATATTTATCAGGACGTTTGCCGTTAGAAAATCAAGAAAAAGAATAGCGGGAATTAGCATAGTGTAACTCAAGTCACATAATTATTTTTAATTATGGTATAGACTTATGGATGAACAATTTATAAATTGATTATTGGGTATTGGACAAATAACAAAACCGAACATTTAATAAATGGCAAAATACTGATTTAATAATTAAGATAGAGTAAGCAATTAATTTTATATAAAGGAGTATTTTCGATGTCCGTGATGTTGGAAGTAAGTGATTTAAAAGTAGCAGTAGATGACGTGGAGATTCTGCAAGGAGTTGATTTAGAAATCAGACGTGGTGAAGTTCACGTTTTGATGGGGCCGAACGGTGCCGGCAAATCAACTTTAGCCAGAACCATTATGGCTGATCCTCAATTTGAACAAGTGGAAGGGGATATCTATTTTGAGGGTGAGAATATAAATGATTTTTCAACAGATGAAAGAGCTAAACTCGGGATTTTTCTGACTTTTCAAAATCCTTTGGAGGTTGCAGGCATCTCGGTTGAAGATTTTTTGCGTACAACCAAAATGGAATTGACCGGCGAGGATATTTCGATTATCAAATTCAAACGAGAGTTGCAAGGTCATATGCAGGATCTTGATTTAAATCAGATCTATGCTGAAAGATATCTCAATGTAGGTTTCTCCGGCGGTGAGAAGAAAAAAGGCGAAATCTTGCAAATGAGTGTCCTCAATCCTGATTTGGTCATGCTGGATGAACCGGATTCCGGTCTTGATGTCGATGCGGTGAGAATTGTTTCCCAAACTGTTGCCGATTTCTTATCGGACAAAAAGAAAAGTTGTCTGATCATTACCCATCATAGTGTTATTTTGGAAAGTGTTAAACCGGATTTTGCTCATATTTTAATTGACGGCAAAATAGTAAAACGCGGTGGTCCGGAATTAATCGAGCGAGTAAATAATGAAGGCTACAATTGGATTCGCGAAGAACTTGGCTTGGAAAAAGTTCATGATGAAGTCCTCGATTAATCAGAGGAGGAATTAAATCAATGTCAAATTTAATATCCAATTTAACGTCCGATCAAAATGTTAAGCAACAAGATACCAAGCGCATCTTAGCGAAAAAAGCTGCCGAACGTGAGGTCTTGAAAGAGAACAGACGTAAAGAGCGTGCTGAAAAACTCAAAGAGAGAACTTATGTCGAAGAATTTGATCGCGGTGTTTATGATATAAAAAATCCGAATACATATGAAATCATGTTGAAGAAAGGCTTGAATGAAGAAATCGTACGTGAAATTTCTTCAATTAAAAATGAGCCTGACTGGATGTTGGAAAAACGTCTGGCTGCCCTTAAGATCTATCACAAATTGAAAAATCCGAATTGGGGTCCTGACTTATCTGAATTGAATATGGATGAGATTGCAACTTATATTCGTCCGAAAGCCCAAATGGAAAGCAATTGGCAGGAAGTTCCGGACGAAATCCGCAGGACTTTTGAACTGTTGGGAATTCCGGAAGCTGAACTCGATTATCTGTCCGGTGTCGGTGCGCAATATGATTCGGAAGTTGTTTACCATAATATGAAAGATTATTTAGCTCTGCAAGGCGTGGTTTATACAGATTTTGAATCTGCGGTCGAACAATATCCGGAGATTATTCAGGAATATTTCGGCACTTGTCTCAAACCCAATTTGCATCGCTATTCAGCTTTACATTATGCGGTCTGGTCGGGAGGTTCATACGTTTATGTGCCGGAAGGAGTCCATGTCGATATTCCTCTGCAGAGCTATTTCAGAATGAATGCACCGGGTGCAGGTCAGTTTGAACATACTTTGATCATTGTTGAAAAGGGTGGAAGTCTGCATTTTATTGAAGGCTGTTCTGCACCGCGATATAATACAATTAATTTACATGCCGGCGGAGTAGAATTATTTGTTAAAGAAGGAGCAAAATTACGCTATTCGACAATTGAAAATTGGTCGCGCAATATGTATAACTTAAATTCCAAACGGGCGATTGTTGAAAAAGATGGTGTAATTGAATGGATTTCCGGTTCATTCGGCTCAAGAGTGTCCATGCTCTATCCGGCAAGCATTCTGATCGGTGAAGGTGCACGCAGTGAATTTACCGGAATTACGTTTGCCGGTGCCGGTCAAACTCTCGACACGGGAGCACAGGTTGTACACAAAGCACCTCATACTTATTCTACAGTCGAAACAAAATCAATTTCCAAAGGTGGCGGCAAGGCAATTTATCG
This sequence comes from Clostridiaceae bacterium, assembly GCA_012838135.1. Lineage (GTDB taxonomy): Bacteria > Bacillota > Clostridia > Saccharofermentanales > DTU023 > UBA5436. The sequence continues at coordinate 53,812 of DUPV01000063.1, read as the reverse complement.
CAGCTTAGTTCAGGTTGATGAAGGAGCTTACGGTTGCAAATCGAATACGGATTGCCAATCTTTGATGCTTGATGCACAAAGTCGCGGTGATACAATCCCGACGATAATCCTGAAAAATGATGATGTTGACTTCGGCCATGAAGCTAAAATCGGCCGGATCGATGATCAGGCGATTTTCTATCTGATGAGTCGCGGACTTTCGGAAGAAGATGCTAAGGCAATGATTGTACGTGGTTTTGCTGAACCGGTTGCTAAAGAACTTCCTCTGGAATATGCAGTAGAGATGAATGAATTGATCAATCTCGAATTGAAGGGAGCGATCGGCTAATGACTAATGTAAATATAAAAGTGAAAGAACTTCGCGGAAATACATTGCCTGCTTTGACTTGGAATTGGATGAATGTTAACGATGTAAAAATCGATTTGCAAAACAAGCAAAAAATTCCCTATACAGCGATGCAAGGTGTGGGAAAAATTGATCAGGAGTTAAAGCAAACTTTTTATGATTTAGATCATGGAATTTCGGAAGAAGTCATGCTTATGAATGACGAACAATGTAATTTGGCAAATCATTGGAGAATATCCGATAGTGAACCGATTGAAGTCAGATTACCGCAATCCGCAGGAAACCCATTGCTTGTTGACCAAAACCAAATCGTAGTTCCGCCGTTACAAAAAGGAACGATAGTCTTATACAACTACAGTGAGGATGATTCCAGAGTTGAACGTAATTCAACGATTCTGGTAGATGTGAAAAACGATGCTGCAGTTAATGTTGTTTTAATTCAACGCTTAAATGAAAAATCGGTGTCGAATGTATCGATAGTTGCCAGAGTGGGCGACGGTGCCAGATTAAATTTGGCCACGGTTGAACTGGGAGCCGGCAATACGGTTTTTCACTATATGGTTGATATGGAAGGCTTCGGTGCGGAAAGTCATGTGAAAACCGCATATTTAGGCAGTGGCAATAATCATTTGGATCTGTTCTATCATGTGCGTCATATCGGCGAAGAATGTATTTCGGATATTCAGGTGAACGGTGCATTGATGGATCATGCAGTAAAAAAGTTCCGCGGTACAATTGATTTTGTTGAGGGCTGCAGCGGTTCAGACGGCAATGAAGAAGAATATACGATCTTATTGGATGATACGGTACGTTCAATTGCAGTTCCTTTATTATTGGCTCATGAAGATGATATTGTCGGCAATCATGCCGCAAGTGCCGGTCAAATTGACGATGAACAATTGTTTTATTTGATGAGTCGCGGTTTGAGTCGCAAAGAATCAGAAGGCTTAATAGTTGAATCACGCATGACACCTACTTTTGATCAAATCCCGAATGAAGAATTGCGGCTTGATTTGCGCAAAGAAGTTCATGCCAGAATTTTACGTCGTTAAAATCATTAAAACAAGATAGTCGTTGTGTTGCTAAAACCATACAAACACTATTAAATATGACAATAGACAGTAAGTCTGCATTAGCAAAGATAACAGGATAAGATCCTCTACGTTTGTCTGGACAAAAGAATCTGCAAAGGATGAGAAGATGAAGGCGATTTTAAAAATGTTGGCAAATCCCGGTTTTGATTTGGAACGGGTGAGATCCGATTTTGCTTATTTAGAATTGGACGGACCGATTATTTATTTAGATAATGCAGCAACCACTCAAAGACCGAATCAGGTGATTGAGCGGATGGATAATTTTTATCGTTTTGAGAATGGGAATCCTTTGCGTGGAGCACATCGTTTGGGTACGGCTGCAACTGAAGCAATGGTTAAGAGTCGCAGCAAAGTTGCCCAATTCATCGGCAGCAAATCGGAAAAAGAGATTATTTTCACCCGTAATGCCAGTGAAGCTTTGAATATTGTTGCTTATGCTTGGGGTTTGAATAATCTTAAGTCCGGCGATCAGATTCTGATTACGCGAATGGAACATCATTCAAATTTTGTAAATTGGCAATTTGTTGCTCAAAAAACCGGTGCTGAATTGGCATTTATTGAATTGACCGACGATTATCAATTAGATATGCAAGATTATCGCAATAAAATATCCGAACGCACCAAAATTGTTGCATTTTCAGCAGCATCAAATGTTTTGGGCACAATACCGGATGCCGCGGCAATCATCCGCATAGCTAAAGAGCACAATGCTCTGACCGTGGTTGATGCAGCCCAGTTGGCACCTCATGTCCAAGTTAATGTCCAAAAAATGGATTGCGATTTTTTGGCTTTTTCCGGACACAAAATGTTAGGACCTTTGGGTATCGGTGTGCTGTACGGTAAATCTGAAATATTGCAAGCGATGCCACCTTTCCTCTATGGCGGGGAAATGATCGAATATGTTGAAGATCATACATCAACGTTTGCTCAATTGCCGTATAAATTCGAAGCAGGCACACAGGACGTAGGCGGTATGGTCGGTTTGGCTGCTGCAATCGAATATCTTGAAGATATCGGTTTAGAGAAAATTGCTGCTTATGAAACCGCTTTGGCAGACTATTGTGTAGCAAAACTTGAAGAATTGCCATATATTGAAATATATCATCCGAAACAAGGTGCAAAAGGTCCTGCCATTGCTTTCAATGTCAAAAATGCTCATCCGCATGATGTAGCAACGATCTTGGATTATCACGGAGTGGCGATCAGAGCCGGACATCATTGCACACAACCCTTGCATAGATATTTGGGTCAAAACTCGACGAATCGGGCAAGTTTTGCCTTTTATAATACAAAAAAAGAGATTGATTTATTTATTGAAGCATTAGAAGATGTAAAAAATGTAATGCAAATCGATATTTAGAAAACGGTGCAGGAGTTATCACGAAATTTTGGGTTTTGAATCGGAAAATCTGCTCACTTTTTGAAGCCCGGCAATTGTGATTGCACAATTATTAAATTTATACAGGAAATTTGCACAGCTCAAAATTTGAGTCAAAACGGGATTTAATATAGGTTAAAAATATGGATTTACGGCAAATATATTCACAAATTATTATGGATAATTCACGCTCGAACAAATATCGTCATGAAATGCCGGATGCAACAGCGACTGAACGCGGTTATAATCCGAGCTGCGGTGATGATATTCATCTTTCGGTCAAAATAGAAGATGATTTGATTGTCGATGCTACTTTTATAGGTACAGGCTGTGCAATTTCTCAAGCATCAACTTCCTTGCTCTGCGGTTTGATTAAAGGCAAAACGATTAAACAAGCAAAACATTTAATCGAAACGTTTTTGGGCATGATCAAAGGTGAAATTACAGATGATGAAATTCTGGAAGAAGAGTTGGAAGATGCAATTGCTTTCAAAAATATTTCAACCATGCCGCAAAGAGTTCGTTGTGCAGTTTTAGCGTGGCGCACTTTAGATTTGATCATTGCCAAACAAACCGGTACTCCAATGACTGAATAAAACAAATGTTTTCTAATTAACGAAGACAATTTCAAGAGTTCTCTGTTGAATAAAAATGCCGAAAACGGCAAAAAATTTAATTGATGAAATAATTATTACATTTTAGTAACGGCGAAATTTCAGTTATGCTATAATGTATAAAATAAAAAAGGAAGTGAGCCAATAATATGTCTGCTAAAATTTTAGTCGTCGACGATGAAGAAAATATCGTGGATATTTTGCGAGAAAACTTGGAACGTGAAGGATATGAAACGATTGCAGCATACGATGGTAAAACTGCTTTGAAACTTGCTTTGTCAGATGATCCGGATCTGATTTTATTAGATTGTATGTTGCCTGAAATGGATGGATTTGATGTTTGCCGCAAACTCAGGCAGGAAACTCTGGTTCCGATTATTATGCTTACCGCAAAATCGGAAGAAATTGATAAAGTGCTCGGTTTGGAATTAGGTGCTGATGATTATATTGTTAAACCATTCAGCATGCGCGAAGTTATGGCAAGAGTAAAAGCACTTTTACGCAGAAGCCATATTGCCGAAGTCACGCCGCGGGAAACTTCCGATATTATTGAATACGGTGACTTAAAAATCAATCAAAAAGCATATGAGATTTTGATGAATGATGAGCCGATCAATCTTACTTTGCGTGAATATGAATTGGTCTTATTCTTAGCTCGCAATGCAGGACAGGTATTTTCACGCGAAACGTTATTGGAAAAAGTATGGGGTTATGAATATTTTGGTGATGTGAGAACTGTTGATGTTACGATCAGAAGAACTCGTGAAAAACTGGAACCGGACCAGGAAAATTATAAATATATCCTGACTAAACGCGGAGTAGGTTACTATTTTAACCGTGATGCTGAAAAACAATAGTTTTCAAACAGATGTCTTTTCCGGCTTTTCTTTTCAACATTTTAATCAATGATGCTGAAAAACATTAATTTTTGATAATTTTTATTTCGGTTATTTTTGTGGAAATTTTTATTGCTGTATTATTAACGTTTATAATTACGAGTGGAGGCTGTGCTCTTTTTGCACGGTCTTATTTTTTACGGCGTAAAATAGCGGAAGATCGAGCAGTACATGACATGTTGGAGCATGTTGCCCACAAACAAAATGAGTCCCAAACGGTATTAGCTTCTTTGAATTTAGGTGTTATTGCATATAGCAGTGACGGAATTCTATTGTTGAATAATGAAGCTTCAGGTCAAATGATCGAAGAGATTCCTCATTATTTTGCTGATTTTTTAAATAAATATGATGTCGATCAAAAAATTCGTTCCGGTTTTCTTTTGGAAAAAAGACAAGTGGAAATCAATTATATCTATCGTGACAGGTCGTATCGCTTATCTGTACAAAAAAGAGAATTGGCACGCGATAAAAATTCCGGTCATATTATTGTTATTCAGGATATAACAAGACAGGTAAAAGAAGAACAACAGCGCAAAGAATTTGTTGCCAATGTTTCGCATGAATTAAAGACGCCCTTAACTACAATTAAAACCTACAGTGAATCACTTTTAGACTGGGGTGTAGATGAAAAATCTCGTGAATCGGTCAAAAAGGATATTAACAAGCTTTATGACGGATCTTTACGGATGGAGACTTTGATTGATGATTTACTTTTACTTTCGCGAATTGACGGTAATGCAATTTATACCAGAATAGAAAAGATTGAATTATTACCGATAGTCCGTTCCTGTATTGAAAGACTCTATCCGGAAGCGGATAAAAAACATATTGAATTCTCATCGTATACGGTTTCGGACAGGTCGATTGCTTATGCTGATCGCTCTGCCTTGGAACGTATTATTCTTAATTTGGTGAATAACTCCATTAAATATACTCAAGAATATGGTGAAATAAAAGTTTATGTCGGTATGCTGGTTGATGACGTTTATTTTAGAGTAAAAGATAACGGAATCGGTATACCGTCAGAGGTACAGGAGAATATTTTTAAACGTTTTTATCGTGTCGATGCAACCGGCTCGAGAGCCCACGGCGGAACGGGTCTGGGTCTGGCGATTGTAAAAGAATTGGTTGATTTGCATTTAGGACAAATTGATTTGAAAAGCGAAATCGGTAAAGGCAGCGATTTTACGGTGACTCTGCCCGGTGTAAAAAAAACTATGCGAACCGCATTATATGAATTAACGGAAAACGGTTCATGCAGTCATAATGTAACCAAAGCCGCTGAAGCAGACTTAAATCTGCTTGCAGAAAAGTTGGGAATTATGGCAAAATGGAAAAGTTTACAACAAAGAGAAGTAGATGCTTTGTTTAAAGCGATAGATGTATCGGAACCGATTTTCTGATACTCTATAAGACATATGTTTATTAATCACAACTATCTTATGCTTTTGGATAGTTTAAAATAAAGAAAAAACAGGATAGTTTAAATAAAGAAATTGAAGTTGGTTTTTAGCTAGAGAAAATGAGGAAATAAATTGGCTAACACTTATATTATAAAAGGCAAAAATCCTCTGCAGGGAGAAGTGCAAATCAGTGGTTCAAAGAATGCCGCATTAGGAATTATTGCTGCGGCAATGGTTGTTGACGGACCCAGTGTGATTGAAAATTTGCCGAAAATTAAAGATATTAAAATATTATTGGAAATATGCCAAGAGCTGGGTGCCAAAATTGAATGGCTCAGTGAAAATTCGATTCGTTTTGATCCGACGACTGTTAATACATATCAAGCAATCAGCAAAAAGGTTTCGAAAATTCGTGGTTCCTATTATTTGCTCGGGGCTTTTTTAGGGAAATATCACAAAGTCAGCTTGTTGATGCCGGGTGGTTGTGATTTCGGTGCAAGACCGATTGATTTACATATCAAGGGTTTTCAAGCTTTAGGCGGTGACGAACTGAAAGACGAAGACGGAGTGATTTCAATTAAAGCCGGGCGACTGAGAGGTGCAGGTGTCTTTTTAGATACGGTGAGTGTCGGTGCAACGATTAATATTATGTTGGCTGCAGTTAAAGCGGAAGGCATTACCGTAATCAATAACGCAGCGAAGGAACCGCATATTGTTGATGTAGCCAACTTTCTCAATACGATGGGCGCGAATATTCGCGGAGCCGGCACTGATGTGATCAAAATTACCGGTAAACCTTATTTAGCAGCAAATCGTTCATATACTATTATTCCGGATCAGATTGAAGCAGGTACGTATATGATCATGGCTGCGATGACCAATGGCGATTTGACTTGTAAAAACTTGATTCCCAAACATATGGAACCTTTAACGGCAAAATTAATTGAGATGGGCGCCATTGTTGAGGAGGGGGCGGATTCTATTCGAGTTATGCTCATGCCGGGTGAGAAATTGAAGGCTGCAAGCTTTAAGACGATGCCTTATCCCGGTTTCCCGACAGATTTACAACCGCAAACCACGGCATTATTGACTGTTGCTAATGGCACCGGTCGAATGATTGAAAGTGTGTGGGAAAATCGCTTTCAATATATAAAAGAGCTGCAAGCAATGGGCGCCAACATTGTGACTAGCGGCAGATTGGCTGTAGTTCAAGGTGCGGAACTTCAGGGAACAACTGTTTTTGCCAGAGATTTGCGAGCAGGTGCGGCAATGGTTACAGCAGGTTTAGGTGCAGAAGGCGAAACAATAGTAACCAATGTCTATGCGATTGAGCGTGGTTATGAAGATTTTGTAGAAAAACTATTGGCAGTCGGTGCGGACATCAGAGAAGAATGAGTTTTGGGTAAATCAGAAAAATGATAGGTTCGGTAGCATTAAGATCGGGGAGTTCCGGAAATTGCACTCTGATCCGCAACGGGGAAACCAGATTAATTGTAGATTGCGGTGTGAACGGAAAAACATTCACCAATGCTTTAGCTCTTGCCGGTGAATCGCCTTTGGATATTGACGGTATCCTGATAACTCATGAACACAGCGATCATGTATCAGGCTTGGGCGTGATCTTGCGAAAATACAAAATTCCGTTTTACATCACACAAAAAACTTTGGAAATCATTTTAGATAGTATAGGTAAATTTGATTATAATTTAATTAATATTATCCGACCGGAAGATAAGTTTTTGATCAAGGATCAGCCGGTAACATCTTTTCAAGTGCCGCATGATGCGGCTGAAACTTTAGCCTATCGTTTTGAAACGTCTCGAGGCGATATCACCGTATGTACCGACATCGGTTCAGTCAGTCAATCGATCTTGAATCAGCTTACGAACTCTCGTTTAATTATTTTAGAATCGAATTATGATTCAGAATTATTAAAGAACGGACCATATCCCCGGATTTTGAAAGATAGAATAAGTAGCGGACACGGTCATTTATCGAATGATGAATGTGGAGATACACTCTGTCATTTGGTGAAAACCGGAACCGAACAAATTGTTCTGGCTCATTTAAGTAAAGAAAATAATCATCCTTCAATTGCCGAATTGACTGCAGTTCAGAGCTTGGAGGTTACCGGTGCGGTAAAAGACAAAGATTATGTTCTGCAAGTTGCCAGACGTTACTCAAATTCAGACTGGATGCAGATATAAATGGATCAACGGATAATTGTTGCCGGTTTGGGCAATCCCGGACTTAAATATTCAAGAACATATCACAATTGCGGCTTTATGGTATTGGAGATCTTAGCTCAACGCCATAATTTTTCTCTGAAAAAAATTAAATTCAAAGCTTTAACCGCGGAAATAAATTTTGCCGGAAAGAAGGTTTTATTTATTCAGCCATCTACTTATATGAATCGAAGCGGCGAGAGTATCCGTGCGGTAGTCGATTTTTATAAAATTCCTTTAGCGAATCTTTTAATAATATATGATGATGTTGATATTGAAATCGGTAAAATCAGAATCCGACCTTGGGGCAGTGCCGGTTCGCATAACGGAATGCGTTCGATAATTGAGCATTTGAATTCAGATCAATTTCCGCGAATCAGAGTAGGAATCGGTCCGCAGCCGGAAAATATCGATATTATTCAACATGTAATGAGCAATGTGCCGACCGATCAGCAGAAGATTTTATTTGATGCCTTGCATAAAGCGGCAGATGCTGTGGAAATAATACTAAAAGACGATCTTGATCTGGCAATGAATCGTTTAAATGGAATTTGATTTTTAAACTTTTAAGAACGCAGAGAACAACAGATTGGAGTTTGCTGATTGTCCCATATAATGACACAATCGGAAATATCGGAGATTATCTTCCGAAAACTTGAACAGGATGAAAATGTTAAAAAGATTCTCCGTAATCAAAACCAAAAATCTTTTCAAATAGTTGGTCTTAACGAGTCTGCCCAAGTATCTTTATTAGGCTTACTTTGTCAAAATCAGGCCGGACTGTTAATTGTATCCGATCAGTTAAGAGCAAATGTTTTACTGGACAATTGGCAAGCTTTGAGCAACTTGCCGGCATACATATTGCCTGCCAGAGAATTGGTATTTACCGATGTATTGGCCTCAAGCCGTGAAATTGAATTACAGAGATGTGCAATTTTGTATCAATGGTTATGCGGCGAACCTTGTTTATTAATTGCAGTTGCTTCAGCTATGGCTGATTGGTATCCGCCCGCTAAGTATTTTCATGAGAACAGCTTAATTTTTTCATATGGCGAAATCTATGATTTCCAAGATGTTCAAGTCAAATTGGAAGAAATAGGTTATGAAAAAGTCGGACAAGTTGAATCAGCCGGACAATTTGCCGTACGAGGAGATTTGCTGGATATAGGAATATCAATTCCCGGTTATCCGACGGAAGTTCAATGTATCCGTCTTTCGTTTTTTGATAATGAATTGGAAGATTTGCGAGAATTTGATACCGATAGTCAACGTTCGATCAGAAGTTTGAGCCAAGCACAAATTCCGCCTGCCCGGGAATGGCTCTTAGCTCCCGAACAAATAGCGAATTTACCCGAGAAGATAAAACAAACATCCCAACATCAAATGGAAACAGCTTTTCGTCAGGGAGCAGACCGTGATCTGGCTGAAGCCTTTGCTCGCCTGGGAAAACGTGATGCAGAACGTGTAGAGCAAGGTATATATTTTCCGGCATTAGATCGTTGGTTTTTTTTATTAGATACGGCAAAAACTTCTTTGTTGAAATTGGCAAAATCTGAACATAAGCTAATTGCTTTAGATGAAATCAGTCAAATTCAAAAAAGACTTGATGCCGGCCAAGCCGATTTGCATCAACGACTCAGTTCCTATTTGGAGAAAGCTCAGGTTGTCAAAGGTACTGAAAGAATCAGATTGACTTCGGCGGAAGCCTGGCAGGGAATTACCGATTGCGGGGTGATCAGTTTTGCTCAAATTGCTTCTTCCGGCAATGGAATTTCCGGATCGGAAAAAATTTCTTTGCCGGCTCAACCAAGTGACAGCTATCGCTTTAGAGAAACGGCCCTTCTGGATGATTTGCAGTATTGGAACGAAATTAAAGCTACAATAATAATTTTTGCCGGAAGTGAAACCGGGGCACAGCGTCTGGACTCATTGGCCGAAGAACATGGCTTAGAATACTGCATTATTCAAGACAGCTTAGGCAAGGGTTTTATTTGGCAGAGAATCGGCTTAAATGTACTTGGTACGCATGATGTATTCGGTGCGGAAAAGAGGCGTCAACGCCGAAGAAAACAAGGCCTGGCAATCGATTTTTTGTCCGATTTGAAACCGGGTGAATATGTAGTCCATGAAAATCACGGAATTGGCATTTATAACGGATTGAAAACTTTGGAAACCGGTGGGACGCGCAGTGATTATTTACACATTTCTTATGCAGGAACGGATCAGCTGTATATTTCGGTTGATCAACTGGATCAAATTCAAAAATATGTTTCGGCCGGCGGCGGTAAACCGAAATTATCCAAGCTTGACGGACAAAGTTGGAATAACCTTAAAAACCGGGCAAGAGATTCGATAAAAAAACTGGCAGTAGATTTGATTGCTTTACATACCGAAAGAATGCAAATTAAAGGTCATAATTTCGGACCGGATACGGTTTGGCAGACACAATTTGAAGAAGGGTTTCCCTATACGGAAACCGAAGATCAAATCATTGCCATTGACGAAGTCAAAGCAGATATGGAATCGGCTGTTGTGATGGATCGTCTTTTGTGCGGTGATGTAGGTTTCGGCAAGACGGAAATCGCTTTCAGAGCAATGTTTAAGGCGGCACTTGACAGTAAACAGGCAGTTATGCTGGTTCCGACCACGGTTTTGGCTCAACAGCATTACGATAATTTTGTCGAGCGAATTAATAAATTTCCGATCAATGTAAAAATGTTGAGCCGTTTTGTCTCGGCCAAAGAACGCAATATAATTTTACGTGGTTTGGAAAAGGGAGAAGTGGATATCGTGATCGGTACGCATCGCATTTTGTCGCAAGATGTTAAATTTGCCGATTTGGGTCTTTTGATAATTGATGAAGAGCAACGTTTCGGCGTCAATCACAAAGAAAGCCTAAAGGCACGTTTCCCTCAAGTTGATGTGTTATCAATGACTGCAACTCCGATACCGCGTACTCTCCATATGTCAATTTCCGGCATCAGAGATATTTCGTTCCTTGAAAACGGTCCGTCCGATCGCAAATCGGTTCAAACTTATGTGATGGAATTTGATCAAAGTGTGATCGAAGAGGCTATCTTACGTGAAATTTCCCGTGGCGGTCAGGTATTTTATTTGTATAATTATACAAATAAAATCAGTGAAAAATCTCAAAAATTGCGTGAAGCTTTACCCGGTTTGAAAGTAGATTACGGACATGGCAAAATGAATGAACGTCAACTGGAAGCAGTGGTTGAAAATTTTTTAGCGAAAAAATTTGACGTTTTTGTTTGTACGACGATTATTGAATCAGGTTTGGACATGCCGAATGTCAATACGATTATTGTGGAAGATGCTGATCGTTTAGGTTTGGCACAGCTTTATCAGATCAGAGGCAGAGTCGGACGTTCAGAACGTCAGGCGTATGCATATATTACTTATGATCCGAACCGTATTTTGAATGAAGATGCGACTAAACGCTTAATGGCCATCAGAGATTTCACCGAGATAGGTTCAGGATTCAAAATTGCTTTGCGGGATTTAGAAGTGCGCGGTGCGGGAAATCTTTTGGGTGCCGAACAACATGGTCATATGGAAGCGATCGGCTATGAACTCTACTGTAAAATGCTGGCGGAAAATGTACGTGAACTAAGAGGTGAGCCTGAAATCGAGCAAGTTGAATTTGCCCGGATAGAATTGTCGGTAGATGCCGGAATACCCGAATCTTATATAGCTTCGGAAGGTCAAAGGCTTGATTTTTATTTAAGAATATCCCATATAAAACAACTGAAAGATTATCAAGATATAATTGACGAATTACTGGATCGATACGGAAATTTGCCGCAAGAAGTGATTAATTTATGTGATGTGGCATTAATCAGATCGCTCGGAGGCAGTTTAGGTATAGAGAGAATTACTGTGATGCGGGGAGATTTGCTGTTTTATTTTGCCGAAGGTAAATTTGATCCGCAAAAAATGGTAAAATTATTAGATAATCCCGGAACAAAAGGTAAATTATTATTAAATGCAGGAGCAAAACCGTATTTAATGCTGAGAAAAGCTGCTGCAAATCACAAACAACTTCTTAAACAGATTCTCAATATTTTGCTTGTACAATAAATAAACAAAATAGTTTATAATAATTTGGCATTCTGTTAATTTAAGATTTTTTATATTTATTATTAGATAAAACCTTGGCTAAGTCTAATAATTAAATTAAAAGAAATTAAGTATATAGAGTTGATTGAGAAAAGTAATTTATGTCTGAAAACTTATGAGAAATTTGTTTCATGAACATGAAAACATTTGTAATTTGTAGATTGGGGTAAGTATATGCAAATCAAACAATTAGAAGCACTTGTTAATGTTATTGATTTCGGGAGTTTTAGTAAAGCTGCAGAGGCAACTTATTTGTCTCAACCGACCATCAGTTCGCACATCAGAACCTTAGAAAGAGAAGTCGGGACAAAACTGGTAATAAGATCAACTAAAGAGATTTACCCATCTCATGCAGGAAAAGTTTTATATGAATATGCAAAGGAAATTCTGAATTTAAGAGAAAGAGCATTGATAGAGCTTAAACACGAGACATCAAGCATCTCGGGAACCTTGCAAATCGGAGTTACCGAATTTCCGTCGGAATGTTTTTTACCGGAATTTATCAGTAAGTTTTCTGAAAAACATGAAGAATTAACATTTAAAATAACCAATTATTCCAACGATGGTATCTTGGATGCTATTTTGGAGAACGGTGTTGAAATCGGCATTTTGGAATCTAATGTCGAAAAACGCAATATCACCCTGGAACTGATTGCAGATGTTAAATATGTATTTATCACACCGGACAACAGTAGCTATATCAGAATGCAAAACGAAGAAACCGAGTTAGTCGAGCTTCTGAAAAATTCTCGTTTTATTCTTTCGCAAGACGGTTCTGTTTTATATCAAAACTTAATGCGCTACATTTCAAGTATCGGATTAGACAGGCGTGACCTGAATATTATTGCTTCAATGCAAAATGTTCGGGGGATTATTGAAGCTGTGAAAAATGGTCTTGGCATTTCCTTAGTCCCGGCCCAATATCTCACCGGACAAGACGGAATTTTGATTTTTGGTGAAAGCAATGATAGTAAATATTTAAATCGCAATTTGTATTTGGCATACCATAGCAACAAACCCTTATCACCTGCTGCTGAAGTTTTTGCTCAAGAACTGAAAAAAAATACATTACGGATAAATCCGGTCCGGCAGCGAATATTTAATCCTTTTGCTTACAGTTCTGTCAGCATATGCTGACAGTAATCCAAGCCGGTATTCAAATGCCGACAGATCTTATCATTAGTGTAACGGATATTAATGTCATAAGATTATCAAAGTGAAACATTCATAATCATCAGCAATATTGATCAGATTTATCTGTGTTAATTAAACAAAAAGAGGTGGAGCTTTAACATCTAATCCTGTTTGCTTTAATTAACTATGTTAAAATATCACTATGAAAATTAGTAGAAAAGTATTAATAAATGATGCAATGCATGAAGTAAAAATAAAAAATAATGAGTTGAACTTAAAGAAATCAAGAAAGGAGATTTTATGATTACAAGAAAGATTTTTCGTTCAATTGACGAACTGCAATTAGTCCAATATTATGCAACTCTTTCCAAAGAGGACGTCGGTTTTCACTCAGAAGATGGTAAGATCATTGTTGATGCAAAAAGTTTTATCGGCTTATTCGGTCTTGATTTTGCCAAACCGATTTTAGTAGTTAGTGAAGATGAAGATTTTCATAAGAAAATCAAAAACATAGGAGAAACTGTTGAAGAATGATTTCTTACAACAAAAAATAATCAGATACAGTTTGATTCTCATTGTAATTTCTCTTCTCATCGGATTGGCTGTTCACTCTGCGAATAATACACATTCGATTGCAGAGAAAAATATAGTCGAATCTGTTGCCGGTGCAAAAGATAAAGCAAACTCAGCCGATTCAGACGGGGAAGCGGATGCTGAATTTGTTGTGAATGCTGATGTTAATTCTGATATCAATACTGACCTTGGTACTGATTCCAAGCTGTCTGAATCCGACGGCCCTGTGGAAAAAAGCGATGTTGAGTTTAAATCCGGCCCGATCATAGAGCCGGTTCCTTATTTTGATAGCGGTGGCAAGTATAAGGCTACAGATCCGGAAGAAATTGAATTGCTTAAACAATACCCGGATGTAGTGGATATGAATTTTGAAGGTGGAACCTATTATTATAATCCTTTAGAGCAATGGCGCTATAATAAAATCATGGATAGATATGATGAGTTACCGACCTATTTGCAAGATTTACTTTTGAACAGACCTCAATCGATACATTTTGTCTATAAGTATTTTGATTATTTAGAAAATCCGCAAAACTATGACCCGAACGCAAAATCCAACAGAGTTGATTTTGCTAAAGCAAAATCAAAAAGTAAGTATCCGTTTTATTCAAATTGGGACTGCACTTGGGGCTATTTAGATTACAGCAAGGGCGATATCGCAAATTCGGGTTGCGGACCGGTAAATTTTGCGATGCTTGTTGCCGGTATGAATCAGGATGAAACCATGACACCGACTAAAGCCCGTGAATTTGCACGTAAAAACGGTTATGAAGACATTAACGGCAAAGGATCGCTATGGGATTTATTTACTATAGGGGTTAAAGATTTCGGCATAAAGTCTGAAGTTTTAAATTGTCGTGAACCGGGACAGATTGCACACGCTCTCCAAGCCGGTAAACCGGTAATTTTGATAATTAATAATCCGCAATTTACCAGTGTCGGACATTTTATCCTGTTACATGATATTGAAGGGGACATGGTCAAACTTCAAGATGGTAATAGTATCAGCAATACCAACAAAATGTGGAATTTACCGGAATTATTGCAAGATGCAGAAGCTGCCTGGAGTTTCTGTAAATAGTTAACTGATAAAATTATTAATTATAACAATTATAACAATTGTTAAGAAAATGCTTGATGAATCGGGCGTTAAAGCATACCATGGAGCACAACTGAGTTTAGATTGTATAAAGAAGGAGAATTAAGAAATGATCGAAAAATATTTTGATGTTGGTACTGTTAGTTTTATGTCTTATCCGCAACTTGGAGATCCTGATTTATCAAATCAAGAATTTTATGAGATTTTGAAAAGAATTGCCGTTGATCCTTTCTTTAATTTATTAGAAATTAATCCCGTAGAGGATGCAGAGAAGAAAGAAATCATAAAAAAAATAATTGCTGAAAGTGGTATGATTCTTGGTTTTGGCGGTCAATCTTTAATTTTAAAAAATCAATTGAATCCTAATTCATTAATTGAGGAAGAGCGTCAAAAAGCTGTTAATAAATTGATAGAAGGCATAGACAATGCACATGACCTGGGTTCCGGTACTTTTACTTTTGTTTCCGGCAAATGGGAAAAAGAACAAGTTGAGGAACAGGTAGATCAATTAGTAAAAACAACAGTTGAAGTATGTAAATATGCTGAAAAATTCAAGATACATGTCCAATTGGAAGTTTTTGATTTTGATTTTGATAAAAGTATATTGATAGGACCTGCCCCACGTGCATTGGAATATTCTAATAAAGTGAGACAGCAAGTTTCTAATTTCGGCTTAATGGTAGATCTTTCTCATTTCCCGCAAACGAGAGAAACAAGTGAATTTGTTCTTTCACTTTTACGTGAACATATTACCCATTTACATGTCGGCAATGTAGTTTTAGAAGAAGGAGCACCGGGACGCGGTGATTTGCACCCGCGATTTGGCTATCCGAAAAGTGTGAATCACATACCTGAATTATGTGATTTTTTCGTTCAAGTTAAAAAATATGGCTTATATGATGAAACAGGCAAAAATAAAATGCGTTTGTCATTTGAAGTTCAGCCGATGCCGGGAGAGGACCCTGATTTATTAATAGAAAATTCCAAGAGAATCATGAAGAGAGCATGGGCTTTACTTTAGAGAATTCCTTCATTGAGGCACATAAAATGAACGAACAAATAATATATGATGTAGCAATAATAGGTGCGGGACCTGCCGGCTTAGCTGCCGGAATTTATGCGGGCAGAGCCGGTCTGTCCAGCATTATCATAGAACAAGCTCTTGACGGCGGCCAAATTGCCAATACTAGTATTATTGAAAATTATCCGGGACAAAATCCGGAAGGTGAATCCGGTACCAGCTTAATTGAGCGTTTCAGTAAACAAGCTGAATTATTTGGCAGTGAAAGAGCTCAGGACATTGTTCAAGAAGTGGATTTGAATTCAACCGTCAAAACCATCAAAGGTATGATGCAGACCTATCAAGCACGCAGTCTGATCATTGCAACCGGCTCCAGTCCGCGCAAGGGTGGTTTTGCCGGTGAAGCTGAATTTACCGGACGCGGAGTTTCTTATTGTGCAACCTGTGACGGCAATTTCTTTAAAGGTTTGGAAGTATTTGTCATAGGAGGCGGTGAAGCTGCGGTTGAAGAAGCGATTTACTTAACCAAACTTGCACGTAAAGTTACGATTATTCATCGACGTGACCGTTTGCGTGCGGTTGAGTCCGTTCAGGCAAGAGCCAAAAATACACCGGGCTTGGAATTGATGCTCAATACCGTGGTTGAATCGGTTTCCGGTGAAGATGCAATTGAAGAAATAACCGTGCGTAATGTAGAAAATGATCAGGTAACCGTGATTAAGAAAAATGAAAACGATGCATTGCTCGGGTTATTTGTTTTTGTCGGTAACGTGCCGAATTCAAATCTTTTCGGCGATGAATTAGCAAAAAACAACGGATATATTATTACCGATGTGGAGATGCAAACCAATATTCCGGGTGTATTCGCAGCCGGTGATATCAGAGATAAATCTTTCCGCCAAGTAATTACCGCCGCTGCTGACGGTGCAATCGCCGCCAATTCGGTCTTGCGTTACCTCTCTGCGTTAGACGGAACACTGTATGAATGATTTTAGTCGAAGAATAATCAGACTAAAAAACGAATTGTTAAATTAGTGTTGCTACTTTTTAAGGTTATGTATACTTTTTGTATACATAACCTTAAATTTTGTGTAAGGCATGTCAGATTTTTATTATCAAAACTTGCCGAATAATCCGAAAATATCATTTGACAATTTCTATAGCATTAATTTCAATTGCTTTACGACCTGAGAGATCGGAGTCATTTAGTTCTGAATCTTCAACAATCTGTGGTGCAAAAAAATCAATTTTGACTTGGTCTCCCGGTTCCAAAAAAGCAAGTTTGGCCGATAAATATACGGGTGCAGAAAATATTTGATTCTCATAGTATCTTTCTGCTGTACTGTCTTCAGTTTTGCCATTGTCCATCATGAAATAATAAAAGGTATTACCGTCAATTGTAACACTGCTGAGATCAGTGATTTTTCCTTGGAAAGAGCTGGCTACAAGCTGATCTTCATCAGCATCCGGTTCGTTGATCAAACGGCTGCTTTGGCTGATATCATAGTTTTGCATGGCTTCTTTAATGCTGGCTCCGACGCCTGTTGTTTGGTAATTCTGAGCATCAACCAAGGCATACATTTTTACCAGTTGTGCTTGATCTTTCAAAGCCATACAGTAAGACGGCCTGCCGTTGATATTCAATAAAATCGGTACGGTAGCGGTATAGCCTTTTTCTTGTACGGCACCTTCAGCACTGCGCATTGCCGAGGATTCATCGGCAGATGGTATTGCATAAAAATTGGTTTGTTTGGTACGCAAATTAACCAGCACAAAGCCCAGATTGGAATTATCTTCAGTTGAAACCGATGTGATGCCGGTATAGAGATAAACATCATCATCAATTGCCAGATAGTTGTATAAATCAGTCGCTTGCAAGACACCTTTTTGCCCGATAAAAGAATTAAAGAATCCGCTTTGATATTTGCCGTAATAGTCTATATGTTCCAGAATCAGATTTGCAGAATATACCCGATCAATCCAGGCAGGAATTTCACCGACTTTATGCTTTACTGTTTCACCGGTCAATGCATTACATAAGATTACTTCTTTTACATCAAGACCGCCAAACCAGCCGACGCTCGGTTTAAGTACCGGTGTAACCCAGTAAGGAATACCTTCTTCGTCAATTTCCATGACCGGATCATCCATGATATCCAGAGGATATCTGAAACGTAAATGGCGTCTGATATTTCTAAGTAAAGGTTCTGCATTGGAATATTTCATACCGGACGGAAGATTTTGCAATTCAACGCTGCTGTCAATCATGTCGACGCGAATCAGGCGCGGTAAACCCTCAGAACGATTGTTGAACCATTTGATGATGTCTCCGTAACGTAAAGGCGTGACCCTGACCGGTCTGCCTTGATAATTAATTTGGACATAGTCCGGTTCAACTTCGAATTGTGAAACGAGTTCGGCAATTTCACCCATTTTTTTGCTGCCTAGTCTGGAAGCGGTCTGTTTGTCTACAGTCGGAATATCCGTAAAATCAATTTCGGCAATATTGCCTTGGAAATCACCATCTTCTACCGTAAGCAATTTTGCATATTTTTTAGATTGAAAAAGCTTGGCGGATGTAAGATTTAAAATCAAAAACAATATTGCCAAAATCAGAGGAATCCAGATCAAACCGGAACCGTGTTTAAAAATATCCTTCAGCGAGGTAATTTTAATTTGGGCATTTTTAAAATTTTTGAACCCGAAAGGATTATTGGCATCTTTTTCCTGATCGTTGCTTTCATCACTTTTTGCTTTCTTTTGAGGCAGGTTGATTAAAAAGGGTATGATAATTAAGATGCTTAAAATGAGTAAACGAATGAAGAATCCTTTGTCACGCAGATTTATCGGTGTCAGATCAAAGAACCAATAGATTAGCGTGAAAATAAATAAGATAACATAATATTTTATTTTTTGTTTTTTTGACATAGTATAAAAATTACTCCTGTTTAGAATAAAAAATTTGTATTTGAATTGCGTTGTCTATTAATAAAAATAGTATAAACTAGTTAGAGTAATCAGTCTAACAAAAAATAGCGGAGAAATTAATGGCAAAACTTGTTTATTATATAACTTCACTGATCAGCAAATTACAAAAAATCAAGGGCGGCGGAACCAGCTTTCCCGGTAAGCTGGCTTTGCGCCTGAAACCGGATATTTTGACTGAGTTTAAAATTCCGGCACAACGTGTTTTTATCAGCGGGACAAATGGTAAAACTTCTACGGCAAATAATTTGGCAAATGTTTTTCGTCAGGCAGGCCGATCAGTATGCCATAATGCAGCCGGAGCAAATCTCAAACAGGGCATTGTTTCATCATTGCTGCAAAATTCAGACAGTAACTTGAGAATAAAATCCGATGTTTTGGTGATCGAAATTGATGAGCTGACCATGCTCAATGTGTTTCCTGAACTGAAGCCGCAACATTTGATTTTAACCAATCTTTTTACCGACCAAATTGATCGCTTCGGTGATAAATGGCAACTGGCGAAAACTTTGAGTGAAAAATTACCACGAGAACTGACACTTTATATTAACGGTGATGATCCGGCTTTAGTCTGGCTTGCACAGCAAATTAAGCCGGAAAAAACGTTTTATTATGGTTTGGCAGCTGATTATTCAGATGCCGCTGCTAAAATTAAATTTTTGCCTGAAAAATGTCCTTATTGCAATTCTGAACTGAGTTATGAACGAAGATACTATGACAGTTTAGGCAAATTCAGCTGTGAATGTGGTTTCAAATCCCCAAACTTGGATTATATTGCAGAGAATATTGATTTGCTCAGACAAGAATTCACGGTTAAAAATCAGGTTTACCGTATGGCATATCCGCAATTATACCTGGTATATAATATGCTGACAGTAATAACTTATGCTCAAGAAGCCAATCTGTCCGCTGATTTAATTGCTCAAACATTGTCCGAGCAAAAGCAAACGGCTGGTAGATTTGAATTTTTGGATTTTAATCAACATCAAGCATGGTTAAATTTAGTCAAAAATCCGGCAGGTATTAATCAATCTCTGGTTTATCTTGAACAGCAATTAAATATGGCGACGGGTGATAATCAGCAGATCAATCTGTTGCTGGCATTTAACAATCTGCTGGCGGACGGACTCGATTCAAGCTGGCTGGAGCAAGCTGACTTTGAATTATTGCGCTCGGAAAATCTGGCAGCAATATATTTGGCGGGCTCTCTGCAAAATATTGTTTACGAATTGCTGAAAAGGAACGGAATATCCGACAATAAAATTCATCTGATTCCGGAGCAGGAGCAACTTATTCAAACAATCTCTGAAATGCAACAAAGCAACTTACCCGGATATTTTTTAGCCAACTTTACAATGCTGGAACCGGTCAGAACGGGTATTATTAAATCTGCCATGTGACAATAAAATGATAATTTAAATCTCATTTTTCTAAGATTGCGGTGTTTAAGTTTTCTCAGTTTATATAAATTCAATCTGATACAGAATTTATTTTTGAAAATATGCTAACATAAGGGTTAATGTTGTTTTGCAGATTAAGCATGAATATGCTTGTTTAAAGAAAATTTTAAGGAGGCATTATGTCCAGATTATTATTGATTGGTGCCGGAGGAGTCGCCAGAGTTGCTGCTTATAAATGCGTACAGAATTCGGATGTTTTCCAGGAAATGTGTATTGCCAGCAGAACACTTGCAAAGTGTGAAGAACTGAAAACGGAATTAGACGGTAAGGGTACTGAAATCACAACTGCTCAAGTTGATGCTGATGATGTCGAGCAATTAATTGAGTTGATCAATAACTATAAACCGGATCTCATTTTACATTTGGCTTTACCTTATCAGAATTTAGCAATAATGGATGCTTGTTTAGCAACCGGCACGGATTATATTGATACTGCAAACTATGAACCGCGTGAAACGGCTAAGTTCGAATATAAATGGCAATGGGCTTATCATGAACGTTTTAAAGAAGCAGGTATTACTGCTGTATTAGGCAGCGGTTTTGACCCGGGCGTAACCGGTGTGTTTTCCGCCTATGCTTTAAAACATCATTTTGACGAGATAAATTATATTGATATTTTAGATTGTAATGGCGGTGATCACGGTTATCCTTTTGCCACCAACTTTAATCCGGAGATTAATATCCGTGAAGTTTCGGCAAAGGGGCGCTATTGGGAGAACGGCGAATTTATCGAAACCGAACCGATGGAAATAAAACGAGAATACGATTTTGAAGAAGTCGGTTTGAAAGATATGTATCTTTTGTATCATGAAGAATTGGAATCGTTGGCAAAGTTTATGCCCGGAATTAAGCGCATCAGATTTTTCATGACCTTCGGTGAAAGCTATTTAACCCATTTAAAATGTCTGGAGAATGTCGGTATGACTTCAATTGAACCGATAAATTTTGAAGGCAAAGAAATCATTCCCTTACAATTCTTAAAAGCGGTTTTACCCGATCCGGCAAGCTTAGGCCCACGCACGGTCGGCAAAACCAATATCGGCGTCATTTTCCAAGGTAAAAAAGACGGAAAAGACAAAGTATATCGTCTTTATAATATTTGTGATCATCAGGAAGCCTATAAAGAGACCGGAGCACAGGCCGTATCATATACTACAGGTGTTCCGGCAATGATCGGTGCGAAGATGATTCTCGAAGGTAAATGGAAAAAACCGGGTGTATTCAATATTGAACAAATGGATCCAGATCCGTTTATGGAAGATTTGAACCGCAACGGCCTGCCGTGGATTGAAGATTTTGATCCGGTACTGGTAGATTGATCTTAAGTTGATTTTTAATCAGAGGATTTTGATTGACATTTATCGAAATGATTTTATCAGAATTATTTTAGATAAGTCTTTAGAATACTTTATTAGAATATTTTATGAATATTTTGAGGTGTTAATGCGGCAATTGCCAAATCCGAAAAAATTGCTGTCACAGCAAACCAGAACTTCCGGGATCAAGCCGGCGTTTCACACAATTGAAACGCCAGCTTATGTTTTTGATCTTGAATTATTAACCGATAATTTAAAATATTTGGATCAATTGGCTAAAGCCTTGGATGTTAAAATAATATTTGCTCAGAAATCATATTCTTATTATTCAACTTATCCGTTAATCAGCAAATATTTGAGCGGCAGTACAGCCAGCGGCTTATATGAAGCGTTATTAGCCAAAGAAGAATTTCCCGGAGAAATCCATGTATATTCGCCTGCGTATAAGACAGATGAAATTAGACAATTGTTGGAATTTGTGGATTTTATCTATTTTAATTCATTTGCTCAGTGGCAAAAATATCTTGATTTAATTAATCAGGCGAAAAAAGCCAGGAAAATTCAAGTCGGCTTAAGAGTTAATCCAGAATATTCCGCAACTGAACATGATCTTTATAATCCGGCGGGCAGATTTTCCCGTTTGGGTATTACTGCTCAGGCATTTGAACAGGGTGTCGCGGAATACGGTTTGGAAGGCATTGACGGTTTACACTTTCATGCACTATGTCAAGAAAATGCCGATTCTCTGGCTAAAGTGTTGACTAATTTTGAAAATAAATTTTCCGCATACATTAAGCCAATGTCTTGGCTTAATTTCGGCGGCGGACATCATTTTACCGAAGCAAATTATCAGGTTGATTTGTTAGCTGATATTTTGCGAAATTTCAGATTGAAATATCCGGCACAAACAATTTATTTCGAACCGGGCGAAGCTATATCTTTGGATGCAGGTTATTTAGTATGTGAGATTCTTGACATCGTGCAGAATGAAATTAAGATTGCAATTGTTGATACCTCGGCAACCTGCCATATGCCGGATGTTTTGGAAATGCCTTATACACCAAGGGTTTTTCTTTTAGATGAGCAGTATTGTGAAGATGATTATTATATCGAAGCGGAGATTATTGACGATGAATTATTAAAAGAACAGACTATTATCAAAATGGATAATATCTATCGACTTGGGGGTCCGACTTGTTTGGCAGGAGATATTATCGGTAATTATAAATTTCCGCGCCCTTTGCGACTTAATGATCGTTTGGTTTTTTGCGATATGGCTTTATATGCACATGTTAAAACCAATACTTTTAACGGGATGCCTTTGCCGAATTTAGTTACTTTGAAATCAGGAGAAGGCTTTGAAGTTGAACGCGAAGCAACATATTTCGACTTTAAAAACAGACTTGGCAACATGACGTCAAGACAAGATTAAAAACGAGTTTATTCCAATTACCAGATGATATTTCACATTGCTATGTGCTTTATTTTTATAACAAATTACAAAATGCCATAAATTGTTTCACTAAACATTACATTTTCACTGAATATTGCATTTCCTCAGTTGTGGAATTATGATAAATACCAAGTGTTTTATTTTTTGATATTTGCTACAATGAGTAGCAAAAAAGGTAATGATTTTAATAATATTCCACACAAACAGCAGACCTTGTATATTTCTATAGCGATTGATCTAATTAAACAGATGCCGTTAATTATTTAAAGAAGCAGCCGGAGATAATTTGACAAGAATGCTGAGTGGGTACATTATATCTATTGTTTAATATTACGTTAAAGTACTATTTAATTATATTAAAAATGAAGATGTTAATATTGAGGAGAAAATATGGGGCAAGAATCAGGTCAAGTAATAGAGATTTCATTAGCTGATATATTATCAAGTGTGAAAAATCATATAGTGTTAATTATTTTAATTACAATAATTACTACCGGTAGTATCTTTGGAGTCAATAAATACTTTATTACGCCAACTTATGATTCTACGGTAAAATTTTATATTGAGGCTTCGCGTATAGATGAGGATAATCCAAGTGCGGGTCTCCAGGCTGTTACTTTGGCTCAAAGAATCTCCAACACGTATATAGAGTTGATGAAAACCAATTCATTTTTTAATTTACTACAGACTGAAATTGATGCGAATTTGTCTGTTGCTGAGTTAAGGCGCAGTATCAGCTATAAAAGCTTACAAGAAACGGAAATTATAGAAGCAAATGTCCGAACAGACAGTCCTGAATTATCACTGGATATAGCCAAGACAATTGCTCAAATTGCACCGGAAGCAATGAATGAAATCAAATCAAATGCCATGTTGAAAGTTATTGATCAGCCATTACTGGCCGAGAATCAATCAACGCCGCATATTGTGCGTAACACAGCCTTAGGCTTTCTTCTCGGTTTGTTTATAGGATTTATGCTGGCAATTACAATAGACAGGTTTAATATTAAAATCAAAACGGAAGAAGATATAACCAGAAATTTTGATATCAATATCTTAGGTGTCGTGCCGAAAGTGAAATAACGAGATCAAAGAAGAGGCAAAGAATAAATTGGTTGTACAAACAAGTTATTTTTAGTTTAGATATGGGATTGATGAAGGGGTAAATAATGGCAAAAAGAAACAGACTTCAACCGAGACGAGTAGATCCGAAAAGCGATCAGAAAATAGACCATGTTAATAAAAACAAAGAGCAGGTCAGGGAATATTTCAATAATGCAAGGATTAATATTGATTACTCTATTATTAAGGAAGATGGCAGCGGAAAATCCTTTATTATTACAAGTGGCTTACAGTCCGAAGGAAAGTCATTTTGCTCTTTGAATTTAGCGAGGTCTTACGGAAGTATCACGGAAAATAAGGTTTTGTTAATAGATTGTGATTTACATGCTCCGAAACTTCATCGCTACTTAAACATCCCGAGTAAACCGGGCTTAACCGACTTCTTATCCAATAAAAATAACTTTACGGAAGTTTGCAGCTATAATCGGCAAGAAAATTTTTATGTCATAACAAGCGGTACAAAAGTGCCAAGTTCATCAGTGTTTTTATCGGGCAAATCATTCAGGAATCTGCTTGAGAAACTGGAGAAACAATTTAACTATATAATCATAGATACGCCGCCCGTGCTCCAAGTAACGGACGCCTGTTCCTTTGCCGCATATACCGATGGGGTCGTCATTGTGACAAGAGCAGCTGAATCAACAAAGCCGAACTTAAAATTGACAATTGATACCTTGACAAAAGCTCAGGCAACAATCTTAGGTGTTATCTTAAACGATGTAGATTTTACGAAGCAAGGTTATGGTTACGGTTATGGTTATAGTTATGGCTATGGAACAAGAGAGGATGAATAAATATTCCGGTGTTTCTGAAAGGGCAATGAGCTGATGAAAGATTTCCAATTTATTGATTCTCATACACATATTCTTCCGGCTATGGACGATGGTGCAAAGAATGTAGAAGAATCTGAACAGATGATTTGTTCTTTAAAGGAGCAGGGAATTGAAGAAATATTTTTGACTCCTCATTATTATTCGCATAAAGAATCGATTGATAAATTTCTTAAAAGAAGGAATAAATCATTTCAGGATTTAAAACCGATACTGGATCATTATGATATGAAATATCATTTGGGTGCAGAAGTATATGCCATTCCGGCTATTTTCAATTATGCTAATTTATCTGATTTATGCATTGAAGAAACAAACCTGATTCTATTGGAAATGTCTTCACCTAAGTCGGATCCGGAACACGAGCTAAATTTAATTCGCGAAATATATGCCAGACATTCTGTCGAAATAATTTTGGCTCATATTGATCGCTATCCTTTCATGTTGAACCAGAAAACGTTGAAAGAATTTGTGAAATTAGATGTTTATATGCAACTCAATTTAGATTTTTTAGATGCAGGTTTTTTCACAAAACAAAAACATTTAAAATATATTAAACAAGGCTATGTACAATTTTTAGGAACAGATTGTCATCGTATAACAGACAAGCAAATCCCTAAAATACAAAAATACAGATTGCAGCTGGCAGCAAAATTGACAGCGGAAGAGCTGCGAAGCATCCATTAAAAAAGAATGGAATTAGAGAATTTTAAAATATGAACAAAAGTAAAACAGACAAAAGAAAACAAGAAAAAACGATGAAAATGGCAATCCTGATTGTGTTTTCCATAATTTCTGTTTTATTTACTGTTTACGTGTTGATGTCACGGTTTTTGCCACTCAGATATGCTGCTGTCCTTATTTTAATAATAGTTTTCTTGAATTTTGCTGTATATTTTCTACTGCTAACCAAAAAGAAAAAATGGAAAACAATTCTCAGTGCTATATTAATGGTTATTTCTTTAATTGTTTTTGCTCTGGGAGCTTTTGCTTTAAGGGATGTCAATCGTGCCATCTCCAAAGTATCTTCTGCAGAAGAAACGGATATATATTCTATAATCGTCATGAATAATAATCCGTATAAGATGGCAATCGAAGTCGAACAAGAAGATATAGCACTGGTTGAGTCTGGCCAACAAGCTCTTATTCAGGAGTTACTGCCTAATAATCGGGATTATGAAACAAACGCCTATTCAAGCTACCCCGAATTAGTCGAAGCATTATATGAAGGAACAGAACAATTCATCTTATTCGACGAGGCTTTTCGTGAAATTGTTTATAGTGTACATGCAAATTTTGATATTGAGACACGAGTTTTAGTATCAACAAATCCGAACATAATAGAAGAATTAAAAAATGCCAAAATCAGGAGTCCGTTGGAATATTATGACATTATAAAAAAGGATAAAGCTGATAAACCGGAAAAAGGCGATTATACGGAATATGAATCGAAAAAAGTGGAAAATGCCGAACCCTTTACCATGTTAATATCCGGTATAGATACATATGGACATATTAATACGAAATCCCGGTCAGACGTAAATATTGTTTTGGCGATCAATCCACAAAAACATGAGATCCTGATGGTGCCGGTAGTAAGAGATGCTTATGTCACGATTGCCGGAACAGGTTTCAAAGATAAGTTGACCCATGCCGGTGTATTGGGTGTTGAAACAACAAAAAACTCTGTGGCGAATGCTCTGGGAATGCCGATAGATGCATATGTAAAAGTCAATTTTACGACATTGGTTGAATTGGTAGATACATTGGGCGGCGTAACTGTGGATAATCCGATCGCATTTTCTGCTTTCGGAAATCATTTTTCAGCCGGAAAAATTCGTTTGAACGGTGCGGAAGCATTGGCCTTTTCGCGTGAAAGAAAATCATTGGCTGGCGGTGACTTCGATCGCGGTATGAATCAAACTCGAGTAATTAAAGGGCTCATTAATGAAGTGATCCAACCCCAAAATATAACTAAATTCAGTACGATATTAGAACAATTAAGCGATTCATTTATAACAGATTTATCGGATCAAGCGATTCGTTCCATTGTACAGAATCAACTTAACACGGGTGGTTCTTGGACTGTTAATTCAACATCAATAACTGCCCAGGGACAAATGGGTTTACCATCATATATGATGCCGGGTTATAGCCTATACTTTGCTGTTTTAAATGAAGATTCGGTTGTCGAAGCACGTAATCAACTTTTAGCAGTTTTGGAATAAATGATGTATATTATATGTATGAGAGATGTTGCATGAAAAAAATATATTTATCTTCACCACATATGAGTGATGAAGGGTATGAACAAGCTTATATAAAAGAGGCCTTTGACACGAATTGGATTGCGCCGCTGGGGGCAAATGTTGACGGTTTTGAACAAGAACTGTCTGCGATAATAGGTTCAAAGTATGCGGTTGCTTTGGCATCCGGTACAGCAGCAATCCATTTAGCTCTCAAAGCAGTTGGCGTAAAACAAGGAGATACTGTCTTTTGTCAAAGCTTAACTTTTTCAGCAAGTGCAAATCCGATTGTTTATGAAGGAGCTATTCCTGTATTTATTGATTCGGAAAAAGATACCTGGAATATGGATCCGCAACTGCTGGAAAAAGCTTTTCAAAAATACACACCGAAAGCTGTGATTGCTGTTCATCTCTATGGCATATCGGCTAAAATAGATAAGATTAAAGCAATTTGCAAGCGACATAATACTCCGTTGATTGAAGATGCTGCAGAAAGTTTAGGAACTGTTTATAAGGGCAAATGGACAGGAACATACGGCGATTACGGTGTATTTTCTTTTAATGGCAATAAGATCATTACGACTTCCGGCGGTGGTATGTTAGTTTCTGAAAAAAAGGAAGGCATCGCGAAAGCTAAGTTTTGGGCAACTCAGGCAAGAGAGAAAGCACCTTGGTATCATCATGAAGAAATTGGTTACAATTATCGGATGTCCAATATTGTTGCCGGCATAGGTCGTGGCCAATTAAAGGTATTAAAAGCTCGCGTAGAGAAAAAACGCTATATTTTCGAACAGTATAAAGAAGGCTTTAAGAATATCTCGGATATTGAGATGGGGCCGGATAATCTTGAGCAGGGCGACTATTCAAATCATTGGCTTTCTGTTATCAGTTTAAAATCAGATACAATTAAACCGATAGATATAATCAATGAACTTGCAAAACATAAGATTGAGGCAAGACCAATTTGGAAACCAATGCATTTACAACCCGTATTTAAGGATTGTGATTTCATCGGCAATGGCGTATCAGATAAAATCTTTAAAAAAGGATTATGCTTACCGTCTGATACAAAAATGACCGATGAGAATATTGATAGGGTTGTGGATATTGTGTGTAGGATGTTTAAGTAAAAAATTTTTACACACTATATTAATTATGAATTATTAACTTATGAAGTCTCTGTTCTATAAAAGACCGGGTATCCATTATAAATCCTGCCCAACTGAAATATACCAGCACCTGATGAGCCACAACGCCCAGTGACGAACCATTTTGGAAGCTCATGCATATGCGGCAGATATAACCGACGAATGCTTTTGTCACAGTCGAAGGAAACAAAAGAGGACGTAGTAATTGCGTATATCACGGGGAGCGGCGTAAACGTTGGTGCTGATATATTACGCAGAGGGTTAAGCCTGCCCAGCGACAACAAGATGACTGCTGAGCAACAGGATAGGATTATTGAGATTATCCATGGGTGTTTTAGGTGATAGTTGTGCTGGATACGGAGAGCAAGATGCAGGCGTTGGATATCACCATAACAATTGTTCTCTTCATTATTGCCTGCATTGTTGGGAAGTTAGTTATGGAGAAGCATGATACTTGGATTAGTTTTAATGGGCCAGCAATTGGAGTTCTTGCTGTTGGCGAGCTGATTTGGTGGCGAGTTAGAAAACGGTTGGCTATGAGAAACGAGGAAAGTTCAATTGGACAAGATAGGAAAGATAATCCGAGACCTGAGGCTTAAGGCGGGATTCTCTCAGAAAACGCTTGCTCAAGCTCTTCATATTACGGATAAGGCAATTTCAAAATGGGAGAGAGGAATTTGCCTTCCTGATGTAACGCTTCTTCCCAAACTGTCTCTTCTATTGGATACGGATGTTGATATTCTAATTTCAAAGAGCATAGAGCAGGAAGAATGGGTTGGACTTATCGATATCAGCGGTTGTGACTTCTCACAACTGGTATATGATAAACCTTTGGTTTACTACCTGCTTTCACATTACTTGTTGCTTGGTATCACAAAGATTCATGTGCTGACTAATGATGTGAATCGGCATTTCTTAGAGCAGAAATTATTCAGAACCCTTGGTTTTCAGTTCTCCTTCGATTCCGCAATAGAACAAAACGCAATGACTCTTACCCATCCATGGTTTCTGTTTGGCTCGGATCTCACTCAACAGTTTCAAGGTGCGATGCTATCTGGAAGAAATATGACACTTATTCCTGAGAATCAAGTGCCTGTGTTCTACTTTACACATAACGAAGTAAAGTCTAAGAAGTATGCAATTAGAACTTTGGGTCGTGGGATGGTTTGCTTAGACATGGATAACTATGATAAAGTTCTTGATGTAGCGGTGTTTGTGAGAACATATCAAAAGAATTCCGGATTGTTGATCGGAAGCCTTGAGGAGATAGCTTATAAGCGTGGATTGATAACAAATGAACAGTTGCTGGATGTGGCAAGTAAAGCACCATACGGCGAGCTGCTAAGGAAAGTCATAGGTAAACCACAAGTCGATTTAACTTAGGTGTTATGAGGGCTTACTATTATAAATAGTTTCTTGTACCTTGAAAGCAGAATAATTATTGGGAGTACATAGAATATGACACATAAACCATATGGACCATATGAGAGGTTTCTAAAACGACCACAGGATTTTATCTGTGCGCTACTTGCAACCATCATTCTTTTTCCGGTGATGATTGTAACTGCGATTCTTGTGAGAACTAAGTTAGGAAGTCCGGTACTTTTCCCGCAAGATAGACCAGGAAAAGACGGGAGGATATTCAAGCTTTATAAATTCCGCACGATGACGGACGAGAAGGATGAGAACGGAAAGCTGCTCCCGGATGAAGTGCGCCTTACATCTTTTGGACGGAAACTTCGTTCTACATCCCTTGATGAGCTTCCTGAACTCTTCAATATGCTAAAGGGTGATATGAGTGTTGTCGGCCCGCGCCCGCTGCTTGTTCGCTATCTTCCTCGTTATAACGAGCACCAGGCACGCAGACATGAAGTTCGGCCGGGATTTACGGGGCTTGCTCAAGTTCGCGGAAGGAATGCAATCAGTTGGGAAGATAAATTTGAATGGGACATCAAATATGTGGATCACATCACATTTCTTGGGGACTGGAAGATTATTTTTGAGACAGTTAGAACAGTTTTGAAGAAGGAAGGAATATCCGCAACCGGAGAAGCAACAATGGATGAATTTATGGGAAGTGATATTGAATAACTAATGGACTGGTTTAGAATTTGCCATACCATTGGCTTATATCTTGCGTTGAATCCATATAAAAGAGCTCAGTACTGCAAAAAGCACAACATCTTTCATCACATGGGCGATAAATCAATGGTGATGTTTCGGAGGATTCCGTTATATCCTAAATTGATATCTTTTGGTAATAATGTGTGGGTAGCATCACAAGTGACTTTTATCACACATGATGTCATTCATTATATGCTGAATAATCGTGATAAAAGTTATAAGTTTCAGGAATTTATGGGCTGTATTGATATTAAAGATAATGTGTTTATTGGATCAAACTCAACAATTCTGCCCAATGTGACCATTGGACCGGATACGATAGTAGCCGCTGGCACTTTAGTAAATAAAAGTATTTCGGGGGGTATACGCTGGTGTCCCTGCCAGATATGTATGCTTTTTTGCTGAGTTTATAGAGAAAAGAAAACTGTATCCGCAGATTACAATTGAAAGAAGCGGGAACGGTGGATTTTCTGATGTGACAGTAGAGGCTTGTTGGGAGAGATTGATTAGCATAGAAAAGATTGTTGATGACGCAAAGGAGTAAACAGTGGTAAAGAAAATTGTACTTATCGGCGCCGGTGGTTTTGGGAGAGAAGTTGCCCATATGATTGAGAGCATCAATAAAAGAGAAAAAAAGTATGAATTGCTTGGATTTTTAGATGATGGAAAACAATTCAATCATAAAACTTTTATCAATGGATATCCTTGGCTTGGAGACAGAAATTGGATTCTTAATCATAAAGATGACGTTGTCTGTACATGTACAGTAGGTGAAGCATCAATAAAAGCAGAAATACAAAGAACACTCACACAGCAAGGTGTGCAGTTCGAGACAATTATTGCTCCATCGGTAGGTATTTCTGGTTGTGCTCAAATTGGGAATGGCTGTGTACTATATTGGAATGTAGGAATATCGGTTAATTGTACAATCGGAGATGGTGTATTGTTAAATGATGGAGTGGTATTGGGACATGATGTCGTCCTTGGTGAATTTACAACAATAATGCCGGGAACACGTATAAGCGGCGAATGTACAATTGGAAAAGAAGTTAATATTGGAGGAGCCGCATTTATTGTACCCGGTAAAAAAGTGGGAGATGGGGCACGTATTGCTGCCGGCAGCATAGTATTTACAAATGTCAAGGCCGGTACAACAGTCTTAGGAAATCCGGCCAAGAGAATGCAAGAATTGGAATGAAGGAAATATTGAACATGAAAATCGGAATTCTGTTTTCGGGCCAGGGAGCACAATACCCTGGAATGATGAAAGATCTTTATGATGCTGAGCCAGCAGCAAAAGAGCTTTTTGATAAAGCTGATGTTACTCTTGGAAGAAAAATCTCCAAGGTTTGCTTTGAGGGAACTGAGGAGGATCTAAACCTGACGCATAATACGCAGCCGTGTATGCTTGCCGGTGATCTTGCTGCAGCTCAGGTTCTGAAGTCACACGGTATTAATGCAACCGCAGTTGCTGGGTTCTCCCTTGGAGAGTATGCTGCACTTGCTTATGCAGGGGCTGTTTCGATGGACGCTGTGTTCCCTTTGGTTCAGATCCGTGCCGATGTCATGCAGGAGGCAGTAGCTCCCGGAGATGGAGCGATGGCGGCCTTCGTTGGAGCAACTGCAGAACAGGTAGAAGAGATCTGCTCTAAGGTCACAATGGGCTATGTTGTGGCTGCGAACTACAACAGCCCGGTACAAACAGTCGTGTCTGGTTCAGCTGTAGGTGTGGACGAGGCTTGTGAGCTTGCGGAAGCGGCAGGTCTTCGTTGCATTAAGCTGGCAGTCAGCGCTCCTTTTCACTGTGCATTAATGGAGCCGGCAGCAAAAAGACTTGAGGAGGAGTTTAAAAAGATATCCTTCCAGAATCCGTCCATCCCCGTCTATATGAATGTCGATGGCAAACCGGTTATGGATAGTGTAATAGTTCCTGAGCTTCTTATTAAGCAGGTTATGAGTCCAGTGTGCTGGGTCCAGACACTTGAAAACATGCAGGCTGACGGGATTGATACTTTCATCGAGTGCGGCGCAGGAAAGACCCTTTCTGGACTTGTGAAGAAGACCCTCAAAGGTGTGAAAGTTCTCCGCGTGGAGAATATGAAAACCCTTCAGAATACTTTGGAGGAGTTACAGTTTTGATTGAGATTAAAAGGTATGAGTCGGAGCTTCTATCTTCTAATATGTATGTGATTGTTGAGGGTAAACATGCGATTGTAATCGATCCTTTTGAGGATACTGTACCGGCACAAGGATTGAAAATTGACTACATCATCCTGACTCACGAACACTACGATCACATATCGGGAGTGAATATCTGGAAAGAAATGACTGGTGCACCGGTTCTGTGTAGCAAGGCGTGTGCAGAGAACATAAAGAATCCTAAGAAGAACCTTGCTTATTACTTCAAAGAGTTCTGTGAGCTTCAGACTTGGATGGAACTCGATGAAATACCCACGCTAGATTCGGAGTACTCCTGCTCGGCGGATCAGACATTTGAAAACGAAATAGATATCAAGTGGTGGGGACATGTTTTTAAGCTGTTTGAGATCCCGGGGCATTCATTGGGGAGCATTGGAATCATGCTGGATGGAAAAGAATTTTTCTCAGGTGATAGCTTGTTGGAAAACAGCGAGATCGACCTTCGTATGCCGGGTGGAAGCCGGAAAAAGTGGAAGGAAATTGGCAGTAAAAGAATTAAGACTATCCCTGAAGGAACCAGAATATGGCCTGGACATTTTAAGGAGTTTTGCTTACAACAAGTAGTGGAGGATAGACGGTAAATGTCATTTTATAAAAGCAACGGAATTAAAATAGCTGGTATGACCTGTGTGGTCCCGAAAAATAGAATTACCGTTGAAAGCTTCTCCAGTATATTTGGAGAGGAAATACCAGCGAAGTTTTCTGCAGGGACTGGAATCAAAGCCATGTATAAAGCCCTTCCAGAACAAACAGCCAGCGATTTGGCAACGGCAGCGGCAGAAAGTTTGTTTGAAAAAATTGAGATAAACCGTGATGACATCGGTTTGATGCTACTGGTAACACAGTCACCAGACTATAGAAGGCCGTCAAGTGCCAACGTGATTCATAAGAGATTGGATCTTCCTATTGATTGTGCTTGCATGGAGATCAATCTAGGGTGCTCTGGTTTCATCTACGGACTTCAGACTGCTATGAGTCTTATGGCATCGACATCGTCAGATCAACAATACGGGCTTTTACTGATGGGCGAAACTGCTTCAAAATTGGTCGATCCACATGATAAGTCAATTGTAATGATGTATGGAGATGCTGGTGCTGCGATCCTACTTGAAAAGACAAGTGAATCTATAAGTTCTACGACGCTCTTGAGAAGCGATGGATCACGTTACAAAGCAATCATCCTTCCTGCAGGAGGTTTTAGAGACATGAACCCTAGGTATGAAAAGTTCATGTGCAGAGATGGAATCGAACGGTCTCTGTACGATATCTATATGGACGGGACGTCTGTGTTCTCATTTTCAATAACTGATGTTCCCAAGGCACTTAATGATTACTTGGAATACACAGAAACCTCGATAAACGATTACGACTCCTTTATTTTCCATCAAGCTAATGAATTCATCATAAAGCAACTTGTCCGGAAACTGAAGTTAATAAAAGACACTGTTCCGATATCCTTGGATCGGTATGGAAACACAGGTGGCATATCTATTCCGTTGACAATGTGTGATGCCTATGGAGAAAATGCAAGCGAAATAAAGAAAGTCTTGATGGCAGGATTCGGCATAGGCCTTTCATGGGGTGTAACGAGTATCCCCGTGAATATAGGTAACATATACCCTATTACTGAGACATCTGACTACTATATAGGGGGGAAAATAACCCCGGAAATGCTTTGAAAAGGAGAGAGGACAATGATCAACCCGATGGATTTGACGGGAAAAAGAATTCTTGTCACAGGAGCCACTGGTGGGATGGGAGTAGAGGCATCTATCCAGTTAAGCAAACTTGGCGCTAATGTCGTTATTTGTGGGAGAAATGGGGAAAAGCTGCAGAAAGTTTTTGAAATGCTTGAAGGCAAGGGGCATGCAAAACATGTGCTTGACTTGAATGATGTCGACTCAATTGAGGAGAACATCAAGAAAATGGTTACAGAACACGGCATGTTTCACGGATTTGCTTTCTGCGCAGGAATTGCCCCAATGCGGCCATTAAAGATGACAAAAAGAGAGAATATGATTGAAGTCATGAATGCAAATTTGTTCTCATTTATAGAAATTGTGAGATGCATCACTAAAAAAGGCTATTTTGCTGACGAGGGCAGTATTGTAGCCATTTCTTCAACAGCGAGTATTCAAGGAAAACAATCTAAAGTAGCATATAGCGCATCAAAGGCCGGCTTGGACGGAGCTATTCGGTGTTTGATTTGTGACCTGAAAAAGAAAAAAATCCGCGTTAATTCTATTATGCCTAGTTGGGTGAACACGAGAATGTATAAAGTATATATTGATCGTTATCCGGATACATTTGAGGTTCAGGAGATAAAAGAAAAACAGTATATGGGCGTTACGGAACCTATAGAAATTGCTAATACTGTTGCTTTCCTGCTAAGTGATGCGGCTAAGACAATAACCGGTACATCCATCTTAATTGATGGTGGTATAAGCCAAGGATAACAGAGAGGAGTATTTACAATATATGTATTCAGCACTGAAAGATATTCGTATTATTGGAATGGCAGCAGCCGTTTCTAATACATGGGACAGCGTACGGGAACTTTCTAACGAGGGTGAGCAGATTATCAATAAGTTCATCAAAACCACAGGAGTAGAGGGCAGGTATTCTGCTGCTCCCAGACAGTGTACGTCGGACTTTTATTTTTCGGCTGCCGAAAAAATCTTAAACGAAAAGGGGATTGATCGCAGCGAGATCGGAGTTCTTGTGTTTGTTGCCCAGACCAGCGACTATGGTATTCCAGCTACTGCGTGTGTGTTGCAACATAGACTGGGGTTGAATAAAAGTTGCATTGCTTTTGATGTTAATCTCGGATGTTCCGGTTTTGTTTATGGAGTGTCCATTGCAGCGGGATTATTGAAGAATTCTGATGAAAAAAAAGCATTGGTATTGGTAGGTGATACTTTAGCAAGGACTAGAAAAGGATATGGCATAGGTCAGAGGAGTTCCAATACGACACTTCTCTTTGGAGATGCAAGCTCGGCGATCCTTCTCGATAAAGAAAAAAACTGCAGTATCAAATCCGCGATGATGAGTGATGGAACCGGGCATAAGGCACTTTCCGCACCTTATAACGCATGGAAGCACCCCGTTGGTCCGGAAAGCATCCCGGGTGATGATATTGCTGTATTCAATTTTACCATTAACGAAGTTCCCGCATTGGTTCATGAGTATATTGAAAAGCTTGGAGTAGAGATGGAAAGCTATGATGATCTTGTCCTGCACCAAGCCAATATGATGATCATTAAAAATATAGCAAAACGAGTAGGAATGCCGATGGAGAAAATACCGATCTCACTTGACAGGTTTGGAAATACCAGTGGCGCTTCAGTTCCACTTACAATTGTGGATAAGTATGGTGCCTCTAATGATAGCAAGGAAGTAAAAATGCTGACCAGCGGATTTGGTGTTGGTCTTTCATGGGGAGTCATGGAAGTTAAGATGAATACAGATGATATACTTCCATTAACCTTTGGGAAAGATCGCTATGACGATGATTATCCTGATAATGTCTGATGTAGGGAGAGTTTGAATGAATGCAATAATAGATTTGTCTAACAAACGTATACTGATAATCGGGGCATCTTCCGGTATTGGAAAACAGACTGCAATTACACTTAGTCAGGTCGGCTCAAAACTTACCTTGGTGGCAAGAAATGAGGAGAAACTGAAGATGGTATTGGATGACCTCGAAGGAGAAGGGCATGATTATTTTGT
Source organism: Clostridiaceae bacterium (assembly GCA_012838135.1). Classification (GTDB taxonomy): domain Bacteria; phylum Bacillota; class Clostridia; order Saccharofermentanales; family DTU023; genus UBA5436. The sequence continues at coordinate 17,277 of DUPV01000063.1, read as the reverse complement.
TGCAGATGTCAGTGATGTCGCTGTCATTGAATCCATGATTAAAGAGATTGTTGAGAAGGATGGCCCTTTAGATGGTCTGGTATATAGTGCGGGTGTTGGTATGGCGATTCCTTTCATGCAGTCAAAACCGGAAAAGGTTCAGAGTACTTTTAATGTGAACTTCTTTGGATTCTTTGAAGTAGTGCGCCAGATCAGCCGCAAAGGACGCTTTAACCCAGGAATGCGGATTGTTGGTGTGAGTTCCTGCGCATCATTGAGAGGGGATAAATCTAAGGCTATTTATTCCTCCTCCAAGGCGGCAATGGATTCTGCAGTTCGCTGCATGGCGAAAGAACTGGCGGAAAAAGAGATATGCATAAATACGGTTGCTCCGTCAATGACAGCTACGGAACTGTACAACTACTATATTGAGAAATATGGAAAAGATAGTAAAACCAATAAAGAATTATTAACTCGCCAGTACCTAGGGATTGCTCAGCCGCAGGATATTGCAAACGCTATTGCGTTTTTAATTAGCCCGGCTGCAAGGTTTATCACAGGAATTACAATGCCTGTGGATGGCGGATTGACGACATGTTAGGAGAGGAAAATGTTAACAGAGATTAAAAATGTAAAAGTAATTGGGATGGCCGCCGCTGTATCTCCGGAATGGGACTCTATTAAGGAAATGGCAGATGAGGATGAAGTAACTATAAAGAGGTTTATTAAGAAAACTGGGGTTTCCGGAAGATACTCTGCATCGCCCAAACAGACAACCGCTGATTTCTGCTATGCTGCTGCTGAAAAGTTGATTGCAGAAAAGAGTATTGACAAGAATCAGATCGGAATCCTGATTTTTGTTACACAGACAAGTGATTATAGGATTCCCGCGACAGCGTGTGTGCTCCAGCATCGGCTGGACTTGAGCAATGAATGCATCTGCTTTGATATCAATCTTGGATGTTCCGGTTTTGTTTATGGCTTGAATATCGTTTCCTGCCTGCTTGCTAATACTGGAACAAAGTATGGCCTCCTACTTGCAGGAGATACTTCTGCAAGGGAACACAGCAATCTCAGAAAACAAAAAGAGGGGCGTTCAGGCACATGGCTCTTTGGCGATTCTGGTACGGCAACATTGCTGGAGAAGGAGGATGGAAATTCACTCAGATTCCTTTCCAATACTGATGGCAGGAGATATAAGGCAATCATCTCTCCTTATGGCGGCTGGCGTAACCCTGATTCTCCGGACGGACGTACACACTATGCTGTGATGGATGACATAGCTGTGTTTAATTTTGCTACAGAGGAAGCGCCCAATCAACTCAATGAATATATGGGAATGACAGGCACTACGCCAGAAAATTATGACTGCCTTGTGCTACATCAGGCTAATTTGATGATTATGAAGCGCGTGGCTAAAAAGACAGCATTTCCTGAAGAGAAGATGCTCGTTTCAATGAATCTCTTTGGGAATACTTCATCTGCGTCAATTCCAATTTCTCTTGTGGATAAGTATGGAGATACAGAGGATCCAAACAAGATTAACGCTTTGTGCTGTGGTTTTGGAGTAGGCCTTTCCTGGGCGACGGTGGCATTCGAAATCGCCACATCAGGTATTCTTCCGTTGGTACACACGGATGAATATTTTAAAGACGGTTACAACCTGGATGACCAGGTGAAATAATTATCAACTATAAATAAGGAGGAATTAAAAATGACTGATCAGGAAAAAATCGCAATGTTGGAGGAAATTTGGGAACTGGACGAGGGCACACTAGCTACTGATACTGTTCTTGCTGACGTTGATGAATATGATTCCATGGCGAAGCTGTCCCTTATTGTCCTGATGGATGATGAATTTGGCGTAAAGCTTACCGGCGATGTTATCAAGGGCTTCAAGACCGTTTCTGACATTCTGAAACTGATGGTAATAGCCTGATAAATAATGAGAAATTTTCAGTGTGCTGCGTGGACGAAAGAAGCGATTAAGTGCTTCTTCCGATCTTCGTAGCAGATACAGGTCGGTTCAGAAGGGAGAAGAACAATGACAAACTTGGAAAAGTACAATAAGATATTTGTAGATGTGCTTGGGGTAAGTGAGACAGTTCTTAACGATAGTTTTACATTTAATGCTGTTCCTCAGTGGGACTCTGTGGCACATCTTAGTTTGATTTCTGAGCTTGAGGATGCCTTTGATGTCATGTTTGAGTCAGAAGATATACTTCACTATGGATCCTATGAGAATGGAAAAAAGATTTTGGCGAAGTATCATGTTGTGTTATAAATAAGATTATTGTTTTTAACAATCAAAACATTCTGGACAAAATGACGGAAAGGAAAACTAAGAATGAATAACTTTATTACTGTGATTGTTCCATTCTATTGTACGCCAATAGATCTGTTTCAGAGATGCTTAGATAGTCTTTTAGTTGATGATGTTCCTAATATTGAGATTCTTGTAATTGATGATGGTTCGCCGAGCTCTTTTCACGAAGTGCTTGAACAAATGTGTACGGACAAAAGAGTCAGACTACTAACTTTACCACATGCTGGAGTATCAGTTGCACGAAATGTTGGTATTAAGGAAGCACGGGGAGAGTGGATAACCTTTGTAGATTCAGATGATTTTGTTAATTCTGAAGTATTCAAGGCCATTGCAGAGAATGTTGATGACTTAACCGGGGATGTTGAGCTGTTTAACGGCGGTTCATATAGAAACGGAGAGAAAGAATACAATACTTCTTTTCTTGAAGAAAACCATGATTATGGGAATGCAAGAGAAAAAATTAGAATAATGGAGTCTGCATTGTCTGCCGGAATTCTTCCGGAAGGTTTTATCCAGAAATTTTCCTACGGTGCACCGTACTGTAAATTGCTAAGAAAATCATTTATAGAAAACAATGAATTGCAATTTGATGAAGATGTACGATTTGCTGAAGATGTGCTTTTTATGCTTAAAGTATATTGGCACGCAAAAAGTATTAGTTATCACGATAAATATCTTTACAACTATGTAGATAATTCACAGAGTGTGACAAGAAAATATCGCCCTGGCTTATCTATAGATATGGATATCTTTTTTGCGCGAATGAAAGAATTGCTTATCCATTTTGGATTAGAAGTAGATTTGAATAAGGCTTATAATGTTAGGGTGCAAATGGAGATAGGCCGTTGCTTTGCTCTGGAATTCTTTCACTTACAGAGTAGTGAAAAAGATAATAGGAATAGGTATATGCAATTTATTGGCAAAGAGCCTTATAAAGAAGCTCTTGAAAAGGATCTTTTACCAAAGGGAAATATTAGGCAGAGTCTTTATAGATACTTGTGCAAAAATGGCTACGGTAAAACTTATATGATATTGAAAAAAATAAATCAGTATATCAGGAAGTAAATGACTCCATAGTCGAATGGATATTGTGGTTTGTCAGACTTTAAAAACTGTAAAACACGAACAACAGTGGCGTTTGAGCTACGGAAGGTTGAGAGCTGAGAGTGCCTAATTTATCGTGATTGTGTAGTTTGGAGCCGTGCGTATCAAAGCTAAAGGTCGAGTGCCTTTGATTTTGGCAACATAATATAACCAGAGATATAGTGCAGATATACTTCACAATTAGAAGATGCATTAACTACACTACACTACGTTATGTTAATGGCAACAAAAGAGTATTCATATAACAACATGTCGATATGATGATGAATACGGTTCGGAGAGTTGATAAGATGGTTATAAAACAGAAAGCTAGACTTGATGTTGAGCAAGTACTACTACATATGATTCTCATATCAATGACGTTGATTGCAATATCGTATATCCTGTTTTTTCAAGAAGGAACCTCCCCTTTTTGGGAAAGAATGATATTAGTATCACGATTGATGACATTGCTTTTTGATGTTGTATATTTATTTTTTTTATTAGTCGCAAAAAAACAAGTGGACGTACCTTCAATTAAAGTGTACTTGATACTGCTATACATAATTGTTATATCCATGCTTGTGTTTTGCCCTAGTTTCATGCAAGTTATCTCAAATGCCTTTCCTTGGCCATTAACTTATCTAGTATTCTACTCTTACTCTAGGAAAAGGGATATACCTAGTAGTTTTGAGAAGGTTCTTGTGTTTTGTTATATTTGCATTTGCCTTGCACTTGTCAAAACGATAATAACTAGATTCTCGGCTTCAATTAATACAGGACCTGTATATTATTCAATCTCTTATTTGCCACTAGTTCTTCTGTTATGTAAAGACAAAAAAAAGATAGTGCTATCTTCTTTTGCTACAATTCTTGTTGTATTAAGTGCAAAAAGAACAGGACTGCTGGCTCTTGTGAGTGGTTTTTGTATTTACTTAATCCTGATGATAAACCAAGGACATAGCTCTAAAGACAAGTTTCGAAGCATCTTAAAGATTGCTTTAGTCGGCTGCTTGATTTATTTCATTGCTGGTCATTTTATGGATTCCTATTTAGCGAATGTTCTGAATCGTTTTCGTGCGATTTCGGAAGACAAAGGATCTGGTCGGTTAATTATTTGGTATCTCATTATTTCACAATTTAAGCAGGCACCTATAGGAGCTAAGATTTTTGGACATGGGTTCCATGCTGTTCCAAATTTTATTAGGCCTTTTGGAAAATACATTTTCGCACATAATAGCTATATTGAATTCCTTTATGACTTGGGAATAGTTGGAGCGATTATATTATTATCTGTTGTTATTAATATGGGAGTTTTCTTGTTACGACTAATTAGAGACAAATATGAAATAGCCCTTCCGGCGGCATTTGCGTTTTGTGTTATTTTGGCTTTTTCATTTGCATCATATTGCTTTGAAGAATCGAATTATATTATGCCAATTGCAATGTTTTGGGGAATAATACGAGGTTATTATATGAAGAATTCAAAAGAAAGAAGTATCGGCAATCAAGTACATGGAGATATTGACAATGAATGAAAAGTGGCAGAACAGTATTGACCGTCTCAATCTGAGACGAAGAACCATTTCACGGGCGGGTGGCCAAGACCGTATCGCGAAGCAGCATCTTTCCGGGAAGCTTACTGCACGTGAGCGCATGGAAGCTCTCTTTGATGATGGTACGTTTATTGAGATCAATGATATGATCACTTCACGTGCTACAGACTTTGGGATGGATAAGAAAAAATGTCCCGGAGATGGTGTTGTTACCGGCTATGGTTATATTCACGGAAGACTAGCATTTGCATCCTCCCAAGACTTTACTATCGCCGGGGGCTCCTTGGGGGAAGCTCAGGCAATGAAGATTTGCCGTGCGATGGACAAGGCTCTTGAAATAAAAGTCCCTTTTATTTCCATCAATGATAGCGGTGGAGCAAGAATTGAAGAAGGCATTGATGGCCTTTCCGGGTATGCGGATATCTTTTATCGGAATACCATCGCATCCGGCGTGATTCCACAGATCTCAGTAATCCTCGGTCCTTGCGCGGGCGGTGCTTGCTATTCCCCTGCCATCACCGACTACATCTTCATGACGGAAAAAAACAGCCAGATGTATATCACAGGCCCAGCAGTTGTGAAGTCTGTGACCGGCGAGGTTATTTCCGCTACCGATCTTGGAGGTGCCGTTGTTCACAGCGCCACATCCGGTGTAGCTCATTTTGTCTACCCTGATGACCTGTCATGCCTGAATGGCGTACGCCAGCTTCTCGGCTATCTCCCGCAGAACAATGAGGAAAAGCCGATGACGGTGGAAGGAAAAAGAAGAGACAACAGTGTGGCTCTCAGCGACATTGTGCCCGTCGATTCCAAGAAGCCGTATGATGTCAGGAATGTCATCAACACCTTTGTGGATGAGGGAAGTTTCTTTGAAGTCCAGCTGGCCTTCGCCAGGAATATTGTGGTTGGATTCGCACGCCTCAACGGTAACACGATAGGTATTGTGGCAAACCAGAGCCAGTTTATGGCAGGTTCCCTAGAGATCAATGCTTCAGATAAAGGCGCTCGCTTTATCCGTTTTTGCGACTGCTTCAACATCCCAATCCTTACCCTCGTGGATGTTCCTGCGTTTCTTCCGGGAAGCCAGCAGGAGCATGGAGGCATCATTCGCCATGGTGCTAAATTGCTGTTTGCCTATTCGGAGGCAACAGTTCCGAAGGTTGGTTTGATTATGCGTAAAGCTTATGGTGGCGCTTATATTGCTATGAACAGCAAGGGAACCGGCGCGGATGTCGTGTATGCCTGGCCGATTGCAGAGATTGCTGTTATGGGAGCCGCAGGCGCAGTATCCATCATTGGCAAGAAAGAAATCGAAAAAGCGGAGGATCCGAGTGCAAAGAAGGAAGAACTGTTTGATGCATATAACCATAAGTTCATGAACCCGTATATCGCTGCGGAACATGGTTATGTGGACGAGGTTATTCTCCCGGAAGAGACAAGAACCAAGATTGTAGCAGCCTTCAGAATGCTGAAGACAAAAAAGCGGACTTTGCCGAAGAAAAAGCACGGTAATATTCCGCTGTAAGGAATCTCTCATGCGGTGAAGATTGGACAAGGAGAACAAAGATGGAAATAGAAAAGGCTCTGGCGATGGCAGTCGCAGCTGTTGTGGAAGAGAACGGAGCGAAATCAAAACACGTGACCGTCCGTTCCTTTAAGGAAGTCCAGAAAAGCAGTCTGGAAAAATACATAGAAGACAACAACATTTCCTATCATAAATATCAGTTGGAGGATTCAAAGGCATGAGCAAGTACCGTATCACCTTAGAGGGGAAGACCTACGAGATGGAGGTCGATTTGGTCGTTGAAGACACGATTCTACAGCCTGTTGCAAAGAAAGAGTATAAAGAGTTTAAAGGTGCCGCTAGAGATGCAAACGTCAATGTGATTGATCCTTCCATGCAGAAACCCACAGTGAGCACTCTTGGTGAGGTCACGGCTCCGATGCCTGGAACGGTAATTCGGATTGAGAAAGCCGAAGGCGCGAAAGTAAAAGCTGGTGACCTTGTACTGATCCTTGAAGCCATGAAGATGGAGAATGAGATTGTAGCACCCTCGGATGGAACCATCGCAAAAATGAACTGGGAGGTCGGTGGAACGGTTTCCGTCGGAGAGGTACTTTTTGAAGTAAAGTGAGGGCTTTCAATGAGCGAACTATTTGAATCTAAAAAGCCTCTACTGATCACCGATACCATACTTCGTGACGCACATCAGAGCCAGGCGGCCACAAGGATGAAACTGGAGGATATGTTGCCTGCCTGTGAGGTGCTGGACAGCATTGGGTATTGGTCCATTGAATGCTGGGGAGGCGCAACATATGACTCCTGCATGCGGTTCCTGCATGAAGACCCATGGGAGCGCCTAAGACAGTTGCGGAAAGCTCTACCGAATACAAAACTCCAGATGCTCCTCCGCGGACAAAACCTTCTTGGTTATCGCCACTATGCGGACGACATGGTGGATGAGTTCTGCCGGAAGTCGATTGAGAACGGTATTGACGTTGTTCGTATCTTCGATGCCCTGAACGATGTTCGGAACATGGAAGCTTCGATCAAAGCAGTGAAGAAGTATGGTGGAACCGTTGAAGCAGCCTTGAGCTATACGGTTAGTCCTGTCCACAGCGAAGAGTACTTCGTTGAGAAGGCTGTTGTTCTGGAACAGATGGAGGCAGATATCATCTGTATTAAAGACATGGCGAATCTTCTGCTGCCTGCTGACGCTTACAGTCTAGTTAAGAAGCTGAAAGAGAAGGTTTCTATCCCGATACATCTACACACGCACAACACAACCGGAACTGGATCCATGGTCTATCTAATGGCTGCTATGGCTGGTGTGGATATTGTGGACTGCGCATTGTCGCCATTTGCAAACGGAACTTCCCAGCCTGATACAGAGTCACTTGTGGCAACGATGAGGGGCACGATTCGAGATACAGGTTTGAATCTGAAAAAGCTCAATGAGGCGGCTGTGCACTTCAAAACCGTGGCAGCAAGAATGGAGAAAGAGAGAATTATCAACTCCAAGGTTCTCCGCGTCGATCCGAACACACTGCTGTATCAAGTTCCTGGTGGAATGCTGTCCAACCTCCTTTCCCAGCTAAAGCAGGCAAATGCGGAGGAACGTCTGGACGAAGTGTTACAGGAAGTGCCGTGCGTCCGGAAGGATTTTGGTTATCCTCCGCTGGTGACGCCTACCAGCCAGATTGTTGGTACACAGGCGGTTCTGAATGTACTTATGGGCAGATATCAGAGCTTTACCAAGGAGTCGAAGGGATTGCTCCGAGGTGAGTACGGTGCTTTACCCGGAGAGGTAAACGAAGAGATCCGGAAGATGGCAATCGGCGAGGACGAGGTCATCACCTGCCGTCCGGCGGATCTGCTGGATAATGAAATGGATAAGATCCAGGAACAGTACAGTGACATTGCAAAAACGAAAGAGGATGTCCTTAGCTGTGCCATGTTTCCGCAGGTGGCTCCGGACTTTATTAAGAGAAGAGATGACCTGATCGTGCATGAGATTGCTGTGGACTGGGTGCGTTAACGGGGGAGGAATATGCTTGCAGGAAAAGTCTGTATTGTAACCGGAGGAAGCCGAGGAATCGGGAAAGCTATCTCACAGGTTTTTGCTCATAATGGGGCAATCGTATATGCGGTTGCAACCCGAGAAGGATCTGTGGAGGAATGGTCTGAGGAGTTTAACAAGGATGTAAGTGGTGAAGTCCGGCCTTTGTACTTTGATATCTCCGATGAAAAAGCTGTGAGAGACAGTGTTATGCAGATCAAGAGAGCCTGCGGTCACATTGACGGGCTGGTCAACAATGCCGGCGTGGAGTTCAATGAACTTATCGGTATGATAAACCATGACAATATGAAGAAGATGTTCTCCGTCAACGTCTACGGTACCATCAACATGCTCCAGATCGTCAGCCGCATCATGGGCCGTCAGGAAAATGGTGGCAGCATTGTGAACATTACTTCCATGACGGCGTTGAGAGGGAATAGAGGTCAGCTGGTGTATTCAGCGACCAAAGGCGCTGTAATATCTCTTACGAAGTCTGCCGCAAAAGAACTGGCGGAGAAGAAAATAAGAGTAAACGCGATTGCTCCGGGACTGACGAACACAGATATGATGAAGCAAGCTGACCCAGAGAAACTGCAGAATCGGATTAACAATATCTGCATGGGGAGACTGGCAGAGCCGGAAGATATCGCAAAGGCTTGCCTGTTTATGGTTTCAGATCTCTCTACATATGTCTCGGGCCAGGTACTGGCAGTGGATGGATGTACAATAATGTGAGAAGGTTTTCTACGGTATTCGAGAGTCGTAGAGTAAAACAATCGTGGTACCCCACGCTAGGGAGTTAACTTTATGTTTTTAAATGTCGATAAGCATGACCAAAATAAAATCGCCATAAAGGACGACAGTGGCTATAGCCTTACTTATGCGGATGTATGCAGGATAATAGAGGAATTTGATGCTCTTCATTTACCTCGCAGTGTCATATTCTGCCTGTGCCAGAATTGTGCAGGTTCTCTGATAGGCTATATGGCATTTGAAAACAATAAGCAAGTTCCGCTGCTTCTCAGTGTAGAGATGGATGAGGGTTTGAGAAACAATCTTGAATCCATGTATACACCGGGTTACTACTGGGTTCCTGAGGAGAAAGAAGAGGAGATCAAGGGTGAGAAGATATATTCTGCCTACGGTTATGTTTTGCTGAAAACAAAATATGAGCCATATTCGTTAAATGATAAACTTTCCATGCTTCTGACAACATCCGGCTCTACGGGAAGTCCGAAGCTTGTACGCCATAAGTACGGCAACCTTGAGGCGAATGCGGAGAACGTGGCTAAGGTGTTCTCGTGGAGACCAGATGAAGAAGTTGGTATCTGCGATCTGCCCATGAATTATACAATGGGCTTGAATGTTATCAATAGCCATCTAATTGTTGGGGCATCTGTCCTCATGGTAAAAGCTAACCTTATGGATCCGGACTTCTGGGAGTTTATTAAAGTCAACGGAGGAACGAGCTTCTGTGGTGTTCCCTTTAGCTATGAGGTTATGAAACGGGTTGGTTTTGACAAGATGGATCTGCCCAAGCTCTACACTCTGGCTGAAGGCGGCGGAAAGCTGACCGACAAGATGTTCAGGTGGATTGCCACGTATGCCAAGAACAGTGGAAAGCGGTTCTGCGCGACCTTTGGAACCAGCGAGACCAGCGCGCGCATGGCATTTCTTGATCCAGATCTGGCTCTGAAGAAGATAGGTAGCATAGGCAAAGCAATTCCTAACGGTGAACTTTTCCTGTTGGACGAGGTTGCTGGTGAGGATGGAACGGTAACAGGAGAGCTCGGCTATCGCGGACCCAATGTTACCATGGGTTATGCGTTGAATCGGGACGACTTGATGAAGGGCGACGAGTTCTGTGGGGAATATCATACCGGAGATATAGCGAAGAGGGATGCAGACGGATTCTACTTTATCATCGGTAGGAAAGGGCGTTTCTTGAAGCTGTTCGGTCTCAGAGTCAGTCTTGACGAGACTGAGCGGATTCTGAAGACCCAGTATCCTAATGTGGACTTCTGCTGCACTGGTGATGACAAGAGGATGAACATCTTTGTAACGGATGAGGGGATACAGGACGAGATAGTCCCATTCATTAGTGGAAAAACGAACTTACATAACTCTGCTTTTAAGGTGTTTGTCATCGATGAGATTCCGAGGAATGATTATGGCAAGGTAAAATTTGCGAAGCTTGAGAAGATAGTGAGCAAATATTATACTTAATAAGGATGGCAATTTGATGAGCAACATTCTTTTGATAACTATTCAAAACAATAGCAATTTCGGAAATAGGCTACAGAATTATGCACTACAAACCATAATCGAGAATATGGGGAATAATGTGTACAATCTGACCTTTTCGGACGTGCCTTTAGCTAGTCTGAAGATAACGAATATTCAGAAAATCAAAAATGTACTCAAGAAGATTGCTGTAAAATGTGGCATAAAAGAATATAAAAGTAGTCTTGCAATATGGAAAAGAAGGCATAAATGCATTTGTTTTTCAAAGAACTATATTCATAATTATATCGTATTATCACAAGGCGAGCTCAAAACTTATGACTTCAGCAGATTTGACAGTGCTGTAACTGGAAGCGACCAAGTATGGCATAACTGGAAACGAATCGAAAACGAATTATCATATTACTATCTCGACTTTTTTCCTAAAGATAACAAGGTAGCCTATGCTCCTAGTTTCGGATTTGATACTATTCCAAAAGAGGATCTGGAGATGCATTATAAAGGCCTTATGGGAATAAAACATCTTTCTTGCCGTGAACAAGATGGATGTGATTTAATCCATAAAATAACTGGAAGATATGCTGAGAAAGTGCTTGACCCAACACTGCTTCTACCACAAGATGAATGGGTCAGGATTGAAAAGCAGCCCACATTATATGTTAAGGAAAAGTATTTGCTTCTATACATGCTCGGGGATGTTTCTGCAGAATATCAATCAGAGATTTCCAAAATTTCCCAAAAATACAATCTGCAGATCATTGATATTAATGAAAAAAGAGATATAGATGCATATGGCATATCTCCTAATGAGTTTATTTGGCTTATTCATCATGCAGATACGGTTTGTACGGATTCATTTCATGCGTGTGTGTTTTCTATTCTGTTTGAGAAAAAATTGCGTATCTTTAAAAGAATTGGAAAAGGATTTGAACACATGTTTAGTAGAATAAATAATCTGGTTGTGCCGTTAGGCCTTGAAAAACTAATATTTAGTAATAGTGAGGACTGCCTATCTACAACACTATGTGCAGACGAAAAGGCGTATTTGGAAGAACAAAGAAGAAAGTCAGTCGAATACATAGGTAAGAGCCTAGCTGAGTAGTAATCAGCGCCTATATATCCAATCAATAGATTTAAGAATGCTATTGGTTTCAACTATTGTTTTATATAGAAGTAGGGAGTCAGTATGGCAAGAATCGAACGAGCAAAAAATGCCTCCAGAAATGTTTTCTTTGGCTTAATATTGCAAATCTATAAAATATTTTTACCGTTTTTAATGAGAACGGCATTAATTTATTTAATGGGGATGGAGTATGTTGGGCTCAATTCCCTGTTCGTATCGGTGCTTCAAGTACTTAATATGGCGGAACTTGGTGTTGGATCCGCTATGGTATATAGTATGTATAAGCCAATAGCTGAAGATGATTCGGTCACAATTTGTGCCCTTATGAAGCTATATCGAACATACTACAATATAATTGGGTTGATTATAGCTATTGCTGGTGCAATAATTACTCCTTTTATCCCAAAGCTGATTGCTGGAAGCGTTCCGGATGATCTGAATATTTATGTTTTATATCTTTTGAACTTGAGTGCAACGGTTTTGTCTTACTGGCTGTTCGCATATAAAAATTCTTTGTTAATGGCACATCAGAGAACGGATATTATCAGCAAGATTACATTAATCACAAGCTCATTACAATACTTACTACAGCTTTTGGTTCTGTGGATATTCCGAAACTATTATTGTTATATTATAATTATGCTTATTGCACAAGCAGGCAATAATATTGCTACTGCTTTGTATGTTAATAAGATTTTTCCGAATTATCATGCGAATGGTACTTTAGAAAAAGAAGAAGTTAAAACAATCAATAAGAGGATACGGGATCTTTTTTCGGCTAAATTGGGGACTGTATTAGGCACATCGGTAGACTCTATTGTTATCTCCGCGTTTCTTGGATTGACACCATTGGCAGTTTACCAAAATTACTACTATATCATGACCGCAGTGGTCGGTTTTTTCATAATCATTTTTAACAGTATACGTGCCGGAATAGGAAATAGTCTGATTGTCGAGACACCGAACAAGAACTATAATGATTTTAAGAGACTTGCCTTTATTGTTTTATGGTTGGCAACAGTTTCAATAACTTGCTTTATGACATTATTTCAACCTTTTATGGCTATCTGGGCTGGAAATGAATATCTGCTTCCGGATTATATGGTTATGTTGTTCTGTTTGTACTTCTTCTTAATAGTGATGCAGGATCTTTCATGTGTTTATAAGGATGCGGCTGGTATTTGGCATGAAGATAGATTTAGACCTTTGATTGCAGGAGTGTTTAATTTAATCTTAAACATCCTTCTTGTTAAGCATTGGGGATTATCAGGAATACTTTTATCAACAATCATCAGTTATCTGCTGATTGCTGTCCCTTGGGTCATTCACAATTTGTTTAGACTTGTTTTTAAGAGGAGTGCCAGAGAATATATTATCATCGTTATAAAAGGGTTTGTCGTCGCAATGGTTTCGGGATTGTTTTGTTATAAGATTTGCTCCTATATTTCTTTTGGAGGTGTAATTCGTCTGGTACTTAATTTCTGCATTTCTGTTCTTGTCAGTAATATGTTATTATTCATGGTGTATAGAAAAAATGAGTTGTTTAATCAGACCATGCAAATGGTAAAAAACATTCTCAAACAAAGATAATTCAAGGAAATAGAAGATGAAGATTTTATTTCTTGGCGGAACAGGCCGCTTGTCCAAAGATGTTGCGGCATTAGCTACGGATCGTGGAAATGAAGTATATCTTTTAACTCGGGGGACTGCACAACGAGCTTCTTTTGTTGATGAAAGATACCATATGTTGACTGGGGATATAAGAAACAAAGAGCTTGCGTTAAGTGTTCTTCAGGATTATTCATTTGATGTTGTCGTTGACTTTCTAACCTTTAATGTTGAACAATTACGGAACACATTAGATATTTTGCGAGGGAAGTTTAGACAGTATATTTTCATATCAACTGCAACAGTGTATAGAAGGGAAAATTATGATGAATTAATTTCTGAGGACAGAACACCGATAGGGAATGATAAATGGCAGTATGCCTATAATAAATATCTATGTGAAGTAGAGATTAAAAAATGGTTCTTTGGGAAGAAAGAAAATTATACAATTATTCGTCCTGGAGTTACATATAGTAATACTCGGATTCCGTATCCAATTGTTCCCGCTGATACGCAAAAGGAGTATTCTTTCCTCTATCGAGTGAAAATTAACGCGCCAATCCCAGTTTTTGATTACGGAGATACTGAGGTTACAATTACGAATTCGAAGGATTTTGCCAAAGGGGTAATTGGCCTGATGGGCAATAAGCTAGGATACGGTGAAGCGTTCCACATTACTTCTTCTGAGAAAGTAACATGGGGAATGGTTCTAGATAGTTTGGAAAGAATATGTGGAGTTAAAATTAATAGACTTTTTGTTTCTCAGTCGGATATCTATAAAGAAGATCCATATTATAAAGATGTATTAATTGGAGATAAAGGGAATAAAACTAGATATGATAACAGTAAAATAATATCAGTTGTACCGGATCTTTCATTTGATGTTCTTCTGGAAGATGGATTGAAGGAGACGGTTAAATTTTATGAGAATCACCCGGAGCATCAAATAATTGATTACCATTGGATGGGAATCATGGATAGAATAGCCATAAAGAAACATTCTAAAGTTGTTAAATTTGCTATTACAGGCACTGTTAATCGCTTGTCTTATTTAAAAGGGCGTTATCGCATTATTGGTTTGTTATTAAAAACCATGAGAAAAGTAAAAAATTTACTCATAAACAGGAAATGAAGAATTACCATGTGTGGAGCACATGCTTTGTAGAGGAGAGATTATGCTGAAACGATTATTATATGGACTATCAAGCATATGGAAAACAATAATAATAAAAAAGCATAATAAAGGACAGGGATTTGTTAAGTCAAGTACATTTGATCGGGTGATTATAGCTCCATCAGCAAGTTTTGATCTTACAGGGAATCTTACATTAGATGCAAACTCCTATTATGGGAATGGAAAAGGTAGTGTTTTGCGAATGGACTCCAATAGCAGATTAATTACCAATGGCGATTTTCAATTTATGTATGGCGCGGATATAATACTGTTTGAAGGCGCAGAGCTCTATTTAGGATGCAATTCTTTTATAAACAGTGATTGTAAAATAAGATGTCACAATAAGATCACAATCGGAGACGACTGCGCCATCTCACATGATTTTACGATTATGGATTCGGATGCTCATAAGCTTAACGGCAAAACTTCTTGTGGTCCGATTCAGATAGGGAATCATGTTTGGATTGGGACGAGAGTGACTATTCTTAATGGTGTTCAAATCGGTGATGGAGCAGTGATAGCGGCCGGTGCTGTCGTGACACATGATGTTCCATCTAAAGCCTTAGCAGGAGGCATACCCGCAAAGGTTATTAAGGAAGGAGTTACTTGGGAGAAATAGTATGAAAAAACTATGGCTTGAACCGGATAAGTGCACCGGATGTGGAGCTTGTGCTGACATATGTCCGAAAAATGCTATTACGATGAAGGCCGATGAATGTGGCTTCGTACATCCAGTAATAGATAATAAGTGTGTTGAATGCGGCCTTTGTGAACGTGTATGTCTAAATAGGGGAGAATACTCCCAAAGGCATAGAGAAATACCCCAAACCTATGCTGCTTGGTCGAAAAATCCAGATATCCGATTTTGCAGTACTACGGGTGGATTATTTACTGAACTAGCCAAACCTATTTTGCAAAACGGTGGTGTTGTTGCTGGTGCTCAGTATAATAAGCGAAACCTTGTTGAACATGCCATTGTTACTGATGAGGATGGCCTGCAAAAGCTTCGGCAGTCGAAGTATCTTCAAAGTGATTCAAACGGAGTCTATAATAGGGTCAAGAGAGCTTTGATGGATGGCAGAGAGGTTTTGTTCTGCGGTGCTCCGTGTCAAGTAGCAGCGTTGCATTCTTTTTTAGGCTCGGAATTTGTAAAGTTGATAACAGTAGATTTTATTTGTCGTGGAATTAATTCACCAAAAGCATATTTGTCTTGGTTAAGTGAAATTGAATCCGAAGAACAAGCACGTGCAACAAGAGTATGGTTCAAGTATAAGGTTGGCGGATGGAAATCTTCTCCTAAAAGAACAAGAATAGATTTTGATGATGGTCATTCAGTTGTAAAAGAAGGCGAGGAGAATCTATTTATGCATGGTTACCTCACATCAAATTTGTATATTAGGCCGTGCTGTGGAGATTGTCAATTTAAAGGGGTGCCAAGACAAGGAGATTTGACAATTGCAGATTTTTGGGGAATTGAGAAACAATTAGATGATGATAAGGGGACTTCGCTTATTTTGATTAATTCCGATAAAGGCATGAATTTGTTTGATAAAATAAAACAGTCATTAGTATACCATCAGAGAGATTTTAGTGAAATATTCGCTGGAAACGTATGTTTTTCACAATCAGTGCACATTCCTTCTAGCAGTCGTGATTTTCTTATTTCACTGGATAATAAATCATTTAGTACTGCTTTAAGGCCTTATATGAAACAGAATCTTGTCAAGAGAATATTGAGTGGTTTATTGAAAAGATTGAAATAAAATTGATTCTATATAACCAAACTTTCAACTCCGTAGAACATTTTGTAGAAGAACTGCATGAATATATTCAATATTATAATGAAGAAAGAATCCGCTCTTGCTTAGGATATGTCACACCTATTGAATACCGGCTTCTTGCCGGATAAAATAACGACAGAACTGTCCAAGATTTTGGGTTCAGTTCAGAGCGAGCTAATGGCCTTCCGAAAGCGTGGTTTGGTTTCCACTCAACCCAGTTAGACTATACAAAACTGTATGTCTTAAGACGTATAAAAATGAATAGTTAAGAGGTATCTTAAAATGGGTGGTAAACTAGTAGAGCTGAAAAACAATGCCAAATTAAACAGCTGGTATATGGATATCCAATCACAAAAACAGAGCGGTTTAACTGTAGACGAGTGGTGTGAGGAAGCTGGAATGACTCGTTCCACCTATTACTATCGTTACAAAATAGTGATGAAAGCATTAGAAACTTGTCTCGCTGCTGAAGCAGGCAAAACAGTTCAGTTCGAAGCTTTACTGTCTCCGGCTCCTGCTAATGAATCTAAGGAAGAAAGCATCCGCATCCGGCTTGGTAATCTGGAAGTAGAGATACCACCCGGAGCTAGTCCTGAGAACATTCAAGCTGTAATCGAGGCATTGAAATGTTAAAAAATTACCGGACAAAAGGGAAAATTTATCTGGCCTTAGGTTATACAGATCTTCGCAAAGGAATAGACGGCTTATGTGCTCTCGTGAGAAATCAAGAGTAATTCAAACAGTCAATCAAAATTAATTCAGTCACCGAATCACAATTAATCCATCCAGTGTTCAAAATTAATTCAGACAGTGTGCGAAGCATATTTATTCTTGCGATTTATT
>DUPV01000062.1 GCA_012838135.1 Clostridiaceae bacterium | reverse complement strand
ATGAGATTAACTTTGTAAATCAACCCTGCATCAATCAACCAGTCGAACGAAAAAGCATAGTCGCGCCCACGTGCAGAGGGTTCAATAGTCTTGTAAACGAACTTATGATTCTCCTTGGCAAATTGTCTTGGTACACTTTGCCACAAATTGGCTATTCTTCGAGATTCCGTATTGGTTGTGTGTTTGCTAAAGTCATCTTTATAGTCGGAAAGAATATTCTTAAGAATCATTTCTACAATGTCAATATTTTTGCTTTCAATCCATGTAGATACGGCAGCCGGCATTCCACCTATAGCCAGATATTGTTGAAAAAGATCTTTGAATCCGCTTGTGATTAACGGCCTTTTTAATGATTGGATTGCATTATGCGCTTCCTCAGTTTGTTCTTCCATATTATTTGCCCAACAGAACTCCTCAAAGTCCATTGGATACAAACGTAATCTATTAACTTTCCCAACCGGAAATGACGTTCCGCTATGTAAAGCAATGCCAAGCAAACTTCCTATAGCAACAACATAATATTTAGGTGCATCTTCTGCAAAATATTTTAATGAAGTCAATGCACGAGGCACTTCTTGAATCTCGTCAAATATTATCAAGGTGTTGTCTTGACTTATAGGAGTATTAAACTTCAAGGCTAAATAATCAATAATCCGTTGAGGTTGAATGTTGCCTTCAAATAAATTGATAAGCTCCGAATCGGCCTTTTCAAAATTTACATGTATTACCTTTTCAAAATATTTTTCTCCAAAAAGCGTTTTCAGAAGATAAGTTTTACCAACTTGTCTTGCTCCCTCTAAAAGTAGTGGCAAGCGTTTTTTGCTTTCTTTCCACTCAATTAGTTGTTCTAATAATTTTCGTTTCATAACTCTGTAATTCTATTTCAACCACAAAGATATGTAATTTTTCCACATTATTAGTACTAAAAATGTGATTTTTTACACATTTTTAGCACCAATGTCATAATTCGGTCGCATTAGGGTTGTTTGTCAGTAGATTGACAAAGAAAGATTGAATTAATAATGGTATTTTTGCTGAAACAAAGCCATTCAGGACGACTATTTATAACATAATGACATTTATTGTTTTGATAATGGCGATTATTCAAGCACCGTTCTTTTATTACTACACATTCGGCATGTCGGTCTTTTTCGTTGCAGCACCCTATTTGATCATCGGCCTTAGTTTGACAATTTGGTTATTGATAGCAGCTTTGCGAAGTCCAAAATCTCAAGTAACAAAGTTCCACAGGGTAGGCCTTATCCTGACAATTTCTATTGGAAGTTTATCCCTATTATTTGGTGAGCGTATGATAGAAAAATTAGATTGGAAATTCAGAAGAAATTCCAGGGAAGAAATCGTGCAACTTGTAAAAGAGGGTAAATTGAAACCGAATGTAAGTTACAACGATATTATTTGCACTCTCGATAAATGGAAATTTCCACCTATTTCCAACGGTGGAAATGAAATCGCAATTCACAAATCAGATAGTACCGCAGTAACAGTCGAGTTTTTCAGCAACAGAGGTTTTTTAGATCATTACTCAGCCTTCGTTTATACAAACGACCCGGAATGGATAGATGAATTTGAAAAACAAATTTCTTACAAAAAAGGGTTTCACATTAACAAACAACTCGACAAACATTGGTATAGAGTATCGTATTGACAAAAGCAATCAGCGACCAAATCCATACTTGTACTATTTTTTTTGAAAAAATCTAAAAAATTTTTCATTTTTTCTGCTTGTTTCTTAACTTTACAGTATCTTACATTCATCTAGTGGCGTTTTAGCCACACCTCTTCTCGTTGTAAGTTCCTAAAAATAAACGGGCTGCAACCATCTCTATTTAATAGAGAAGTGCTACTGTATTACAAATAGTTCCAAAATGATTATGACCAATCAAATTAAAACTTACACTTTACGCAATTATAAAACCATACCGCAGATTGCAACTCTTTCCGATGAAATGATTGAAGCAATTGAAGTGGTAGGCCGGGTTCTACCCTTCAAGACAAATAACTATGTGATTGATAATCTCATAGATTGGACACAAATAGAAAGTGATCCGATGTTTACACTCACATTTCCAAGAAAAGAGATGCTTTCAAAAAAGCATTATAATGCGATAAAGAAATTACTGGAAAAGGGTGTGGATAAAGCTATACTCGATAAAAAGGCCTATGAGATCCGCATGGAGCTCAATCCAAACCCGGCCGGACAGGAACACAATGTACCGGAAATGAATAATGTCAAATTAAAAGGCATTCAGCATAAATATCCTGAGACGGTCTTATTTTTCCCCAGCCAGGGGCAAACTTGTCATGCATACTGTTCATTTTGTTTTCGATGGCCACAATTTAGTGGAATGTCTGATTTTAAATTTGCAATGAATGAAACAAATCTTTTAGCTCAATATTTGCTTCAGAATCCTCAAGTTACTGACGTTCTTTTTACAGGTGGAGATCCAATGACTATGAGTACTCGCCTGCTTTCTACATACATAAATATTTTAATAGAGCCGGAGTTTAAACATATCCATACTATTCGTATTGGAACAAAGGCTCTGAGTTACTGGCCGTATCGATTTACAAAGGATGCTGATAGCGATGAACTAATAAAATTGTTTGAACGGATAGTCAGAGCCGGTAAAAATCTGGCTATTCAAGCTCATTTTAATCATTCTGCAGAATTAAAAACCCTTGCAGTCAAGGAGTCAATCCAAAAAATACGATCTACCGGTGCACAAATACGCACCCAATCTCCAGTATTGAAACATATTAACGATAAACCTGAAATATGGGCTGAAATGTGGAGAAAGCAGGTGGATTTGGGATGTATTCCCTATTATATGTTTGTAGCACGTGATACCGGTTCAAAACGATACTTTGAGCTTACTTTGGATAAATGTTGGAATATTTTTCGAAAAGCATACAGACAGGTTAGCGGCGTTTGCAGAACAGTAAGAGGCCCCAGCATGAGTTGTGAACCGGGTAAAATTCAGGTGCTTGGCGTTCAGCAGGTGGAAGCTGAGAAAGTATATGTACTTAGATTTTTGCAAGGGAGAGATCCAAGCTGGGTGAATATCCCATTTTTTGCAAAATATGATCCAAGTGCAACATGGTTTGATCAATTGGAGCCAGCGTTTGGGGAGGAAAAATTCTTTTTTGAAGCAGGATAAAATATTTTCCAACACCGAAATCCTTGAGATTTACTTTAATTTAGATTGATTTTCTTGAAGGGTGTAGCTGTTTGGAAATTCTTGTAGGCCTAAGTCAATATATTCCTCTGCTTTGTCAAATTTTTTCTCCTT
>DUPV01000008.1 GCA_012838135.1 Clostridiaceae bacterium | reverse complement strand
ATTTCAACTATTTTTCCGTTTCTGATCACATCAGTTTTATTGGCGACCATTTTTTTGAGACCTTCTGCTGCTTTATCCGAATTACGACTTTGAATAAAAGCTACAACAGATGATAAAAACACCATCAATAAAATAATCAAGGTAGTTGCATAATCCTTTACATCTGATATCACAACATCAGTTATATATGTTACTACCGCAATGATTAAAAGAATTATATTAAACGGATTGACTAATGCTTCGATAATTCTTGAAACAATTGTGTGCTGTTTTTTAGTCTTGACAATATTGGGACCCTGCTCTTCCAGTCTTACTGCAGCTTCTTCAGCGGTAAGGCCATGAACAGTCGAACCAAATTCGCGTAAAACATCATCAAGCGATTCAGATGATAATCTACGCAGATTTTGTTCTTGCGTGTAAGTGTAAGTTTGATTGTTCTGATTTTTTTTGAGAAATTTCATAAGAATCTCCTTTCAGGTTTTTAGTTAACCGCAGGAGAATCTTCAGAAAAGCATTTTCACTCAAAGAGCAAGTCTAACTCGACTCCAACTAAAAAAGAGCGCAGACTGAATATTTCCCCGCAGGAAACTGAATTATTGATTTTGATACTTCGAGGTCGATAATCCAAAAAAACACGCCCCTTCTTTTAATAAATTAGGTTATCTTGAATAACCACTGGTTATTTTATCATAAATCAGCTTTATTTTAAACCTGATTTTTTCTATGCTTGTTAATTCGTTGTAAGAAATATCTCAATAAAATCCACAGATGTGAACTTCTCTTGCATTTTAATAGAGTATGCATACTTTAAAATGGCACAAGCAGATAGATCCGACTTGTGCCTACAAAAAGTTGTTTCACTTGTTTAACAACTTTACTCCTCTATTTCCTCCGGCAGCTTCCAGTTAAAGAACTCAAGAAATGGTGCACTGGCACGTTTTCTGAAGTCGTCCATATCTCGCTCTCTCCAGTCGTACACTCCTATGCCGGTTTTGTATCCCAGATCACCGCGGTTAAATCTCTCATTTATCAGGTCCTGGGTAGTCTCAGCATTACACAATGTGGGGAAAAGATAATCGTCAATCGACTTTATCATATCAAGCCCGGCATAATCAAAGTGATCGAACAGCCCGATGGAAGTATATCGCGGAGCAAAGCTGTAACGTATGGCTTTGTCTATATCCTCCGGCGTGCATATTCCCTGCTCCACCATGTATACCGCTTCACGATAAAGTGCATGCTGCAAACGATTTCCGATAAAACCGGGAGCTGGCTTATTCATCATCACAACCTTTCTGCCGGCGTATTCAAGAATCTCTTTTAAAGCGCCGATGGCTTTCTCGTCTGAATAGTCGTTTCTTACCAGCTCCACTAAGGGAACAAGGTGCGGCGGATTCCACGGATGAGCTACCAGTATCTTTTCCTTATGCTTAACGCCCTTTGCAAGGTCGTCTGGTGATATGGAGGATGTGGAAGACCCTATGGCAATAAGGTTTTCACAGCTCTCCTCTATCTTCTCATACACCTCAAATTTGGTGGCAATATCTTCCTTTACACATTCAAAAATGATCCTTTCGTCTTTCAAATCATTATAATCTTGTGTAAAGCTCAGAAGATTTTCACACGCTTCTGCCTGTTTTTTTGTGACTAACCCATTTTCTACGAGATCGTCATAATATGTGCGGTACCTTTTATAGCCGAGCTCAGGTTCCTTTGCCAGCACCTTCACCCCGATGCCGTTTCCCGTGAACATCACCGCCCAGCTTATTCCTATCATACCTTTTCCGATTATTCCCACATGTTTTTCCATATCGTATACCTCCGTATTTTGAAAGATATTTATTACAACAAGTTACATCTGATTTATCATTCTAATTTCTATTAATCTGAATTTAATGAACTATTTGATGTTGCGGCATCTTGATTAATTAAAAACAAAGCAATTCTACGTGTAACATAACTCAATAAAGCAAAGCGCAAAGCTTCTGAATAGGCATCTCTACTGGAAATTTTTGTCAGATCATCCGCACCGACAAGCAAAATTTCATCTAGCAAATTCAAAAATTTAGCATAATTATACTCAACCTGATCACCAATTTTTAATTGTTCAAAAAGCTCTTTACATTGCTGAATCGGTAAAACTTCTTTTAACATTAAAAGATAGCTCAATTCGGCTATATGCTGTTTGGTATAACGCTTACCGTTAGGTCTCGGAATTATCTGTTGTTTAATGTAATTGTTGACCATTGATTTAGTCAATTCCTGATCACGCATAATTTCAGGAACTTGCTGATTCACATAACTCAATAATTGATCCATATAAAGTTCAATATCCGGCAGTAAATCCCATTTCTGCGGACGTTTCTCACGCAGAGTCTGCTCAAAGATTATTGCCATCTCTGCTTTATCTGTCGAAGCTTTTTTTTGTGCTCCGATTCTCGTTCTTGCTGTCTTTTCTGCCGGAAACTTTTTGATCGATTTCAGGTCATTTTTTTGGGAGTTTTCTTTGTTATTATCGTTTTCCATAACATCCTCTTTAAAAAATATTGTTAAAATATAAATAAGCATTAATTCCAAAAATATTTAATATATTTTAACAAACATATCTTGACATTGCAAAAACTATATAATATAGTTTTAATAACTATATGATAACGTTGTTTGACTTATATTGGATTATAACAAAAAATCAATTGATTTGAGATGATATAATAGATTTAATAGCATCACTATAATGTTAAATAACTAATAAGGAGGAAGTTGTTTTGGCTCATTTAGTTCTCGACAATAGTTATTTATCAAATTGGTATATCTTCGGCGATTCTGTTTGTAAAGGTATCATTTATAATCCTGTCAATAATCGCTATGAACTCAGCAAACAAAACTTTATCAGTATTTTATCCGATAAATTCAAAGCTCAGGTTAAAAATTTTGCGTCTTTCGGTGCTACTATAAAAAAAGGCTTAACTATATTTCAACGAAAAAAAGAAGAAATCATTGAACCCGGAATTGCTTTTTTAGGATTCGGCGGAAATGATTGTGACTATTTCTGGGCAGATGTTGCACAAAAACCGGGCTTTAACCACCAACCTAATGTTGATTTAGATTCATATTTTAAACTGTATAAAGAATTGATTAACAGTTTACAAGAAAAAAGCATAGTTCCGATAATTATTAATTTACCGCCACTTGATCCGGATCGATATTTCAACTATTTCAGCAAGGGTTTAAACAAAGAGAACCTCTTAACTTTTTTAGGCGGTTCAACCAGAAGAATCTATCAATGGCATGAAAGTTATAATTCGGTATTGACCGAATTGGCAATTGAAACAGGTGCTCAATATTTTGATGTCAGACAAAAGTTCTTAGAAGAAATCAATCCTGAAAGATATATCTGTGAAGATGGAATTCACCCGAACGATGAAGGACATAAATTAATCTCCGAAATCCTTTACAAAAAAATTAATGAAATGTTAATTGCTAAGTAATCCAATCATTTTTCTATTGGATTACACACTTTTTAAGGTTATACTGCTTTTTAACAGGATAAACTTAAATTTTGTGTATCTAAAATAAGATTTTTTAAGAAAATTTCTTATCTTTTGAAATTGTTAGCCAAGATTCAATTTTAAATCATTTTCTTTAATCCAATTCAGCTTACGGAAAGGAATCGCGATTAAATAAGTTAATATTGCAGGTAAAATAATGCTGATTAATAATAAATTCACATAGTCTGTTAATCCGGCATTAATAGCCGTTGCACCATGATTCAAAGCAGCCTCTGAAGGATTGAGCCAACCGGTTATTACGCCGATCGGACCGACCAGACCGGAGGTACCCATACCGGATGATATCGGAGCACCATTCATCTCAATTTTAAAAAGTACCGTCGCCATCGGACCGGTAATTGCCGAAGTCAGAATCGGCGGCAGCCAGATCTTCGGATTGCGCATAATATTCGGCATTTGCAGCATTGATGTACCAAGTCCTTGAGCAATTAATCCGCCGATTTTGTTTTCCTTATAGGACATCACCGCAAAACCGACCATTTGTGCACAACAACCGGCATGGGCTGCTCCACCCGCTAAACCTACTAAACCGAAAGCTGCGGCAATTGCAGCTGAACTGATCGGCAAGGTTAAGACAATTCCCATTACCACAGAAACAATTATACCCATAAAAAACGGTTGGATATCAGTTGCCCAAATGATGGCAGCTCCTATACTATTTGCAGCGGCACCGATACCCGGAGCCCACCATAAACTAAGTCCTACACCCACAGTTAAGGTAACCAATGGAGTTACCAGGATATCTACCGGCGTTGTTTTCGAAACAAGTTTACCGATTTCCGCGGCAAATAAAGCAATAATAAAAACTGCCAAAGGACCGCCGGCACCAGCCAATTCATTTGCAGCC
Organism: Clostridiaceae bacterium; assembly: GCA_012838135.1. Taxonomy (GTDB): domain Bacteria; phylum Bacillota; class Clostridia; order Saccharofermentanales; family DTU023; genus UBA5436. The sequence continues at coordinate 62,759 of DUPV01000008.1, read as the reverse complement.
AAGCCGACCCCGGTAAGAGTAAACAATACTAAAGGTGGTGCCTTCAAGGAATAACCGACTGCGATTGCCATTGCAGGTCCTGTTGATCTTGCGGCAAAACTGCCCATTTGAGATAAAATTGAACCGACAGTGGTTTCAACTCCGACTAAACCGGCAATTGTATTGACAATTGTACCGATTAAAAGTGAAGCAAATAAACCGAGAGCCATTGCTCCCATCGCATCTATCGCATATCTTTTGAAAGAAATTTCGATATTCTGCTTCTTGAGAAATGCCTTGAATCTGCTCTGTTCAGGTTCAGCTCTTTGATTTTCCTCATTCTTTTTTTGTTTATTGGAGTTCTCCAATTGATTTTTTAATAAATTATTATCGTCATTGGACATAATTTTCTCTCTCCATGTTCCTTATGTATTGTAATAATTTTTAACCTTATTTTTACTTAAAGTCAAATCAAATAATTATTTAACTATGTAAATTTGCAGAAATAAAAAATAAAAAAACACAAAGTAGAATAAAACAACTTTTAACATCATTATTCAGACAATGAAATCACTTAAAAATGTGTTTACTGGAAAAATTCTTTAAAAACTTGGCAAAATTGCCGTTAATGAATTACATGTTCGAAGGCATTAGTCTGAGTTTGCAATTCACAGACTACGATCCTTCCTCTTTTGAATTTTTAACAGTACGCATGAACAAGTGCTTTCCTGACTTAATATGAAGAGTAAATATTTTCAAGTGATTTATAATATTCCTCTATAACCTCTACAATTTTTCAATTTTTCAAACAATTTACTGGCTATTTATTAATTTTTTCTTAGCTTAATCAAAATTTTATTTACACTGAAGCTTTTTATGATAAGATTATTGACGTGATTTTTAATAGAATTATCTGAGGATATATGAACGACTCTTTGGCAACATTAACAAATTTGATTGTACTGCTTTGTAACATAGCCTTTTGGCTGGTAATAATTACAATTGGTTATAATATTTTTCTCATGATCTGTGGTATTCCTAAAAATAAAAAATCTGATTTAATTTCACAAACCGCAGTTGAGCCGAAAACCAGATTTGCAATATTAATTTCTGCTCGCAATGAAGAAATCGTCATTCCGTATTTAATCCGAAGTCTAAAAGCAATGGATTATCCTAAAAAATTATTTGATATTTTTGTCATTGCCGATAACTGTTCTGATCAAACGGCAGCAGTTGCTAAAGCTGAGGGAGCAAAAGTCTATGTAAGAAATGATAAAACACGAGCTACCAAAGGCTATGCTTTGAACTGGTTTTTTTCTTATAATTTGAATCAACTGCTCAAACAATACGATCATTGTGTAATTTTTGATGCGGATAATTTAGTTGATCCGAATTTTCTCAAAATGATGGATCGCCATATTCAGACGGGGAAAACTTTTTTAGCGGGTTACATGGACTGCAAAAGTCCTGAAAAAAGCACAATCGCTTCGGCTAATGCTTTGTTTTACTTGAATCGATCACGTTATCTGCATCAAGCCCGTAATAATCTCGGCATACCTTTAGCTTCCGTCAGCGGCACCGGTTTCAGTTTCGATTTAAAATTAATCAAGAATACCGGTTGGGATACTCAAACTTTAACTGAAGATGTTGAATTTACGATGCAAATGATCTTAAAAGATCAGAATCCGGTTTATGTCAAAGAAGCTATCTTCTATGATGAACCTACCAGCAAATTCAAACCGATGATCCAGCAACGTTTTCGTTGGGGTATGGGTTCGGTGCAAACAATGCGTTTGATGACCGGAAAATTGTTCAAATATGCTATACATTTTAATCACAAAGCTTTCGATACTTTTTGGTTTTTAGCTCAAATTCCTTTCTTTTTTATTGCTGGATTATTATCAGTAGTAAAAATGTTAATTCAGCTACCTCTTTATTTGGATAATCCTGCCTGGTTTACACATGACTTAATTATTCCGGCTGTCGCTTATATTTTTACCGTTCTTAGTTTAATACTCCTGGTCAAATTAGAGAAAAAAACCTTGAAGCTATATTTAAAAGGAATTCTGGCTTATCCGATTCTGGGTGTTATCTGGGCAGGCTTGCAGATGGTAGCCATGTTTTTCGAAGATATAAACTGGCATCCGATTGCTCATACTCATGGTGTCGAGTTGGAAAACCTCACAAAGTGACCGAATAAAAGTCGAAAATTGATTGTATAATGATTAATTATATATTTGTTTCAGATCGTTAACAAAAAGTTCGCAACTTATATTAAACCCGAATTTAACAATACCTCAAATTTCTTGTACAATTAATGATAATTCACAGATGGGAAATGATCATGAAAGATTTTAAAAGAATTGTCATTAAAGTCGGAAGTTCAACTTTAACACATGCTGACGGAAAGTTGGACGTCCAACAAATCAAAAAAATTGTAAAAGAGATTTCCACTCTAACTGATCAGGGTTATGAGTGTGTTTTCGTCAGTTCCGGAGCAATCGCTGCCGGAATGGGTATACTCAACGTCCAGGAAAAACCGAATGAGATTGACGAACGTCAGGTTTTGGCAGCAGTCGGTCAAGTTGAGTTAATTCAACTTTATTCCCAACTGTTCTTCGCTTTTGATCATCCGATAGCTCAATTATTGCTGACCAAAGATGATTTTTCTAATCGGACACGTTATCTCAATGCACGCAATACCTGCCGCCTCTTAATTGAGAAAAAAATTATTCCGATTATTAATGAAAATGATTCAGTTTCAATTAATGAAATCAAGCTTGGCGATAACGATTCATTATCGGCTTTTGTTGCCGCTCTGGTCGATGCCGATCTTATTGTTATCTTAACCGATATTGACGGTTTATATGATTCAGATCCCAGAGAAAACCCCGATGCCAAACGGTATGATCAAATCACGGAAATCACTGATCAAATTAAACATATTGCCGGAACAACCGGCTCCAAGTTCGGAACCGGCGGTATGGCCACCAAAATTTTGGCAGCTGAAATGGCTATGTCCAACGGCACCGATTTAATCATTGCCAATGGTGACGATCCGCACGATATCAGCCGGGCACTTAGAGGAGAAAATATCGGTACGCACTTTATTGCATCTGAACCGAATTTCAATGCCAGAAAATATTGGTTGCGTTATGCTACAACTCAATCCGGCAATCTCCATATTGACCAAGGAGCTTACCTGGCTATTCAAAAGGGCAAATCATTACTGCCGGTCGGAATTACTGCAATTGACGGTGATTTCGAACTCGGATCTGTAGTCAGCATTCTGTTCCAAAATAAAAAAGTAGGTGTAGGTATTGTCAATTATAATAATCTGGAAATCAAAAAAATATTAGGTCAACAAACATCAAAAATCAAGGAAATTCTTGGTTATCATTATTCTGATGTTGTTGTGCACAGTGATAATTTAGTCAAAGTATAAGATGTTATCGTTCAAAGTAGTATTTTTAGCAAAACATAAGGGGTGAATTTATGATTAAACAATTATGTTACAGAGCGGCTATCGCAGAAAACGAAATGCGAAAATTATCAACAAAAGTTAAAAATAAAATTTTAAGAGAAATTGCTAAGGCATTAATCGCTGAACAAGACAAAATTATCGAAGCAAATCAGATGGATTTGGCAGCCGGTGAAAAAAACGGACTCAGTTCCGCTCTGCTTGATCGCTTAGCGCTTAATCCGAGTCGGATTAAAGGTATGGCGGATTCATTGGAAATCATTGCTAGCTTCCCTGATCCGATCGGAGAAGTCGTCGAAGGCTTCAGAACTGAAAGCGGTTTATCAATCCAAAAAGTCAGAGCACCTTTGGGTATAGTGGCAATTATTTATGAATCAAGACCCAATGTTACAATCGATGCTGCTGCCCTTTGTCTTAAATCCTCCAATGTCACCATCCTGCGTGGTTCATCTGCTGCTTTAAATTCCAATCGGATTTTGGCAGATTTATTTGCACGAGTTGGCGAAGCAAACGGTATGCCTAAGAATGCGGTGCAATTGCTTGATGATCCGAGTCGTGATTCTCTGAATCAATTAATAGTCCAAAATAAGTACATTGATGTTTTAATTCCCCGTGGCGGCAAACAGCTTAAAGAATCAATGATGGCAAATTCTACCATTCCGATGATCTTCACCGGTGATGGTACTTGTCACATTTATTTAGATGAAACTGCTGAAGATGATAAAATTCTGCCGATCATACTCAATGCTAAAACCCAGCGACCAGGAACTTGCAATTCCGTCGAATGTGTTTTGATCCAAACAGAAAAGAATTATTTAACTGAGGAAATCGTTGAGGCTTTATTAGAGGCAGATGTTAAAATTAATATTACTCAGGAACTCTACAATTTATTGTCACACGAACTAAAAATAAAAACTTATTTATCGGGAGAAGAATTATTCGGCGTAGAGTTTTTAGCTAAAGAAATTCTATTGCACCAAGTAGAATCGGTTGATGAAGCAATAGCTTTTATTAATCAACACGGAACCCAACATTCAGATTGTATTTTGACCCAAAACGTGACTAATGCAGAAAAATTTCTCAATGAAGTCGATTCTGCCGTTGTCTATCTCAATGCCAGCACTCGTTTTTCTGATGGTGGAGAATTCGGTTTTGGTGGTGAAATTGGCATTTCTACTCAAAAATTGCATGCTCGAGGTCCGATGGGTATCAAACAACTAACTTCGGAGAAATTTCTCGTACGTGGTCAAGGTCAAATCAGAGAATAGTTTAGAATAAAACAATTCCCTTTTGGGCAAGACAAAAATCTAATTTTAACTTATGCATGACAAATATTCACTATGACTGTTGGACATCACCAGTAATTAAATCGACAGTTTCGGTTGTATAATTGCGGTCAATTGTAATAAAGCATTGGGTGTTCGGTTCAATTTTCCGGACACTTCTTTCTATTTCAGCACGCAATTCTTCATTCGACCACAACTGATTATCCGGCACATCCAAATCAAAGATCAATTGTAATTGTTGCTCTGATTTTTGGATACGAAAATCATGCATTGAAATATGTGAATCAATTGAACTGACTAACTTGTCTACTAAAATTTCCCAGCGATTTTGTTCAGGATTGTCTAAATCTATCGGATCCATGTGCAGTACAAGATTAATATTGAATCGGACTGCTACTTCGCGTTCAATTTGATCTAAAATATCATGACTATCCATAATATCTTGAGCAGCATCAACTTCAACATGGGCTGTCGCAAAATAATTATCGACACCGTAATCGTGTATTATTAAATCATGTAAACCATATATTCCGGGTTTCTCTAAAATTAACTGCTTAATCATCTGCTTGAGATGAAGATCCGGACGTTGCCCCAAAATATGATCTGCTGTTTGACGCAAAATCGAAATACCGGAATATATAATAAAAATCGACATCAGCATACCGGCATAGCCGTCAATCGCCAAACCGAAAATTTTGCCTAACAAAATTGCTATTAACAATCCTAAATTGACAAAGACATCACTTAAACTGTCTTTGGCAGTTGCTTTGATCACAATTGAATCAATTTTTTTACTCTGACGGACATAATAATAATAGAGTGCAATTTTAACCAGAATTGATAAAATTAATGTTGCATAGAAAAACCATGATACTGAAACCAAAGTTGGTTTAATTATTTTTTTAATTGAAGATTTGCCTAATTCAAAACCCAAAAATAAAATAAACATTGCAACAATTGCAGAAGCAATATATTCAAATCTGGCATGTCCGAAAGGATGTTTATGGTCAGCCGGCCTGGAAGATATTTTAAAACTGATCAGCACAATAATTGCCGATGCAAAATCCGATAAATTATTAACTGCATCGGCAACCATTGCAATACTGCCCGACAAAAATCCAACCATTATTTTGAGCGCAAAAAGACCCAGATTGACTGCTAATCCTACTATACTGACTTTAACACCGATTTGTGTTCGCATATCAGTTGATATTGTGGATTGAACTTTGAACTTATTGCGCATAAACCATACCATATTTTAACTTGCTTACTTATAAATATTTACTTAACTACAAATCTGAGACTCCACTATCGGTAGTAATAAATCTTCAGCAATTTGATCTGATGTATCTTTACCACATAATACTTCAATAATTTTCAGAGCAAAATATATTGAAGTTGCAGGTCCTCTGGCCGTTATCAATTTACCGTCTTGTACTACAATATCTTCTTTATATTCACTGTAAGAAAGTTGTATATCCAAACCGGGATAGGATGTACCCTTATTGCCCTTAGTCAAGCCGGCTCTTTCTAAAACAATCGGAGCTGCACAAATAGCAGCTACAATTTTATCGGTTTCAGCCATTCGTTTGATTAATTCTATGACAGCATCGGAATCTCTCAAATATTCAGCTCCCGGCAGACCACCAGGCAATACAACACCATCGTAATCTGTTGCTATTTCCGCTTTTAAATCTGACAATAAGCCATTACATTTTAACTCTATTTCATGCGCTCCTACGACATCTACACTATCTTTTATTGAAACCATTGTTATTTCAATATTTGCTCTGCGCAAAAAATCCACAACCGATAATGCTTCAATTTCCTCAAATCCGTCTGCAAATAACACTGCAATTTTTTTCTTGGACATATAATTACCTCCTATTTTCGCTTTTATTAATATGTAATCAATTGAAATCAGCTTCTCTTATATATTAGTCAGATTTTACTCTACTGTAAAATAATCTATGTTTGAATTTCTGTTTAATTGTTATATTCGTTTTTATTCATATCGCAAAGCATCTATTGAATTAAGTCGAGCAGCCTTACGGGCAGGAGCAATCCCGAAAATCAGACCGGTTAAAGTAGAAAAGATAATTGCAATAACGATCCAGCGTAAACTTAAAACAACTCTGAAATTCAAAATTGCAGATGCGATTCGAGACAATATAACACCTAACAGTAAACCGCAGAATCCCCCAAACATAGTCAAAAAAGTCGCTTCAGTCAAAAACTGATAATTTTCGATCTGATTTTTGATTTAGGTCGATAATTCCTCTGCAATGAATCCTCCTAATCATTCAGTCTAGCATTAAGTATGTTGAGCTAGGAAAGACTGCCTCAAATCCCATAATTTTTGTGACAGGTCTACATAATATGTTTGCGGATTTTCAAAACGTTTGATTGAATCCCAAAGACGATCCACTTGATCTGCACAATATTCTCTTATTTCTTTTAAAGAAAGTTCGGGATAGATTGCTTGTCCTTTGACAAATACCGGTTTTAACAATTTCTCTGCTCTGAAATTAGTCAGAGTTTTACGTTTCCAAGTATGATGCGGATCAAAAATTTCTAAATCTTTTGTGTCATCAATCGTTTCACCTGCCAAGGTGATTAAATCAGCTAAAGCAAATCCGGTATCCCGATCATAGAAACGCCAGAGTTCTTTCGAACCGGGATTGGTAATTTTTTCCGGATTATCCGAAATTTTCATACGCGGAATTATTTCTCCGTTAAATTCAATTGCCGACAATTTATAAACTCCGCCAAATACCGGTTCTGCTCTGGATGTTATCAAACGTTCACCAACACCAAAACTGTCTACTTTAGCACCTTGCGTTAAAAGCTCGCGAATAAGATATTCATCCATCGCATTACTGACCGTAATCTTACAATCAATAAGTCCTGCTGCATCCAGCATCTCACGTGCTTTAATTGTCAAATAAGTTAAGTCGCCCGAATCAATTCGAATTGCTTTTAATCTTTTACCCATCGGTTTAAGAACATCATGTGCTACTTTAATTGCATTCGGAACACCTGAATGTAAAGTATTATATGTGTCGACCAAAAATTGTGTATTATCAGGATATGTTCTGGCATAAGCTGCAAAAGCATCATATTCGGTTGGAAACGATTGAACCCAGCTATGAGCCATCGTTCCCAAAGCAGGAATGTCAAATTGTTGAGCGGCTATCGTACATGATGTTCCAGCAACACCGGCTATATATGCAGCTCTGGCACCCAAAACCGACGCATCATAGCCCTGGGCTCTTCTTGCACCGAACTCCATTATCGGACGATTTTTAGCTGAACGGACAATCCGTGAAGATTTTGTTGCTATCAGACTCTGATGATTGATTGTTACAAGCAGCATTGTTTCGATCATTTGAGCTTGCATCAGCGGACCTACTACTTTGACAATCGGTTCCCCCGGAAAAATCGGTGTGCCTTCAGGAATTGCCCAAACATCACAAACAAATTCAAAATTTTTCAGATAGTCTAAAAAATCTTGATTAAAGAGATTTAAATTTTCCAGATATTCAATGTCTTCAGCTTCAAATTTCAGATCTCGCAAATAATCAATCATCTGTTGAACACCGGCCATAATTGCATAGCCACCTGATTCAGGAACATTACGAAAGAAGAGATCAAAACAGGCTATACTCTCTTGCAATCCATTTTGTAAATAACCATTCATCATCGTTAATTCATATAAATCTGTCAGCATGGTCATATTTGTACGTAAATTCCAATTATTATTTGTCATTTTTTACCTCGAATCATATTTATTAATTGAACTATTGTAAAAATTGGTCAATCCGTCCTGTCCGAATAATACTGTCTGATAATAAACTTTATTCAAAAACAGACCTCGAGCAGGCATTGTTTTACCCATCAGTGTTCGATTCTTGCTTGCAAGATATTGCGGAATATTTTTAATATCTATTTTACCACTTCCTATATAAAATAGGGTACCTGCCAAAATTCTGATCATATGATATAAAAATCCCGTACCGACAACATCCAAGCGAATAATATTATCTGTACATTCTGAAATTTGCAGCTTGAGAATCTCTCTAACGGTTGTATTGACCGGCGTCCCCTGATCAGCAAGTGCCGCAAAATCTTTTTCACCGATAAATAAAGCACAAGCTTCCTGCATTTTTTGCAAATCTAAAGGCCCGCTTATATGGGCCGTAAAATTACGTAATATTGAAGGTCTTACAGTACTATGATAAAAAAAATAAGAATAGTGCTTACCCAGAGCATCAAAACGTGCATTAAAGTCCTGAGCAACTTCCTTTGCCGCAATAACGCTGACCCCGTCAGGTAACATTGTATTCAAAGCCAGATGAATTCTATCAGCAGGTATTTTTGCTGAAGTTTTAAAATTGGCTACTAAACCTGTTGCATGAACTCCTGCATCAGTGCGACTGGAACCGATAACGTTAATTCTTTCGCCGATTAATTTAGACCAACTGTCCTGCATCGCTTGCTGAACGGTATAAGCATTTTTTTGAAATTGCCAACCATGAAAACATGAACCGTCATATGCTATTTTCAGAGCAATGTTTCTGTACATTTTAAATCGAACTAATAAACTAAACCGTCCGTCAGACAGTCAAAAGCAAACACAGCTGCACCGAGCATACCTGCATCATTACCCAAAGTTGCCGTTTTAAAATCAGGCATCGGTACGCCGAAAAGCATTGCCTCATCCAATGCACCTTGCTTGAACGAATTGATCAGACGATCACCTTCGTAACTGATTCCGCCACCCATGATAATAATTTCCGGCATAAAACTATTAATTAAATTCGCCATTCCGACTTGAAGATAATAAGCATATCGGGCAAATACCCGGTCTGCCACCGGACAATTGCGATCAACAGCTAAAAAAACCGTTTTACCATTCACTTTGCCCTGTTCCTTTGCTACCTGTGCCAAGATTGAGTCCGGGTTGTCATTAATTGCCGCTTTAGTTTGTCTGATTAATCCGGTTGCCGAAACATATGCTTCCCAACAGCCATTGCGACCACAGGTACAATATTCACCGTCAACATTAATCACAATATGACCGAATTCAACTCCCGCCTCATTAAAACCACTATATACGCGATTGTTAATGATCACGCCCGCACCGACTCCGGTACCTAAAGTAATCATTACGCTATTCGCAGTACCTTGACCTGCACCGATTCTACTCTCAGCTAATGCAGCTACATTGGCATCATTGCCGAAATAAATCTGCCCGGAATAGTATTTCCGAATTTTTTCTCTTAACGGATAATCCCTAAAAGGTAAATTACCGGCAAAAGTATACATTCCGCTTTTATTCAAAATTGTACCGGGAGCACCCAAGCCAATTGCCAAAACATCTGCCAAGGTCATCCCATTTTTTGCTAATAATTCTTCGCAGGTTAACATCATACGTTGTGTAATTTGATCCGCATTTTCCGAATCCGCTCGCGTATCAATTGAAATTTTAGTTAATAATTCAAATTGCTCCGAAACTAAACCGATTTTAATTGTTGTACCGCCAACATCAATGCCTAAAAATACTGACATAACCTTCTCCTTGATAATTGCTTAGATTTGAGTTTTATATTTAGTTTGATCTTAAAAAATATTATATCAGATTTGACATTTGATAATGGGCAAATAATATAATTGCACAACAAATTATAAAAATTATACTGAAAAATAAATCAAGTGATGTATATCGCAATTCATTCAGTTTGGTTCTGCCCGCACCACCATGATAACAACGTGCTTCCATCGCATTAGCCAGCTCGTCTGCTCGTCTGAAACAACTGATAAATAACGGCACGATAATTGAGATATAGCCTTTGGCTTTTTTTAAGAATCCGCCGGTATCGTAATTGGCACCTCGTGAACTTTGAGCTTTCATTATTTTGTCAGTTTCTTCAAGCAAGGTTGGAACAAATCGCAAGGCAATTGACATCATCATGGCAATTTCATGTGCCGGAAAACGAATCGCACTCAAAGGTTTCAATAAATTTTCCAGGGCATGTGACAATTGTAACGGTGTAGTAGTTAAGGTTAAAAACAATGTAGTGTCAAGAACTAATAAAATTAAGCGGATAGACATCAGAACAGCATTAAGCAAACCATCCTGCCTAATTTTTAAAACACCTAAATCTAGAAGCAGTGTGCCTTTGCCGGAAAATAAATTTATCAAAAAGGCAAAAACCAAAATGAATAAAATCGAACGTAAACTACTTAAGATTTCTTGCAATGGAATCTTTGAAATAATTATCAAGCAGGCAGAACCGACTAACAATAACAGAATTGGGAATACCGTTTTGGGAATCAGCAAAGTGACCATTAACAAAATTAACAAAATGAATTTTGTCCTGGGATCTAATCTGTGCAAGATTGATTTGCCCGGATAATATTTTCCTAAAAGCAGGCGGTCATGCATTATATTTTCTCCTGCTACTTAGATGTTTCAATAAATTATAACTTACTTCTTCTGCTGTGTAGCCGGTAATTTCACTTGAAAATTTTTCGCTGATTAAGCGAGCAAATTTATAAGCCGGTGGTACTTCAAGACCTGCATCTTCTAATAATATTTGATTTGAAAAAACATTCTCTACCGTATCATAAGCTGTCACACGACCTTGATTTAAAACTAAAATGCGGTCAGCTCGAGCTGCAAGTTTCATATCATGAGTTACTAAAATCACTGTTTTATTCAGCTCACGCAAGTGCATAATGTAGTTAATAATCTCTTGTTGGCCGATCGGATCCAAACCTGCTGCCGGCTCATCCAAAACATATATTTCACAATCAGTTGCTAAAACTCCGGCAATCGCAACCCTGCGTTGTTGTCCGCCTGAGAGTTCAAACGGCGATCGATGCATAATATCTTGTGGTAAGCCGACTATATCAATCGCTTGCTTAACGTTCTTTTCAATCACAGATTCAGAAAATCCGAATTGTTTCGGACCGAAAGCAATATCTTCATAGACCGTATTCTCAAACAATTGATGTTCCGGGTATTGAAATAGAAGCCCGAGAAACTTGCGGATTTCCCGAATATCTTTTTTATTATGCGTATTCAGATTCATTATCTCAACCTGACCGGTCTGAGGTACAATTAAACCGTTCAGATGACTGATTAAAGTTGACTTACCCGAACCGGAATGCCCGACTATTGCAACCATCTCACCTTGCTTAACCTGAAAACTGACTTCTTGCAAGGCATCAACCGCAAATTTTGTGCCTTTTTGATATGTGTAACTCAGATTTTCAACTGAGATGATAGTTTTATTTGAAGAATTATATTTTGTTGTCGAAACAGCAATCATTTGCGGATTTGCTATGTTATTAAGCTCAAACATTGCATCTGCCGTTTCCTCCGGTGTAAAAATGTCATTCGGATATTTTTTACACAATTTTTCAAGTGCTTCCAGTGAAAAACTCTTTTGGAACAGATGATTTATATAGAGATGTTGTGGCAAGTCCAGTCCAGCTGCCAACACTTTATCCGGTCTGGTAAATACTTCACGCGGAGTACCGGAAAAGAAAATTTCGCCTTGCTGCATAATATAAATATAATCAGCTAAAATTGCATTCTCTATATCATGCGTTATTTCTATAATTGTCAGAGAAAATTCCTGTTGCAATTCTTTGATTAACTTAAAAAAATCTTTAGCCGACTTCGGATCAAGCATTGAGGTCGCTTCATCTAAAATAATACAGGCCGGTCGCATCGCTAAGATACCGGCAATTGCCAATTTTTGTTTTTGTCCGCCGGAAAGTTGACTCGGAGCTTTCACAGCATACTGTTCAAGACCTACTCGTATCAAAGACTGATCAACTCTATGCCGAATTTCAGCCGACGGGATACCGAGATTTTCCGGCCCGAAAGCAATATCTTCTTCTACTGTCGTACCTACTATTTGATTATCCGGATTTTGAAAAACCATACCGCAAGTCTGTCTGATCGACCATAGCGCTGACTCATCCGAAGTATCATGACCAAACACAATAACTTTACCTTGATCAGGTATTTCAAGTGCATTAATCAGTTTAGCCAATGTCGTTTTTCCCGAGCCGTTACGACCCAAAATTGCTATGTGTCTGCCTTGATTTGCTTTAATTGAAACATTTTTCAGCGCAACAATAGAGGAAGAACTTTCGCCGGATACCGGATAAGCAAAACTTGCTTCGTCAATCATGATAAGTCTATCTTCCGATCTTATATGCGAAGCCGATTCAGCATGACTAAAGCCTTGCATTTGTTTCAATATCTGCTCCTTTAAGAAAGGCATCCGCATAGGGATGCCTTAAAATTACATTTGCACTTAGAACAATTGTTAACTCTATTATCACAACAATTCTAAAATAACCATTTCCGCTGCATCGCCCCGGCGAGGACCAATCTTGATAATTCTGCTGTAACCGCCTTTGCGATCAATGTAGCGCGGTGCCACTTCATTGAATAAATAATTTACCGTATTAACCCGTTTGCCCTCGGCAGTATGAAATTCATTCATCTCTGAAATTAATTTGCGTCTGGCTTGTAAACGTGAAGGATGGTCCACCTGAACCATTTTAACATCCATTTCACGCTCAACAACGTCGTATACATTATCATTTTTCGAAGTCGCCTTTTTTAACAACTTGCGGCCTTTACTATCCAGTTTTGCCCTTGATACTTCTTTTTCTGCCGTATCAAAATTATCTTTCTCTTTGATCGCCAAGGTGATCATTTTTTCTGCTTTGCGTTGTACTTCGGCAGCTCTCGTCGCAGTAGTTTTGATTTTACCGTTTACTATTAAAGCGGTTACCAAACCCTTTAACATGGAGCGGCGAACAGCCGATGTACGACCGAGTTTTCTATTTTTAGCCATTATATTCCTCCATTAAACCTCTTCATCAGCAAGTGATAAATCCATTTCCTCTAATTTGATCACGATCTCTTCCAGTGATTTTTTGCCCAGATTGCGGATTTTCATCATATCCGATTCAGTTTTGGCAACTAATTCACCGACTGTATTCACACCTGCACGTTTGAGACAATTATATGTTCTGACAGAAAAATCCAGGTCTTCAATCATAATTTCATATACCAGGTTTTGTTCTTCAACAATTTCTTCCTCTTCTTCAATAACTTCTTCCAATTCGGTTTCCAAATCACAGAAGAGGGCCAAATGTTGTATTAAGTGTTGAGCACCCGCATGTAATGCATCTTCCGTATCTATTGTCCCATCGGTCCAAATTTCAAGGGTTAATTTATCATAATCGGTAATTTGACCGATACGAGTATCATCAACACGATAATTGACCTTGCGAACAGGATTGAAAATTGAATCCACCGGGATTACACCGATTGGCTGATTGGGTAATTTATTGCGTTCAGCATTACGGTAGCCAACTCCCTGATCAATCGTTAATTCCATCAGTAGGCGTCCGTCGCCATTTAAGGTCGCAATAACCAAATCAGGATTCAAAATTTCAACTTCATCATCGCGCACGATATCATTGGCAGTAATTTCACCGACAAATCCTTCTTCCGTACTGATATAGACAGTTTTTGGACCTTCTGTATGTAATTTTGTTCTCAATTCTTTTATATTTAAAATAATTTCCGTCATGTCTTCAATTACGCCCGGAATTGTCGAGAACTCATGATATACATTTTCTACACGAATAGCTGTAACCGCATATCCCGGTAATGATGAGAGGAGCACTCTACGCAAAGCATTACCGATTGTTGTACCATAACCGCGTTCCAGAGGCTCGACAGTATATTTTCCATACGAATTATTCTCGTTCTTTTCAACACATTCAATAATTGGTTGTCCTATTTCTAACATTAAGGCCTCCTTAAAGCACATAAAATCTCAATTGTTATTGCAGAAAATCTGATTATCTGGAGTACAGCTCAACAATTAAGGTTTCTTCTACGTCGAAATCAATATCTTCACGTTTAGGAAGTCCGACAACTTTAGCTTCCAAGGTATCCCAGTTCATGGATAACCACTCCGGAACGACTGCTTCTGCCAAATCTTTGAAAGGTTCCAATTTCTTTGAACTGGCTTTCATCGTAATCACATCACCGACACGTAAAGTGGCTGACGGAACATTGAGTCTTCTGCCATTTACCAAGAAATGTGAATGAGAGACATATTGTCTGGCTTGAGCTCTCGTATCAGCCAAGCGCAAGCGAAAAATAACATTATCCATGCGTAATTCTAATAATTGCAACAGGTTTTCGCCGGTAACACCTGACATTCGAGATGCTTTGACAAATGTGTTTTTGAATTGTTTTTCCAAAACACCGTATATAAATTTAACTTTTTGTTTTTCACGTAATTGACGTCCGTATTCACTGTCTTTACGACGTGATTTTTGAGGATTACGTTTTGATTTTTTATTAATCCCCATTACTTGAGGCTCAATGCCTAAAGTGCGACAACGTTTCAGAATTGGTGACATATCTCTAGCCATCTTGATCCTCCTTTAAATTCTTCTTCTTTTCGGTGGTCTGCAACCATTATGTGGAATCGGTGTCACATCTTTGATTAAGACTACTTCCAGACCGGCTGTATCAAGAGCTCTGATTGCAGACTCACGACCTGAACCCGGTCCTTTTACATATACTTCTACAGTTTGCATGCCTTGGTCAATGGCAGCTTTTGCTGCAGTTTCGGAAGCCAGTTGTGCAGCGAACGGTGTTCCTTTACGAGAACCGCGCATGCCTTGAGATCCGGCACTGGACCAGGAAATTACATTGCCTTGTAGATCGGTAATTGTAACAATTGTATTATTAAAGGAAGAATGAATATGTGCTTGTCCATTAGCAACATTCTTACGAACACGACGTCTTACACGTGCTTTTCTTTTAGTTTTTGCCATGATATACCCCCCTATTAACGTCTGCCTGACGATGATCTTCTCTTAGTTCCCTTGCGGGTTCTGGCATTGGTTTTTGTTCGCTGACCGCGAACGGGAAGTCCGGCACGGTGACGGCGACCGCGATAGCAACCGATATCAGTCAAACGTTTGATATTCATTGCAATTTCACGACGCAAATCACCTTCTATTGTATAGTCCTCTTCCAGAACATCACGGATTTGAGTAATTTCTGTTTCTGTTAAATCTTTAACACGTGTGTCCGGATTTATACCGCATTTTTTAAGTACTTCAGTAGCGGTTGTTCTGCCTACACCGTATATATAGGTGAGTCCGATTTCCACACGTTTTTCATTAGGGATATCTACCCCTGCAATACGTGCCATTAATGCACCTCCATCAATTTTAGTGTTTTAAATTGTAAAAAATAAATTTGAAAAACACGTTTGAAGGAAACAACAATCCTCGGTTATAAGATTGATGCAGCCGCATCCTTTTGGCGTGTCCTCAACAATAATCAAGTGCTAAATTTGATTATCCCTGTCTTTGTTTGTGTCTCGGATCAGAGCAAATGACCATTACTCTGCCTCTGCGTTTAATTACTCTGCATTTTTCACAGATCGGTTTTACCGATGGTCTAACTTTCATTTTTTCACTCCCTTTTAGCAACAAAAAATTGCCCTTTTAAGGCGACGCCAAAATATTTTACCAAACCTACAAAAAAAATCAAGTGAAATAAAAAATAAAATTACGTAAGTTGTTGTAGGTCTCAAAATCTAAAACTTCACCAGTGACAAACAACCTTTTGCTACGATTTTTTAGTACAAGTTGCAAAATTGTCACTTTTATTCTATTGCGATTAATTTATTTTCCGCGCCAAGTAATTCTGCCTTTAGTCAGATCGTAGGGTGTCAATTCTAAAGTTACCTGGTCACCTTGTAAGATTTTAATATAATGTTGACGCAATTTACCGGAAAGATGAGCTATTACTTCATGGCCATTTTCCAGTCTGACTCTAAACAATGTATTAGGTAAAGCTTCTACTACTACACCCTTGGTTTCAATAAGATCTTCTTTCGGCATTAATTGCTCTCCTTTTTTATTAATATCAAATAATTAGTTTTGTATTAGACATCTTATAATTTGCCGAAAAACATTGCAAGTACCGTCTCTCACAATATCTTTATGCCCAAGCACGATTTTCAATTTGAGTCAGTTCTTCGGCATATTGTTTACGTTCACTTGCGGTCAGAGTCAATATTTCAACACCTTCTTGTGTAATTGCAAATGTATTCTCATAATGAGCTGCCGCTTTTCCATCTGCCGTAACGATCGTCCATTGATCAGGCATAATTTGGATATGAAAACTGCCTTCGGTAATCATCGGCTCCAAACACATGACCATACCGACTTCAAGTCTAATTCCTCTGCCGGCACGTCCGTAATTCAATAAATTCGGATCTTCATGCAAATTTGCACCGATTCCATGTCCGGTTAAATCTCTAATCACACCAAAACCGTGATTTTCGCAATGAGTTTGTACAGCATGACCTATATCACCCAAGCGATTCCCTTTTTTAACCTGTTTAATCCCTTGCCAAAATGACTGTTCGGTTACTTCGACCAGTTTTTTCCACCGGGGATTTACATCTCCGACCGAAAAAGTTCGGCAAGCATCCCCGAAATAACCGTTATATTCAGCACCGACATCAATCGAAACAATATCCCCGTATTTTAGGCATCGATTCTTGCTCGGAATACCATGTACTACTTCCTCATTAATCGAAATACAGGCTGAGCCGGGAAAAGGCGGATCTCCATAATTCAAAAAAGCAGGAATTGCATTTTGTGAAACAATCGTATTATATACAATTTGATCCAACTCATATGTGGAAATTCCTGCTTTGATTTCAGGTTTTATCGCTGTAAAAACCGAAGCTGTTATGCGACAAGCTTCTCTGATTATTGCAATTTCTTGTTCAGTTTTTAAGATGATCATCAATGATCTCTTTCTACTCAACTATATAGATGCTAAGTTAATAAGTTTAAATAAATTCATAAATTTAGATATTAATAATCCGTAATACCAATTCATGATTTTCAGTCCTGGCTTACTGAGTCAAGCTTGATGATTCGCTGCGGACTTGGAAAATGCATGAATTGGTATCTTTATATTGATCTTCACTTTCAAAAATCTTGCTTTTAGCCTTCAAGAGCTGCTAAATCTTCCCAAACTTGATCAAGTTTTGTCAAAATTCCTTCATTGCAGTTGACTGTCATCAATAAGCCTTTGTTTTCGTAATAACGAGCCAGCGGTTCCGTTTCGGCACGATATGTTTCAAATCTGTGTCTAATTGTTTCTTCATTGTCATCTGCTCTTTGAGTTAATTTCCCACCACATTCATCGCATACATTTTCAACTTTAGGTTTTTTGATAACCAGATTGTAAGGTGCTCCACAATCCTGGCAGCTCATTCTATTGACCAAGCGTTCAATTACGATTTCAGGATCAATTTCTAAATGAACACAAGCTGTCAGCTTAATATCAAAATCTTGTAAAATTCTGTCAAGTGCTTCTGCTTGTGGAATATTACGCGGAAAACCATCGAGAATAAAATCACTTCTGATCATGTCTAATTCATGACGAATCAATTTTTCGGTAACTTCATCTGGTACCAACAAACCTTTTTCAATATAATCGGTTGCCAGTTTACCTAAATCCGTTTTTTCTTTAATGTGTCTGCGAAATAAATCACCGGTTGAAATGTGTGAAAACTGTTTATACTTCTGAATGTTTTGAGCCATAGTGCCTTTGCCTGCACCCGGCGCTCCAAAGATGATAAGTTGCATACGTAACTCCTTTCAGAAATTAAAAGACGGTTCTTTAGCTGACCGCCTTTGAGAATTTTGTTTTAATTAATCGAGGAAACCTTTGTAATGACGCATCATAAGTTGGGATTCCAATTGAGTAATCATGTCCATAGCAACACCGACTACAATCAAGACCGAAGTTCCGCCGAACCAAATGTTCTGCATTGAATTAGTCAATAAACTTAGTAAGCTCGGGAATAAAACTATAAATACTAAAAATAAAGCTTCAAACCAAAGCAAACGTTTCGATGTTTTGCCGATAAATGTTGATGTAGGCCTGCCGGGTCTGATACCCGGTATAAAGCCGCCGTTTTTCTGTAGATTATTCGCCATTTCTATCGGATTAAATGAAATCGATGAATAGAAAAAGGTAAAGGCTAAGATAAACAATGCGTAAAGAACATAATATAAAGGATTGCTCGAGAAGTTCAAGAACCACTGTGCTACTTTACCTTGAAAGCCGAATAATGAAATTAGAGTTGATGGTAACATCAAAACCGATACTGCGAAAATTACCGGTAAAACACCGCTTTGATTTACCTTAATCGGCAAATATGTGCTTTGTCCACCGTACATTTTGCGGCCAATAACTTTCTTTGCATATTGCACAGGTATTCTGCGCTCAGCGGATTGAATATAAACTACTAAAGTAATAATTGCAACAAATACAATCATTACTAAAATAACACCTAAAATAGCCAAAATAATATTTCTTTGACTCCATTGCATAAACGTAAAATAGATCGCTTGAATATTCATCGGAAAACGACTGATAATACCGGTAAAGATAATCATCGAGATACCGTTGCCGATTCCACGTTCATTAATCTGCTCACCCAGCCACATAATAAAGGCTGAACCGGCTGTAAAGCTGAAAATAACAACTAAAGCATTGATTGCCGGAGGTAATACGGTAGCTTCCGCAGATCTGCTTGATGACCAGTACGCAAATGACATAATTAAAGCTAAACCAACCGTAACAAACCTGGTGATTTTTTGAAGCTTCTTGCGACCGGCTTCACCCTCTTTGGATAATCTTTCTAGAGCGGGAATTGCAGCAGTCAACAATTGCATAATAATTGATGAGTTAATATAGGGTTGTATACCAAGAATAAAAATAGGAATCGCTCTAACCGTTTCACCGGTTAAAGTAATACCCGTTATTGTCTCCATAAAACCACCATACTGACCCAGACGGTTAAAGAATTCCGTAAATGCCTGCACACTGATACCGGGTACAGGAATTGCCGTACCCAAGCGATATATCAGCATCGCAATTAAAGTAAAGATTAAGCGCTTACGCAAGTCTTGAATTTTTAATGCATTACGGAGTGTTTCAAGCATGCTACCCATGATTAAATCTCCTCTGCCGTTCCACCAGCGTTCTCAATTTTTTCTTTTGCCGAAACAGTGAAAGCATTGGCACGAACCGTAAGTTTTTTAGTTAATTCTCCACGACCCAAAATTTTAATACCATCATTGATTTTAGGTATTTTTAAAACACCTGAGTCATGAATCATTTTTTCATCGACTACGGTTCCGTCTTCAAATTTATTCAATGATTCAACGTTAATTTCATGATATTGTTTAGCAAATCTTTTATTGTTAAAACCACGTTTTGGTACACGTCTGTATAAAGGCATTTGTCCGCCTTCAAACTGTGGTCTGACTCCGCCACCTGAACGGGAATTTTGTCCTTTGTGACCCCGACCTGAAGTCTTGCCGCTGCCACTGCCATGTCCACGACCAACTCGTGAACGTTTTCTAGTAGCGCCCGGGGCTGATCTAATTTTGTTCAATTCCATTATTGCCTCCTACGCTTGTTCTACTTCAACCAGATGTTCAATTAAATGAAGCATTCCTTTAGTTGGAGCATTATCTTCCTTTTCAACTGTTTGGCCGATCTTTGACAAACCAATCGCTTGCAAAGTTGCAAGTTGTTTTTTATTGCAACCTGCCAAACTTCTTTTTAAAGTAATTTGTAATTTGCTCATTAGAAGCCTCCAAACTAAATTTCGTTTATAGATAAGCCACGTTTTTTAGCAACGATCTGAGGAGATAATAAAGATTTTAAACCGTTCATCGTCGCATTAACAACATTATTAGGATTATTTGAACCTAACGATTTTGTTTTAATGTCCTGTATGCCTGCTAATTCGCAAATTGCACGAACCGGTCCGCCGGCTATAACTCCGGCACCTTCCGCTGCCGGCTTGAGAATAACTGTAGCTGCACCATATTTACCGATAATTTCATGCGGAATGGTGTTTTCAGCCAAAGAAACTTTTATCATGCTGCGTTTGGCTTCATCTCTGCCTTTGCGGATTGCGTCAGGTATCTCTGCCGCTTTTCCCATCCCTTTACCGACTCTGCCTTCACCGTCACCAACTATTACAATTGCTGTAAATCGGATATTGCGTCCGCCTTTAACAGTTTTTGCAACACGTCCGATATGAATTACTCTATCTTTTAAGCCGTCATCTTCACGGCGTTGTCTGGGACGACGACCGCGACGTTCTCTACGTTCACCATCTTGAGGCTTATTACTCATTCTATCATTATTTCGTTCATTAGAATTACTCATTTTCAAACTCCTCTATCAGAACTTCAAGCCGGCTTCTCTGGCACCTTCAGCCAAAGCTGCAACTCTACCATGGTATAGATATCCGCCGCGATCAAAAACTACCGATTCGATATCCTTTGCTAAAGATTTTTCAGCAACCAGTTTACCGACCAATTTTGCAGCTTCACAATTACTTGTGTTCTTTACTTTTGAACTGATTTCTGTATCAAGAGTTGAAGCTGAAACTAAAGTTGTACCTGTTATATCGTCAATTACTTGGGCGTAAATATGTGAAAGGCTTCTAAACACACTGAGTCTAGGGCGTTCACTTGTGCCGCTGATATGCTTACGTACCCTCGCATGTTTGCGTTGACGAATTTTATTCTTTTGAATTTTCTTTATCATCGTCTATTCCTTTCCTGACTATGCACCGGTCTTACCTTCTTTGAGACGCAAGACTTCATTCTCGTACTTAATACCTTTACCTTTATAAGAATCAGGTACACGAGTTCCACGAATCTTGGCTGCAGTTTCACCGACAAGTTGTTTATCGGCACCCTTGATTGTAATCTTGTTTTGGTTCTCGACTGATAGGGTAATACCTTCAGGTTGTTCAATTTCTACCGGATACGATAAACCGACATTTAAAACCAATTTACTACCATCCATTTGAGCACGATAACCTACACCGGTTATTTCAAGAACTTTTGTAAAACCCTCTTTCACACCAATTACCATGTTATTGATTAAAGAACGCATCAAGCCATGCAAAGAGCGGCTTTCTTTTGAATCGTTATCACGTTTGACAAGTACTTGATCACTTTCAATTTCTACATTGATTGCCGGATGCAACACTTGAGTTAAGATTGTGTCACCGCATTTTGCTGTGACTACACCATCTTTGACCGATACTTCAACACCTTCCGGCACCCTTATCGGCATATTGCCTATTCTAGACATAATCTATTCCTCCTGCTCTTAAGATTGCGACATTGATCGATTATTCAACGCCATTTCAGAGTTTTTACCAAATAAATGCCATGACCTCACCACCGACACCGGCTTGACGAGCTTTTTTGTCAGTCATTAAGCCTTTAGAGGTAGAAACCAAGGCAATGCCAAGTCCGCCTAAAACACTCGGTAATTCGTCTACATTTGCGTAAACTCTCAAACCGGGTTTAGATATTCTTTTCATCCCCGAAATTACCGGTTGTCTATCATGGTATTTTATAGTTATGGTCAAAAGACCTTGTTTGTTGTCTTCTGCAAAATCAACAGCTTTGATATATCCTTCATCCAAAAGGATTTCTGCTATATTTCGTTTTAATTTTGAAGATGGTATTTGACAAGATTCATGTCCGGCCCTGCCGGCATTACGAATTCTTGTAAGCATATCTGCAATTGGATCTGTTATTTGCATATTTTTCTCCTTTACAGTTACCAGCTGGCTTTGCGTACGCCCGGAATTTGACCTTTATAAGCCAGTTCGCGGAAACATAAACGACAAATACCATATTTACGCATATATGAACGCGGACGACCGCATAGTTGACAACGGTTATGTTGACGTGTTGAAAATTTCGCAGTTCTCTTTGCTTTTTCTCTCATCGCTTTTTTAGCCATTATTTCCTCCCTATTTTCTATAAGGCATACCTAAGCCCGTTAACAAAGCCTTGGCTTCTTCGTCAGTTTTAGCAGTAGTAACAATTACAATATCCATACCGCGAATTTTATCGATTGAATCATAATTAATTTCCGGGAAGATTAATTGTTCTTTTGTTCCCATTGCAAAATTGCCTCTGCCATCAAACGAATTAGGATTAATACCGCGAAAGTCACGTGTGCGGGGTAAAGCAATATTGACTAATTTATCAAAAAACTCATACATCCTTTCACCACGCAGAGTTACCTTGCAACCGACTTCCATTCCAGCACGCAATTTAAAGTTTGCAACTGATTTTTTCGCTCTGGTTACGACCGGTTTTTGTCCGGAAATAACCGTCAGATCTTCCACAACATTGTCCATCGCTTTCGCATCATCTTTGGCATCACTTACACCTACGTTCAATACAATTTTTTCCAATTTCGGAATTTCCATTGTTGAAGTATATTTAAATTGCTCTTTCAAAGCAGGAGCAACTTCATTTTTATATTTTTCAACTAATCTGTTAGCCATCTATATTGCCCCCCTTACCCTTTTACTGAATCGATAGTTTTGCCGGATGCTTTGCTGTAACGAACTTTAACGCCGTTTTCAAAACGTTTTCCGGTTTTTGTCGGTCTTTTGGTATCAGGACAGACTAACATAACATTTGAACTATGGATTTTGCCTTCTTGCTGAATAATACCGCCGACTTCCAAATGAGTCCTTGCCTTTTTATGTTTGGTTTGCATATTAACGCCTTCAACAATAATTTGTGAAGTTTTCGGGAAAACAGCTAATACTTTTCCGGTTTTACCGGCATCTTTACCGTTTAGAATATAAACAGTATCGTCTAATTTAACATGTAATTTACCCATTAACTGCCTCCTTATAATACTTCCGGTGCCAAGGACAGAATTTTCATATAACTCTTTTCACGTAATTCTCTGGCTATTGGTCCAAAAATACGTGTTCCTTGCGGATTTCCGTCATCATTTAAAATAACGGCTGCATTCTCATCAAAACGAATTGTTGTACCGTCAGGCCGGCGAACACCTTTTTTGGTTCGTACAATTACTGCTCTAACTACGTCACCTTTTTTGACGACTCCACCGGGAATTGCTTCTTTAACAGTACATACGATAACATCACCGATATTGGCATATCTGCGATTGGTACCGCCTAAAACTCTAATACATAACAACTTACGAGCACCGGTATTATCCGCGGATTTTAGAGTAGATTCTTGTTGTATCATTTCCATTCCTCCTTATGAAATCAGCGGAAATTATTTCGCCTTTTCTATAATTTTTACTAAGCGCCAGCTCTTTGTTTTGCTAAGTGGTCTGGTTTCCATAATACGAACTCTGTCACCTATACCACATTGATTTTCTTCATCATGAGCCTTAAACTTTTTTGTCTTTTTAATGTATTTTTTATACAAGGGATGACGCACATGTTCTTCGACTGCAACAGTAATCGTCTTATTCATTTTATCAGAAACAACTATTCCGACTCTTTGTTTTCGATTATTTCTTTCGCTCATACTTTATCCTCTTGCTTCTTTTCTTCAGCTAATTCGATTTCACGTAAAATTGTTTTTACGCGAGCTATATCTCGTCTGACCATTTTGAGTTCTAAAGGATTATCAAGTTGATTAGTTGCATGTTGAAATCTTAATTTAAATAGCTGTTCTTTGAGTTCAAGTAATTCTTGATTCAATTCAGCAACTGTCATTTCACGCAATTCTGTTACTTTCATCATTCAACCTCCTCAGCTTGTTCCTCGGAGTCAACAGATTCCTCAACTTCAGCTTCACCGGCAGCTTCAGCAGCCATTTCAGCTTCTTCCTCCAGTTGTTCAATAACATCTGCTTGAACTTCCGAGTATCTTGCCAACTCTTCCTCTGTTAATTCAATATCACTGATTACAAAACGAGTCTTGATCGGTAGTTTATGGGACGCCAAACGGAAAGCTTCACGAGCTGTCTTTTCCGGAACACCCGCTAACTCAAACATGATTCTGCCCGGTTTGACAACTGCTACCCAATATTCAGGTGAACCTTTACCGGAACCCATTCTGGTTTCTGCCGGTTTGGCTGTTACCGATTTATCCGGGAATATTTTAATCCATACTTTACCGCCACGACGCAAGTAACGGTTAATCGCAATACGGGCAGCTTCGATTTGATTGCTGGTGATCCAAGACGGTTCGAGAGCCTGTAAACCATATTCACCATAAGCAACCTTATTGCCGCGCAGTGCTTTGCCTTTCATGCGCCCACGATGTTGTTTTCTATATTTAACACGCTTTGGCATTAACATTATTGCTCGCCTCCTTCAGAATCAGATTGATTGTTTTTATCCGATTTAGGTAGAGGTATAATCTCACCTTTATAGATCCAAACTTTTGTTCCGATCTTACCATATGTAGTGTTTGCTTCAGCAAAACCGTAATCTATATCAGCTCTTAAAGTATGTAAAGGAATCGTGCCTTCGTGATACTGTTCACTGCGTGCAATTTCTGCACCGCCTAAACGTCCCGAGCACATGGCTTTAATGCCTTTAGCTCCCTGCTTCATTGTTCTGCTGATAGCCTGTTTCATCGCTCTGCGATAAGAAACACGTTCTTCCAATTGCTTTGCAATTGCTTCTGCCACCAATTGAGCGTCTAAATCGCCATTTTTTATTTCTTTAACATTAATAAAGAATGCCTTTTTGAATTTTTTCGTCAATTTCTTTTTCAAAACTTCAATTTCTGAACCTTGACGCCCGATGATAATTCCCGGCTTTGCAGTTGAAATAGTGATAATTGTTCTTTCATCACCTTCACGTTCAATCTCAATGCGAGATACGCCTGCACGACCGGTTTCCTTTTTAATAAAATCGCGTATTTCGGTATCTTCCACCAAATAACGAGCAAAGTCTCT
The DNA here is from genome assembly GCA_012838135.1 of Clostridiaceae bacterium. GTDB lineage: Bacteria > Bacillota > Clostridia > Saccharofermentanales > DTU023 > UBA5436. The sequence continues at coordinate 37,118 of DUPV01000008.1, read as the reverse complement.
TTTGTTAGCATACCAACGGGTATCCCAATCTTTTATTACTCCAACACGAAACCCATGCGGATTTACCTTTTGACCCATTAGTTAGCCTCCTTTATTTTTTCTTTAACTGTTAAACGAATGTTACTGCTTCTTTTTAACAATCTGTCAGCAGCTCCCTTCGCACGCGGTCTGTATCTTCTTAATGTAGCACCGGGTCCGACTTGACAATCAACAATAAACAAATCTTCGCGATTCAGATTATTGTTATTTACAGCATTGGCACTTGCTTGCTCAATCAATTTGATCAAGATCGGTGAAGCAGCTTTCGGTGTGTATTGCAAAATAGCAATTGCCTCATCAACTTGTTTATTCATGATATTGCGAACAACAATGCTAACCTTTGAAGGACTAACTCTGACATGATTGATTTTTGCTATTCCGCGATCTTTGCCTATCCCCAATACCTTACGTTCTTTTTTGGTTAAAGTTCGTTTTTTAGCTGAACGCCGGGCTACAGAACAATGATCATTGATGATTTGTTCTCTATTATCTTGCAATTCTTGTCTTGTATAAGTTTTTGACATTTTTCCCTCCTTCCGTTTCAGCTAATTATCTCATGTGGGTTTTGGTTTCTGATTTGGCATGGCCGCGGAATAATCTCGTCGGAGCAAATTCACCTAATTTATGACCAACCATTTCTTCAGTTATATATACAGGAACATGTTTTCTACCGTCGTGTACCGCTATCGTATGACCAACCATTTCGGGGAAGATCGTAGAATCACGTGACCATGTTCTGATAACTTTGTGTTCATTCTTTTCATTCATTTCTTCGATGCGACGCATCAGGGCTTCTTCAACATAGAAACCTTTTTTCATTGAACGACTCATCTGTCACCTCCTATTTCTTACGTCTTCTTAAAATATATTGATTGGACTTTTTATTCTTTTTACGCGTTTTCTTGCCTATGGTCGGTTTACCCCAAGGTGTGCGCGGACTGGGTAAGCCGATTGATGTAGCACCTTCTCCGCCACCATGCGGATGGTCAACCGGATTCATTGCAAGACCTCTCACTGACGGTCTTAAACCTTTATGACGTTGACGTCCGGCTTTACCGATCTTAATGTTTTCATGTTCGATATTTCCTACGGTACCGATAGTAGCTTTGCAGTTAATCGGAATCAATCTGTATTCACCTGACGGCATCCTCAATTGAGCATATTTGCCTTCTTTAGCCATTAAACTGGCTGAAGCGCCGGCCGAACGGACTAATTGAGCACCGCTACCAGGATATAATTCAATATTATGAACAACCGTACCAACCGGAATATCGCGCAAAGCCAATGTATTGCCCACACTTATATCCGAACCCTGACCGGAAACAACTTCCATACCAACTTTGAGCCCTTGCGGAGCCAGGATATATGCTTTTTGTCCGTCAACATATTGGATCAATGCTATAAATGCCGTACGATTCGGATCATATTCAATTGCTTTTACTGTTGCCGGAATACCGTCTCTTTGACGTTTCCAGTCAATAATTCTTATCTTTTGACGATTGCCGCCACCTCTGTGGCGAACAGTAATACGTCCATAATTATTTCTGCCACTATTTTTCTTCTTCGATACCAAAAGACTTTTTTCGGGCTTTTTATCTGTCAGTTCAGAATAATCTGCCACTGTCATAAATCTTTTACCAGGAGAAGTTGGACGAAAGCTTTTTATTGCCATATTAATTCACTCCTTCTTCGATCCGGCCTAAATCCCGAATCCAAATTCTTCAATTGAATTTTTATATTTTCTTGAAGTCTTTTGTTCTTTACCGCCTTCAACTAAATACGTAGTTTCTTGTGGATCAAGATCAATTGTTACAATTGCCTTTTTCCAATCAGCTGTTTTACCGGTATGCATATTTACACGTTTCATTTTTCCGGACACATTTTGTGTGTTTACTTTCAAAACACGCACATTGAACAACTTTTCAACAGCTTGTCTTACCTCAATTTTCGTTGCTTTTCGATCAACGACAAAAGTATATTTTCCATCCATGCTATCCATGGTGCTACGTTCAGTGATTACCGGTTTAATGATAATATCATGCGGATTTCTCATGCGTAGACCTCCTGAACTTTATCAACAGCTTCATTGGTAAAAATAATATTTCTGTATTTCAACAAGTCATATACATTCATTGTATTAACCAGTGCTGTTTTTACATCTTTGATATTTGCTGCAGATTTTTCAACATTTCGATTCGGTTCAGCCATAATAAAGAGTGCTGTACCTTGCAATTCCAAATTATTGATAGTATTAACCATTTCTTTGGTTTTGATTTCTTTAAGCTCCAGTTTATCCAAAACTTTGATACGATCCGCACTCAAAGCTTGTGATAATACTGATTTCATCGCTAACCTGCGCATCTTTTTATTTGTTTTATATGAATAATCACGTGGTACCGGTCCGAAAATAACTCCGCCGCCTACATGGTTACCGGCTCTGATCGAACCTTGACGTGCTCTGCCCGTACCTTTTTGTCTATACGGTTTTCTGCCGCCACCGCTTACTTCACTGCGACCTTTTACTTTGGCAGTGCCTTGGCGTTTATTAGCAAGTTGATTTTTGACGATACGATGTACAACATCTTGATTAGGTTCGATACTGAAGATAGCATCATCCAATTCAATATCTCCAATTATTTCACCTTGCATATTATATAAATTAGTCTTTGCCATATTATTCTCCTCCCAGCCTAACGCGTTTTGACGGAAGTTTTGATCTCTAACAAACCGCCTTTTGGTCCGGGTACAGCACCCTTAACAACCAAAATATTACGCTCGCCGTCAACTTGCACTACTTCCAAGTTTTGTACTGTAATACGTTTGTTTCCCATTTGTCCGGGCAATTTTTTCCCCTTCTGAACTCTGGAAGGCGTAGCTGATGAACCCATTGATCCTACACCACGATGGTATTTTGAACCGTGAGCCATTGGTCCTCTGCTGAAACCGTGTCTTTTGATAGACCCTTGAAAGCCCTTACCTTTTGAAGTTCCGGCGATATCAACTCTGTCACCAGCCTCAAACATTTCATCAACTTTTAAAGTTTGACCTGTTTCATATTCAGCTGTATTTTTGAACTCTTTTAAAACACGCATCGGCTCAACATTAATTTTTTTAAATTGACCGTTTGCCGGTTTATTGTTCTTTTTTGTCTTTTCATAGCCTACTCTAACTGCTTGATAACCCTCGACCGCTTCTGTTTTGTTTTGAATAACAGTTACAGGACCGCAATCGATAACGGTTACAGGAATCACTAAACCATGCTCATCAAACAGTTGAGTCATACCGGCTTTTTTGCCGAGCATAAATCTGTTCATTTATTTCTTCCTCCTTGGTTATTGGTTCGTCTCTGCGAACATTGACCTGAGCTTAAATCTATAGTTTAATTTCTATATTAACTCCAGCCGGCATCTCTAATCGCATTAAGGATTCCATTGTTTTATTATTAGGTGCCAAAATGTCGATTAAACGCTTATGTGTTCTTGCTTCGAATTGTTCTCTTGAATCTTTATTTACATGCGGAGAACGCAAAATTGTGATTATTTCCTTTTCCGTCGGTAAAGGAATCGGACCCGAAACACTTGCTCCGGTGCGATTTGCAGTCTCTACAATCCTTGATGCACTTTCGTCTAAAATTTGGTGATCGAAAGCTTTGAGGCGAATTCTGATTTTTTGATTTACAGCCATTGATAAAACCTCCTAAGTACTGCTCTCACTATTTATTTCCAACAACTCTTCCGGGCGTTTTATGTCCTGTCATGATAAAACCCAGACACTTCGTATGCAACGCATGTGCTGGGCGACCTTCCCGGCTATGCTGCGAAATAGATGTGACGTTCGACTCTTTGTTCGAACTGCTCGGTCTAAGTTACCCGCAAATACCGCAGCGGTAAATACGGCAATCTCAGACTTCTACGCTAATTCGCGTACAAAAATATTCATACTGAATTTTTTGACGCGATTAAGAGTATATAACATCTGAATTATTGATGCAAGCCTTTTATAAAATTTTTTTTTGTTAAGCAGACATAAATAGATATTTAACAATTTATACATTTTCCAAGTCCGCAGCGAGTCATCGAGCTCGACTCGGCAAGCAAGGACTGAAATTTATGAATTGTTAGCTCCTATAAACGTTCTGTGTATATCGGCGGTATATCGACTTCGTAATTGATACCCAAAACAGTTTTAAGTTTCAGCAGATTTTCTTGAGCAACTTTACGTACTTTTTTACTTGATTCGATTAACATTTCTATTGCCCGATCCGGTTTGCCTTCAAACTGAGCTCTGCGTTCTCTGATTGGTTCAAGTTCAGCTTGTAATACCTTTTCCAAACGGCGTTTTACCTTGACATCACCTAAGCCTCCGCGACGATAATGTGCTTTCCATTCTTCCAGTTCTGTTTTATCAGGATCGAAAGCATCCAAATAAGTAAACACAGGATTACCTTCCACTTTACCCGGATCTTCAACTCGTAAATGGTTCGGATCGGTATACATGCCTCTGATTTTTTTACTGACAGTTTCAGCATCATCGGACAAGTAGATGCAATTATTGAGAGACTTGCTCATTTTTGCATTACCATCCGTTCCCGGCAGTCTGGTAATCTTCGAAAGAATCGGTTTACATTCTTTCAAGACATCAGTATTAAAATGAAAGTTAATATGCCTGACAATTTCATTTGTCTGCTCAAGCATCGGTAACTGATCGTCACCAACCGGCACCAAAGTTGCATTAAATGCTGTAATGTCGGCAGCCTGGCTTACCGGATAGTTGAGAAAGCCGATCGGTACTGCATTATCGAATTCACGTAACTGCATTTCATTTTTTACGGTCGGATTACGCAATAATCTGGCAAGAGTTACAAAGTTCATATATAGAATAGTAAATTCAGTTAATTCAGGAATCAGCGATTGAATAAAGATTGCAGTTTTTTCCGGATCAATTCCGCAACTCAGATAGTCATAGAGAACTTCAATTACGCTTTCCCGAACTTTTCCTACATCATAAGCATTATCGGTCAGTGCCTGCAAATCGGCAATCATTAAATAATTCACGGCATACTCATCTTGCAACCGCAAACGTTGTTTGATAGATCCTACATAATGACCGATATGCAAACGTCCGGTCGGTCGGTCTCCTGTTAATACTATTTCCTGCTTTAACTCTTCCATAATTTCTCCCTATAAAATAAAAATTTTTATCTGATATTGTATACTTCACAGTGTATTTATCATAATACAATTGCTGCTTCGGCTAATTGTTTCACCTCTGCTTGAGTATAATGATAGTCAACAGCACAGAAATGACAATGCAAAGTTATTCCATTCGGATCTTCACTCAATTCAGTCAGTTCTTTGTTACCTAAAAGCAAAAGGTTGCGGTTCATCCGATCACGACTGCATTCGCAATAATATTCAACCAAACTTTCGGCTAAATACTTCAATTCAGCATCAACGCCCAATAACATATCCGGTAATTGATGTGGACTGATGCCTTCTGCTAGCAATTCGGACAATTCAGGAAAACCTAAGCAACGATTTTCCAACCAATTAAGTATTTCAGTATCAATACCGGGCAAGGCTTGGATCATCATTCCTCCGGCTGCTACAACTCCTTGTTGATTAAGTCTGACACCTAAAAAAATAACGGTTGGAATTTGTTCAGAATAAAAATAATAAGAGGCCAAATCTTCAGCAATTTCACCACTAACTAATTTCACACTGCCTATATACGGTTCTTTTAAACCTAAATCTTTAATTACGGTTAGATTACCTTTACCTACAGATTGAGCTAAATCCAACTTCCCCGCCGATTTATAATACGAAATTGCATGCGGATCAGTTGTATAACCACGTACTTTACCATCCAAAGTGGCAATTGTCGTCAAATTTGAAATGTCCCCGTCCGATTTAATGGTTAAAGTCAAGCGATCCTGCTCATTTTTCAAATCGGTTGCCATTAGTAATGCTCCACTCATTAAACGACCTAATGCAACACATGAAACAGGGGACAAATCATGGATATTTCTTGCTTGTTTTACCAATTCAGTTGTACGAACTGCTAAGCAACGCAGCAAGCCTTGTTTTGCAGTCGCCTGTACCAGATAATCGTCTTTAAGGTGATTGATCTTTTGTTCTGCCATCTAAACTTCCCTGATTTATTCTAATATTTCGATTGCTTTTTGTAATTGAGTATCTTCTTTAGAATCAATCCGGGATATAATCATATTTCTAATATTCTCCGGCAATTCTACTTCATAATCCGGAGTCAAACCTGTACCATCAATATTTGTACCTGAAGGTAAATTATAATAAAAATTAGTAATTTGAACTGCCGAACCATCTTCCAAATATTGAGTAATTGTACCGACTCCTTTGCCGAAGGAGGTCTCTCCAACCAGCTCCGCTTTATTCCAGTCACGCAAACAACCGGCAAACAATTCACTTGCTGACGCGGAGTTATTATTCATAATACAGGCAAATTTCATGTCTTCAGGAACACCTGTTTCCTTATCCGAAAATTCGGTAATTTCAAATTCTTGACCGTTTCTTCTGCCTATTTCAGTAGTCAATTCACCTTCTGACAACAAATAATCAAGCATGTATAAAACTTCATCTATATAACCGCCGCCATTATTCCTTAAATCAAAGACAATATTCTTTGCGCCTTGATCTTGTAAATTATCCATAGCAGTAATGAAATTATCAGCTGCGCCATCACTGAATTCTAGAATTCGGACATAACCGATATCATCGGTTAACATTTCAGAACGAATATTGGCATTGGTAATATTTGCTCGAGTAATTTCAAATTTATAATTTTTATTATCGGATGCACGATAGATTTCTATAACAACTTTCGTTCCCTGCTCACCGCGGATGTTAAGTGCCAATATCGCAACATCTTCAAATTCGGAAGCATCTTTGCCATCTACTGATACGAAAACATCATTAACCATCAAGCCGCTTTTTTCGGCAGGAGAATCTTCGATAATATCACTGATCTGATATGATGCACCTACTTGTTCGACAACAGCTCCGATTCCGCTATATTCACCTGACATCAAATCTTCCATCTCTTCGACATATTCAGGTGTCATGTAAAAAGTATATGGACTCTCCAGTTGCTCCACCATGCCGATAGCCATTGCGTCAATCAATTGGTTTTCGGATAATTCTTCATAATAATCATTTTGCAAAATACTGAAAATCGTTTCCAATTTTTCTAATGACTTTTTATTAGCTGGAGTATTTTTAAATACCAGACTTAATTCATCATTTCCATCTTCATTTTCTTTTACATTGATAATCTGAGATTTTTTCGGGAAAAATTCTTTATTTACTTGCGCATTAGAAAATAATTCTTTGCCTTTAAAACTGATCAATATCCCCAAAATCATTGCAACAGTTAGAATAACGGAAACTACCGAGGTTAAAAAATAGCCCCAGAAGTTGTTTTTTACTTTTTTATCCTGAATTTGATCAGGTTGGTATACATTCGGTTGTTGCCCATGGTCAGGCTGATTTAAGTTTATATTATGTTGATATTGTTGCATCTTAAAATCTCCTTGTCGAAATCATTTCGTTTGTCAAGTCATAACAAGGTCTATTATATAATAATAAAACTATTTTGGTTATGAATTTTAATAATAAGTTAACGGATCTACAAAAGAACCGTTGACTCTGATTTCATAATGTAAATGAGGACCTGTAGAGAATCCGGTTGAACCAATATAGCATATTGTTTGTCCGGTTGATACGACTTGACCAACACTGCAAGCATAACCGCTCAAATGGCAATACAAAGACGTCATTCCGTTACCATGATCAATTATCACCGTGTTGCCATTAACATTTTTCCAGCCGACAAAGGTTACAGTTCCGGGTGCCGGAGCAACTACAGGTGTTCCGGATGGTGCACCAATATCCGTTCCCGTATGGAAATCGGAATATCCGCCAAAAGTACGATATCCATAATAAGAAGTTATCGTATATGAACTCGGAACCGGCCAGGCTAAACCGCCACCGTTATAAACCGGTTCTTGAGCTGGCGGTGGTTCAGCAGATGCAAAATCTTCCACGGTCTGCGGTCCTCCCACAGAATCATCAGTTTCAGTATGTGCATTGGCTGCTGCCGCCGCAGGTTGAGTTGGCTGTACAGCTTGTGCCGCTTGTTGAGCTGCCAATGCTGCCGCTTGTTCAGCAGCAAGACGCTCCGCTTCCCGCTGTGATTCAATTCTGGCCAAATTGGACTCAGCTTCCGCTAAAGCCCATTGAATTTCATCTTCACTTAATGCAAATGTATCAATTTGACCTGCTAAATCTGATATTGAAGTATCCAGTATTGCAATTTCATCGACTTGATAATTGATATCAGCTTCTATGCCAGCCAGAATTTCATTAATTTCTTCTAATTCCTGATTATTCGCATCTATTGTTACTTGGGTATCTTCGGTCAATTGCGTCAGATTGTCACGCGATTCTTCCAGGTCTGCCAATGCAGCTTCATCTTCATCTGTGATAATCCGCATAAATTTCACAGATGTGAAAAATCCTTCCAGACTATCTGATTCCAAAAACAACTCAAAGATTGATTTGTTTTGCATTCCGAACATCGTTTCAATTCTGTCACCATATTGTTCTACTTTAGTTTCGAAATTTTGCTTGGTAACATTAAGATTTTCCAGATAAGAAGCCTGAATCGTCAAAATTAAATCTTGCTTTTCTTTAAGTGCAATATAAACTTCTTGCTGTTCTGTGTTGCGTTCATTAAGCCAAGCTAAACTTTCTTCTGAAGTTGTTTTCAGATTTTGTAAATTGTATAAATCTGCTTCAACCAGAGAACGTTGATAAACGACATTCTCTTTTTGGGCTAGCAAACTGTCAATTTGATTTTGAACCTCAACCAACTCATCAGCTTTGACCGAGGTACTGCTGAAAATAATGATCAGCAAACTGAAGATAACAACACAAATCAGACTGATGCTGATTGGAGATTTTTTATTTATGATATCATTTTTATATTTAGCACATCTCATAAAATCTTTCCTTAAACATCCACATGTTTTCTAATTGCCAAACCGCTGAATATTGCTCCGATTAACAGCCCCGCAACCACACTGATTAAAATAATTATCGGTACTATTTGATTCGGCGAGATTAAAGCAAAGTCAGCTCTGTTTAAAATATCCTGACCGAAATGGTGATAAATTGTATTGTAGCCTAATCCGAAAATAACGGAAGCCAAAGCCGATCCTACAAATCCTACTACCACTCCTTGAATAATAAAAGGAATTCTGATATATGAATTTGTCGCACCGATAAATTTCATAACGTTAATTTCATATGATCTTGCTAAAGCAGCGATTCTGATCATATTCGAAATAATAAAGACCGTAATTAAGGCCAGAATCAATATAATAACAATGCTGACTGTCGTAACTCCATGCAACAGTTGATTTAGCATTTTCATCAATTCATCTTCCATATAAATATCTTTAATATTGGGATTTTGCATGCTCCAATTGCGAAATTCTTCACCTAATGCAGGATCAGCCAGTCTTACGTTGATTGTATAAGGTATTCTCGCCGTATAATCAAAGTCTTTAAATAATTCCTCTTTACCGAGGCTTTCAATGAAAATTTCATAGTTTTCTTGCGGAGTATTTATCTTATGAAAAATGACATTGGGATTTTCTTCCAATAATTTATCAAAATTTTCTGCATCAGCCGCTATGGTACCCGTCTTGAACATAATTTCAATCGGCGGCTTCTGCCCGGCAATTTCTACCAGATTCCTTAAGTTAATCGCAAAAGCGGTAAAAGAACTGCTGATCAGTAATAGTAACATCATAGTTGTAATGGATGCAATTAAAACCAAGGGATGACGCTTTAAATTAACAAATCCGTCTCTGACAGCGTATAAAAATCTTCTGCTTTTCATGAATATCGCTCTTTTCTAACCTTACAAACCGAAGCTGCTAATCAAATATCACTTTTGCTCTCAGAATCATTCGGTTCAATATTTTCAGCCAACATTCGCATTTTTGCAATACGTTCCGCTAAGGAAAGGCGATTTCTTCTTTTTCTGCTATCTTCATCCAGCATTGATTTAATCTCAGCTGATTGTTTCGCTCTTTTGTCTTGTCTTTGTTGATGCTCATAAAACATATTTTCATGTATAGCTTCATCCAATTCAGCAATATCCGCATCAGAACGCTCGAAACTCAATTCTCTTCCCGGAAAATCCGTGTACGCGCCACATTGCTCATCGCGCACCAAGCGTCCGTGATCCAATTCGATAACCCGTTTCTGCATTAAATTAACTAAACTTGCATCATGCGTACAGCAAATAACTGTCGTGCCTGCCCGATTGATTTCTTCCAACAAAGCTAAAATGGCCTCTCCATTAACCGGATCCAGATTTCCGGTAGGCTCATCAGCCAAAATCAAGCCCGGATTATTAATCATTGCCCGCGCTACGCCGACCCTTTGAGCTTCGCCTCCGGACAATTCCGACGGATAATGGGCAGCTTTATCACGTAAACCGACAACACTTAAAACCATTGATACTCTTCGTTTTATTTGTGCTTTTGAAGCGCCCATAATTTCCATCGCAAAGGCTACATTTTCAAAAACCGTTTTCGATTCAATTAAACGAAAATCTTGGAAAATCATGCCTATTTTTCTGCGCAAATTAGGAATGAGTCGTTTTTGCAAACGACTCAGTTCATAATTATCAAGAATTACTGTTCCTTTACTGGGTCTTTCTTCACAGGTTATTAACCTGATTAAGGTGGACTTTCCTGCACCACTTTCCCCAACGCAAAATACGAATTCTCCGGATTCTATTTTGAAATTTATATCTGTTAGTGCTTTTGCACCGTTCGGATAAATTTTTTCGGCATTTCTAAATTCAATCAAAAGAATTTACCTCAATCTTTTACCATTTATTACCCACAGGATTAAAGGTTCCGTCCAATTTAAGAGATTCAAGATATTTTCTGACCATCGAGGCAAGTTTAAACAATACAGCATCATCAAAAGATCTCAGGTCCAAACCGGTAATCTTTTCCACTTTATCCAAACGATAAACCAAAGTATTACGGTGAACAAATAGTTGTCTTGATGTCTCTGAACCATTCAAACTATTATCAAAAAACTTATCAATTGTCAATAATGTTTCCGGATCCAATTGCTCATATGTTCCCGGTTCGAAAACTTCTGAAAGGAACATTTGGCATAAAGTAGGCGGTAGTTGATAAATTAAACGACCTAAACCCAACTTATTATAACGCATGATCTTCTGTTCACTTTCAAAAATCTTGCCTACAGTTAATGCCAATGATGCTTCACGATACGATCTTGAAATATCTTTCAAAGTTTCAGTCGGCATACCTACACCAATGTGTAGCTCCAATTTCTCTATTCTCTCATTTAGAGCATTATATATTTCGATCGGAAGATAATCTATTTCATTTATCTTTTCCTCAACTTCATCATCAGCCACTTCTTCAGAATTACTGCGCTTCAATAAATCGGCATATTTTCCTAAATCCAAAAGAATAACCAAATTCTTTTCATCCATAGGCAAAATGCGATGTTCCAAATCGGATTCCAAAATTGAGTTCAATGCTGACTTGACCTGTAAATCAAAATTTTCTTTAAAATTAATCAATAAAGCTTGTCGTGGATGCGTGTAAGGAATTCTGTACTCACGAGCCTTCAGAGGAATGTCACCCGGCAATTCATTTTCCAGCAAAACATTTTTCAAAAATCCTTCACTTTCTTCTTCCGTGTTTTTTTCTTTGAGTGCAGATCCGATCCAGCCCGCCAATAACTCAAGATAATTGGCTGATACAACATCTGTACCTTTGATAAATGCAATTGCGACTAACTTCTGATCATGATTCAGCTTAATATAAGTGTTACCGCCGGCAACAGTTTTATTATCGGAGGATATTACAAAAGCTTTGACCGAACTGTCCTGATTACCCAATAACGATTCATCGGTAGCGGCAAAGATCAATCCGTCTTTATTTGTCGCACCCATGGTTGCATCGAGAAAATGTGATGCTTCTTCTATACATTTTTTAATCTCTTCCATGATCTACCTTCCTGATTATCAATATCAATTTTACCTTAAATAAGGTCACAGACTTTTGATTGACTGTATCAAAGGGTTAACAAGTTTATAGCAATTATATTACATTTGTAAAGTATGCACAAATAATATTGAAAAATTACGATTATTATCTACATTAAGCCTTTGATAATTCCCTGCTCATCAATATCGATATTTTCCGCTGCCGGAACTTTCGGTAAACCGGGCATTGTCATAATTGTGCCGGTCAAAGCTACAATAAAACCCGCCCCTGCAGAAATTCTGATATCTCTTACAGTAATTCTGAAATTTTTCGGCGCAGCTAATAGTGAAGCATCATCGGAAAATGAGTACTGAGTCTTTGCCATACATATCGGCAAATTACGATAACCTGCTTGTTCCGCTTCTATTATTTTTTGTGATGCCAGATTGGTAAAATCAACTCCATCTGCACAATAAACATTGCGGGCAAGTTCAGTGATTTTTTCTTTGATACCTTGATTTAAATCATAGGCAAATTTCAGTTCACTTTCTGTTGCGCAAAGTTTGATCACTTTATCAGCTAATTCTAAACCGCCGGCTCCGCCTTTTGACCAGACTTCGGATAAGCAAGCCTGAATATTGTTCGCATTACAGGCAGATTTAATAATATTCAATTCAGCTTCCGTATCAGACGGAAAACGATTGATTGCAACAACAACTTTTAAGTTAAAAATGTTTCGCAAAAGAAAAATATGGCGTAAGAGATTGGGTATTCCTTGTTTCAAGGCTGTTAAATTCTCACTATTTAATTCGGTATTTTTAACTCCACCATGTTTTTTGAGTGCTCTCACTGTTGCAACAAGCACAACTGCATTCGGCTTAAGATGATTTTCTCTGCATTTGATGTCGAGAAATTTTTCTGCCCCGAGATCCGAACCGAATCCGGCTTCGGTAATCGTATATTCATGATGACTCAATGCCATTTTTGTAGCTAAGATACTATTACAGCCATGGGCAATATTGGCAAAAGGTCCGCCGTGTACATAAGTCGGAGTACCTTCAATTGTTTGAATTAAATTCGGTTTAATTGCATCTTTCAGCAAAACCGTCATTGCACCTTCAGCTTTCAAATCACCTGCGGTTACCACATCACCTGAATGATTATAAGCTACTATCATGCGTTTGAGACGTTGTTTCAAATCATCAATTGAATTTGCCAGACAAAAAACCGCCATGACTTCCGAAGCGGCAGTAATATCAAAACCGTCTTGCCGCGGAACACCATCAACTTTAGTGCCAAGTCCATCAACAATATTGCGCAATTGGCGGTCATTCATATCAACACAGCGTTTCCAAACAATACGCCGCGTATCGATATCTAAGGAGTTTCCTTGATGAATATGATTATCAAGCATTGCTGCCAACAAATTATTTGCCGCACCTATCGCATGAAAATCACCGGTAAAATGCAAATTCAAATCATCCATTGGCAAAGCTTGTGCATAGCCACCACCTGCAGCTCCACCTTTTATACCGAATACAGGTCCTAAAGAAGGTTCGCGCAAAGCGATGGCAGCTTTCTTATTTCTCCTACGCAATGCATCACCCAAACCGACTGTCGTTGTCGTTTTTCCTTCACCTGCCGAAGTAGGAGTAATTGCTGTTACCAAAATTAATTTATTACGTGAATAATTCGATTTCAAAGCGGAAAGATTGATCTTTGCTTTATATCCACCGTATATTTCAAGATTTTCTTCAGCGATTCCCGCTTCTTCAGCAATTTTTTGAATTGGCTGCAACTTCGCATTTTGAGCAATTTCAATATCAGATAATTGCTTCATATATTCCCCCTAAAGCTAATATTTAATAAGAAAAAAGATATAAAAATCAGGAAGCAAAATTATCGATAATGCCATTTTCCAGACCTGCTAAATCCATCAACCAAATGACTCTGCCACTGACTTTAATTAAGCCATCTTTTTCCATAGATATTAATTCACGCGAAAATGACGGTCTCGGCATTGCCAACAAGCGCGAAATGACTTCTTTAGAAGCAGGCAATTCAACAGCTTGGGTTGAAACAATTGCTGAAGCTTCCTCTAAAGTTATATTTTCTTCAGTTAATTGTTGATCAAGCAACTCCAATAAATAAGCTGATATTTTTTGTCTTAAAGTTCTCTGGGATAGAGTATAGATTCTCTTGTTTTGTTCCTTAATATGACTGGAAAGTAATTTAAGTAAATTGCTCAACATCTGAGGCGATCGATTGATCATTTCGAATAAGTCTTCACGTTTAACATAAACCAATTTAACTGCGGAAACAGCTTCTAAGCTGAAATTAAATTTATTATCGCTACAAAAAATAAAATCTTCACCGAAAGTATCTCCGGTCTCCAGCAGATCTAAAGTAGAAAATTCGCCGTCAGGAGAGTATTTTTGCTTAGCAACTTGACCTTCAAGCACAATACCGACACCGGAAGAAACATCACCTTCGCGTGCTATAGACTCGCCCTTCCAATACATGTGGATATTGGTTTGCTCGCAATAGTCACCATATACCTTATGATTAAGACCGGCAAATAATTTTGTCATTGCTAAGAAATCACAAAGTTTTCGCATTTTCTCTCCTTAAAAATCTAAAACATGAATAGATTTGGTGCGGATGACAGGGATCGAACCTGCATGCTTTCGCACTGGAACCTAAATCCAGCGTGTCTGCCAATTCCACCACATCCGCATATTTTTTCTCAACAATTTTGCAAGTCAGTATACTAAAAACCGTAATTTTAGTAAAGTTGATTCGTCTTTAAATTAAGTAAGGTCTTAACTCTGCACATTAGCTTCAATTAATCCTTATTTTTTAATAAATTATCTGTTTCTCAGCTTTAGTCGCATTTTCCAGGCAAAATTAAATAATTTATATTTAAACGATAATGGCATATCAAACTCACCTATATATTCAACTATCTCAGGATTGAATTTTGCTTTGAAAAAGGTAAGACCGTCGTCAAGACTGCCTTCTACACCGCCCATATCAGCATATTTATATCCTTTTGCAATCGACTCTTTGATGATATGGTCGTAAATAAATTCTTGCGGAGAAAATTTTGAGAATTTAACATCATTACCTGCATACAAAAGATTAACAGTGTGACCAAAATCAATCTTGAGCATAGAACCGATGACTGTTTTTTCTTCATCTTTCACATCTTCCAATTCTTCAACTAGCGATTTTAATGAATTAATCTGCTCGTTAAGGCGATGTGCTTTTTTGGGAGAATTATCTTTAATTTTATCAACTTCTATTGTTAAGCTATTTATTTCTTTTGTAAATACTTCAATGTTTTTCTTCGGAGTCAAATAAGCTATATATATTTCTGCAGTTTCAGGATAAGCATCTAATAATTGTTTGAAATAGTCTCTATTTCTTAAGCTCACATTTTTGCGCGATTCGGTTAACTTAATCATTGAAGACATTTCATCCAAAAATTGATAAGTGCCTGATTCAATTTTTGTGCCTCTTTTTTGAATTCTGCGCAACGAGCTTTTTAATCTGGTTTGATAATTATTTATGGTGGTATCGTCCAAGTTGACTATAGCTACAAAACGTGGCTGAAACGAATCATGCATTTTGAGCGGTAGTCCGCGATGAATATAACCATTACTTTTTAAGGTATCTATGACATTTTGTCCATATTCCGTCTCTTCAGAATCATCTTTTTCTTCAACTTTATAAACTTTATATGCAATACCGGGATCCATTCTAATCATAAAACAGCCATTGGCTTTCGCTAATTTCTTCAGATTATCGCTAAAGAATTTCAATAATTCCTGATTGGTAAAATCGATTAGCGGACCTCTCGGTATATAAGCAAATTTTAGTCCTAAAGGTAATGAACGAATTAAAATCAAAGCAGTTGCAATGAGTTTACCGTCTTCTTTAACACCAACATATAATGGTTTATAAGTACTTTTGACTTGTGCCCATTGATAAGATTGGAGCAAGTGCGTTTTTTCATGATTTCCGGCAAATTCATTAAATTCAAATTCTGTTACATTATCAACAAAAGTGTACATTTTGATTCCTTTATTTATCATTTTTTTACAATTTTTCAGATTAGAATTTTTGCGGATTACAACTCATCTAAGTTTCAATTCATCAACTAAATTTAGAATTGTAATTTATCCAGGATTATAATCTATTCATCAAGTTTCAGTACGCTCATAAATGCTTCTTGCGGAATCTCTACACTGCCAACTTGGCGCATACGTTTTTTACCTTCTTTTTGTTTTTCCAGCAGTT
The DNA here is from genome assembly GCA_012838135.1 of Clostridiaceae bacterium. GTDB lineage: Bacteria > Bacillota > Clostridia > Saccharofermentanales > DTU023 > UBA5436. The sequence goes on along the minus strand of DUPV01000008.1, from coordinate 20,692 downwards.
TTCGTTTACGGGAAATATCACCGCCATAACATTTGGCAGTAACGTCTTTACGGTAAGCTCTGATCGTTTCCCGTGCAATTATTTTGCCGCCGATAGCTGCCTGAAGCGGTATTTCAAATTGCTGGCGCGGGATTTCTTCTCTCAATTTTTCCACCATGCGACGGCCTCGGGCATATGCCTTGTCTTTATGAATAATAAACGATAGAGCATCGACAATTTCACCGTTAATCAGAATATCAAGCTTGACCAATTGAGAACTTTTATAGCCTTTTAAGTCATAATCAAGTGAAGCATAACCTCTGCTTCTTGATTTAAGCGCATCGAAAAAATCATAAATTATTTCATTTAACGGCATTTCATAGTGCAAGTTTACTCGATTTGTTTCTAAGTATTCCATCGTCTGATATATTCCGCGTCGTTCCTGGCATAAATCCATTATATTGCCGATATACTCATCCGGCATTACAATCGAGACATTGACAATCGGCTCTTCAATATATTCTATTTCTTCAGATGCCGGCATATTAGTCGGATTATCCAATTTGATGATTGAACCGTCAGTCAAATGTAATTTAAAAATCACGGAAGGTGCAGTTGAAATGATATCCAATTCAAATTCTCGTTCTATTCTTTCCTGAATAATTTCATAGTGCAACAAACCGAGGAATCCGCAACGGAAACCGAAACCTAAAGCAGCGGAAGTTTCCGGTTCAAAAGATAGGGCAGCATCATTGAGCTGAACTTTTTCCAAGGCATCACGTAAATTATTATAATCTGCTCCGTCCACCGGATACAGACCGCAAAACACCATTTGTTGTACCGGCTTATATCCCGGCAAAGGTTTAGCAGCAGGGTTGTTTTTTAAAGTTATCGTATCGCCGACTCTGGTATCTTTGACATTTTTGATACTTGCTACAAGATAACCGACATCTCCGGTAACCAGTTCTTCAACCGATATCCCGCCGTTAGCCTTAAAATAACCCAATTCCGTCACTTCAAATGACTTTCGGGTATTCATCATCATAATCTGATCACCAACTTTGACTGAGCCCTGTTTGATATTAATATGAGCAATAATACCTTTATACGTGTCATATTCCGAATCAAAGATCAAAGCTTGTAAAGGTTCAGCTAAATCCCCTCGGGGTGCCGGTAACCGTTCAATAATCTGATCCAAAACTGCTTGAATATTGATGTGGTTTTTGGCGGAAATCCTTGGTGCATCCTGAGCTTCAATACCGATAATATCTTCAACTTCTTTCGCAATTTCTTCCGGTCTGGCAGACGGTAAATCAATCTTGTTAATTACGGGCATTATTTCTAAATCTGCTTCTAATGCCAAGTAGACATTCGCTAAAGTCTGAGCTTCAATGCCTTGAGCTGCATCTACAACAAGAATGGCGCCGTCACAAGCTTCTAGAGTTCGTGAAACTTCATAATTAAAATCAACATGTCCCGGAGTATCAATTAAATTTAAGATATAAGTATCACCGTCAGAATGTTTGTATTCCATTCTGATTGCACGTGCTTTTATTGTGATACCCCGTTCTTTTTCCAAATCCATATTATCTAAAACCTGGTCTTGCATTTCACGCGAAGTCAGCGTACCGGTTTCTTCAATTAAACAATCAGCTAAAGTTGATTTGCCGTGATCAATATGGGCTATAATACAAAAATTTCGAACATTTCCTTGCCGAATTTGCGACATGATACCTCCACTGGAAATTATTATTTAGGCTTACCTATACTGTCAAAAGGATAAAATCTTATTAAAAGTTTTCCGATAATTTGATTCTTCTGAACAGTCCCGATACGTCGACTATCTTTGCTTACAGGTCTATTATCGCCTAGAACATAATACTCATTTTTGCCCAAGGTCACAACCTGTTCGTTTCGTACCGGATCGGCATGAGTTTCCACTCCTTGTGTCAAATAATCCTCTTGCAGCACTTGTTCATCGACAAAAACCTTTCCATCTTTCAGTTCAATTTTTTCACCGGGTAAACCGATAATCCTTTTTATTAATAAATTGTCAGGATGTTCGGCATTTTTTTCATTAATTGTGACAATATCACCTCGATTGATACTAAAGTATTTGCTGATTTTTTCCACAATAATTTGATCTTTATCGTGCAGAGTCGGTTCCATTGAAGGTCCTGAAACCGTGTTTCGTTGCACAACAAATAATGTTATGAACAAACCGATTAATATGACAAGCAGAAAAGTTTTAATCCAATCTAAAAATTGCAATAACTTGTCTGAACGCAAATTATTACTTGATTTTTCATCATATTTTTCGTCAGATTTTTCATGTTCATTTTTCAAAATTTTTTTCACAAATATATCCCTCTGGTTAGTATCTTGCGGTTATTATTTTTGAGCATTCGCTCTGAGCTTAATCAAGTCATTTTACAATTTGTCTTTTTAAGAATCAGTCAATTCAATACCTAGTTCTGCCAATTGATCTTCTGCAACCGGACTTGGAGCATTACTCATTAAGCATGATGAGTTTTGAACTTTGGGGAAAGCTATAACATCACGAATACTTGTACTGTCTGTCAATAACATGACTAAGCGATCCAGACCAAAAGCTAATCCTCCATGTGGCGGAACTCCGTATTGAAAGGCCTTCAATAAGAAACCGAAACGTTCTGCGCTTTCTTCTTCAGATAAACCGAGCAAATCAAAAACTTTATTTTGCAAATGTTCATCATGAATCCTGATGCTGCCGCCCCCGATTTCATTACCGTTAAGTACAATGTCATATGCTTTGGCCCGGCATTGTTCAGGATTTGTATCCAATAAATGCAAATCTTCATCCATTGGTGAAGTGAAAGGATGATGTACCGCTACATAACGGTCTTCTTCCTCATTATATTCAAACATCGGAAATTCCGTAATCCAGACAAAGCTCCATTTATTTTGATCGATTAAATTCAGTCTTGCGGCAACTTCTTCGCGCAAATGACCTAAAGCATCATATACTACAGCCGTTTGATCGGCAACAAATAGTAATAAGTCTCCCGTTTCAGCCGCTACTTGTGTTTTAACCTGCTCTATCCATGTCTGATCGATAAATTTCAGAAAAGAGCCTCGCGGTTCCTCTTCCAAAGCCAACCAAGCCAAGCCTTTTGCCCGATAATCTTTTACATAATCGGTCAAGCTGTCGATTTCCCGGCGAGTCATACTTGAACCTTGCGGCACAACTATTAATTGTACGGAACCACCTGCTTCAATTGCTCCGCTGAAAACTCTGAAATCAGTTTGGGCTGCCAATTCCGAAACATTATGCAATTCCATGCCAAAACGCAGATCAGGATTGTCCAGACCGAATCTCCTTAATGCTTCAGTATAGGTCAGACGAGGTATTGGTAAATTTATTTGACATCCTTCGCTTTTATCCCATAAAAAAAACAGATATTTCTCAATAATTTCCATAATATCTGCAGCCTGAACAAATGACATTTCCAAGTCGATTTGCGTAAATTCCGGTTGTCTGTCAGCTCGTAAATCTTCATCTCTAAAACATTTTACTATTTGCATATAACGATCAAAACCACTAAGCATCAACAATTGCTTATAAAGCTGCGGTGATTGTGGTAAAGCAAAAAATTTACCCGGAAAAACTCTCGAAGGTACCAGATAATCTCTGGCCCCTTCAGGTGTACTCTTAATCAACATCGGCGTTTCAATTTCAATAAAACCTTGTTGTTCAAAGAAATCACGCGTCCACTTGGTAATCTGATGTCTTTTAATAATTTTTCTTTGCAGATCCGGTCTGCGTAAATCCAAATAACGATATTCCAGCCTTAAAGCTTCTCCTGTATCAATATTTTCTTCAATGTAAAAAGGCGGAGTTTTTGCTTTGGATAAAATTCTCAGTTCCTGAACATGTAATTCCCATTCGCCGGTCGGCATATCAGGATTCACATCTTGTCTTTTACGTAAAATCCCTTTACAGGCTAAAACAAATTCACTTCTTACCTGACGAGCGATATCCAGAATTTCTGCCGGGCTTTGATCGTCAATTACCAATTGTAATTCACCGCTGCGATCGCGGAGAGTTATAAAGACCAAATTGCCGATGTCTCTTTGTCTGTGGCACCATCCCATCAAGGTTAATTCTGAATCTTGTTGTTCAGGTGTAAATTCTGCTACTAGACAACTGCGTTTCATGCCTTCAATTATATTCATATACATAATCCTCTATTTGATAAATATCCATTGTCACGAATCTATTATTCGTTGTTCTTAATTTATAAGTAATTTATTGTATTAATTCTATAAATAAATTAATTTTCTTTAATGTAGTTTGCCAAGTCAGTCAAATTCAGCTTAATTTCCGTACCGTCCGACATCCGTTTCAGTTTTACTTTTTTAGATTCTAATTCATCTTCACCTAAAACCACAATATATTTTGCTCCAATCCGATCGGCATATTTCATTTGAGCTTTAAAACTTCTGGCAATTATATTACTTTCAGCTGTAATATTTGAAGCACGCAAATCAAAACAAATTTTAGCTGCCTGATTAACCGTATCGGGAAAAGACACGAGGTAAATATCAGGGCCGATCGCCGAGGGCAATTTTACGTTCTGACTGTTCAATTCCATCAATAATCTCTCAACTCCTAAAGCAAAACCAACTGCAGGTGTGGCTTGTCCGCCCAGTTCCTCAATCAAACCGTCATATCTGCCGCCACCGCAAATCGTGCCTTGAGTACCTACATTATTTGAAACAAATTCAAAAACTGTTCGCGTATAATAATCCAAGCCACGCACAATATGACCGTCAATTTCATATGTAAAACCCAAATTATTCAATTCGTTACACAAGTTTGCAAAATGCTCTTGACATTCAATACAGAGATGATCAATTTGTAAAGGTGCATTTTTTACAATTATATTTTCTGCATCATCCTTACAGTCCAAAATTCGCATCGGATTACGCTCATACCTATCCTGACAATTGCCACATAAATCTTTCAGATAAGGTCTGAAGTAATTTTTCAGCAATTCAAAATAAGCAGGTCGGCATTTAGGACAACCGATGCTGTTGATTTTCAAATTTATTTCCTTTAAACCTAATTCACGGAAAAATAAAAACAGCAAACTGATAACCTCTGCATCAGCTGTCGATTCTGCCGAACCGAAAAGTTCACATCCCATTTGATTGAATTCACGATATCGACCTTTACCCATTTTTTCGTAGCGGAAATTATTTAAAATGTAGTATAACTTTTGGGGAGAAGGTTCAGAACTTAAACCGTTCTCCAAATATGCTCTGGCTATTCCGGCAGTACCTTCCGGTCTTAAAGTCATGCTTCTACCACCCTTGTCGTCAAAAGTATACATTTCTTTTTGAACTATATCCGTTGTATCACCAACCCCTCTTTGGAACAGTTCTGTCTGTTCAAAAGTAGGTATTCTGATCTCTTGAAAACAGAAACGATCGCACACTGAACTGTATTTTTGTTCAACGTATTGCCATGCAGGTGTTTCTGCAGGCAAAATATCACGCGTTCCCTTTGGTGCTCTAATTGTCATAAAAATGTCCTCTCCACTTTATCTGTTTCAGCAACGATTCTTTATTTGGTTAGCAACTTTATATTATACATTACGATTTTTTCTATGCAAAATAACTCTGCCTACTCTATGTTACTTTAATAACTATACATCAAATAACTGTAATAAAAGAAAAGATTGTGCTAATATTTATTTAATAATTATTGACACTAGATTAAAATTATATTGAAAAGGAGATTTTGAATGAGCCTACTGGAATCCGGACAAAACTATTTAGAAAACATTTATATCCTGCAACAAAAACAAGGACTTGTGCGCTCTGTAGATTTAGCTAATGCAATGGGATTTTCCAAACCTTCCGTCAGTAGAGCAGTGCATCTCCTGGCAGATGACGGTTATCTTGAATTTTCCGATAGTGGAAATTTAATTCTAACTGAAATCGGCCACAAAGTAGCCAAAAATATATATGAAAGACATATGTTCTTAGCAGAATATTTTATGGCAATGGGTGTCAGTGAGGAAACAGCATATGATGATGCCTGTCGGTTGGAATATCATATAAGTGAAGAAACTATGGAGAGATTGAGATTGCACACAATTAATTGTGCACTGAATTGTCCTAAAGCTTCCTCAGAAAAATTCTTCAATTTTAACAAAGAAAAGATTCAAGATTTAGAAAATTTTGATCCGGGCAAAATTACTACTCACGATGATAATTAATAATAGTAAATGAAGAATTAGTTGAAATTGGCGCAAGATTTTGATTTTGACTCAGAATTTCGATCTCAGTAATTTAAAATATAAAGAACCTGATTTGATTAATGAATTGCACACGATCTAAGCTCGTACCGTCAGATGGTTAGATAAACTTAAATAGTGTGCAAGTTTAATACAGAGAAGCTGGCTTTTTGAATGAAGTCTTGCGTGTTTTACTTTTTAAATTTTATTTATTCTTTTTATTCAGAAATATTCGGAGACCAACTCCTAAAATCAGTAACAAAATTAAGACAATAATGAGCCATTTATATGTGGTTTCACCTGTACATGGAATACAATACATATTTCGCTCCTATTTCACCGCATTGGAAATCGCCTTGAATTGTGAAGCTTTGGCATCTTTTAGTAAATCGAAAGCAATCGTTTCACTATTAGAAATGACTGCACCCATGCCAGACATCAATTCTAAAGCATTCTTCTTGTTTTCAGGATCTCGTGAACCAACAGCATCTGCCGCTATATGAACATTATAGTCCAATCGCAGAAGATCGCGTGTTGTTTGGAAAACACAAACATGTGTCTCAACGCCGGCAATAATCAAAGAATTAATTTTATCTGCTTTAATTTTTTCCATTAATTCCGGTAAGCAAGCAGTAAAACTTGTTTTCTCCCAAAAATTTGCTTTTAACTCTTCCAAATCAGGCTTATGTTCCGGAATTGTCGGTCCTAATCCTTTTGGATACTGTTCCGTTACATAAATCGGCAGGTCAAACAATTCTGCTGTTGTAATTAAAGTATTTGTCGGTTTGATCATCGTTTCATGCTGATAAATTGCAGGAACCATTTTGGTTTGAATATCAATTAATAATAAACCGGTTGTTTTTCGATCAAGGTAATATTTATCCATCCTAATTCTTCTCCAGCTCAATACTTGGCCTGGATTGGACGTATATAGTCTGATAATTGCTCAGTCAGAGGTTTACTGAATTTCCATTTCGAGCCTTCTTTTATCATAGCTATAACCACCGGTTCCAGACTCTCATTCAACATACTTTCATCTGCTATATCCATAAGAAACTGTAATTCCTTAGGTATATTCTCCAATGATACATTACCCGCTAAAGCAACTACGCATTGATTTTTCGGAAGTCCTTCATCATAAACTTGCAGTATATTCAATTCCAGCTTCACATAATCCAGCATATTAAAGCCTGAAAACATCATGTCGGAAGAGCCTATATTCATATCCAAAGCACTTAAAATAGGTCCCGGCATTGCCTGTACAGTGGCAGCATCAAAACAATCACGTGCTAATTCTTCATTTTGGGTCATAATTGCTTTTTCCAATTGTTTTACAGTTTTTTGCGGTGAGCTGCCAGGAAGAACAAATACAAATAAAACTACCGCTATAATTGCAACTGCAACTATAGCACTTACTATACCAATCACTTTTTTGTTGGACTTTTTCTTGACTTGATTTTCTCCCCCTGCCGAAGCTCCAACAAAAGTCATAGGTTGTTGTACCGAATATGGACTTGTATATTGTTGATTACCATAATTAGCAGGAGCCTGATTGCCGTATGTTTGCTGATACGGCAGTGACCCGCCGTAAGCTTGATTTTGGCTATAGGCTTGGGGCTGTGCATGAGTTCCCGATATATCATATCCTTGCTGATGTGATTGGGGGTGAACGTGTTGGGCATATGATTGATTTTGGCTTTGGCTTTGATTTTGATTTATACTTTGCTCAACAGGTTGTCCACAAAATTTACAAAATTTATGAGTGCTGTCAATCGAATTATTACATCTGCTACATATCACCATATTTCCCATAATTTCCTCCTAAACACATGGTAATTCAAACAATTCTCGAAATTAAAAAATTAAATCTACATATATCAATTCAGTCAATATAATTCAGTCTTTGATCAAATTAAATTTTTCACAGATTAAACTGAAATTAAATTTCATGTTAGATTAAAATCCATCCTCAATCTATCATTTTTAACCAAGCTAAAAATTCAAATACATAATTAATCTTCAATTAAGATTATATCTACAATTTAATTTTAACACAATTAAGAAATTGCAAATGATCCTATTTCATAATTAATCCAATAGCCGTCTTCTCCCCAAGTTGCAATACAGTCATCATAGAATATTGCTCCCAGACCGGAAGCCCATTTTGATGCATCAAACATCAGAGTATTTTGATCGCCATCAGATTAATAGTTTTTGCCCGGGCAAGAATAATCTTCATAATATACCTAAATTTCTGCAAGCATTTGTGCCGGATTGTCCGCAGCCTTTACGTTAGAAAAAGCTTTTTCTATAATACCGTTTTCATCAATTAAATACGTTGTACGTACGACACCAAAGCCTGTTTTACCGAATGCTTTTTTCTCTTTCCAGACATCAAATGCTTCAATCACCTTACGCTCTGTATCGGCAAGCAACGGAAATGGCAGACCGTATTTCTCTTCAAATTTTTTGTGTGAAACTACACTATCTTTACTGACACCTAAAACAATCGCATCTTTTTCACGAAACTGAGGATATAATTCGGCAAAATTACAAGCTTGTTTTGTACAGCCGGGTGTATTATCTTTTGGATAAAAATAAAGTATTACCTTTTTACCTCTGTATTGTTGCAAAGTATGCAATTTACCGTTTTGGTCCGGTAATTCAAAATCTGGAGCTTTGCTGCCAATGGTTAACATGATAATTTTCCCTTTCCTATCTTTGTTTATGCATTTTCTATTTGTTCATTTTCATTTATACATTTTTTATTTTAGTATAACATTTTTAATGTTTTGAAATCTCTATGTTATAATGATGACTAATTTTATTGAAAACAAATAAACAAAAATATATTTAATAGCATTGTAAAAATATTCGGAAAACAAATAATTAATTTTACGGATTAAGGTGAACAAATGACAGTATCAAAAAAAATGTTGGAATTGGGTAAACAAAGTTCTGTTATTCGGGAAATATTCGAATACGGTTTAAAGCGCAAAGCGGAAATCGGTACTGAGAATGTTTTTGATTTCAGCCTGGGAAATCCCAGTGTTCCCGCTCCACCACAGATAAATGCCAGCTTGAAAAAACTGATTGATTCTGTACCTGCAGAAAAATTGCAAGGTTATACTTCTGCTCCGGGAGATCAAACTGTCAGAGATGCGGTTGCCGATTATATTAAGAAAACTTTCAATTTTGCCGCAACTTCCGAGCTTATTTATATGACTTGCGGTGCTGCTGCAGGACTTGCAGCATGTCTTAACGGCTTAATTGCGCAAGACGATGAAGTGGTTGTCTTTGCTCCGTTTTTTCCGGAATATCGCGTTTTCGTTGAGCATAGCGGTGCAAAATTAATTGTTGTGCCCTGTAAAGAAGATAATTTCCAACCGGATTTCGTAAGCTTGGAACAGGCCATTACTGCTAAAACTAAAGCAATCATTGTTAATTCACCGAACAATCCGACCGGAACTTGTTATCGTGAAGATACTATTCAAAAACTGGCTGAGATTATGAAGCAAAAACAAAAAGAATTTCAAAAACCGATCTATATATTAAGTGACGGCCCCTATCGGGAACTGGTTTATGATATTGAACTTCCCTATGTACCTCACTATTATGATAATACAATCATAATTTACTCATATAGTAAGTCGCTTTCCTTGGCAGGTGCGCGTATCGGTTATATCTTTGTTTCTCCTTTAGCTGAAAATGCGAACGATCTTTTTGCCGCAATTTGTGGAGCCGGACGTGCTTTAGGATATGTTTGCGCACCATCTTTATTTCAATTTTTAATCAAAGAATGTATCGGTCTAACCGTTGATTTATCAATTTACAAAAATAATCGCGATTTGCTCTATAATGGATTAACCGATTTAGGATTCACAGCTGTTTATCCGAGCGGCGCTTTTTATTTATTTGTAAAATCACCACTCCAAGATGCTAAAGAATTCTGTGAACACGCAAAAAAATATGAATTGTTATTCGTTCCCAGTGACAGTTTCGGTTATACAGGTTTTGTCAGAATTGCCTACTGTGTATCGACTGAACAAATTGTTAATTCACTGCCCGCTTTTGAACAATTGGCAATCGATTTTAACCTTTTACCATAATTTAAAATAAATTTCACATAGTTAATGTTTTTAGCTTTATAAAAAATGCATAAAGCTGTATATTAATACAATTATATAACAAAATAGATATGAGAAAATAAGTCTGTATATTAATACATTACAATTACAAAGATATGGGGAACATTATGAGTAATGATTTAAAACAATCCAGGGAAAATATCAATCAAGTTGACCGTCAAATGGCTGATCTTTTCGAACAACGTATGAAATTAGCTGAAGGAATTGCTGCTTACAAACAAGAGCACGGTCTGCAGGTTTATGATCAGGAACGTGAAGAAGAAATGATTCGCAACAATTCAGATTGGATTCAGGATGAAGTCTTGAAAGGTTATTATGCAGATTTTTTACGTCAAACAATGCGCATTTCCAGGTCATATCAGAACAGATTACTGAGCGGAATGAAAATAGGATATAGCGGCATTGAAGGTGCTTATGCACATATTGCCGCACGCAAGCTCTTTCCAACAGCCCTCAAAGAATCTTATAACGGTTTCAAGGCAACTTATGATGCTGTAGTTGAAGGAGAATGTGACATTGCTGTCTTACCTCTGGAAAACAGTTCCGCCGGTGAAGTCGGTCAAGTTACGGATTTACTGTTTTCCGGTCCGTTATTTATCAATGCTACCTATGAATTAACCATTACACATGACTTGATCGGTTTACCGGGTAGCAAATTCGAAGATATCAAAACTGTAATCAGTCATCCGCAGGCACTTGATCAATGTACTAAGTTCATCAAAGATAATAATCTGAAACAAATTGCCACAGATAATACAGCTACAGCTGCTCAATACGTAGCAAAACAAAATGATCCCTGTATTGCAGCAATAGCCAGCAAAGACAGCGCAGAGCTTTACGGTTTGGAAACCTTGGCCGCCGGTATAAATACTGAAAAATCGAACACAACCCGCTTTGCAATTCTCAGTGCTTCAGAAAACCGCTCGATCAGTAATAATAACGACGTACATTTTGCTTTAATGTTTACTGTTGCTCATGAGGCCGGTTCTTTAGCCAGAGCTTTGAATATCATCGGCGCTCATGGATATAATCTGCGAACTTTGCGTAGCAGACCCATGCCGGAACTGATGTGGCAATATTATTTTTACGCTGAAGCAGATGGTAATATTTATACACCTGACGGTCAGGACATGCTTGAAGCACTACAAGTATGCTGTAATCAAGTTAAAATGATCGGTTCTTTCGTAGAACAAAAGGCGGCTGAACAATGCGTTTGAATGTCAATTTAGGCCAGAACAGTTATGAAATCCTCATTCAAAAAGGTTGCTTAAACCAAGCATCTTTAGAATTCAATTTAAATCGTAAAGTTTTAATAGTAAGTGATTCCGGTATTCCTGCTCATTATATTGAAACTATTGCCAAACAATGTGAAAATTATGTAGTCGAAATAATTCCCCAAGGTGAAAACAATAAAAACATTGAGCAATTTATAACTTTATGTAATGTTTTGATTGATAATAATTTTACCAGAACAGATGCTATCATCGGTTTAGGCGGCGGTGTGGTCGGGGATCTTGCCGGTTTTGTCGCAGCAAGTTATATGCGGGGCATCGATTTCTATAATATCCCGACTACTTTACTCTCACAAATCGATTCATCGGTCGGCGGTAAAACTGCGATCAATATGCAACAGGTTAAAAACATTATCGGAGCATTTTATCAACCTGAAAAGGTGCTAATAGATCCTAACGTGCTGACAACATTGTCTGAGCGTCAAAAGACAAGCGGAATAGCAGAAGCTATCAAAATGGCAGCTACTTCCAATGCTGATTTTTTCAATTATTTAATGGAGCAAGATGCTTGGCAAAATATCGAAAAAGTAATAGCAGAAAGTTTGAAAATCAAAATCTCTGTCGTAGAACAAGATGAAAAAGAAGCCGGTTTAAGGCAAGTTCTCAATTTCGGACATACGATCGGACATGCAATCGAGGCAAATTCTTCCGGCGAACTTTATCATGGAGAATGTATTGCACTTGGTATGTTATATTTTTCCGGCGAGCAAGTGCAAGAAAAGCTAAAAATAGTTTTGCACAAATACGGTTTACCGACTGAAATCGCTCTTAATCCGGATCTGATTTATCAATCAATTTTGCATGATAAAAAAGCCGACGGAGATCAAATAACGATCGTTTCCGTTCCGCAAATCGGCAGCTTTGAATTAAACAAAATTTCCATTGCCGATTTGAAAACTTTGTTAATGAATGTTTAAGTTTGTTGACTGATAATCTTCGATAATTCGACAATACGATTATTAGAAAACCATTAGATCCTAGATAATGATTAGGCGAGCAGTTAATCTCTTAAGATTAATCGGGAGAATAAAATGAAAAATACTTTTGGACAAAGTGTAGCTATTACCCTCTTCGGAGAAAGTCACGGTCAGGCAATCGGTGCCGTACTTGACGGATTGGCTCCGGGAATCAAAATAGATGAAGCATATATCAGAACGAGACTATCCTTACGCTCGGCAAGAAGTAATATCTCAACTCCGAGAAGTGAAACTGATCAATTCGAATTTGTCAGTGGTATACACAATGGTATCACTACCGGAACTCCGATCGGAATTGTTATCCCTAATATGGATACCAGAAGCAAAGACTATCAAATAACTGAACATCTCCTGCGTCCCGGACATGCTGATTATACTGCATATACCAAATATCACGGCTATCAGGATATCCGTGGCGGCGGACATTTTTCCGGAAGAATTACCGCAGCTTTAGTCTGTGCCGGTGCCATTTGTATGCATGCCCTTGAACAAAAAAATATTTTCATCGGTACACATATTAAAGAATGTGCCGGCATATCTGATGATAGTTTTGCCGATTATCGACAAAATTCTCCCGAACTCAAACAACAAGTAAAAGATGTTTCGGTTAAAGTATTTCCTGTTATAAACAATGTTAAAGGTGAACTTATGCAACAAGCTATCCTTGATGCAAAAAACGAATCAGATAGCGTCGGCGGAATTTTAGAAACATGTGTACTCGGAATCGACGCCGGTTTGGGTGAACCTTGGTTTGATACTCTGGAAAGCATATTAGCCCACGGACTTTTCTCAATTCCCGCCGTTAAAGGAGTTTCTTTTGGTCTGGGATTTGATTTTGCCGATAAAAAAGGCAGTCAAGTTAATGATTCGCCAGTCATACATGATGGCAATATTGCTTTTTTGTCGAATCACAATGGTGGAATTAACGGCGGTATTTCTAATGGCATGCCTTTGCTCTATCAAACCGCAATTAAACCTACTTCTTCTATTTCAAAACCACAACCTACCATAGATATTTTACAAAAGAAAAATACCACTTTAGAAATACACGGTCGCCACGATCCGGCAATTGTTCATCGTGCTCGGGAGGTTGTTAATGCAATGACTGCTTTGATTTTATGTGACGTTTATGCATTGCGTTACGGCACGGATTGGATCGCGAAGTAATTTAGAACGATAAAAATTATTTAATATACTGCCTAGAGGAACTAAATGAAATTTTTAGTATTAAACGGACCAAATCTGAATATGCTGGGTATTCGTGAACCGGATCAATACGGTTCGGAAACGTATAGCAATTTAGTGAATCGTATTAATGAGCATTGCAGCAAAAATAATTATGAAGTTATATTTTTGCAATCAAATCACGAGGGTGATCTAATCGATAAAATTCAAGATGCATATTTTGAAAAAATTGATGGTATTGTTTTTAACCCCGGTGGGTATACCCATACAAGTATTGCATTACTGGATGCGATCAAAGCTGTATCAATTCCTACTGTTGAAGTACATATCTCGAAAATCGAAGAGCGCGAAGCTTATCGTCAAATCAGTTATGTTAGAGAAGCCTGCATTGCAACTATATCCGGCAAGGGGATTGAAGGATACCTTGAAGCCATCGATTTGCTGGCTAAGCAGATCAAAGCTTCAAACGATTAGAATTGCAGTTGTAATTATTGGCACTAAATAACATTAACGTTTGGAAATTTTCTCAGGATTAAGTATTAATTCTGTTCAGTAAAATCCATGGATTAAACAACACTCATACTAGAAAGATTCTCATGAAAATCAAAATCAAACCATCACTAGCTAAAGGTTGCGTAACTGCTCCTCCTTCCAAAAGTATGGCACATCGTTTATTGATTTGTGCAGGTTTAGCCGAAGGTCAGAGTCAAATTAATAATATTGTATTGAGCGAGGATATATCCGCCACTTTAGATTGTTTGCAAGCTCTGGGCGTCAAGTGGAAGATAAATAACAAAACTATTGCTATTCATGGTACAAATCTAAAAAATTGTATACCACGGGGTAACTTAAATTGCCGTGAAAGCGGAAGCACTTTGCGTTTCTTTTTACCTTTGGCTTTAGTGAACGGCAATAAAATCAACTTGACCGGAAGTAAATACTTGCTGAAACGACCATTAGACGTATATCATCACATTGCACAAGAGCGAAATTATCTTTTTGAACATCAAGCAACCGGCATAACAGTGCAAGGACCTTTAACTCATGGACAATATAGAATTCCCGGAAATATCAGCAGTCAATTTGTAACCGGTTTACTATTTGCTCTTCCCTTGCTGCACGGAGATAGCCTTTTGAATATTACACCGCCGATTGAAAGCTTTTCCTACATTTTAATGACTATTGCAGCACTTCAGGAATTTGGGATTGATGTTTCTTCCAATATCCAAACTTCAGAAAACATGCTAAAAGCAAAACATCTACAAAATGTGCAAAATGAGGGAATTAACATAACAATTCAAGGCAATCAGAAATTTAAATCAGGTAATAAAACTGTTGAAGGTGATTATTCTAACGCTGCATTTTTGTCAGCATTTAATTTATTCGGCGGAAAAGTTGAAGTTAAAGGGTTAAAAATCGACAGTTTGCAAGGTGATGCCGTATATCCTGAATTTTTCACACAATTAACCAAGGGTAATCCGCTAATTTCACTAAAAAATTGCCCGGATTTAGGTCCGATTCTATTTTCTGTAGCCGCAGCTTTCAACGGTGCAACTTTTATCGATACTCAAAGACTTGCAATCAAAGAAAGCGACAGGGCCAATGCAATGGCGGCAGAATTAGCAAAATTCGGCAGTATAGTAATCGTAAAAGAAAACTCGGTGCAAATTATGCCGGGTACATTAAAAACTCCCAACGAAATCTTAGCTGGACATAATGACCATCGAATTGTAATGTCCTTGGCAATACTCTGTTCAATCACCGGCGGCATCATTGAAAACACAGAAGCCGTAAACAAAAGTTACCCCGACTTTTTTGAAATAATTGAGCAACTCGGGATAGAATTGGAGTATATTAAATGAATTTGACAAAAGACACCAAAATTCTAATCATCGGCTTAGGTCTGATCGGCGGCAGTTATGCAATGGCATTGACCAAACAAGGATACAAAGTAAGGGCAATTACTACAAGCCAAAAATCAATCGATTATGCAATTGAAAATAACTTTATCGAATCCGGAACAATTACGCCTGATCCTCAATTAATTTCTGATTCTAACTTGCTGATTTTTGCACTCTATCCACATACTTTTTTGGAATGGATTCAGCAATACGGACATTATATTTCAAAAGATACTTTAATCACCGATGTCACAGGGGTTAAAGTTTCTATTATTTACAAAATCGAATCCCTTTTGCCCGAAGGAGTTGAATTTATTGCAGCGCATCCGATGGCGGGTCGTGAAGTCTATGGAGTTGAAAATGCCACAGATGAAATTTTCAAAGATGCAAATTACATTGTTACACCGACAGAAAACAATTCTCCACAAGCGATTGAAGTCTGCGAACAACTCGGTCATATATTGGGTTTTGCTTCAGTTTCCAGATTATCACCGGAAGAACATGACAATATGATCGGTTTTTTATCACAATTAACCCATTGTATTGCTATCTCATTAATGACTTGCAATGACTTGCCTTATCTTGAGTATTATACAGGAGACTCTTTCCGCGATTTGACCCGAATTGCCAAAATCAATGATGCAATGTGGTCGGAATTATTTATGCTGAACAAAGAGAATCTAATTAGACACATGGAAAAATTTGAAGCAGAATTTGCCAAATTAAAACAAGCTCTGCAAAATGATGATATTGAAACTGTACGAAAAATAATGCGTAAATCCACCGAACGTCGTTCAAAATTTGACAAACAAAAATAGAAAGATTGATCGTTTTCCTTAATTCTTGTTTTTTTCACTAAACAATCTTTAAAATCAATTATCATATACTATTTTTGTTACTGAAATATAAACAGAGTTATCTAAAGATTTGCAAGATTATTTTTTGTCTATACAATTCTAATTATAGAAATTAATAGCGTACTTTACTGATGCCGAACATCGTTTAGTATGAGTATTATCATATTTGAAACATCGGAGAGTAAAAAATGGAATTTATCAGCAAACTTCCGCTACCTAAAGAAATCAAAGCTCAGTTTCCGGTTTCGGAAAAGGCTCTGGCAATAAAAAAACAACGCCAGCAAGAAATTGAAGCAATTTTTACCGGTAAAGACCAACGTCTTATTTTAATAATCGGTCCATGCTCGGCAGATAATGAAACTTCCGTTTTAGACTATCTTTCCCGTCTGCATAAAGTAGAAAACAAAGTCAAAGACAAACTGCTGTTCATTCCTCGTATCTATACGAATAAACCGCGTACTTTAGGTATCGGATATAAAGGCATGTCCTATTCACCTGATCCGAGTGAGAAACCTAACTTAACCAAGGGTTTAATCACAATTCGCAAATTGCATATGCGTGCATTGATCGAATACGGTTTCAGTTGTGCTGATGAAATGCTCTATCCCCAAAACCATAGCTACCTCGATGATCTACTGGTATATGTAGCTGTCGGTGCCCGTTCAGTTGAAAATCAACAACATCGTTTGACATCAAGTGGTGTCGGTATACCGGTTGGCATGAAAAATCCGACCAGTGGTGATCTTACTGTTATGATGAACGCCATTTATGCCGCTCAACAACCACAAATGTTCGAATACCGGGGCTGGGAATGCAAAAGCAGCGGCAACCCTCTGGCACATGCTATTTTGCGCGGATTTGTAAATCGTTACGGTCAATCAACTCCCAATTATCATTATGAGGATTTAATTATTCTATACGAAGCATATGCGGAATCAAATTTAAAAAATCCGGCAGTAATTGTCGATACAAATCATTCTAATTCCGGCAAAAATCATCTGGAACAAGCTCGCATTGCCAAAGAAGTTCTGCATAGCTGCCGCTATTCAAAAGATGTAAATAGTATCGTCAAAGGTTTGATGATTGAAAGCTATATTGAAGACGGCAGTCAAAGTATCGGTGAAAATATTTACGGCAAATCAATTACCGACCCATGTCTTGGCTGGGAAAAATCTGAACAATTAATCTACGAAATCGCCGATCTGCTCTAAAAAACGGAAACCAACAAAATAAGAATGACAACACAGCAACTTATGCTAAAAAATATTGTTCTGTCCTTGATCCCGATTATTTTGACTTATTATGTTAGTCGCACTTGACATGCACAATAATAAATTTTAGAATTAAATTGTTATTAGGCACACCTAACAAATGCGGAAAAACACAGCTATAAGGAAAGAATTGTATGACAGAAAACATATCATTATCTGAATTACTACCCGGATCAAAAGCAATTATAACCGATTTGTGTGCTGAGGGCGGAATGCGTCGTCGCTTACAGGATTTAGGTTTTGTCGAGGGCAGCGAAGTCGATTGTGTCAATATAAGCCCTTTAGGCGATCCGACAGCATATCGAATCAGCAGTACAATTATTGCCTTACGCCATGAAGATGCAGACAAAATTAAGGTTAAAATCACCAAACAATAAACATATGCAAGCTGCCAATCAACTAAATATATATCTTAAGGGAAAAACAAATAATCATAAATATTATTTTTTATAAAATGGAAAACACAATACATTCATCAAATTTAGATACAAATCATTTTAATATTTTAGGCGGACTTTCTGTACAAAAGCAATCCGACTCAGATTATGTTATAGCTTTAGCCGGCAATCCAAACGTTGGAAAATCAACAATTTTTAATGCTTTAACAGGTATGAAACAACATACCGGCAACTGGCCCGGCAAAACCGTGGAAAATACTCAGGGTTACTATAAATTAAATGATCAGGGCTATGTGTTGGTCGATATCCCCGGCAGCTATTCATTAATGGCACGTTCGGCAGAAGAAGAAGCCGCTCGGGATTTTATCTGTTTCGGCAATCCTGATGCGGTAATTGTTGTTTGTGATGCTACCAGTTTACAACGTAATTTGAATTTGGTTTTACAAATAATTGAAACCGGCAAGCGAACTGTTGTCTGTGTTAATTTGTTAGATGAAGCTAGTCAACGAAAAATTCAGTTAAACTTAGATTTGCTGGAAAAAAGACTAGGTGTGCCTGTTGTTGGTACAACTGCACGTTCAAATCAAGGTTTGGATCAATTAATGAATACTTTGGCAGGTGCATTAACAAAATCTGCTCCTGAATCTGTAATCGAATATCCGGAATATGTACAGCAAAGTATTGCAAAACTTGCTCCGGTTATTAAGCCTTATACAGGAAACCATTTAAGTGCAGAATGGATTGCAGCTCGTCTTTTAGATGGTGACCAAAGTTTTTATCATTCTCTAACCGATTTTCTTGGTTTAGATCTCAAAGAACAAACTGCTGTCAAAAACACGTTAAAGATAATTAAAAATGATTTTAAAAAAATGGGCATTACTCAATTGAAATTAGAAGATGCCATGGCAGAAGTTTTTGTTTTGAAGTCAATTGAAATTTTTCAAGGTGTTGTTAAAGAACCTGCAATACCAAGCGATCAAAGAGATCGCAAGTTCGACAAAATATTTACCAGTAAAACTACGGGCTTCCCGATCATGTTTTTAATGCTCTTATTAGTATTCTGGATTACAATTTCCGGCGCCAATGTTCCTTCTTCAATACTCGCAAAAGCATTATTCGGTATTGAGAATTGGCTTGCAAATGTAGCCATTGCAATCGGTGCTCCTACAATATTGATAGATATGTTGATTCACGGTGTTTTCAATGTCGTAGCTTGGGTTGTCAGTGTGATGTTGCCGCCAATGGCAATATTTTTTCCCATGTTTACTTTACTGGAAGATTTCGGATATTTACCGAGAGTTGCTTTTAATTTAGACCGTTTGTTCAAAGCTTGTGATGCTTGCGGGAAACAAGCACTTACCATGTGTATGGGATTCGGTTGTAATGCAGTCGGTGTTACCGGTAGTAAAATAATTGATTCTCCCCGTGAAAGATTGATCGCTATAATAACCAACAACTTTGTACCTTGTAACGGCAGATTTCCGATTCTGATTTCCATTATTAGTATTTTTCTTGTCGGATCTTCAATCGGCTCACTTAACACTTTCTTAGGTGCATTAATCCTGGTAGCGACAATTCTTTTTGGTGTCGGCATGACACTTCTGATTTCAAAAATTTTATCAATGACTGTATTGAAAGGTATCCCCTCCTCGTTTACCTTAGAATTGCCGCCTTACCGTAAACCCCAAGTTGGCAAGGTAATCGTGCGCAGTATCTTTGATCGCACTTTGAAAGTTTTGGGTCGTGCCGTAATTGCAGCTGCTCCTGCAGGTCTTATTATTTGGATTTTAAATAACTTGCAAATGGGAGATACTACTCTATTACATTCGATTACCAACCTGTTCGATCCGTTTGGCAAAGCATTGGGAATGGACGGAGCAATAATCATCGGTTTCATCTTAGGATTGCCGGCAAATGAAATCGTAATGCCAATCATAATCATGATCTATTCAGCACAAGGCGGTCTAATCGAGTTGGAAGGTGCCGCTTTAGGTCAACTATTAATCCAAAACGGTTGGACTTGGGTTACTGCAATAAGTACACTGCTCTTTACTTTAATGCATTGGCCTTGTGCAACAACTTTATTAACAATTCGTAAAGAAACCCAAAGTTCGAAATGGACCATTATTTCATTTCTAGCGCCGACACTTTCGGGAATTATCATAACCTTTTTATTTAACAGTGTAGTATCACTATTTGTATAAATACCCGGATAATCAAAAGTAACTAGATCTCAAATACAAAAAAGTCAGGTTTGAAACCTGACTTTTTTGATAAGAACCGGCAATACCTATTTTCCCGGGTCGTCACCAACCAAGTATTTTCGGCGCGAACGAGCTTAACTTCTGTGTTCGGTATGGGAACAGGTGTGTCCTCGCCGCAATCATCACCGGTATGGAT
>DUPV01000061.1 GCA_012838135.1 Clostridiaceae bacterium | reverse complement strand
TATCAGTATTAACATTCATAATAATTACCTCCTGCTCATATTGCAGCTTAAAAAGTAGGATGAATACAATCTATTTTTTGTTCTGGATGGGTAACGATATTTCACGAATGAGTCAAGCAAAATTGCGCATATTAGTCAAGCAATATTGCGCGAAACAGTCAAGTGAAATATAATGTGGCTTAAGGAGATTGTCAAATGGAGTACAGAAAAAGAGTAACAGATAAGATTCTTGAGCGAAAACTGGAAGTCTTTGGGGCCACCTTGATTGTAGGGCCGAAAGGCTGTGGCAAGACTACAACTGCTAAGCAGTACGCAAATAGTTATATTGAATTTCAGGATGAAGATAGAAGGGAAAACTATCTTTCTGTCGCTGAGAATATGCCATCCAGATTATTAATCGGGGAGAAACCCCGTTTATTTGATGAATGGCAGGATGCTCCCAAAATATGGGGAGCTATCCGCAAAGATGTTGATGATACAGGTAAAAAAGGTCAATATATTTTAACAGGATCATCTTCAAGGAAAGTAAATACTCCTCATACCGGTACTTTACGAATATCTACGATGCAAATGTACCCTATGAGCCTATATGAGACCGGTGAATCAACGGGTGAAGTATCTTTACGGAAATTATTTGATGACAAAAAAGTAGATTGGGTTGAATCGAAATTGTCCTTCGAAAGATTAGTTTATGCGATATGTCGAGGTGGTTGGCCACAATGTCTTGAAATAGAAAATAAAGATGCAAAGCTGGATATTGCGAGGGATCTTTTTTACCAAACCTGCCATGTTGATATTTCCAATATAAATAACATAAAAAGAAATCCTAAATGGACAGAACTTATACTGAAATCATATTCAAGGAATTTGTGTACTTTAGTTAATACAAAAACAATATTTACTGACGTTAATGCTTCAACAAGCTTATCAAAACAAAGTTTCTTTGATTATATAAGTGATTTGGTAGATCTCTATATTATTTCGGATGTGGATGCATGGTGTCCGGCGATTAGGTCGAAAGGAGCGATCCGTGCCGGTAAAAAGAGAAACTTGATTGACCCTTCTCTTGCCGTAGCTGCTTTGGGGTTATCGCCGGATTTTTTTAATACGGATTTTAAGACACTGGGGTTTCTTTTTGAATCTTTATGTGTTAGAGATTTGAAAGTATATTCGTCCGCTCTAGGAGGACACATGTCTTATTATCATGACCGTTACGGCTTAGAAGCAGATGGTGTATTACACCTAGCGGATGGCAGATACGCCTTAATCGAGTTTAAATTAGGACAGGCGGGAATTGATGAAGGTGCCAAACATCTTTGTGAAATTGAAAATTTGGTAAAAACTTATAACAAAAAAGAAAAACAGGTGCCTATAAGATTGCCGGATTTAAAATTGATTATAACCGGAACACAATATGCTTATCGGCGTGAAGATGGTGTGTTTGTAATCCCTATAGCATGTTTAAGAGATTAGTAAACAGATTTCGGGAGAGAAGCTTCTTACTCCCTTGTCCAGTACGTCACCGACCGCGGCGCCACAGTGAAAATGCCGTATCCCGTCTCGTCAATCGTAATCGGTTCATTCTTGCCGCTGCGATCCACGTAAGTTTGACCGGCCTCCGCCTCGCCCACGAACATGCGCTCTTCATCGTCATCCGCGCTGGAAATGAGGACGGCAAGAGGTGTATGCTCATCATCGCCGCGACGTACCCAGCCGATCTTAGTGGG
>DUPV01000060.1 GCA_012838135.1 Clostridiaceae bacterium | reverse complement strand
TTGGTTCCCGAAGGTCAAGACGATCTTGATCCCCGTTTTTTTGAAATATTTCATTTAATGCAGAAAAAAGGAATCCTGTTCAGTTTTGTTTCCGGTAGACAATATAGTGATTTAACTATTCTCGCTCCTGAACTGATCCAAGAAATAATATATATTGCCGCCAACGGCAGTGTAATTGTCGAAAAAGACGAATTAATCACTGAAATCCCATTGACTCAACCCACTCCGCAACAAATCTGTCATGATATCATTCAGATTAACGGTGCCAATTATTTTGTCTCAACTGCCAATAATATTTATACTAGTCCGCATGATCCGGCAATTCGTGATTGGCTGTCCGATGAACCCAGCGTTAAATTTATTGATCAAATTGAAGATCTGAAAACAATTGAAGATCCAATTGTTAAGGTCTCACTGCAGTCAAATCACAAAAACGGAGCAGAAGAATATTTTTCTTATTTTAAAGAAAAGTGGGGACATCTTTGTCAAGTTGTGAGATCGGGTTTTGACTGGATAGATTTCACAAATAGTGACAAAGGCACGGCTTTGAGCAAATTATCCGTTTTGAAAAATTTTACAATGGAAGATGTTATGGCATTCGGTGACAATTCGAACGATCAAACAATGTTGAAACTTGCCGGTTTTTCTGCCGCTATGTCAGATTCACATCCGGAAGTTCAAGCTGATGCAGATATTGTTATTGATGATCCTTATCAATATTTATTGGATTATCTGAAAAATTAATTTTATCAACTTTATTTACTTTTGACGAAATTATTTAGCTAAATAATTTCGTCAAAAGTATCAAGCAGATAATTTATCAGCATGAGATTTATTAAAAGTGTTCAGCAAATAAAGTCTATGATCAATTAATATCTTTATGCTGTTTCTTCATTTTTCTTAAAAATATATTTCGGTTTGTTTCCTTTTAAAACCGTATCTTCCTTGATAATTACTTTTTCGATATTACCTTTTGAGGGAACCTCATACATTATGTCGAGCATCATGGTTTCCAAAACCGAGCGTAAGCCGCGCGCACCTGTTTTTAATTCAAGTGCTTTATCAGCAATGGCTTCTATCGCTTTCTCGGTAAATTCTAAAGTTGCACCGTCATAATGCAAGAGCTTTTGATATTGCTTAAGCAGAGCATTGCGCGGTTCTTGCAGAATTTTGATTAAAGCAGCTTTATCCAAGCCCTCCAAAGTCACAATTACCGGAACACGACCGACGAATTCGGGAATTAAGCCGAAACGCAAAAGATCTTCCGGCATTACATGAGTCAAAACTTGGCCGGTTTCTTTCGCTTCATGCCCTTCAATATTCGCACCGAAACCAATCGATTTTCTGCCGATACGATTCATGATTGTTTTCTCTAAGCCGTCAAAAGATCCGCCCAAAATGAATAAAATATTGGTTGTATCAATTTGCAGAAAATCCTGATGCGGATGTTTACGTCCGCCTTGCGGAGGAACATTCGCAATCGTACTTTCTATTATTTTGAGCAAAGACTGTTGAACACCTTCACCACTGACATCTCTGGTAATTGAGGGATTATCGGAACGGCGGGTGATCTTATCGATTTCGTCGATATAAATAATACCTTGCTCAGCTTCTTCAATATCATAGTCTGCATTCTGAATTAAACGTAACAGAATATTCTCGACATCTTCGCCGACATAACCGGCTTCAGTCAGAGCTGTTGCATCTGAAATAGCAAAAGGCACATCCAGGATTCTGGCTAAGGTCTGCGCCAACAAAGTTTTCCCGCTTCCGGTAGGTCCCAACATTAAAATGTTGCTCTTGGAAAGTTCAACATCATCATCCGGATCAATATCCAAAGGACTGAAAACTCTTTTATAATGATTATAAACCGAAACTGCGAGAGTCTTTTTTGCTAAATCCTGCCCGATTACATATTTATCCAATTCGGTCTTAATTTCAGCCGGACTCAACAAAACTTTTTCTTCATGGTCATCTTGATCCGTTTTACTCGGAAAAAACACTTCATCTTCCAAAATTTCATCACATAATCTGACACATTCATTACAAATAAAAACACCCGGACCTGCAATCAATCTGCTGACCTGTGTTTCATCTTTGCCGCAAAAAGAACATTTTAATGGAGGAAAACGTTCTCCGAATTTTGAATCCTGATTAAATTTATCATCGAAATCAGACATTTTTTCTAAACCCTGCTCTCCATAACATGATCTACTATACCGTATTCAACAGCTTCTTCCGCATCAAGCCATCTGTCTCGATCGGTATCTATTTCAATTGTTTCAAGCGGTTGACCGGTTCTTTCGGCTAAAATTTGATTAAGACGATTTCTGGTCTTAATAATATGTTCTGCAGTAATTTCAATATCTGAAGCTTGACCTTGTACCCCGCCTGACGGTTGGTGAATCATTACTTCAGCATTCGGCAGAATGAATCTTTTGCCTTTGGTTCCTGCAGATAAAAGTACGGCACCCATACTTGCAGCCATACCCATGCAGATTGTTTGAACATCGGATTTAATATATTGGATTGTATCGTAAACCATTAAACCGGAAGAAACTTCGCCGCCCGGACTATTAATGTAAAATTGTATATCCTTATTCGGATCTTCCGCCTCTAAAAACAATAATTGAGCCATGATCAAACTGGCTGAAGCGTGGTCAACTTGATTACTCAAGATAATAATTCTTTCTTTAAGTAATCTGGAAAAAATATCATAAGAGCGTTCACCGCGATTGGTTTGCTCTATTACCATCGGTACTAAATTGTTTTGCATTCTTTTTTGGTTCCTTTCTTGATTGCAAGTCTCCAATCATTCAATACAGTCTGAATGAAACCTCTTCAAAATCATTATCTATAATTCTTTATTCTTCATCAATTTCGTCAGCAGTATCAAGTTCGTTTTCGTGGTCATGGTCATGGTCGTGGTTATGATCGTGTCCGCAATCACATCCGTCACCATGTTCGTGGACATGTTCTGCAACTTCCGGTTCAGGCTCAATGTCGGTTGCTTCTGCATTTTCAACAATCCAATCCATTGTCAGTTCTTTTTTCAGATCGGAATCCAACATTTCACGTGCAGCATCGGATTCAAAGTTCTTTTTCAGATCTTCAAATTGCATACCGTACATGTCCGCAATTTTTTGTAATTGTTTCTCGCGAGCT
This sequence comes from Clostridiaceae bacterium, assembly GCA_012838135.1. GTDB lineage: Bacteria > Bacillota > Clostridia > Saccharofermentanales > DTU023 > UBA5436. The sequence goes on along the minus strand of DUPV01000060.1, from coordinate 93,163 downwards.
TCATCTGTAATTTCAAGATTTTCCGTTTCATAAATAGCATCAAGAACTAAACCGGTTTTAACTTTTTGTTCAGCAGGTCTATGTAACTGAGCCATAACAGACTGTTTCTCCAGCCCCAACATTTCCAGATATTGCTCCATGCTGAAACCTTGCATCTGCATTTGACGAGCCTGATCTTCATACATACGATTCATTTCTTCATGAATTACAACATGCGGTATGTCAACCTCGGCATTTTTTACAGCTTCATTAACTGCATTGCCCTTAAAAGTATCGTTAGCATATTTTTCTCTTGATTCAGTCAAACGTTTTTTGATACTGTCACGGTATTCTTCTACAGTATCACAATCTTCGGTTACGTCTTTGACAAAATCATCGTCCAATTCAGGTAATTCACGAACTTTAATCTCGTGAATTTTAATTGAGAAAACAACATCTTGACCTGCCAGATCTTCAGAATGATATTTTTCAGGGAATGTCAAATCAATATCAAATTCATCGCCGCTCTTATGACCGATTAATTTTTCTTCAAAACCGGGGATGAAAGATTTGCTGCCAATAACCAATTCATAGTTTTCCGCTTGGCCACCTTCAAATAATTCACCATCTTTCGAACCTGAATAGTCAATTATTACCGTATCACCATCTTCAACAGCACGATCTGTAACCGGTATCAAGCGAGAAACTTGTTCCCTGGCACGTTCAATTTCTTTATCAATCAGATCTTCATCAACTATTGCATCCGGTTTATAAGCCACTACACCTTTATAATCACCCAATTTGACTTCCGGTTTAATAGCAAAAGTGCAATTGAAAGTCATACCTTTATCTGAACCGATTTCTTCGATTTGCATATCCGCCTGTGAAAAAGGCTTGATCTCCAGTTCTGTCAAAGCTTTATCGTAAGCAGGTTGAATTGCAATGTCTATTGCATCATCATAAAGAATTCCTTCACCATAATAATTGGTCACTAATTTCATCGGAGCTTTACCCTTACGAAATCCCGGAATAGTAAATCTTTTCGCATTTTTTCTAAAAGCTTGTTCTAAAGCACTTTTAAAATCCTCTTGCGATACTTCAACGGTTACTTTTACCATGCTATTATCTAAATGTTCTACTTGTGAAGCCATAAACTTCCTCCTGCTATTTATTGACGTATCCGGATGACAAGGCATGTCTTGTCATTAATCTTCACGGAATTACGTGTTATATTATCTTATTTCTCGATAGAAAAGGGTATCATATCACACGAGTTTCTGCAATTATCTTTTCTTGTGTGGTTTGTGGTTTTCCTTTATTTCTGTTAAATCATACGGTGTATTCTGATATGTTTCATTGATCCAATTGTTAAATAAAATGTATGCATGACTTCTCCAAATAAAAATTGGTTTTTGATTGGGATCATCATTTGGAAAATAGTTTTCCGGAATTTGAATTGAATCGCCTCGTTCAAGATCTCTTATGTATTCATTATTTAAAGTATTGCGATCATATTCTAAATGACCGAAAACAAAAAGATCACGCAAATCTTTAGTGCTGACAATATCAGGACCATATTCGGGATGTCCGGTCAAAACTTCCAACTCTTCAACCTCGTATAATTTTTCATAATCTATTCTGGTATGACGTGATTGCGGCACTTTATAAAACTCATCAAAACCTCTGACCAGAGGATTGGTTTTCATTATTTTTTCATATTCAAAAATCCCGAAGAATTTTTCAGGCAACTCAACTTTGTTGATTCCGTAATAATAGTGGATAGCGTATTGGGCACCCCAACAAACATACATTCGAGCATAAACATGAGTTTGCGCCCATTCCATAACCTGATCAAGCTCATCAATATAATCCACATCTTCAAACTCTAAATGTTCAACCGGAGCTCCGGTAATAATTAAACCGTCGAAGAAACGATCTTTGATCTCATCCAAAGTAACATAATATTTTTGCAAATAACTCATTCTGGTATTAACACTTTCATGAGTAGCCGTATACATAAAATCAACTTCTATTTGCAAGGGAGTATTTCCGAGCAAACGTAAGAGTTGTAATTCTGTCTCTTCTTTTTTCGGCATCAAGTTTAAAATAAGAATTTTAAGAGGACGAATGTCTTGAGTCAAAGCACGCGATTTTTCAATCGTATAGACTCTTTCTTCTTCCAATTTTTTAATTACAGGTAAACCTTCAACAATTTGTATTGGCATAACCAAAAACTCCATTAAAAAAATATCTATAATTTGTTTGTCACTTTTTTAATTATAGCTGTTTAATTTTCTATTAAAACTGCAGTAAAGTCAAAACAATTATCATTTGCTTGTCATTTTGGTTAATTACAAGATAATTGTTAAAATTGCAGGTTGAATTGAAGTTTAATTTTACAATGTATTCTATTTTAATCGGTAAAAGGAGTAGAGAGATGCCAAAATACTTGATGTGCCTTTGGTTCAACTTCATAAATTTCAAATAAATTTGACAGAGTGACAAATCGATATCCTTGCTCATATAAAATTGGTAAGGCTTGCTCCACCGCTAAGATGGTTTCATTAATAGGTGAATGACATAAAATAATTGAGCCGGGCGATACATCTAAAATTTTATCCCTTATACAATCAACATCCAGTGTTTCCCAATCTCGTGTATCCTGACTCCACATTACCAAAGGATAGGGCAATGTATCCAGTGTCAATTGATTGTACTCTCCAAATGGCGGCCGAACAAAAACAGGGACCGTACCGGTAATATTCTCAATCAAATCATTCAAATCTTCAACTTCTGCCATGGTCTGCTCTGCGTTTACAGTATTTAGATTGCAATGATTATATGTGTGATTTCCCAGTTCAGAGCCTTGTTCTAAAACTTTATTCAATATTTCAGGACATCTTTCAATTTTAAACCCGTTATAGAAAAAAGTAGCATGACCCTTATATTGACTAAACAATTCCAGTAATTTTTCTTCATTGCCGGGAATCGGTCCATCATCAAAAGTAATGGCAATATATTTATAATCAGCTAATTTACGCAAATCTATCTCGGTCTGAACAACATCTTCCTCATGTTGTTCGGGCAATTCATGTTTTGTCGTTTCTTGTTGTTTATCAGATGGATCAGTTGAAGATTCATTAATTGAATTGTTTTCTGATTTGTTTTCTAAATTGTTATCTGAATGATTTTCCGGTTCAGAAGAACTTTGAGCAATATCCGGTGAAATTATTTTTGATTCAATATTTAATGTTTTGCTTGCCAATGTTGAATTGTTGTCCGCTGCATGATCGGAACTGCATGACAGCAATAACAATAAACAAATACCACATATTGATATAAAGATATACTTTAATAATTTCATGGAATACCTTTCGCTCAACTTAAAGTTGAGCGAAGACTTCTTTGAGGTCAGGCAATTCAGGGATGGGGTAATTCCTTGACCAGATGACCTTGCCTGTTTCATCAATTAAGATGTTGGCGCGTCCGGAACTGCTGAGTTCTTCATTGTAAACACCATAAGCCTTGGCTACCTGTGATTGGGGGAAGTCACTGAGAATAGCTAACTCTCCCAGCGAGATCACGGTTGCCCAAGCTTTTTTGGAAGGTTCAGGATCAACACTGACACCGAGGACAACCGTGTTTTTTTCAGCAAATGCTTCAACATGATTATCCAGTGACCGCATCTGATCCGTACAAACTGATGTGAACGCAAAGGGATGGAAAGACAGCAAAACTTTTTTGCCCTTGAAATCTGCTAATGAGACTGCATTGCCGTTCTGATCGTTCAGTGTGAAATTCGGAGCTTGTGCACCTGCTTGAATAATATTTGTCATTTTAAAATCCTCCTATTATCATTCTCTGCTCTGCTAACTTGGAAATTTATCTTTAGTTGACAGACAGAGCCTCGTTTTCTGATCTGAAATGAGTTATTTACAGTATATCCGTTTGGACAGAAAAAAAACAAAACACAAGTTACAAAAAGTGATTTATTTACTTTCGGACTCAAGGATTTAGCAAAGATAATTACTCAAAGCTGTCTTCCCTATATATTCACAACGAATTGATGATATGCTCGTCATATAACAAAAAGAAAGAGAATGTCTCTTTGAGACAATCCCTTCTGTTTTATAGAATATCAAAATAATAGTTAAATCAAATTTTCGTAAAATACGATTTTTTAAAAAACACAAATTAACGTTTTGAGAATTGAGATGCTTTACGAGCTTTTTTAAGACCGTATTTTTTACGTTCTTTAACTCTGGAATCTCTGGACAAGAAACCGTTTTTCTTCAGAGTTGCTTTGTATGCATCTGCATCCGCTTCAACCAATGCTCTTGAAATGCCGTGGCGTACAGCACCGGCTTGACCGGAAATTCCACCACCATGAACATTGACTTTAATATCATATTTATCACTTGAACCTGTTGCATGCAAAGGTTGCATAACAATATAACGCAAAGTTGCGATATCAAAATAATTTTCAAATTCTTTGCCGTTGATTTCGATATTACCTGTACCTGGATAAAGACGAACTCTTGCTATTGCCCGTTTACGACGACCGGTTCCATAATAAAAATCTTGATTTGCCATTTAAATCGCTCCTTTCGTTAAAGTTCCCAAACTTCAGGTTTTTGTGCTTGATTCTTATGTTCAGGTCCGGCATAAACTTTTAATTTTTTCAGCATTTTACGTCCTAAAGCGTTTTTGGGCAACATGCCTTTTACAGCTTGCTTAATAATTCTTTCAGGATATTTTGCTCTAACTTCGCCTAAAGAAACTTCCTTCAGACCTCCCGGATAACCACTGTGTCTACGATATAGTTTATCTTCTTCTTTGTTACCGCTGACTTTAATTTTATCTGCATTAACAACAATTACGTAATCGCCGGTATCTAAAAACGGCGTGAATTCAGGTTTATGTTTACCGCGCAAAACGGTTGCAATCTCTGTAGCAACACGACCTAAAATTTGGTCTGCAACATCGATTACATACCACTTACGTTCAATTTCTGACGGTTTTGCAACGTATGTTTTCATGTGCTTTCCTCCCCAATCGGTATTTTATTTAAAATATTATTTTATAAAAATATGCTTTATGAATATACCCAAGCAATTTTAAGTTGTCAAGTTATTTATTAATTAGAACAGCTTATCTCTTTTTTTCAGGCTTTTACTCTGTTATTCTTGTGTTTTCTCTCGAGGCAATTATAAATTAGACTTAGGTTTTTTCGGCTTGGATTTTAGGATTGTAGTAATTATTAACACAATGATCACTAAAAACAACAAAATCCACATTCCAAGTAAAAGATACTGCATCTTCTTCTGTCCTATAAGAGATAAGAAAGAGTTATTTCCTTGAGATACTGAATCGTTATGCTCTCCATTAGCTGACAATGGTTGGTTATGCTCACTTTGACCCGCTTCTCCTATTTGAGCTGATTGCTCTGACTGGTCTGTAGCTGCATTTTCTGAAGTATCAGATTGAGAGGATTCTCCTGCAACAATTCCGTCATCGTGATCGGAATATTCAACTAAAGCAGCTATTTGCTCATCGGATAATTGATCATCCTTATATAGTTGAGAAATATGACATAGATCTTGAAAACCGCCAACTTCTTTTGCTATTTGAGGATTATCAGCTAAAAACTGATACGCTTCTTTTTCGGTTGGACACTCGGCTTTTTTTGCTCCCTCTTCCAACAAGGTACGTAAGAGAACTGAAACACTGAAAAATTCTCCGGGACTATCGGCTAAGCTTCCGTTAAAAATGATCCCGCAGAGATGTCTTCCGTCATATGTATGAACCGTAGCAGATAAACAATTACCTGCAATATCAGTATTACCGGTTTTCACGCCGTCAAAAGTATGTAAATATTCCGAGCTCAAATTCAAATCACCTTGCAGCATTAAGTAATTGCTATTTACTACCATGTTCCACGCTGTATAAGGATGATAGCTTGAGGGCTCAGAAGCATAAGCTCTGGTCGTGACTAATTTACGAAAAATATCATGCGTCATCGCTCTTTTAATGATTTTTACCAAATCACGCGGTGTGAAATGATGATCATCCAAACCGAACCCCGCCGCATCTACCAAATGTGTATTCTCACAACCGATGCTGGCTGCAAGTTCATTCATCATATCAGCGAAATTTGCTTCGGTGCCGCCATACGTTTCTGCAAGTGCTCTGGCACATTCGTTAGCGGATTGAACCATCATTAAATACAAGGCATTTTCTGTTGTAGTTTCTTCACCTGCAAGAAAACCCGCTCTGGCAGAAACAGGCGAAGGTAATGCTACTGCATATTCAGAAAATACAACCGGTTTATTGAGATCAAAATCCGGAGATTCAATAACGGTCAAAGCTGTCATTATTTTAGTCATACTGGCAGGATACGCTACATCATCCACGCGATGTCCGAGCAAAACTTCTTCTGTTTCCAAATCCGCAACTATATAGTTTGATGCTGCCACCTGAGCCAGATTGGGATATACATGATTTTCTCTTCCACCGGTCGGTGTCCCCACAACTTTTCGCGGATAAAGCCAGGTTTGGTCACTGTAAACAACTTTTATCGTTTCATCTTCCTGAATTGAAATTATAACTCCCCCCGTATTATCTTCAGCTAAAACCGATGGCGAAAATAATTGTATGCAAAACATGGCTATCAATATCAAAATAAACATTTTGCTGATTTCGGGAAATCTACTTTTAATTTTTTTCATAAATACCACCAAACAATTTCAAATTTCTGCTATATTAAAAACTATACAAAGCAATCATTAATAGATATTGGCTTTCTATAAAATCAATTAATTCATCTTAACCTAGACAGTATAGCACAATTTTTATTTGCAGTAATTTATGTGTAATCTTATAGAATAATCTCAAAGGTTAGATTATAAAGCTTGTGCCAAAGCATGCCCGATGGGTTCTATCTCAATTGATGATGTTAGTTCAGTTCCGGGAATTTGATAATACGTTTTTATCCGGGTTCAGTATTACCGCTACTCTTTCACAAATGCCGCGAACAAGGCTTAAAGAACGTTTTTAAAATTCAGTTTTGACCAATCTTGAGTAAATCTGCCTGAATACGCTCACTCATCTGTTCAATATCAAGGTTGATGACTTCCGGTTTTTGTTCACCGGAAAGAGCAGCCAAAGGAATTTCAATGCCGGATTCTTCAGATAGTGCCTCCAGTAAGCGATTGTAATTCATTTTAATGTTTTTGTCTTGTTCAATAATTGCCTCAGCTGTAACTTGAACAGACAATAACGGACTCTCAATCACAGGCACAATCGTTTTGTTTGTATTTGATAGACTTTGCTCAAAACGCTCCAATACAATTAAAGCTAAAGCCGTATACGGATCAAAAAGATAATCTGTCCTTAGATACCAATTTCGAATTTGTTCTATAATTTGGTTATTGTTGGCATAACCTGATTGAATCAAGTCAGAAAGTTTCTGCTTAATTTCAGGAACTAAATTGATCCGTCCGAATTTAAATAAATCTGTCATTATTTGATATGTTGTTTGACAATCATGCTCAGTAATCTCAAACAGGACTCGTTCCAAATTCGGTAAATAGATTTGATCAAGAGCCGGTGCAGTAGTTCGTGAAAATCTGCGTTTCAATTTGTATTTTCCCTGACGCAGAAAATCATCAATTGCCCGATTGCTATTGGATGCAGCAATCAAGTTTGACACCGGCAAACCCATTTTTTGCAAAAGTTGACCGGCATATAGGAAATCAAGATTCATATTGGGGAAGGCTAAGCAAAAATTTTCGCTGTCAGCAATTAATTCTTGCTTCAATAAATCCAAATAAGCCGATAGCAATATGATGATCAGTGCTAAATGATGAGTAAAGGACAAACTTCCCGTGGCTGCGAGAAATTTGTTTTGTTCTTTAAGTCTTAAACGAAGTTTTTCTTGATAAAATAAATTTTGTGTAAAATATTCTACATCTTGAACTCTACCGTTGATTGTGTACAATTTTAATCGACCGTCATGCTCGCTAAAATTATCATTTGTTATTTTTTCCGATTCATCTGCATCGCCTATAATCGGCATCTCAACAGCCAATTTATTTTGTTTTGGCATATCATTTGAATCCTTGTCAGAAAATGCATAGGATAAGCGATATTGAGATCGAGCTGCCACACTGTGCATATGTTGGATTTCTTTCAGAATATAAGTGTTGGTTGCTTTACTATCAGTAATTAAGACAGGAACCCATGCCGAATCATCAAGATGCAAAGCAACCAAACTTTTAATACTTTGCAACGATTCACCGGTCATTACAAGCCATTGTTCATTTTCTTGCATCACTGTTTGCAGGCAAGCTAAACTGAATGCATGAGTTAAGTCCATATAACAACTTGTAGGTCCACGCTCAACAAACAAAAATAAAGGGTTGGTTAAATATGGATTGAGCGGTTTTGCTTCATAAAGTAATTCTGATTGAAAATGCATCGGATTAAATGCTGTTTGACATATTTGATTAATTTGCGGTTCAGATAATTCAGGCGCAAATAATCGAATTATGCAGGCTGCCCGAGCTTGAAAAGAGAGCGGTTTTAATTGATTGAGGAAATCCTGGTCAATCTTCGGCAATTCACAAGGCACAAAAAGTCCTCCGTGCATTGGCACACTTTCACGCAGCATTTGAGAAAATGTATATTTTCTGCTTGCTTGAATCGTCGATTGATATTGCATTTTATTCTCCTATTCTCCGGTTTCAACCGCAGATTCTTCTGTTGCCTCTTGAGTAGATTCCTCTGCTGTTGGTTCGACAGATTCTTGGCTTGTTTTATCAGAAGACTCCCGGATTGTTGTATCGGATATATCAGTTACTTTCGTTGAATCAGCCGGTTCAGAGGTAGAATAATTGTTTAGATAATCCGTCAATAATTTTTGAATTTCCATTTGACCTTGCTCTGCTCTGGATTCCATTTCTCGTTCCAACCATTGCAAATGCTTAAGAGATTGGTTAGATTCCGTACGATAATTCAAAATAACCGGTCTAATACCAAAATAAAAAATTAAAAAAACTATTCCCGCAATTGCAACAACAATTGCAGCAAACTTCAAATTTGCTTTGCGATCTTCCAAAGCCATTTCACCGGATAAATCAGCAGGATCTTCATTACCTAATTGACGATTTATCAAAGCTATTTCTTCTTTGTTTGCACCGGAAACATATTTTTTACGCGGTGCCTTTTCCAAAATATCCGCAATAGAAATTTCTTTTTTAACTGAGCTGTATGCAGCATTTCGTTTTTTCAGCAAGCTTTCTTGATGTTCAAGCAAATTTATTTCATGAGCAACAAGTTTCATCTGTTGTTGCAACAAATCAGCTTGATCTTGGTCAATGTCCAACAGAGCAACTTTTTTGAAATAGTCATTCGCTTGTTTGAAATCTTTTTGTGCAGCCATCACAGTGCCATAAAGATGTGAAGCATATGAGAACATCGGATAATCATCAGCTACTGTCTTTAACATCGGAATTGCTTGATTTTGCTTACCTGATTTCAACAAATCCAGAGCTCGATTATAGGTCATAAGAGCTTTTTCTAATTCGCGCGGTGTCGCAAACAACCCCACCTGATCTATCGTTAATTCTTCAAAAAATTGATATTGTTTTTGCCAATTCAATTATCTAATCCCTCCAATAAATCAAGTAAATAGGGTCTGACTTCACCAAGCAAATAAAGCGAACCAAACATAACCAGCGGCAAGCGTTTTTTGCATGCTAATCCATAAGCAAATTCAGTTGCTGCTTTTCTGTCAGACGTAAACCAAATCCGATTTTCATTATACAAAGGAATTTCTTTCGATTCCAGTTCAGTTATTTCCTTGATTTGATATTTATCCCGAGGCTTGTTTTGTGTTTTGAGTTGTGACTTGTTTGGTAATTGATCGTAAAAATTATCTCGTGAATCAATATCTGATTTCTCTAGAAATTTATTTTGTGACTCTTCTCGGAATTTAGTACGTGAATTTTTTTGATTATAATGTTTAGCAAATTCAACAGCCAAATTCTTTGCTTTAAGAGCACGCGGGAAATCCGGACTAGTACAAATTATTTCAGCAATATCATAAAGTTCAGAACTGCAAATAATATCCAACATTGCTTTATAGTCTTTGTCGTGTAAAACACCCGCTAAAATAACTAATTTATGACCTTTGAGGAATTTTTCCAGATGTTGCCTCAAACCGTAAACTCCTTGCTTATTGTGAGCTCCGTCAATCAAAATAAAAGGCGCTTGTGAAATACACTCCAAACGCCCCGCCCATTTTGCTAAAGAAATACCACTCTGAATTAAATTTTCATCTTTGATAATCAAACGACAAGCTTCAATTGCCAACGCCGCATTTTGAGCTTGATAGTCACCGCTTAATTGAAGATGGAAAGGTCCGGCAGATTTATAAGTAAAAGTCTGACCTGTTAAATATGACGATTGATATTCAATATCCGATCTATTGACTATTGATAACGGTGCATTAACATTTTTTGCGTGTTCTGATAATGTTTGTTTAACAATAGCTGCATCTGATTCTGTCAATTCCGTATCATAAGGATTATACACGAAAACAGGTACATTCGGTCGCATGATTCCGGCTTTTTCCGCAGCAATTTTTGAGATTGTACTGCCTAATCTGCCTGTGTGATCATAACTCAAAGCCGAAATAATTGTCGCAAGCGGTTCTTCTACAACATTTGTTGAGTCCAGTCTGCCACCCATGCCGGTTTCCAATACGACCAAATCACAACGCATTTCTGCAAAATATACGAATGCAGCAGCTGTGATCATTTCGAATTCGGTCGGTCTGTCAAAACCTCTGACACTCATGATTTCTACTTCATAAGCAATTAACATTAAAGTTTTAGCAAAATCTTCATCACTGATTTCTGATGAACGTGCATCTTTATATAGATTTTGAATTCCTTCATGTCCGTCAATAATGCGAATCCGTTCGTTGAAATTTGTTAAATACGGTGAAGTAAAAAGACCTGTACGCAAACCGGAATTTGCTGCGATATAAGCACACATAGAACTGATTGAGCCTTTTCCGTTAGTTCCTGCAATGTGAATAACCGGACAAGCATTTTGCGGATTCCCTAAACGTTCTAACAATTGTTCAATTCTTGCCAAACCGGGTCTAATCCCAAACTTTCTGGCTTCAGCCAAATATTCAAGTGATTTTTCTAAAGACCAGTATATACCTTCACCATTTCTGCTTTTATACCTTTTTTTCCAAACGTTCATGCCCATTATCATGATTCCTTTATTTTGCTTTTACTTTTTCTAAATACCAGATATTTGCTGACAAAATAATTTGCCAAAACTACAAATACTGAACCTAAGACTTTTACAACTTGGAATTCATAACCAAATATTAATATTCTCGGGTCAAAACCGATTACTGTGAGAAGAAGTTCCATTAGCCCATGCTCAAAAATCAAAGATATTAAAAATCTTGAAACAAAGAATTTAAATATTTCCGGAAAAATATTTTGTTCAGAGTGAAAAACAAAAATTCGGTTCAAAAGATATGCAACGAAAATTGAAAAACCTATTGAAATAATATTCGAAATTCGCCAATTGGCAAATTCAACTAAATTCTCTAATAGATAATAAGTTATCCAATTCGTTAACGTAACAATTATTCCACTGATTAAGTACAGAATAAATTCACGTTGACGGAATTTTTCCAAGACTGCTTTACTCATTATTAAGAACAGGTGGCCTTCCTACCTTAGTCTGAGATTATTTTTGATGATTAAAAAAATCAGAGCTCCTAAGGAACTTATTGCCGTAATAGCCAAGCCTCCCACCATAAGTTTATTATTAATATTTAATTCATTACCTGTCAATTCAAAAGCTTGTTCTTGTTTAGCTTGTTTCTGTTCTTCTATATTAATTGAATTTAATTCAGTATTTTGACTATTTTCCATAATTTGCTGCACAGTTGCAGGAGTCGTTTTTTCAGTTGCAGCACTCGTAGTCGTTTCAGTTTTAGTAGTAATTGTTTGAGATTGCTCGGTCATAGTTTGCGTATTATTTTGCAACACTTCTTCCGTTTCGGCAGAAGTAATTACAGCCAGAGCAATTGTCGGCACGGTCTCAACAGTATGCACCACAGTTCGACTCATCGCCTGCTCCGTAATCTGAGCAGGTGTTGTCTGTGTATCAGCGGGTGCCAATGTAGAAATAATTCTTATTTCATCTTGTGTTGTAGCATCAGTCGCAATCTTTAGAACTTCAGAAGTTGTCGTATTGGTTTCTCTGTTTTCATTGTCTGATTGATTAGTTGTAACATCATCGCCAGATTTTGCCGATCCGTCCGGCTGAGAAGTCACAATTGGCTGTTCCTGCTTGGTCGGTTCGGTCAACTCATTCAAGTCAGTCGGCTTGCTCGATTCCGTTGGCTCGTTTGGTTCAGTTGATTCGGTCGGTTCAGTTGATTCGGTCGGCTTAGGCTCTGACGGTTGCAAATGCTCATCTTCTGTCGGCTGTTGTGGCGGATCCGGATCAGGTTTTTCAGAAATTTCCATTCCCTGATCAGCCGGTTCACCCGGTTCAGGATTCATAATTTTTACGCCTACGGTTGTTCCGCTAACTTCCAAATTTTGAACATTTTCATAAATATTGCCATAACCGATTTTTGATTTTACTAATTCAAAAGTTGCTTGACCATCTGCTGAATCTTTTAACTTAAAAGTAATTGATGCAATAACCTGTTCGGCATATGCCTGATTCGGTGTAAGAGGTATCGTAGATATTCTGAATTTATCAGTTCTGCCTTCTTCAAGATAAAACGGCATTGCACTTTCCTGAAACAAAGTTGCCCCCACAAGTTCAAAACGCTCCGAATCATACACTAAATCAAATTGACCTGAAGTAACTGCTATACCGCTGTTATTTACAATTGAAACCGTAACGGTATCACCGGGAGATGCATTTTCCGCTGATATGACGAATTCCGCACCCGCAGCGTAAACCGGACGGACCATCAAAACCCCGAGATACAACAAGCTTATTATGAATAAAAATAATTGTTTCATATATTTGCGCATATTATCTCCTAAATACTACTCGGATAACGGTTCTAAATATTGAGAAATTTTTGTGTAGCCGACTACAGAACGATAAATCTGATCTGCATCCAAAATATCTACTTCCGAATCTTGTAAAACATTTGCAGCAAGCAGCTGCGTATCATCCAGATTCAAAAAACCTGTGATGTATCGATATATCGAATCCACGTCCAAAACATCAACATCACCGTCACGATTCACATCGCCCAATATGATAAATGTATATTTACCTACTACATTGCCGTTTTGTTTTTGTAATAGTTTATATCCGGTGGCAATTGAACCTTGAGTCACTTCCTGATCAGCAAGATCAACTATACTCAATGTATATTGATCTGTAGTTGTTATATTGCTTAAAGCATTTTCTACCAGGTTTAAATTCCGGGTAAAATCCAAACCGTAAATATTACCATCCGGTTGGATTTGATAAACAGAACTCTCTACTCGCGGAACTTCTGCCGTTGTTCCGCCATGATAATTGATAATTATTTCATAATTGCGAATTGAACCGTTGGTTGCAGTAACCGCAATTAAAATCGGATTTTTGCCTTCTTTTAAAAAATAAGATCCTCGACCGGTAACTTCGGCATAAGGATTATATGGTGTTGCATCTATTGTAATTTCAGAATTCGGTGCATCTACTTCCAGCTGATATGAATAGGTAGAGCTCTCGAAGCCGGGCAATAACGCTCCGTCAATTGAGATTGAACGCAACCAGTTATTTGGTGTGCCCAAACCTCCGGTTGGATAAGGTGTCGGCAAATCAGATATTGAAGTAAATACCGGAATTAAAAATTCCTTCGGCTCAGCCAGACTGCCTTGCGCTGCATAAGCATGATAGATTGTACGTGATTCACTTTGCGGAGCAAATACATTTGCCATATATTGGTGCCAATAATCCGGACCATGTCTTAAGTCGAATTTTTGAAAATACAAAGTGTTTTGCAAATTATTAATATAATCATTACCTAAAAAGATAGCTCCCCCCGTAATCGATCTTTCAGGTGTATTCCAAGGAATCATAATTCGCTCGTTAGCTGCAGGATTGTTTTTGTAACCGTCCCGAGCGAAGACTAAACCCTCATAGACCGGATCCGTACCATATGCACCGATATTAAAGAAGTTGTAATAACCTTCAACGCCGGGATAAGTGCCGCTTGAAGAGCCGGAACCATTAGGTGATACTTCTTGTCTGACTCTGGCAATCAAATGATAGGGGGATACTGATGAAGTCACTGCTGCATTATAGAAAATATCTGCATATTCATCTGAATCCATAAACGTTCCTGTCAGTTGACTGCGAATACCTTGCCAATTTTGAACATCCGGATTATAGCTCAAACTTTCAAATTGAAAGATATGCTGTTCATCTAAAAAATTTCTCGGGTCAAGCTGATGAGCAATTATTTCTTTACTTGCGGCAACCCAACCTCGTTCTTTCTCAATCCATTGATTAGCTTCCTTGTTAAAATCTGCTGACGAGGTTGATTTTAAAGCATCCTCTGATGCAGCAGGAACGAAATTAATTGAACTGTCAGGCTTATACTGTCCATTGACTGCAGAACTAAAATCGATATTTAATTTGATCGGTGTAAAAACCCAATTCGGATATTTTTTATGTAATTTATGTAATCCGGCTCGATAAGAAAAAGGAAAACCCTGCTCTTCGAGATAGTTTTCAAAATCCTGATCGTTTGCTGTCGGTGGCAACTCAATCTCCCAAGGTGAAAATTCAATAAATTGGGCAGAAACATAGCCATCCTGGTTTCTGAAATCAATTCTGTACCAATTTGTATCACCGTTAATTGCCTGACCTTCAGTATGTTCTAAAAGCAGAATCTCTTGACCTGCAGGAATTGAACCAATCGGATTTTGCGATAAATCAGGAGTTTTTCTGATGTTAAGGCTGGGCATGGCAATAACTTTTGCTTCAATCGGAAAATTCAATTCAGCTACGGTTTCTCGATTAAGAAGCAAAGTAAAAGGAATTATGCTTAACAAAAAAACAGCAATAATAATTGTACTGATATTTTTCGCACGTTCTTTATTCATCCGCCACTCCAAACATTTGTTGTAAAAATTATTTTAACATGTTAAAAAGCTCTTCAGAACAAGAAAACCGGTACGTGATGCAG
The DNA here is from genome assembly GCA_012838135.1 of Clostridiaceae bacterium. Classification (GTDB taxonomy): domain Bacteria; phylum Bacillota; class Clostridia; order Saccharofermentanales; family DTU023; genus UBA5436. The sequence continues at coordinate 77,940 of DUPV01000060.1, read as the reverse complement.
ATTTATTATGTCTGTAAAATCGTTGCAACAATAACTGAAATCAGAGATTATTTTGTAATAGTAATCTTGCTTTAAAATATACAAAATGAATATTTAAACTTTATGATGTATGAGTGTTTTAAAACAAATATTTATTTTCAATATAAACCGTATGAGCGAGAGATTGATGGAAAAATTCTAAAAAACTTGGCGAAATTACCGTTAATAAATCGCATGTTTGAGGGCGTTAGCCCGAGTTTGCGATTTATAGGTAATAAGCCTTAGTTTTTGAATTTTTATCAGCACTCGAGATTATACGGTTTATATTGATTCTTCTGTTTGTGATACTTGCAATTGATCCAGATTTAACTGATAAGCCGGCAAAATATTCGTGATAAACCATTGCAATTCCGGCGAACTGTCATTGGTCAGTTTTGCTTTGGTTGCTTCTGCCGCATCAACAAATTCAGTATTACCCTGTTTTATTTCAATAATACATTTAATATAAGCCGCTAAACGATCTGCTTGCTTAACCATTTTTTGCAGATAAACTCTTTCAGAAATAACATTATCATCAACAAATTCAGTAATTTCTGCATCTATAGAGTTTAAATTATCTGCTGAATTTAAGTTATTTACATCGCAGGGAAAATATTCAGCATATCGTTGTTGTAGTTTTTCAGGCAGCATGTTCAGCAGATGTTCAATCGCATAATTTTCAACTTTGGAATATTGAGTACGTATTTGCGAATTAAAATATTTGACCGGAGTAGGCAAATCGCCCGTAATAATTTCACTTGCATCGTGATAAAGAGCATACAAAACAACCTTGCCCGGATCCGGTTGCGGTTTCTCTTCCGGAAAATAGACTTGGCGTATTTCACATAAAGCATGGGCAAGTAACGCAACATCAAAAGTGTGTTCTTTCAAGTTTTCTTTTTCCGTATTACGCATCAAACCCCAGCGTTCAATATATTTCATTCTGTATAACATTGCGAAGAATGCTACGGGACAATTATTTTTCACATTATTACCTCAAATTAATCTCTTAAAAAACCTTGAAACATTACCTCTTGATTTTCTGCTTATATTTCTTAAAACTTTACACCAATTTAACTTCACTATTGCTTTAGATCTGGAAAATTTGATTAAAACAGGTTTGGGCAAAATGATCCGTCATACCTGCTATATAATCTGTAACCTTACGAATTGCATTAGCTTTCGGTTCAGGATGTTTTACAAGATATTCTTTGAAATTGCGAAACATCATATTATATTCTGATTCTTTTGCCAACCGATTCGGCTTCATTGCATATTCGAGAAAAACTTCAAATAAACCACGTACTATATTGCGTACAGTAAAATCATAACGCTGAATCCGATCTGAACGATAGATATGGCGCATATTATTATTCAGGAGTTCTTCCATCGCCTGCCCCTTGCCCTGCGACATTATAACAGCATCATAACCGTAACTGTGCTCGATAATATCTTCAACTAAAGTATTGATGATTTCGCCATTTGTCGTACCTAGTTCGGTTTTAATCTCTACCGGCAAAGCATCAAAGCTCATCAGACCGGCTCTTGCGCCGTCTTCAATATCACGTCCGACATATGCGATTTTATCAGCCATTCTCACGACACAACCTTCCAGTGTTGCCGGAGGTTTATGATTCTGGGCGTCGGTAATTAATTCCAATTCAGTTTTCTCCCGATTTGGTCTTAATTCATATTCATTATATTTTTCACCACAATGTGAGACGATGCCATCACGAACTTCAAAAGTTAGGTTAAGCCCATTTTGATTCGGTTTGCGTTGAGCTAAAACATCAACCACACGTAAACTGTGTAATTCATGTTGAAAACTGAAATCTGCATTATATTTTTCTAAACAGACTTGCAACTCTTTTTCACCGGTGTGGCCAAAAGGAGTATGACCGATATCATGACCCAAGGCAATTGCTTCAATCAAATCAACATTCAGATTTAACGCTTTGCCGATGGTTGAAGCAATATAATTCACATATAAAACATGTTCCATCCGCGTACATATATGATCATTACGCGGATTAAAGAAAACTTGGGTCTTTTGCCTTAAACGCCTGAAATCAACCGAGTATATAATTCGACCAACATCTCGTTCAAAAGGACTTCTGATCCGACAATCCGTTTCCTGCCTTTGACGTCCTCGTGTCTTTAAGCTTGCCGTAGCATATTTGCTCAAATGTTCCAATTCTCTCTGTTGCTTGAGTTTTCGAGGAATAACTTGCATATGCTTTCTCCGTTAAAAATTCTCAATTTTTTTCGAGCGGTGCTGAACTTGCCATCATACGTTTTATTCGACCGTTAAAATTCAGAGTCAAGATTGCATCACTGGCCACATAATCTATCTTCTCAATTATACCTATACCGAATTTTTTATGCTTAAAAGATTGTCCGATTGAAATATCACTTAAATTCAGCTTGGTATTCTTGTTTAAATTTGCCTGTTGCTTATCTCTTAAACCGAATGAGCCTAAAATCTTGGATTTTCCCCCCGGACTATGGTTAGAATAGCTGCTTTTATCCGGAATTGATGTACCGGAATAACTGCCTCCAAAAACTCGTACACCCGAATCATCACCACCAAAATTTCCCGCTCCGAACTTATTGTCGAAATTACTTTGTCTGCTGCCACCAATTTCTCTAATATATTCATCCGGAATTTCAGACATAAAACGTGAAACCAAATTATATTTAGTCTGACCATATAGCAAACGGGATCTGGTTGCTGTCATATGTAAAAAACGTCTGGCTCTCGTAATTCCAACATATGCCAAACGGCGTTCTTCTTCCATTTGTTCGGGTGTTTCAAATGAACGATAACCGGGGAATAAGCCTTCCTCCATACCAATTAAAAAAACAGCATCAAATTCCAAGCCTTTTGCACTATGAATTGCCATTAAACGTACGGTATTTTCTGCTTCTTCCTGATCCAAATCGGAAAACAAAGCTGTCTGTTCTAAAAAACCCTTCATCAATGAATACAAACTTAAGTCCTGACAATAAATATCCATATTGTCTTGAGCTAATCCAGGAACTTCAGCTTGATCAAAATTTTCATCCAATAATTTAAATTGTTCAATTTCTTGTTTGGTCCTTTCGGTAAATTCAATTGTATCAGACAGAATTTCCTGCAAATTCTCTATTCTGCTGATAGCTTGTTCCTGGCCGCCCTCTTTTTGCTCAATTAATTCCTGCAGCAAACCACTTTTTTCTTGAATTATCCGAGCAAATTCCGGAAAAGAAATTTGGTTATCAAGCATTATTGTACGTAATTCCGCAATGATCTGAACAAATTGTCTAATATTATTCGCAGTACGGGATAATTCCGGAAATTGATCTGCATTGGCAAGTACTTGCATTAAAGGTAAATTCTCTCTGTGAGCAATATTACGTGAACGCTCTATTGTTAAATCTCCGATACCTCGACGTGGTACATTGATTATTCGAGCAATCGCCAGTTCATCATTATCCGAAAAAATCACACGCAAGTAAGCTAGGAAATCGCGAATTTCTTTGCGATCATAAAAACGTAAACCTCCATAGATATTATATTTGATACCTTGCTCCCTTAAAGCGAACTCCAAATTTCTGGATAGAGCATTCACACGATATAATATTCCGATATTACCTGCCGGAATCGGATCTTTGCCCCGTTTAGTTAAACGTCTGATCTCCGTGGCTACATAACGTGCTTCTTCATATTGATTTTCCGCCAAATAAAAGTTGATCGGATCACCCTTAACCTTCTCGGTCCAAAGACGCTTACTCTTACGACCTGCATTTTGCTTAATAACTGAATTGGCAGCTGCAAGAATTGTCTGAGTCGATCGATAATTTTGTTCTAATTTAATGACTTTACTGTCTTTAAAATCTTTTTCGAAATTGAGAATATTTTCAATATTGGCACCGCGGAAACTATAGATTGATTGATCATCATCACCTACCACACAAACATTTTTATATTTACCGGATAATAATTTAACCAATAAATACTGAACATGATTCGTATCTTGATATTCATCTACCAAGATATGTTTGAACCTCGTCTGATAAGCATCCAGAACATCCGCATTCTGCTGCAAAAGTTCTACCGCATAAACCAAAATATCATCAAAATCCATACTGTTGCCACGTTTCAAAGCCGCTTGATAAAGTCTGTATATTTCGACAATCTGCTTATGCAGGTTATCATAACCGGATTCCTGCTCAAGTTCCTGCCAAGTCTGCATTTGATTTTTAGCTGAACTTATGCGGTTTTGCACATAGCGTAAATTCAAAAGATCATCATTAATCTTTAACTCAGTCATTATTTCCTTAATCAATCGTTGTTGGTCATCAGTATTTAAAATCGTAAAATTTGCTTCAAAACCGATGCGATCCGCATGTTGACGAAGTATGCGCAACATCATCGAATGAAAAGTACCGATCCAAATGCCTCGGCTGTTAAAACCTAATAATTGCTCAACTCTTTCCTTCATTTCATTAGCAGCTTTATTAGTAAAAGTAATAGCCAGTATTTCACTCGGCCAAATATTGCAAAACTTAACCAGATAAGCAATACGATAAGTAATTACTCTGGTTTTGCCTGAACCTGCTCCGGCCAAAATCAATAATGGTCCGTTTTCATGTAAAACGGCCTCTTTTTGAATCTGATTTAAGTCATCCGTAAATAACTCCCGTAATTCAGCCTTGTTTAATATTTCCGATTGAATTTCCGACTTGTTCATATACACTCCAAGCAAAAAGTTTCTTTCATATTCTAGCATACTGACATAAACAAAATCGCCTCGACTGAGGCGATTTTAAAATGAAATAAAATAATCAATATTTAATCTGTATTTTAATTTATATTAATTAGCATTATTAGTATTCAAACTCTATCCAACCGTAATCCGCATCATCGTGTCTTTTATAGACAAGATTTACCATACCGGTATCCACATTGAGGAAAGCAAAAAAGTCATGACCCAACATTTCCATTTGCAGAGTTGCTTCATCCGGATCCATAGGTAAAATTTGAAAAGATTTACGCCGCGAGATACTGGAATGTTCTTCATTTTGAATATCGGATTCAAATGCTTCTTCAGTCAAGTATTGTTTCATATAACCGAATTGTTTACGCTGCCGTTTGATTCTGCTTTTATGCTTGCGGATCTGACCTTCCATAATATCTACCGCAACTTGCATAGCCGAAAGTGCATCCGGTGCAACAGCTTCTGCCCGATAATAATGACGATCAATATTCAAAGTAATCTCTACTTTTAATTGTTCTTGAACAGGCTGTAATTTGACTTCAGCAGTTGTTCGATCATCAAAATAACGATGAAATTTATCTAATCTGCTTTTTATCATGTCCTCTAAATGATCCGTAATTTTTACACCTTGTCCTACGATATTGATTTTCATTTTATGTACTCCCTTCTGCATTCTGCCCAAACAGAATTAAGTTTATAACTACTTCCAGATGTAAATATATTTACTTAGTATATTTACATATATTTAATCTAATATATACATTATATACAAAAACAAAGCACATTAAAAGAAAAGAGACAGGCTTCTTAACACAACTCTATTCTTCTTAATTTGCTTCTTATTGTCATTAACAATGAGATTACTCGCCAAAGCGCCAGTTAGTTCCGCTATAATTGATTAACGTATGGTTTTTCTTATATTTTATATTCTACGTAACGATCTAATTCAACCATCAAATCTTTGGAAACAGTATGGATTACCTTTTCAAATACCTTTAGTTCTTCCGGTTTAAATTCGCGTTGAAGCCTTCTGTAAAGAATATCTAAATATCTTTCACTCGTTCCGAGAAGTTCCCTTGTTTTTTCGGTGACTCTTAAATAAAATATTCTACCGTCTTCAGCCGATTGCTCCTTGGTCAAATAACCTTTTTTCTCAAGACTATTCAATTTGTATGTTGCATTCGGCATCGAAACATTGATATATCTGGCAAATTCTGTTTGAGTCGGATTATCCATCCCTTGGATTAAATCCAGGCTCAATACTTCAAGCGCTGTTAAAGAATCTTCTTCTTTGGTTGTTATTTTACGAAATATTCTATGAAAAGTGTACAATTTAACTTTTCGATAAATCTCATATAGATCTTGAGCAATATTATCTCCGGTTACAGTATTACGCATTTTAACAGCCCTCATTTATATAATTTGTATTCGTTTGTCTTTTTGCCTTAAATCATTTTATAATATTTTTTCAATTAAATTTGGTCGGTATCAACTATGGAAAATATCATTTCAGCTTTACATACCAATTGATCAGTTGAACGAATTTCACCCGTGGCAAAACCGATATTCAACTTTTTACCGGTAAATTCTGTGCGAATAGTCAGCGTATCGCCGGGCAAGACCGGTTTTGCAAAACGCGCATTTTTTACGCCGGCAAACAGAGCCAATTTTCCTTCGTTTTCAGGTAAGCCGAGAAAAGCTATTCCGCCAACTTGTGCCATTGCTTCAAGTTGTAAGACACCGGGCATGATCGGTTTTCCCGGAAAGTGTCCGTCAAAATACCATTCATTGCGAGTTACCTGTTTAATTCCTACCGCAAATTCTCCCCACTCACCATCTATAATTCGATCTACCAAAAGAAAGGGATAACGATGCGGTAAAATTTTTTCTATTTCAAAACTTTCTAATTTTAATGACATTTTTCCTCCTAGACTATTTTACTGAACTTTTTTATTGGCAGACAACCTTTCTTTTAGATTTATTCACTAAAATCCACAATTGCAATAGATGCCTTCTTCTTTTCTTAATTCCGACATAAGTTTTGTTTTTGATTTTAATACAAGTTTTCTTAATTATCCGTTGAATTTCTTGATTGCGATACAGGCATTATGTCCGCCGAAACCTAGCGAATTACTGATTGCAGTGTTAACTTGATGTGATTGCCCTTTGCCCGGTACATAGTCCAAATCGCATTCCGGATCAGCTTCTTTCAAGCCCATGGTCGGATGGATAAATTGATCACGAATGGTTAGAGCCGCAACTGAAAGTTCTATAGCACCGCTGCCACCTAAAGCATGTCCTAACATGGATTTGGTAGATGATATTTTTACATTATACGCATGTTCGCCAAGTGCATTTTTGATAACTTGAGTTTCAATTGTATCATTTAACGGTGTTGATGTCCCATGAGCATTAACATAATCGATATCCGTCGGTTCAAGACCGGCAAAATTCATACATTCTTGCATCGCTCTGGTTGCTTGAGTACCTTCGGGATCCGGAGCTGTTATATGGTATGCATCGCTGGTTGTAGCATAGCTGATAATTTCCGCAATAATCGGTGCTTTCCTTGCCAAAGCATGATCCAATGATTCAAGAATCAGAATTCCGGCACCTTCACTTGGGACAAAACCGTCACGATCTTTATCAAAAGGTCTTGAGGCGGATAAAGGATCTTTGGATGTGGATAAAGCTCGCATCGCAGCAAATCCACCGATACATAGAGGTGTAATTGTTGCTTCCGTACCTCCGGTAATTGCTACATCCGTATACCCGTGCTTAATTTGGCGATAAGATTCACCGATGGCATCAGTACCGCCGGCACAAGCTGTAATAATCGAAGAGGAGTGACCATGCAGACCGAACTCCATGGAAATGGCTGCAGAAGCCATGTTTGCTATTGCCATCGGAATAAAGAAAGGTGATATTCTGTTATAGCCTTTTTCTTCGCCGGTTACTTTATTCGCTTCCAATGTTATAATTCCTCCAATACCGGTGGATACAATAACATTAACTCGATCACGATCGAATTCAGCGTCATTCAGTCCGCTTTGTACAAAAGCTTCTCTGGCAGCAACTACCGCATATTGTGTAAAAGGATCCATACGACGTGCTGTTCTATGATCAAAATATTCTTTTGTATTAAAATCATGAATCTGACCGGCTACATGTACATCAATCTCCGGCGCACTGAATCTGGTAAGTTCGGTAATCCCGACCTTTCCGTCTTTAAGATTCTGCCATGTTGTTTCACGATCAATTCCCAGCGGGGTGACTAAACCAATACCTGTTATAACTACTCTATTATCCATAATTAGCCTTCCTTTTACATGTTCATTCCGCCATCAACAGAAATGCTTTGTCCCGTGATATAATCGGCTTCCCTGCTTGCCAAAAACTTTACTGCATAAGCAACTTCTTTCGGTTCACCGGTTCTTTGCATCGGAATTTGACTGATAATTGCCTCTTTAACCTGGTCGGATAACTCGTCCGTCATTGCCGTATTAATATAGCCCGGCGCAACACAATTAACCGTAATGTTTCTGGTAGCCAATTCTTGTGCCAAAGATTTACTCATGGCAAAAACTGCTGATTTGGCTGCCGCATAATTAATCTGACCGGCATTACCGTGTAAACCCACGACACTGCTGATATTGATAATTTTGCCTTTTCTTTGACGCATCATGAGTTTACCGGCTTCCCGCATCGTGACAAAAACCGCTTTTTGATTAACTCTGATTACATCGTCATACATTTGATCAGACATCCGAACTGCCAAACCGTCTTTAGTAATCCCGGCATTATTAACCAGAATATCCAAACGACCTGATTGTTCTTTGATTTTTTGAATCATTGCAGTAATTTGCGTGCTGTCATTGAGATCGGCTTGAATAATTTCACCTGATCCGCCTTGGGCCTCTACTAAACTCAAAGTCTGTTCAGCACCTTGTTGTGAACCGCCATAATGTATATAAATGTGTCTATCAGGGTTTGCCAATTGTTCGCAAATGGCTTGACCGATACCTGTACCACCACCTGTGACTAATACAATTTCTTTTTCCATTTAAGCTAACCTTTCTTTATTGTTGTAAAAACTCTTTCAACTGTTCTGCCGAATTGATTTGTACAGTTGGAATATTCTTCAGTTTTCTTCTCAACATTCCTGCTATAACCGGTTTTGCCGAAATTTCGATCGCCAAATCAAATTCATTATCTGTGAACAGTTTCTCACCACATTCGTAAAATCTGACCGGTGAAATCATTTGTTCGGACATCCGGAGTTGAACATTTCTTTGCTGCTGATCAGCCGAGATTGAAGTATCATATAACGGTTCAGCATTACGATTAAAGTAGAATTCTTTTTGTAAAACGGTTAGCGGATATTGTTCAATGATATTCAACAATTCTTTTTGTTCTTCCTCAAAAATCGGTGTGTGGAAGGCTCCTTCTACAGCTAAGGGTACAATTCTGCGTGCCCCGGCTTGTTTAAGTTCTGCTTTAAGTTCAGCCAATTGCTCAGTCTGACCGCTGATTACCACCTGGTGTTCATCATTGATATTTGTAATCCATATTTGATCATATTTTTTAAGCAAAGGTGCAATCGTAGTTTCAGTCAGACCCAGTACTGCATGCATACCATCTGAATAGCCTTCAGCTTTGCGTCTATTTAATCGTTCTGTCATCAGACTGCCGCGAGCGGATGCAATTTTGATCATATCGGTTAAAGACCAGACACCAAGTGCAGCAAGTGCAGGATATTCACCTATACTTGAACCGATTGCAGCATCTGCTGCAATACCATTTTCACTTAAAATATAAGTCATTGCTGCCCCGAATAAAGCAATTGCCGCTTGTGTGAATCTGGTTTGATTAATATCTTCTGATCCGCTCTGCAACACTTTCTCTAAATCCGGATTCACATTGAATGCTGTTTGAAAGAGTTCTTCGGTTTGAGGAAACTCCTGACGTATATCCAATGCCATTCCGGGCAATTGACTACCCTGTCCCCCAAAAAGAAATACTTTTTTCATGCTAAAATATCCTCTGTTTTAATTCTTGCATATTCGGCTTCAGCTTCTGCAAACAAATCAGCTAATACTTTTTCCATCGGTTTGATTTCATCGATTAAAGAAGCTACCAAGCCCATCATGAAACATCCTTCATTTTTATCGCCATAGAAAACAGCTTTCTTCAAAGCACCATTCATGATTTGCTCATAATCTTCTTTCGGTCTGTTTTCTTTTTCAAATTGTATATATTTTCTGGCTAAAGGATTCTTCATAATTCTGGTTGGCATACCGCCACCGGCACGACCGACAACTGTAATTTGTGAGTCACGGGCTTTAAGTAATTGTTCGCGGAAACCGTCATGAATCGGACATTCTTCTGCTGAAAGCAACAAAGTACCTAATTGAAAACCCTGAACGCCTAAAACACGACCGGCAATAATATGACTGCCTAATGCCACACCACCTGCACCGATTACCGGTATATCAAGATTTTTCGCTAATAAAGGCCACAGGATCATCGAAGTTGAATCGCCGATATGTCCACCGGCTTCCTGGCCTTCACCGACAACAGCATCGACACCCAATTTTTGCATACGTTCACCCTGGGATAGTGAAGAAATTACCGGTATGACCGAAATTCCTGCTTCATGCCATTTATCTATATAAGGGGCCGGATTGCCGGCGCCGGTTGTGACTACTTTGATACCTTCTTCCACTACAACATCTGAAACTTCTTCCGAATGCGGATTCATCAACATCAAGTTGACACCAAAAGGTTTATCAGTTAATTCTCTTGCTTTTCTGATTTCAGCTCTTACCTGATCAGCTGTCCAGGCACCGGTACCGATCATTCCGAGAGCTCCCGCATTACTTACCGCAGCTGCAAAAACGGCTGTACTGATATTTGCCATGCCGCCTGATATTACCGGATATTTTAAATTGAATTTTTCACTTAACCACATATTGTCCGTTTCCTTTCAATAAAACAATGCCTAAACTTAATCCGGCACCGAAACCGGCTAAAACTATGTTTTTTGCTTTTTGCAATATATTTTCATCCATCAATTGAGTCATCAAAATCGGGATGCTCGGTGATGATGTGTTGCCAATATTTTGGTATCTGACTGGGAATTTTTCATTATCAATTTTTAATTTACGAGCTACAGACTCAATAATACGACCGTTTGCTTGATGTAAAAGAAATAAATCCACGTCTTCAATTGCGACATTACCTTTTGCACAAACATCTTCGATTAAACCAGGCAAAGTACCCACGGCAAATTTAAATATTTCCGCTCCGTTCATATGAACATATTTCCCTTCACGGTAAAGAACTTCAGGATTGGTTATAGTTTGATTAATTGAATAATAATCCGTTGCTTGCGCATATCCCCAAAGTGTTGCCGCTGCACCGTCACCGAATAAAATACAAGTTCCGCGATCCGTATAGTCGATATAATCACTTAATTTATCTGAAGATACGATCAAAGCATAGTCCCCGGGTTCGGTTAAGAACCTTTCAACTGTATTAAGCGCATAAATAAAAGTTGTACATCCGGCATTTAAGTCATATGCCAAAATATCCTTGTTTAATCCTAACGGTTCAACAATTTCCGATGAAACATGCGGTACAACTTGCAGATAAGAAGCTGTGGTCACAATTAAAATCTTGATCTTGTCTTTAATTTCCGGAGCTACATTTTCTAAACATTTAGTACCGGCTTTAATTGCCATGTCCGCAATCGTTTCATCTTCAGCGATTGTCCGGGAAATTAAACCGGTCCTTTGCTGAATCCACTCATCACTGGTTTCAACCATTTTTTCCAAATCAAAATTGGTTAAACTGCCTTTTGGCAAATATCTTGCTGCACTTATCAAACTAACGCCCATTCTATCCTCTTTTCTTCTGACAATTAATTAGTTTCTGCCATCAAACGATTAGGCTTTTTTCTAACTACCCTATCTGTTAACTATATTTTATTCTAAAAATTGATTAGACTTTTTTTCATCAATTGAATAATTTTTTCTTCCGGCATTTGATTCGCTTTTTCTTCCAACAATTGGTTAAATGTATCTGCAATTGCTCGTTTCAAGCCCGTCAAATCATCCGGAAAAATCTGATCGCACACTTGTAATTCATACATATCCTCAGCTGTTAAACGCATATTGGTTGATGCTTCTTCTACTCTTGAAACGTCTTTCCAGAGAATGGTTGCAAAACCCTCAGGTGACAAAATTGTATAGACTGCATTTTCGAGCATAAATAATTTATCCGTACATGCCAGAGCTATCGCTCCGCCACTGCCGGCTTCACCGGTAATCAAAGCTATAGTCGGTGTTTTCAGAGCTGACATGAATCTCAAATTCTGGGCAATAGCCTCACCCATTCCCCTGTTTTCCGAACCTATGCCCGGGTATGCCCCCGGAGTATCAATAATTGTCAGAATCGGTCGACCGAAATTTTCTGCTTCTTGCATTAAACGTCGGGCTTTTCTATAACCTTCAGGATGCGGCATTCCAAAATTCAATTTTATTCGGCTTTCCAGATCGTCACCTTTTTGCGTATAGATATACGTTATCGGCAAGCCGCCAAGAGAGGCAAGTCCGCCGCAAATCGTTTGATCATCACCGTATAAGCGATCTCCTCGTAATTCAAAAATATCCGAACAAAGATATTCCAATACTTGCTTCGGACTGATCCGATCAGGATCGCGTGCCATTTTAACCCGTTCAAAAGCTGTTAAATTGTCGGATTTTTGTTCGTTTAATTTTTTATCATTGATCAAACATCTGAGGGGTTCTAAGTCGGCATCTGAAAATTCCACTTTTACCTGTTTGCTGTTATGCATTTTCAGCAACTTTGCTAAACTTATTTTAATGTCTTTTCGTTCAATAATCCGATCTACAAAACCACGTTTTTCCAAATGTTCAGCAGTTTGGAAACCTTCAGGTAATTCCTCTTTGATTGTATCGCGAATCACCCGCGGTCCGGCAAAAGCAATCAAAGTGCCAGGTTCCGTCAAAATAATATTACCCAAAGAGGCATAACTCGCAGTAACTCCACCGGTTGTCGGATCGGTCATTACTGTAATATATAAACCTCCGGCACGTTGGAACTTGCCTACAGCAGCTGAAACATAACGCATTTGCATTAAACTGATAATAGCTTCTTGCATTCTTGCTCCGCCACTTGCCGTAAATATTATTACCGGCAGCTCTTCTTGTGTCGCCAGCTCCAAAGCTTTAATAATTCTTTCTCCGACTATACTGCCCAATGAACCCATTAGAAAATTGGTATCCATTACACCGACAATACAAGGTTGTTCAGCAATTGTCCCTTTAACAAAAACAATCGCCTCATCAGCATCGGTATTATCGTATGCGTTACGCCACTTTTCTTCATATCCCGGAAAATCGATCGGATTACGGAATTCAGCCGGCTCATCAATAAATTCATAATCGTCATCCATAATGAGATTAAGACGGGCTTTAACACCTAATCTAAGATGTTTATTACATTCCGGACAAACATAAAGATTTTCATGCCAAACCTGATGCGTAAATGATTTTCCACATTTAGGACAAGCCGTAAAAATATTTGCCGGAATCTCTTTTTTCTTTGCCGGAGCTCTTAAACGTGTCAATTTATCCATTTTTTCCAGTTGGTTACGCCTAAGATTAAAAAAATCTTTCATTGTCTGATTTCCTTTCTTATGCAAATATTATTCGTTTTCTTCAACATTAATTTCCACATCTGTCGGAAGATGAAAAACGGTTTCATATTTTAACAACTCATCTAATTTATTTTCTAAAGTGGAAGTGTCATAAGTTCCACGAATCATTGATTGATCAAACAGTGATACATAAAGCAAAGCAGCATTGGTCTCCACTCCGTCAATAATCAATTCTTCCAGACAGCGGCGCATACGTCTGATCGCATGACTACGGTTGTTGCCGTGGACAATAATTTTCGCCACCATCGAATCATAAAACGGACTTATTTCATATCCGGGATATATTGCTGAGTCGATTCTGACCGAACGGCCACCCGGCATAATATAGTTGTTTATTTTTCCGGGACTCGGTCTGAAGTTATCCGAAGGCTTTTCCGCATTGATTCGACATTCAATCGCATGACCTTTAATTTGCATTTCATCTTGCGTAATCGGTAAACCGGCACCGTTGGCAATCCGAATTTGTTCACGCACAATATCGATTCCGGTTACCATTTCAGTAACCGGGTGTTCCACTTGAATTCGGGTATTTACTTCTATGAAGTAGAAATTTTGCTGCTTGTCTAAAACAAATTCAACTGTACCTGCACCCTCATATTCAACAGATTTAATCGCACGAATGGCAGCCTCTCCCATTTTAATTCTTAAATCATCGGACAATCTGGTACATGGAGTTTCTTCAATTACTTTTTGTTTGCGTCTTTGCCATGAGCAATCACGATCTCCGAGATGGATTGCATTGCCTTGTTGATCCGCCAATATCTGAAATTCAATATGTTTCGGATTCTCAATTAATTTTTCCAGATATAAAGACCCGTCGCCAAATGCACTTTTGGCCTCCAGAGTTGCTTCATTAAAAGCTTGCAGCATTTGCTCCGCACTATCAACTCGGCGCATACCGCGACCGCCGCCACCGGCGGAGGCTTTAATTAGGACCGGATATCCGATTTGATTTGCAATTTCAATCGCCTGTTGAACATCGGTTAAAACTCCGTCGGAACCGGGAGGAACAGGAACACCGGCTTCTATCATCAAACGTCTGGCATTGGCTTTATCGCCCAATACATCAATCGTCTTGCCGGAAGGTCCTATGAATTTCAGACCGGCTGCTTCTACCATATCGGCAAAATCTGCGTTTTCCGATAAAAGGCCGTAACCGGGATGAATCGCTTCACAACCTGTTGCCAAGGCAACTGTGAGAATTGCCTGCATATTGAGATAGCTGTCTTTCGGTGCCGGTCCGCCAATGCAATAAGCCTCCCTGGCCAATTGGACATGCAATGCATGCTTATCCGCTGTCGAATAGATCATCACCGTCTCAATTCCCATTTCACGGCATGAACGCATGATGCGAACCGCTATCTCTCCCCGATTGGCAATTAAGATCTTACGAAACATTTTCAGTATCCAATATCATTAATAATGAATCAAATTCGATTAATTCACCATCCTCAGCATGAATGCTGACAACTTTTCCATCGACAGGTGCCGGAATTTCATTCATTGTCTTCATTACATCAATTATGCAAACAATCTGACCGGCTTTAATTTGGTCACCTATCTCAACATAAGGTTTACCGCCTTCCTCACCTGAAGCATAGAATGTCCCAACCATCGGTGATCTGACTTCAACTAAATTATCTGGTTCAGCTTGTTCAAAATCGGCATTAGCAGCAACAGATTGAGGTGTTACTTGCATCATTTTTGTCAACTCCGCTTGTGAAAAATCAACATTAATTTCTTTGGTAAAACTCAATTCAAAATCTGTATTTTTAAATTTGAATTTAGTTAGAGAACTGCGATCAAATTGTTGCATTAAATCTTTTATATCTTGTTTATCCATAATTCTACCGTTCTATTTATATTGCTCAATGTAATCAACAATATCGCTAACTGTATGCATTTCAAGGATATCGTCATCCTCTATTTCAATCTTGAATATATCTTGTAAAGCAATTGATATTTCAACTGCATCTAATGAATCTGCACCCAAATCGTCAATCAGATACGCACTTGGAACTACGTCCGCTTCAGCTACGCCCATCACATCAACTAGTACAGCTTTAACTTGATTAAATATCATTTCATGCCCTTTCAAACTAAGAACTTAAATAGTTTTAACATTTTAATTAAATTTTTTTAACTAAATAAAATATACTTAATCATGTAATAACTGTCAATAAGATATTGTAAATTTATTAAATGCACATTATTTGAGATTAAATTTGAGTTTGATTCGATTTAATTGACAAAGCCAGGTTTTATAAATCGGCAAAAGAAAAACCACGGTGGAAACCGCATGACTGATATTAAAAGGAACACCTAAAAGATAAGATGAAATTATATTTTTATAATTTAAAGGTTGAACAAAACCCAAAATAGTCCATGTGTCCATAAACAAACCGAAACCGATACTTGCCAAAAAGCCATACAAAAATATCGACCACGGTTTGACTAAAATATTTTTTTCAGATAATATCCCGGCTACAAAGCCGATTATACCCCAAGCTAACATCTGCCACGGCGTCCACGGACCTTGACCGAAAAACAGGTTGCTGACTAAACCGGACAATGCTCCGGTCATAAATCCGCTTTCTGAGCCGAAAGCCATACCGGTAATTATGACAATTGCAGTTACCGGTTTAAAGTTCGGCAATGCCGCAAACAATATTCTGCCGGCAACGGCTAAAGCCGACATAACAACCACCGGCATCAAATCACGCGGTTTGGGCTTCTTTTGTTCATAAGAAATAAAAAAGGGAATTATGGCAATAACTGCCGCAAAAAAAATAAATAAAGCAGTTTGCTCAATCCGCAATATAGTGCAAATAACCATTACTGAAATCAAACTGATTATTGCCAGCCAACCCCATTTACGCATCAGATAATGCTCCGTTTACGAGATTTTGCAGTTTTTTTTGTAAATCTTGAAAAACTATACATTCCGGTATAATATCTCTGGTTAAACGATAAGTGGTCGTTGTAAAATATGAATTTTTTTGAAAAAAGTCTGTCGTAGGAGCCTGTGCTATTATTTGTCTGTTAAAGATCATCGCACAACGATCCGCAATTTCAGCAATAAAATCCACATCATGCGTCACAATCACAATTGACATTTTTTGTTTTAACTCTAACAGTATTCGCTTAATTTTCTGTTTGTTAATTATATCCAGACCCTTGAGAGGCTCATCAAGCAATAAGATATCCGGTTTAATTAACAAAACTTTTGCTAAAGCCAGTTTTTGTTTTTCACCACCGCTCAAATCATAGGGATGACGTTGTAAAAATTCACGTAAATCAAATAAATCAATCATGTCGCTGATCTCCTGCTCGGTATTTGCAAAACGCTGTCTGAATTCGGTCAGTACTTGCAATACGGTGTCTTGAGCAAAAACAGCCTCCGGATTTTGTCCTAACATCGCAATTCTTTTTTGTTCTGCACTTTTGATTTGTCCTTTAAAAGGTTTTAAAGCTCTGCTCATTAAATAAAGCAAAGTGCTTTTGCCGCTGCCATTACCACCCATAATGACAAAAATTTCATTTTTATATAAATCGAGATCGGCTTCTTTGAGAACTAAATCATCATCCGGATTATAGCGATACCAAATTCGATCAGCAGTAAGAATTTTAACCATCTTATCCGATTTGAGATCTGATTTTTTTATCGAATCATTAGATATTTTAGTATTTTTATTTGAATTTCTATTCTTATCATTAGAAATATTAATTTCAGTATCAGCAAAAATTGCAGCCGATTGTTTCAACAAAATCCGATTTAATAAATCACGACCTTGTTTGATGCTTAATGAACGAATTAAGGAATTATCCGTTATTTGATTTACACCCGGTAAGTACCCGATTTGGGTTGCAATTGGCAGTACAGCTTTATAAGGATGATTATTGTTGAACAGATAATCTGCCAAGCCGGTTGCTGAACCTGAAAAATCAAGCTTGCCCTCATCCAAGAAAAATACATGATCAGCATTTTCCAATAAATCATTGAGATTATGTTCAGAAATGACGATAGAAATTCCGGTTTCCGAATGTATATAAAACAGCATTTGTAAAAAGTCACGCCTTGCAATCGGATCTAATTGAGCAGTCGGTTCATCCAGAACCAGTAAATCCGGCTGTAAAATCATATTTGATGCCAAATTCAAGATTTGTTTTTCGCCGCCTGAGAGCTCTGTGACTTTTTTCTCAATCCAAGTTTCTATACCGAAAAAAATTGCAATTTCAGCTATCCGGCGTTCTATTTCTTGGACTTTCAGACCTTGATTTTCTAAACCGAAAGCTAATTCATGCCAGACTGAATCCATAATTATTTGATTGGATGGATTTTGCATTACATAAGCAATTTTTTGTCGATTATTCGGGGTGTTTTTTTGACTTAAACTGTCTGCGAATATTAAATCACCCGTATTTTTCCCGGCAGGACTTAATTCCGGCTTTAAGTGGCGCAAGAGGGTTGTTTTTCCGCTGCCGCTCATTCCGCAAAGCACAGTCAAATTACCGGCCTTAATCTGTAAATTAATTTTTTGCAAAGCCGGCAGATCCTCGCCCGTAGAATAGGTAAAAGAAAAATCTCGAAATTCAATTAAGGTTAGCGGTTCATTCATATACTATAATTCCGTCAATAATCTGTTGTTGCATTGTTTGTTCTTGTTTAAGAATTTTCTGCCATTTGAACCAATTAATCATGTCTAAAATCAAAGGAAATATCAAAATCAGACATAGACTGATCAGCGAAATAATCAGCAGAACTCTATTTGTTGTTAAACCGGTCCAATTCAGAAATGGATAATAGGCAAATTTGATTGAACCGGAAAATGCACACATCAAATGACCTATAAACAAAAGCAACATGGTCAAAATCATACCGGCATCTCCTAAATTGAAATGCTCTCTGCTGTAATTGATCCGATTCTTCGCAGGATATCCTTTGGCTAACATACTGTCTGCTGTTTCCAACGAATTTTCCATACTCCAGCTAAGCAATACTGTAAGCATCCGAGCAGCAAATTTTACTTTTTGCTGTCCGGTCAATTTTTGTTCACCGAGCATTGCTTTTTGGTTTAATAATACCTCTCTGCCCTGCTTGATTGTATCCGGAATAAATTTAATGATCATCGCTAAGCTTAAACCGATTGTCGGTAAACGCTTACCCATAATTGCCAAAATTTCATCAGCAGTCAGAAGTGAATTAAAACAAATAAACCATAATAATATTGTAAATAAGGCTAAACCGCTGATCAAACCATAGGTCAGATTTTCTACTGTAACCGGACTACCTTTACCCAAATAAAACAAAACCGTAAGTCCCAAACTGTTAAAATAGCTATTCATAAAAATAATAAAAATCAACATCGGAAAAAAGTAGAGCAATTGAAACAGGAAATATTTGATACCTTTAAGTTGAATTACATAGATTACAGCAAAAATCAAACAAAGCAAAACCCAGATCGGATTTCTGGTGATCATGCTGCAAGTCAAAACACAAATAAAATATAAAAAACTGACTATTGGATGATAATCTTTTAAACTTTGCATCAGACATCTCCTATGTGCTTTACATCAAATATCCCCTAATTCAATCGTATAGCTGAAACGCACAATGTCTCCCGGCTGCAGAATGTAGGAATCAACTCCAACTGAAGGCATTGAGCCATTTACAGTATAGATCCAGCCGCTGCTTCCGCCTAAAGCAAATTCCGCTAAAGACTGAATCGAATAAACATATACACCGAGGTTTGTTGAAGTTGAACCTATAACCAGACCGGTAGCCATTAATAAATCGTAGGCAGTCGAATTTTTCGGCATTTCATAGACCGTTGCACCCAGAATCCAACCCTCAGAAGAAATCGCCTGTGCTATCTCATTGCCGGCTTTATACGCATTGATACAGTCCACACTGATTTGTACCCGAATTGTATCAGGAACAGCTTCTGTCGTTGTCGGCGGACTCGTTGTTGCTACCGGAGTTGTTGCTGTAGAAGTTGCTTCAGTTTGAATTGCCGGTTCAGTCGGTACATTGGAAGTCCGGTTACTTGATGTTGTGCTCAGATGAGTCGATCCTGTATCGGATGAGTTCTCTTTTGACGTCGTATCGGCAGTTGAACGGTTCCGGGTTGTGCCATTTGTTTTCTCTGAAGTGTCTGCTGAATTTGAATTTGGATTTGATTCTGAATTTGCATTAATCGTATTATCTTGTTTTGATTTTTTCTCTACATTTGCTGTTTTTTCAGAAGATTGCTCTGCTTGAATATCGGATTTTCGGTCTGCCGGTTGATCCGATTCAATTCGATCTGTTATCTCATTTTCAGAAACAATCGTTGATTGTTTTTCAAAGTTAGTACTTTGATCAGAGCTGTAACCACAACCTGCCAGACTCGTCAGCAGGCTAAAACTTAATATAACTCCTAAGAAAAATTTTGTTTTTCGCATTTTTCCCCCTGTCTAATCTGAAATACCGTGTATCCTGTCTTATTGCCATAGCCATTTAACTTCTATTAAAAGTTTAAGCAAATATCCAAAATAAGCAAATTACTTACTTATTTAAAAGTTCAAATAAATCTCGTAATTCAGGTTGTGAAAGTTTTCGATACATACCGTGTGACAATTTGCCCAAAGTTATGTTCATAATTCGAATTCTTTGCAAAAATATTACCCGATAACCAAGTGCATCACACATGCGACGAATCTGTCGATTTAAACCTTGTGTTAAAATCAGTTTGAATTTTGTATTGCTCAATGGTTTAACTTGGGTCGGATTGGTCATCTGATCCGAAATTTGCACTCCTTTTTCCATGGACTCAACAAAAGACCGGTTATAAGGACGATTTAATTCCACAATATATTCTTTTTCATTTTGATTTTCAGCTCTGACAATCTTATTAAAAATCGAACCATCATTAGTTAAAAGAATTAATCCTTCTGAATCCTTATCCAAACGTCCGATTGTGAAAATTCTTTGCGGATAATCAATAAAATCAATAATATTATTTTTTGCTTTAGGATTGGCAGTACACACTATACCTTGAGGTTTGTTAAATGCTAAATAAATTAAATCTTCCTCAGTTTGCGCAACAATCAATTTGCCTTCTATTTCAACTGTATCACCAGGCATAACGATTGTTCCCAATTCAGCAATTGCTCCATTCAGAAGAACTTTATTCTCTGCAATTAACCGATCAGCTTGACGGCGGCTGCAATATCCGGCAGACGCAATATATTTATTTAAACGAATACCATTGTTTTTCATGATCTAAATCACATTATAAGCATCTTATCTTCATATTTAAATTTAAAATCATCTTTGAACATCACATCTGTTCTTCGTGATCAAAATCACTTTCATAAACATCTTTAAGATGCGGTTCCGATTTCATAACATCTCTGGCAAACGGCATCGTAAGTGAAAAAGTTGAGCCTTTTCCCTCTGCACTGGTCACCTCCAAAGTATGTCCCATCTGTTCGGCTAACTCAGCAGCAATTGATAAACCAAGTCCTGTTCCACGCTCATTATGCGCTTTATCGGCTTTATAAAATCTTTCAAAAACATGAGGCAAGTCTTCAATCGAAATACCCGGTCCGTTATCGGTGATTGATACGGTTAAGCCGGTTTCATCTTCAGCAACCGACATCACAATCTTACCGCCTTCCGGAGTAAATTTAACAGCATTCTCCATAATTGCCGAAAGAATTTGAATTATCCGATCCGCTTTGCCCCAAACCGTTGACCATTGTTCTTTCGAATCCTGTATTTCAAAAGTAACCTGTTTTTGATCTGCCAAAACCTCAAAACGAACCGCCAAATCAAGCAGGTCGTTTTTCAAATATACCGGTTCCAAGTTGATAATTTTTTCTGAAGTTTGGATGCGTGACAATTCAAGCATATCATCAATCAAATCTGATAAACGCTTGGTTTCACGTAATAAAATCGCATAATATTTTTGTTGATTTTCTTCATTTTTGACCAGACCATCATTCAACGGTTCAAGTAATCCGCGCATTGCAGTAATCGGAGTTCTCAATTCATGGGATACATTGGCAACATATTCACGCCTGGTTTCTTCCAGTTTTTCCGATTCGGTAACATCTCTGAACAGACCGACCGCTCCGTAGAGAACATTTTCCTGATCCAGCAAAGGAGAGATCAAACAATTAATTAAATCGTTACCTGACTCCTTAATTTCGATAACAATTCTTTGTTCATTTAAACAAATTTTAAATAATTTATCTAAACCGGTGATTTTCAACAATTCATCAGAAGTGTAAAGTCGTGTATTTTGGTGGAATAAATGCCAAACCATATCATTATTTTGGGTGACTTTACCGTCACTGTTAACTGCAATAATACCTTCGGCAATACCATCAATAATATGTTGTAATTGATTACGCTCATTGGTCAGTTTTGAGATATTGGAATCCAGCTCACTTGCTAAATGGTTAAAGGCATTGATCAGATAGGAAATTTCATTATCTTCTTCCATCGGTTCCAGCCTTTGTGAAAAATCGCCTTTAACCATTGCAGATGCCGCTTCTCGCATTTCAGTCAAAGGTTGTACCACTTTACCTGCAAAGAATACAATCGGAATTGCAACTAATAAGCCGACAATAATCGTCGAAATCAGAAGTGCCGAGTTCAGGCTTGAGTAACTCGCTTGAAGTTCATCAACTGTTTGCATTATGACAACTGAACCCATCAGATAGCTCTTATTTGCAATCGTTTTAATAATCGGTACACCGACAAAAATCAAATCTTTATTTAAATTTTTCGAAAAAATAATCATTGATTGGCGTGACTGCAATGACAAAATATCATTAACAAAATGATTGAATTCATGATCTATACCGTCCAAATAATAGTCCGCTATATCCTGAGGATAATTACTGATTAAATTCATTCCGGTTTCATCAGAAATAAATACGCCGGATTCATAAAATTGAATCGACAAAGTCAAAAGCTGAATGACATCATCGGTAATAATTTTATCTCCTTTGGATGCCACGTAAGAAATTATTCTGGCTTGATCATATAGATCTTCGGATTTTAAATTGCGAAAAATCGGACGGGCGATTCTCAGATATACGATGCTGGTTAAAATAGACCATAAAACAATAGCCAAAAGCAACAAAAATAAAATTCGACGTAAAATAAAATTTTTCTGCATAAAGATTCGCTAATCAATTGTTTATTGACCCGGTTCGAATTTGTAACCTACACCATAGACCGTAAGCAATGCATATTTGTGATTATCACTGTCAATTTTTTGTCTGATTCTTTTAATATGGGTATCCACAGTCCTGGTATCACCAAAATAATCATAACCCCAAACTTTAGATAGTATTTGTTCGCGGTCCATAACCTGACCCGGATTAGCAGCTAAAAGATGCAATATTTCAACTTCTTTCGGCGTACATGCTACCGGAACACCGTCAACTAACACTTCATAATTATCGATATTAATTTCCAATCCGTCAAAACGCAAAATCGAGGAAGATTTACCACTTTCCGGATCATTGGCTCTGCGTAAAACGGCTTTGATCCTGGCTACTACTTCGCGTGGACTGAAAGGTTTTACTATATAGTCATCAGCACCGAGCTCCAATCCCAAAATCCGATCAATTTCTTCACCTTTAGCGGTCAATATAATAATCGGTACATTGCTTGATTTCCTGATTTCTTTGCAAACATCCATTCCTGACATTTTAGGCATCATTAAATCCAAAATAATTAAGTCAGGTTGTTTTTCTTTAAATGCTGTCAATGCTGCTTCACCATCATAAACTGAAATATATTGATAGTTTTCTTCATCTAAGTAAATACTTAAAGCTTCATGTACAACAGGATCATCATCGCTGATTAAAATTAGTGGTATATTGCCCATACTCTCCTCCCGGCTCGCTATGTTGTTTTGTAAACTCAAAAATTAAAAAGAGATCTGAAAAAATTTGAAAAGCCTCTGTTTGAAAAGCCTCCGGCAGAATGTCTGAAGAAATAATCTCTACCTCTGAGAAAGGACAATTCAGATTTCATGAAAAGTATCTCAAATAACTTATCATTGAATCTCATTTGCCCTTGCTGTTCTTCTAATAAGCTTGATCAATTATAAGTAACAGATTTCTTATAAAACATCAATTCAATATAGTTAAGATAAAACAAAAATCTGATTATTACAAATAATAACCGTATTAATTAATGTTCGAAATTTCTATTTTCATATTCATTCATTGTCATGCCTCCATGATTATCCATGAAAGTCTGACGTTTCTCTATTCTGTACTTGACCATTTTGTTTTTGAACAGTTCAGCATTAGTCGGCGGAGTCCAGCTGATAGCATTAGCCCCGGCATCAATCGCTTCTTGAATCGTTTCATCGGTCGGACCACCGGTAGCTATAATCGGAACTTCCGGATAACGCTCGCGAAGCCATTTTACAAGTGCTGCAGTTTCTTTACCATTTGCAACATTCAAAATATCAGCTCCGGCGTTTAATTTGCTTTCAATATCATCATAATGAGAAACAATAGTTGCAACAATCGGGCACTCTACCGAATTCTCCAGTAAACGAATAGTCGATATTGTAGTCGGAGAATTAACTACGATCCCCATTGCACCTCTTGCTTCGGCAAATTCGGCAACATATGCACTACGCTTACCACCTGTCGTTCCGCCACCGACACCGGCAAAAACCGGCTGACTTGCCACAGCAGTAATTGCTTCAATAATTGACGGATGCGGTGTTTGAGGATAAACCGCCATAATGGCATCTGCATCGGAATATGTGATAGTCGCAACATCAGTCGTAAAAATAAATGATTTAATTCTCCGATTATATACTTTTATTCCACTTGAATTGCGGATGACCGAAGGTGTAATAATTATAGAATCATCTCTTAAACTGGATTTAACTTCCGGTACAAATTTTCTATTTCTTTCTGACATTTTTTTCTCCTAATATATCTTTTCTTTTATTAAGTATAGTTTGTTCTTTCTGCAATTTTTATTATATTAAGTTAAGTAAAAATTTTTCTCTCTATTAATACTCATATCAATTTATACTTCACTTTAAAGATAAATTGACAGTATTAATCGTAAACCATAATAAACAGATTTTAATTAATAAAACACGTTTAAATATAATATTTACTAATCTAACAGGAAAAAATGTTGTTTTTATTAAGAATTTGTATTATTTCTGCGAAAGATGTTTTGCGGTAAATTCATCAGAATACTTATTAACAAAATGGCAACTATACCACTGGTAAATCCGTTATTATATAAAACAAATCCGCCATGAAAATCCGAAGTCATTCTGGCAATGGCATAATGTACAAAACCGGCAACCACACCCGGAATTAAGCCGAACTTACCTGTCACCGGTGCCAGAGCAGTACTGAAAAGTCCTGTCATTACAAAACCTGTACTTGATAAATCAGCACCCGCCACCAATCCGCTTAAAGTCACTCCGGTTATAATTGGAATAGTGTTGAATGGCTGCTTCCCGAGTGCCGCATAGCCTATTACAGATAGGATACCTGCCAGAATCGGTCCGGTTAGAGTTACTCCCATTAATAAAGCAAACCCGATTGCCAACAAACCCATTATTCCCATATTGATATAGGTCGTTTCTGCTCCGTAAGACTCGTAAATAATTTCATTATATCCGGTGCATTTAAGAAGCTTGTAATACGATTTTGATTTTTTCGAATCAGAAGAACCGTTTTTTCGGGTAAGAAAAATTCCCAGAAAAAGAATACAAACAGAATAAGTAATTAAAAAAACAGCAAGAGGCAAAGAGGTTCGCTCAATTAAGATATTCGGCCTAATTACCTCAATCTTAAAAACACTTAAGAGCGCAAAAATCAAGATCCCGATAAAACCTCCGGTAAATCCCGTATTATATAAAGTAAATCCTTGATGTAGCTTAAAACAGTTCGCAGCAAAAGGAACGCCGAAAAATCCGATCATCGTACCGCACATAATGGCCAAAGGGATCGAAAAATAAAGCGGCAATCCGCTGTGTAAAGCGATAAAACTGACTATAGGTCCCAGAGATCCGAAATTATAAGCATTGATGATATAATCACTAAATGATTGTTTTTGTCGTTTAGCATATAAATAGACACCTAGAATAAATGGCAAAATGTTTAAAATATTCATTCCGAAAAAAGCAAAACCTACCGGCATAAAAATATGCACCATAATTATTCCGGTTAATTTTGTTCTGCTAAGCAAAACTATCACCAAAAGCAAAAGCATAAAACAAGCATTGTGGATTAAAGCTGCACCGACTCCGCCAACCGCTAGATAGTCTGTAGTTAATATTGAAGAAGACAAAAGAATCCGGGTAATTCCACGCCATAAATTACTTGGGGTATCCAGAACAAATCCCAAAATCATGAATACTGAAAACATTGTCAAGCAGATTAACCAATTGTATTTGATATACACATCTGAATCTGAATTTTCACTCAAATTAGATTTAATTTGTTTTTTATCATTCAGTCTTTGTTGATTTCGTTCAAGTTGTGCTTTTCCCATATCTCTCATATTTCTATATGTTTTTTACATTATAGCTAATTTTTACAATTATTTATATGATTCTTTGTTTAATTGTTAGTACATTATATATTCTCAAGAAAAACCGGTTTTTAAATGATAATATTATAGATATTTCATGCTTGACAATAATGCCGAGTCTCATCAATGGTCAATAGTCAAAAGGGAAAATATGACAAAAATAATTTATAAAAATAAAGAATATAACATACCAATTGTTTTCGAAGACAATCATTTAATTGTTGTAGAAAAACCGGTCGGTTTACTATCACAAGAAGATCATAGCGGAGATCCCGATCTCCTCAATATAGTCAAAGAATATCTGCGTGTTAAATATAATAAACCCGGTGATGCCTGGCTGGGCTTGGTCCATCGTTTAGATCGTCCGGTCGGCGGTTTAATGGTTTTCGCCAAAACTTCAAAATCAGCTTCAAGGTTATCCGTTCAAATCAGAGAACATCGATTCGTCAGAAAATATGCAGCGGTAATCCATGGACAACCTGAAGCGAAAAATGCTATTTGGTCTGATTATATTTCACGTAATAAAATTCAGGGAAAATATATCGTGACAAATCAACCTGACAAATCACATCAAACGAAATATCAGAAATGTGAGTTAAGTTATCAATTGCAAGATTATTTGCCCAAGGTCGATATCAGCCTAGTTGAGGTTGACTTGAAAACCGGACGCAGTCATCAGATCAGAGCACAAATGAAAGCCCATAAAAATCCTTTGGTCGGTGACAGGTTATACGGCAAAATTACCGATTTAGATCGTAATACGGACGGACCGGCTCTATATGCTTCATTTTTACAATTCAAACATCCTACCAAAAATGAGATGTGCATTTTTAAAAGTCAACCGAAGCAAAAACCTTTTGACTTATTTAAATAATTGATTTAAATATATTAGAGTGTCATTAGTGCCATTCTGATTTTAAAGAAAAAATATTTTTTTAAAAACTGACAATTAAAATATAAAAACTTAGATTTAATAATTTCAATTAAGAATACGGAGTGAATTATGCTAAAAACTAAAAATTTAATTTCATACCAGGGAACCCTAGCGGAAAAATTATTAGAACAAGTAGAATATCCTTGGCAGGCTCTCCCCCTGATTAATCAATATATTCTAGACTTAGGACCTACTTTGCCGGAATCAGAATACAAACAAATCAAAGATGACATTTGGGTTCACCATACTGCAAAAATAACAGAATCTGCTTTACTCAACGGACCACTGATCATTGGACCTGACAATGAAATCAGACATAATGCATTTATCAGAGGTAGCGTTATTGTCGGAGATTCCTGTGTAGTAGGGAATTCAACCGAATTAAAAAACTGTATTTTAATTTCTCATGTGGAAGCTCCTCATTTTAATTATGTTGGTGACTCAATTCTTGCCCCATATAGTCATCTCGGTGCCGGATCAATCACTTCAAACATTAAATCTGATCGCAAGAATGTAGTAATAAATTATCAAAATCAAAAATTTGAAACCGGCTTGAAAAAATTCGGTGCGATCATCGGTGATCATGTCGAAGTCGGTTGCAATGCAGTGCTTAATCCGGGAGTTATCATCGGCAGAAATGCAGTAATCTATCCGCTCTCAATGGTCAGAGGCGTCATTGAACCGAATAAAATTTACAAAAACAAAAATGAAATTGTCGAATTGGAATAAATAGTATTAATCCCATATTAGAAATCCCAATTTTACAATTTGTTGCCTTTAGAATTCGTTCTAAAGGCTTTTTTAATTGTATGCAGATAGCATACAATTGAAGAAGGACGGGCTTTTAAAATAATAATGAAGACCCCAAACCATGGTATTGTTGCAGCAAGACGATTCCAAGGTATTGCTAAAGGCATACTCCCTGGTAAAATTTATTTGATAGTGAAAAGATGATCTTTTCTATTTTAAAGAATGACACGAGAGGTGTGAAAATGAAACAAAAAATATCAAGTATACTTATAATCATATTTTTAATGCTTACAGTTTGTTCTTGTGCATCTAAGAAGTCTTCTGTACCAAACAATGTATCAGCTCCGGGCAGTTCTGCTATGACAGAGCCGGCAGCTCAGCCGGCTGAGCCTACAGATGCACCAGCTACTCCGGCAGATCAGGAAGGCTACGTCAGCGATGAATTTATAGCAGACGGATTGGATCGGGTTCAAGCAGATCCCGGTACGTTCGGCGCATTTTTTGCGGACTATAAGACAGAGAATCACCTGGGAATTGTAAATCCTGAGGATTTTAGAGCATTTCACACCGGAACGCTCTTTAAGGTGAATCTGCCTGCCAATGCTCAACCGACAGGCTCCGATAAAGTTATGATCTCTTATACCCAGTTCGGTGATTATGATTCCATAAAAGAACACTCCGGTATTCTACTGGATGTCATGGCACAGCTGCCTGATGAAAAGATTCCGGACAGCCTGCGCAACTATGACAAGCTCATTGAAATCATCGCCAGCCCTAATCTTGTTTCAACTCAGGGGAAGTTAAGCATCATCCAGTGGGAAATTCAGGTTTCCTGTCTGTATACGGATACCGGCAAAACATTTTTTGATTTTTTTACCGGAAGTCGCCCCCAAGGCTTAGTTACCTATCATAAGGACGACAAATATATTGATGGAAGCTTTCCTATATTGGATGCCGTAAACTGCGCTTTAAAATATGCCAACAATGAAATCGAAATGACTGTAAGCAGTGATAATCTTATGGACGGACAACTCTTCCCGCAACATGGAATGTTCGGTGAACAGAAGGATGGGGATGTTCCGACATGCTCAATGCCCCTGTTGGTAGAATTTGCACCGGCAGACACAGTATCATTTGCCATTCTGATGACCGACCCGGATTCTGTACCGATTGCAGGATATGAATGGGTACACTGGATGGTCGTAAATCTTGAAACCGTCGATCTTCCCGAGAACGCCAGCAAACTAAGAGCTGCACAATTGATCCAGGGAACAAACGATTTCGGAACCATCGGCTACGGCGGTCCAACTCCACCTGACAAGACGCACACTTATGTCATTACCGCCTATGCATTGGACACCATGCTCGACTTACAGAATGGATTTACGAAAGAGGAATTTGATGCTGCTATTAAGGGGCACATACTTGCCGAGGCAAGTATGACTTGCGAATATCCCAATTTGAATGAAGATTTCTTCCATTAACAAATAGTCGTTTGTCTCTGCTGCTTCTCCCGGTAGCTTTCGCATCATTGCAGATGTTCAAATCATGGTAACTGATGGGAACTTCCAGCACCGGGAAGAATTCTCTTTGCGTCCTCTTTGCTTTATCAGATTATCGTAATAATAAAAAGCCCGCGAAGCAAAAATCATATGAGATAGTACCGTACAGGGAAACACGATTTCCGCCTTAGTGGTTGCGGAAATAGTTCTCAATTTTTTCGCTGTCTAACTCACATAAAATTAACATGAAATAGGTTATTGAGTTATAGTATAGTAGAGAAAGAAGGGACATCTCAGAAATGATTAATTTTCCGGCTATATATATTGCAAATGGAACAGCAATTCTGTTGTTAGCAGTTATCTTATTGAATTTTAAAAGTCCACTACGGCATGGATTGTTTGAAGAAAAGATATTCTATGCAATGGTTATTTTAAATATTCTGCAATGCTTTCTTGAATCAGCCGGTTTTTTTATGGATGGTAAAATGGAAGATGGATATCGTACGCTGACGCTAGTACTGAATACCACTCTATTTATTAACAGTATTATATTTTCTTATTTATGGGTAATTTATGTGGACTATAAATTGTTTGCAAATATGAAAAGAATCAAGCGACTATATTCTTTTGTTGCTATACCTGCCGTGCTAACAATAATTGGCTGCTTAATAAACTTGGTCACACCTGTATTTTTTTTAATCGATGAATATAATGTTTATCAAAGAGCAGATTTATATATAATTCCATATGCTGTGACGTATTTTTATGTTGCATACGGGGTTATATTAATTTATTTGTATCGTAAGAAGGTTCATAAGTACTTGTTTTTTCCTGCTCTTGTATTTATAACTCCCATTATAATCGGAAGTCTGTTGCAGTTCTTCTTTTATGGATACTCTCTCATGTGGCTTGGAGTGGCTGTAGGGATAGTTTCGCTATTCATTAGTGTTCAAAATGAAGCAGCGTATATAGATGTACTGACGGGATTATTCAACAGACAGTACTTTAATAAGATGTTGTTACTGTATAGTGAAAAAGGAGATACTCCTTATATACTTGCCGGAATCATGTTAGACATTGATGGCTTCAAAAGCATAAATGATAGATTTGGACATCTTGTAGGTGATGATGCTATTTCTATAACCGGAAAGATATTACGCACAGCTGTGAATAATAAAGGGATAATATTTAGGTGTGGAGGTGATGAGTTTGTCATATTAATGCAAGTAAACTCTCAGAAAGAAATTACAGATATGATTGATATCATTAAAACACAAGCAACATTGTTCAATGAATCAGAAAAGAAACCTTATAAGATAACTTATTCAATCGGTTACAGTACATACAAAAGCAAGCATGACTCAATAGATAATTTTTTGAGGAGAATCGATGTTTCTATGTATGAAGAAAAGAATAGAAAGATTTGTGAAGGAATACTTCCCGATAGAAGAGATGCGCTCAATAAGTGTGACTAAGTTCTTCAGCCCTTTCAATATCACCTATACTTTGCGTACCAGTTCAAAAGATAGTCCGCTATATCTCTATATTTAATTCTATAAATTTTATTATCACGTTTAGAGCCAACAACCTCTTTGATTCTTTGTAATCCTCCAGTGAGAAGATATCAGTTACTTTTGGCATAACATTTTCTTTCGCAGTAGCAATGCGGTTATTTAATCAGGAGGACTTCATGAACCGAAACGACTTGATCAAACTCGGCATTCTTTTGACTTGTACAGTTTAACTTATTAAATTAATATATTAAATTAGTACACTACCAGGAATTAATATGGCATTTTTCGTTTGCTAAGTTATTCCAGGTTATGCAAGAAAAAATACTGATATGAAAGATGGATAAATATGATTACTGAAAGCATTCTTGATATTATCGGCAATACACCGATTATTAACCTAAAAAAGGCCACAGGACTAAATATATTTGCAAAGGCTGAGTACTTGAATCCCGGCGGCAGCATCAAAGACCGGGTGGCTAAATATATGATTGAGCAGGCTGAAGCTGAAGGGAAATTAAAGCCCGGCATGACGATAATGGAGCCCACCTCGGGCAATACCGGAATTGGTCTGGCATTAGTCGGTGTGCAAAAGGGCTACCGGGTGGTAATAGTCATGCCGGAAAATATGAGTGAGGAAAGAAAAAAGATCATCCGCGCTCTGGGTGCCGAGCTGATCCTGACTGATGCCGAGGAAAACATTGGTGGAGCAGTCGCGGAGGTAGAACGGCAACAAGCTGCTGATGTGAATATTTTTGTTCCGCAACAGTTTGAAAATATGCATAATCCTTATATCCACTACTTAACCACGGCGGCGGAAATATGGGAACAAATGGATGGCAAAGTAGATGTCTTTGTTTCCGGGCTGGGGAGCGGTGGAACATTGACGGGAGTTGGCCGCTTTATTAAAGAAAAGAATCCACAGGCCAGGATCATCGCCGTGGAGCCGAAAAATGTTTCTGCGCTATTAGGACACGAACCGGGATTTCATAAGATTCAGGGTATTGGCGATGGTTTCATCCCCAGCGTGCTTGATGTCAGCCTGATTAGCGAAGTTATTGAGGTGACGGATGAAGATGCTTTTAATACTACAAGAGCATTGGCCAGCGGGCAAGGTCTTTTGGTTGGCACTTCGGCCGGCGCCAATGTCTGGGCATCTATTCAGATCTCGCAAAAATATGGTCAAGATACAAACATCGTCACTATTCTGCCGGACAGGGTGGAAAGATATTTCAGTACTGCATTAATTTAAACTTTGGGGTAAGTAAGGTTTAAAAAAATTAATGAGATTGTTTTCTTTGTGCTATTAGCCGTTTTATTTTCTTCCATATTGATTTATCCGAATAAGATAGATATGCCGGATATCTATCTTATTGATAAAAACGTGATCGCTTTTTCAGACGGTTGGACTTGGAAAGGCGACGGATATAAGGAAAAATTTAGTTTGCCTTACCATTTTAATATGGAAGAAACCGAACCTTTAGTGATAAAAAACACTCTTCCCGGCAATATGCCGGACGGTTCAGTTATAGCTATGAAATCCAATGCACAGTCCGTTCTTGTAAAAATTGACGGAGAAACGGTTTATGACATAGGCAATGACAGCAGTAAATTTTCAGGAAAAGATTTCGGTGACTTTTGGGCGTTTATAAAGACCGAAGCGGAGTGTAAGGGAAAAGAAATAGAAATTTCCCTTTTTTCCCAGAGAGCCGCCTCGCACGGTTTTGTTCCCGAGATTTTTATAGGATCCGAAAACGCCTTGTTCGGTTTTATTTTTCTTCAAAATGGCTTTAAGAATATTTTCGCTCTTGTGATTCCTATTTTGGGGTTAATATTAATTTCTGGTTATTTCCTCTTAGGTAACCAAAATCAACTTTTACACCCTTGTTCTTAAAATACAAAATCGCTGTAACTTCTGTCCTACATGAAGATAAAAACTACAGCGATTTTCCTATTTCTCGTTAATACTTATATGCTTTTGCAATGATTAAACCCGCGCAAAGAATCAGTACGGATACGACGAGCGGTATCAAGTTTGTGCTACTCGAATCAGGATTGTCCATACCGTTTATATTGAAATTAAAATCGCCTCCGGGCATTTGCATATTGTCGCGGGAAGAACGGTTGCCGTTCCCCTTTATATCTGTTCGGTTTTCATTTTCTGAAGGTGTTATTTCTGCTCCATCAAACGACTGCTCCGGGAATCTACCGTTAAATCCTCCGGGCATTTGTGAAGGATCAAAACCTTTTGGTATTTCGCCGTCGGGTATCTGCGAAGGATCGAAACCTTCCGGGATGTTACCACCAAAGTCATCAGGCATCTGCGGAGGATTGAAGCCTTCTGGGATCTCCCCACCTAAGCTACCTTGATTTTCACCCATATCCGGCATGCCGCTTCTACCGAATCTACCACCCATCTCCATAGAACCCATATCGGACAATGTAAGCTCGGAACCGTCCACATAGCTCATATTGCTTTTAGTTTCATTGTTTTCAAGCTGCATGGATATGCATTCAGAACGCAGTGTACAAAACTGCCGCATTGTATTAATACCTGTTTTAAATTCCTCGTAAGAATAGAATGATGTCGGATCCTTTTCTACATAAGATTTTATCAGACTATAGGTGTTGTTGATAATTCCGTCAATATCCACTGTATCAAAAAACTCCTCAAAATACTGATGGTACAGTTCGGTATATTCTTTATTTGCTACAATCCAGTTCCACATCGGACGGTCAGTGGAAGAGCCGCCGGATATAGGGGAGTCAATGGGTGTATTGATTGTACTCTGCGCATTTCCTCCTTGGAAAGTACCGAATGCCAGATTGTAATCCCATGGAATCATCACCATCTGCCCGTTTTCTTCATACAGATAGTAATTATGAATCATAGTCCCGGTGTAGCTGTCTCCGTTGCAAACATAGTTATGTACCACAAAATAACGAATAACTTGCTCAATATCTACCACCGATTCAATCTGTTCGCCGTTTGACAGATTTTTCAAAGATTCAATGAGCCGTATCCGGTCGGCTGTAGTAATATCGGTTTTGGCACTTTCCCAGATGTTCGAATAACTATCAGCATCGTCATCTATATACTGTAACTTCACATCGGAAGCTCCCCCTGCTGCCGAATCCGCCCCTGCTACCGCTAAGGGGTAAATCATCTCTTTTTCTGAAATCAGATTCAGTCTGAGTCATATCCGGCATTTCCGGCACGGTCATGACTTGAGTAGATTTATCGGTGTTTTCATCCGGGTTATCACGATTCATAAAATCTTCCATATTGAAATCTTTACCATGACCACGACCGCCCCCAAAACTCATGCTGTCCGGCTTATACAGCTTACCGTAATTTGAACCGTAATTTCTTTCAAGAAAACTGTCTTCCACACCTTCTACCGCTAGATATAATCCCCAGTCCTCACCGTTGACCGTGATGTATACGAAACTACATAGAGGAGTCACCGCACCGAACTCTTTCATCATGGTGTAGGTAAGATAGTCTTTTATCATTGTGGAATCCTGAATTAAATTATTCAAATTCAATTTATCAAGGCCATAATATGTGATTGAGCTGTCGTAGTGGTCAAACTCCACCTTGAAACTGTAGCGGTCGCTGTTCATGGAAGAAACCGTTGAAAGAGATGTATTGCCCTTGCCCCGTATACCGATATTTCTATAAGTTTCACCGTCAATCACTACAGCGGCAGGATAGTATTCTTCACTTGTGGCATCTGCAATAAATTCGTCCCAATTGTTCATGACAATATCAATGGTATGTACCCTTGTATTGTCGAACAGACGATTTTCGTATCCAATAGTACGCGCCATAACTTCAAGGCCAAAAGCGCCGCCATACATAAACAGAACGGTGATGATCAACATCAAGGCTGTGACTATCCATGCAATTTTATCAAAATGTTTACTTCCTGCCATCGACTTACCCCATGTAATCGCCATTATAGGAGACTATAACTGCGCTGTTCACACCGGGCATTTCGGAGAGGATATTGATAAAATCTGTGTCATCCTCCTTGAGACGAACTTCAATGTTCATTTCAACCGCACCCTTTACAGCGGATTTACTTTTTACCGTGGTGCGGGTTACATTCTTTACAAGAAATTCCTTGGCTTTCAATTCCGCATCATGATTTATACAGTTCAGTACAACCATGTAGGGATGTGTATGGGATCTTTGATTGATAAATACCAACAAAATCAGACCGATACATACGCTGCCTATTATTGCCAGCGGAATCATGCCTGCCGCAAGGATAATACCTGCACCGATAGCCCAAAACAAAAACGCAATATCCAAAGGATCTTTAATTGCTGTACGAAAGCGGACGATGGAAAGCGCACCGACCATACCGAGAGACAAGACAACATCAGAAGTTACGGCAAGGATAACGATGGAAGTTATCATTGTAAGGGCGATTAGTGTTGTGCCAAAGCCTGTGGAATACATAACACCACGGTAGGTTTTCTTATATATGAGAAAGATAAACAGACCTATTCCGAAAGACAGCACGATGGTGAGCAGCATATCAAGAATGCTGATAGAAGATACATTTTCCAGAAAGCTTGATTTGAAAATATCGTTAAAAGTCATGATTTATATTACTCCTTTGTGTTTATTATTAAATGATTCATCAGTCATACATCCGACAAGCGGCATACTTTGAAAATGCCGCACTGTGTCTGCCTTCAAGCTGTATCGCACCCCTGATTACATCGGGAAGATAGTCATCCCACTTCAATTCGAGGATGCAAGGCGCACCTTCAATCGGAACTGTTACACAAGCGGGATTCAGAAAATCCGTGCAGCCCATACCGGTGCGGATGTTATAATCCATCGTTACTCTTGTATTGCCGGAAGCAAATACAAACGGCTCACGGGTATAATCCACAATTACCTTGGCCCTCAGTCCTTCGTTTCGTGCACACATATAAAAGTTTATAATAACTTCATCGGTGCTTGCAGCCATCCAACCTATATCACCGTCTGCAACCGCTTGAGCTTGCTTAGGCGTAAGGTTGACCGAGGTTTTATAGCCGAGTCCGCCGCACTTATATTTTCTCTCCAAACATATTTGGGATTTATCGTTGTTATACAGACGAATTCGATATTTTTCACGAATGCTTACACCATCCAGTTTCTCCCGAAGAGCTTTATCATCAAGATTGTCAAAATACAGACTTCGTATTTCATATTTTCCATTTACGGCATGACTGTCCGGTTTCATTACAGCCCGCAGTCTCTGACGCAGAATAAGCATATCGTGATTACTGATTTCATGTTTAACTTCATGTCTGAATTGCATAAGGTACTCCCCCTTTCCATACTGGCATTATAAAAAACGAACCTATGATGTACATAAGAAAAAAACTGTTTGTAAACAAATACAAGAAAGTTTGTGAACGCATATCGAATTTGTTGTATTTTCAAAATCGGGCAATAAAACGGATACTTTCTGAAGATGAGTATTCCGCTGTCAGCTTTCCGCCGAAATTCTCACAAATTGCACGGGCAGCGGAAAGACCAATTCCGTAACCGGAGAATTCTTTACTCTGTGTCCGTGCGGCATCTCCACGATAAAATCTTTCAAACAGTCTCTCCGGATCTGCCTCAAGAGATACGTCACAGGTATTTTCTTCGATAATTTGAATATGTCTGCCGTTTCTAACCAATGACAAATTAATATATCCATTGTCAGGGGTGTACTTTAGAGCATTATCCATAAGGATTGTCACAATCTGACGAAAACCGTCTTTGTTAACCGATATAATAATATCAGGCTCAATCTTAACATCAAAATGAAGATTGCGAAGCCCGGCATACTCTTGATAGACAGAAAGCACTTTCGTTGTAACTTCGCTTACATTTACCGGCTCCGCCTGTAAAGGAATTTCCTCATCAAGCCTGGCGAGTGTCAGCAGGTTCGACATCAATACGTTAAGCCTTTTTGTCTGTGTACGAATATTGACATTATACTTGTTCTCTCCGTGAATGAGTGCCATCGTATCGTTATTTGATTGAATAATTGCAAGCGGCGTTTTCATCTCATGGCCGGCGTTGGTTATAAACTGCTTTTGCTTTTCCATGCCCATAAGAACGGGATGAATAACTTTGCCCGAAAGCAGAATAACAATAATCAGGAGAACAAGCCAGCAAAGTGCCACTATCGCACCCGAAGCAAACAAGACTCTATAGAAGCTTTCGCTCTGCCCTGACATATCCATGAAAAATGTAAGCTGATTCGGCCCCATCTTTTTTGTGGCAAATTTATATCCGTTCATCCGTCCGGATTCTTTGTCTGATTTTAATACTGCCAAAGCATAGCTTTTTGCAGTCTTGTAATCTATCGAGGATATTTGAGTAATATCTACATCTATGATGTTGCCGTTTGTATCACTTAGAACAATAAAGAATCTTGAAGAACGCATTCTATCCATATCAAGCGGTCTTGAGAAAGGCGGCGGACGATTAAAATCCATCTTATTAAAGACACCATCAGAGTCCACAAGGATTTTCATTACCATATCGGATTGACGTTCCAGCATCATCCAATTAAGTCCGTTGACAGCAAATACAATAAATACCAAAAGACAAGTAACTGCCGTCATTGTGAATATAATAAATCGTTTTTTTAATGTCTTCGTCATGACTTTAACTCTAATTTATATCCAATATTCCGTTTTGAGATAATCTTCACCTTAGAGTTAATTGCCGAAAGACGTTTCCGTAAATATGAGATATATAACCATACGCTGTTTACATCTGTTTCCGCGTTATAACCCCATGCTTTTACAAGTAAATCCTCCGTGGAAAGATACATCGTATGATTCAGCATTAATTGCTCCATAAGACGATATTCTTGCTTTGGCAACTGAAAAGAAATATCTTTCACACATATTTCCCCGGACTCATATTTAACGTTAAGTCACCAAAGCATATCAAATCAGGGTGAAATTCTTCTCGTCGTCTCAGCATGGCGCGGATTCTTGCAATCAACTCGCCCATGTCAAAGGGCTTGGGCAGATAATCATCTGCACCTATATCCAGACCGCGAATCCGATCCTCTATCTGTGTTTTTGCAGTTAACAAAAGTATAGGTGTTTTACATCCATTTTTGCGAAGCGCAGAAAGAACTTCCAAGCCATCACACTTTGGCATCATGATATCAAGAATGATGCCGTCATATTCACCGGATATGGCATAATCGTAAGCATCAGCACCGTCATATACGGCATCAACGATATATTTATGATATGTAAGATAATCTACGACTGCTTCGGATAGAGCCAATTCATCCTCGGCATATAGTAACTTCACAATTACACCCCCATATAAACAAATTGAGGCCGAATAAAGATTGCCCATCAATATTATATATCCCGAAACCAAGATAAACATATGAAGCAATCAATAAAATTGCAAATTAATCTATACTTTTACTTCAGGTCCATCTATCCACAGCCATAACCTATCAAAACATCTAATGTACAGCCTCGGCAGGCTAAAAACATCTAACCCACAACCCAACTATAGAGTTTTGAAGTTGTTTTCTCTATTTTTCGCTCTGTGATTTCTATTTCTCAGAACTTACACAACTCTCTAAAAAAGAATTATTTTAATTTCCACATTTATCGTGGTGTTTATGTTCATGGCAAATAGAACCAGTTGATTTTAAAGTTCCTGCCAAATATGCTTCTGCAGCCGCTTTGGCATATCCACTGGCACCGACAATTACTTCGATCCCTTTCTCATTGAAAATATCGATGGCTCCACCACCCATACCACCTGATATAACAACATTCACACCCATATCATTCAGGAAGTTTGGCAGAAATCCGGGCTTATGTCCAGGATTTGCTATGGACTCGCTCTTTACAATTCGGTCATTTTGGATTTCAAATATATTGAAGTTTATACAATGTCCAAAATGCTCTGTCACCATATCATTTTCGCTTGCTACTGCTATTTTAATCATTTAGTTTTCCTCCATTTTTTTAATATTTTCGCGACCGGCTCTATAAGCAAGTTAACGGACATAATATCAATGCCGGTCTTTGTTTTAACAGGGAATAGAACAAATTCCAAAACTGTTTACCAACATCGCACTAATTGCAAAAATTTAAATTCAAGCACACGTATTAAACCCTTTCATATGCGCATCCACTTATTTAGTAGTTTTCTTAGTTACTAAATTTTTATTTGGTTTCCAGTCGACAGATAGTCAATGTTGTCACCCATATTGGCTTTTAGTCTTTTATAAGGTTCGATACCTGTACAGTGGCAGGTGTAAAACTTTGCTTTTGTACCCATTAGATATTTACCAATTCTATCTATCATTTCAGAGTCTTCATCGCCGCCTGAACGGCTGGAAAGGTGGAATCCACCTATCACATAGTCGGGCATTTGACCCTTAAGCATGTAAAAATGCTCAAGTATGTTTATGATACCATTATGAGCGCAGCCTGTTACCAATAGAATTGTTCCTTCTTCCTCTATCACAAGGTGTTGTTCATGCGCAAATGTATCATCTAGCATTTGTCCCTGAACCTCATGCTTTCTGAGCAAGCCATTGTTTGATTTTAGGCGCGGCTCCCTTTGGAGTACATTCGAGAAAACTTGAATTCTACTGTTGATAAAAAAGCGGTCTGAGGTGAAAACGATTTGTTTATTGTGTTTTAGTTCTTCAGCAAGACCTATAAAGTCTAATTCATCATTCGAGCGAATAGCATAGTGTTTTCCAAAAGCGAGTCGATGTACAAATACTTCAGCTCTTGTGTTCTCTTTGAAAAATGTTCTTAGCCCTCCGCCATGATCATAGTGTCCATGCGAAATCACAAGAAAGTCAATATCAGCAATATTCACATCAAGTTTTTTTGCATTTTGCAGAAACAAGTCGCTTGCACCCACGTCAAATAATATTTTATGTTTCCCTGTTTCTATATACAGGCTAAGACCATGTTCTTTCCCAAAATCATTTGATATCGTTGTATTTTCAACCAAAGTTTTAATAAGCATGACTCAGGCACCAACTTTCTTAAGGAGTAGTTTCATTGTGTTGTGATAAACTTCTTTAACCGCCGTCCCCGATGTGCAGTCTATGTCTGCAATGGTTTGGCCGTTGTTAACAGCCTTTACTGCCTTAGAGTCAAAAGGTATTCTACCCATAAACTCAAGACCTTGTTGATTACAGAAGCTTTCTATTTTTTCTGTAATTTCAATATTCGTATCGAATTTATTTACACATACTGCTGTCTTAATTCTGAAATTCGTTGCTGTTTTTATAATGCGTTCCATATCGCTGATACCTGATATAGAGGGTTCTGCGACTATCAAAACCATATCCACACCGCTGAGTGATGCGATAATAGGACAACCTATTCCGGGTGAGCCATCAATAATAGCCAGTTCGGCATTAACTGCTGCCGACTTCATTCGCTTTTTCACCTCTGTAACAAGCAATCCGGAGTTACCGCTACCCATTTTAAGCTGTGCTGTGGAAAAAACTCTTCCGGAGTCCGAATAAAGAGTCAGCTCACCGTCTACTGACGGGATCAGCGTGATCGCATTTACAGGACAAACATACTCACAAACACCACAACCTTCACACGAAAAAGGATCGACTTTGTAGTTCTCATCTATTGAAATAGCATCGAAGCGGCAATTTTGTTGGCACTGACCGCATTGGGTGCATAATTCCGGATGTATTTCTGCTTTTGACAGCCCATAATAGTCTGTTCTCTCCGGCTCAGCATCCCATCCGGCTATAAGGTGCAGGTTAGGTGCGTCCACATCACAATCTGCATATGCTTTGGCATCCGCAAGTTTTATAAATGCGCTTGCTATTGTCGTTTTTCCGGTACCG
This sequence comes from Clostridiaceae bacterium, assembly GCA_012838135.1. GTDB lineage: Bacteria > Bacillota > Clostridia > Saccharofermentanales > DTU023 > UBA5436. The sequence continues at coordinate 37,252 of DUPV01000060.1, read as the reverse complement.
CCTTTACCGCTAAGGATTAATAGTTGTTTCATGCCACACTTCCTTTGTCACCGTGTTAAGCAGAGAAGAAAACAGTTCTCGGTACTTTTCATTTTTATGAACAGCAATTTCCCCGTTTGAGTTCAACGTTCCGAGCTCATTGTCAAATGGAATTCGCTCTATAATCTTAATGTTTTTTTCTATACAAAACTTTTCTGCCGGATTTTTTTCTTCCAACAAACATTTATTAAGGACAACTCCGAACGGCTTATTTAACAATGTTACCAGCTCATATACCATGTTGAGGTTATGTACACCGAACAATGTAGGCTCAGCTACTAAAATACAATAATCCACATCTTTTATGCTTTCCATTACAATACAGGCGCTTCCAGGGGGACAGTCAATAATGGTTAATTTATTTGTTTTAGGATTTTTCTCATCAAGCAGCTTTTTAATGATCGGAACCCCCGATGCTTCACCGATCTTTAATATTCCTGTGTATATCGATACTTGGTCAGAGGTCCCCTTTTGAACTTTACCGATAACCTTTTCTCTCTCTGTTAGTGCTTTTTCAGGACAGACCAGAATACAACCACCACAAGAATGACAAACTTCCTCAAAGACAATCAACTTGTCTTTAACATGGGCAAGGGCGTTAAAGTTGCAAAAATCAACGCATTTACGACAGGCATTGCATAATTTATCATCCGCTTTTGGAATTTTTACAGTTACATTTTCCTCTTGAACTCCTTCGGGTTTAAAAAACAAATGCCCGTTCGGTTCTTCGACATCACAGTCTATATATGTGGATGCTTTTGCTGCCGCAGCTAAATTCACTGATACCAGCGTTTTTCCTGTGCCTCCCTTGCCGCTTAGTACAGCTATTTTCATATTAATTTTCTTCTCGTCCATGAAACCCGGCATGGATTTCATTCAGTAAAGAAAGTTTATTTGCAGTAAAAGCATCAATATTATCTTTGACTGAACCAGCTATCGTTTTATAGATTTTAATATCAGCAGATTTAATTACATCAGCAGCATTCTCTCCTAAGCGGGGAGTGATTAAAACATTTGCTTTGCTATCCACTATTATTTGTGCAGCTTTAATCCCTGCACCTCCTGTGCTTGCCGCCGCACTGTTGTTAATAAATATACTTTTCTTGGTTTCTACATCATAAATAAGAAAATAGGGAGCACGACCAAAGGATACACATACATTCGATTCCATGTTTTTCCCATCTGCCGGAATTGCTATTTTCATAATAATTCTCCATTCTATTTTTTATGTTCTGTTAACTTAAAAATTCATCTTTAGTTAACAGAGCCATTTTTTAAAATAATTTTCAATTGCGTTTCGTAGGGCACTCACACCTAAGTTTGAACAATGTACTTTATTTTCAGGAAGTCCATCCAAAGAAGGACAAATCCCGCAGTTTCTCTCGATATCCGCATCAGGCATGCTATAGGCATTTTATGGACACATAAAAAGCTCAATCACTTTTTCTGAATATATATAATCAACTATCTCGGTCCGCATCATCATTTATGAATCGTCGACCACGCCTATGCCTATGACAGCCGCGCCCACAACCATTCCCCAAGCCTTCACAAAGCCGATATTCACCACCTTCAATCAGCAACACTTTTCCGTTTACCAGGGAGTTCGCCAATTTTTTTCTGGCTTCTATATAAATACCTTGAACGGTGCTGCGAGCGATATTCATTTGCTTGGCACACTCTTCTTGAGTAAAACCTTCCTGATCAATAAGTCTTATGGTTTCATACTCATCTACAGTCATGGTTACATGGTTTTCTGCATCAATGGGCAAATCAAGAGGACCGAACCTGTTATTTTCAGGCAAACGGCAAACCCTTCTCCATTTCATTGGTCTAGCTATAACACACCACCTCCACTCTAAACAGGAATAACCAGAGTGCCCTCTGGTTATTCCTTAAACCTCTTCCGGTAATCGCTCCGACACCTACCGGGTCAGTTCCATCTCTTCCAGGCACGCTATTCATCTCCTTATGGTTTATGAGATATGCCATTTGTTTTCATTATACGTCGTTTATGGCATATGTCAATAACTTTCGGGAAATTTCAGAGTATATATACAAGACTACCTTTCAAGCTACTCCTAAAATATAAAGAGTATTAAAACAGGCTTTTTGATTCATATATCAAAAAGGTACCGGATTTGATTCCGACACCCATTTGTTATTAAAGATTATCCTTCAATCTTCATCCCATTTCTAAACCTGAAGACCAGTGTTCCGTCAGACCTTATCAGCACGTTATCCATGACCGAGATCCAAAGCTTATTGTCGAACTCCGTGACCGGCTCATCGGTTTCGTGCAGCTCAAACATAAAGGCGCTGATGGAATCCCCTGTGCCTTCCGTTTTTTGTTCTGTTAATTTCAAGTTCCTTTACGTAGGATGTCCAGATAATCTCTGTAGGCAAAGGTACGGTTCCTGTTTATATTTTCCATTTGAACGAGAATATCCGCATCCATAAACCGTTTTACCGCAGCAGAAACCGTGTTATAGGAAACATCTAATGCTTCAGCCGTCTTTCCAATGTCAATAATCGGATGGGACGCTAAATATTCAAATACTAACAGTGCGTTTTTCGATGCTCTGCCCATTGCGCTTACTTTTTTGCGGTTTTCGGCTTGCAAGGCTGTTATTTCATCAATTGCTGCGATAGCATCTTGTGCAGACTCGTCAATTGCCATGAGGAAGAACCTGATCCACTGTTCATAATTTCCCTTGAGTCTTACCTCGGTCATCCGGTCATAATATTCTACACGGTTCTTTTTTAGGAAATAAGAAATATAAAGTGCCGGGGTTGTCAGAACTTTCTTATCCATCAGAAACAAGGTAATCAGCAAACGTCCGACTCTGCCATTTCCGTCAAGGAACGGGTGAATAGTTTCAAATTGATAATGAATCAGCGCTGCCCGGATAAGAAAGTCCAAATCGTCCTCGGCGTTCATATATTTTTCGAGGTCAGACATAGCCGAATTCATATCCTCCGGATTCGGGGGAATATATCTGGCATTTTTCAATGTGCTGCCCTGACCGCCGATCCAGTTCTGAGAGCGCCTGAACTCTCCGGGACTCTTTTCCTGTCCACGTACATCTTCCATTAATACCGCGTGTGTTTCTTTAATCAGTCTGTTGCAGAGTGGAAGCGTATTCAATCTTTTTACCGCATATTCTGTCGCTTTAATATAATTGACGACATCCGCCACATTTCTATTGGTATTCTTCTCAATCATCGGATCGAAGATGTCTTCAAGCGTTGCTTGCGTTCCTTCAATCTGAGATGACATCAGAGCTTCTTTTCTGACATACATGGAGATAAACAGATCCATATCGGGAATCCTTGAGGATATACTCTCAAGGGTTGAAATCATCCTATTCGCCTTTACTAGCAAAGAGACAATGTCATTGTTCATTTCCACCTCAGGCTTTGGCGGCAGGGGATTCGGTATAAAGGATTTGTACTCCGCCTCTCCGGAAAGGTTCGTTCTGTATGATCCTGCTCGATTGTTCATATCAGCGTCTCCATTCTAATTGAAATAGCAATCATATTATAGCCATCTTATTTCAATCTATCAACTAAACTTGAAATAAGATGGCTGCATCACTCGCTTTATTTCAAGCAGGGATATAAAAAAAACAAAAACAAGAAAAAACCGTCCCGAAAAAGACCTCGAAACAGATTGTTTTATATCTCAAACCCTCAAGTTGATTGAAATCAACGCTTTTAAGCAAAAGAAAAAGGACACCATATTCTATCAAAATATGATGTCCTGTCTGGCGGAAGCGGTGGGATTCGAACCCACGTGCCCATCTCTGGACAACCGCATTTCGAGTGCGGCGCGTTACGGCCATCTTCGCTACGCTTCCTCGTATAAACTTTTTTGTAAATTAAAGCCTAATAACTAAATACTGAATCCTAATGATGAAATATTAAAATCAAATAATCAGATACTTCATTCTTCAAAATAGGCATTCGGTCATTTTTAATTCACAAAAACAGTCGCTTTAGAATTATAGCGAAGTAATACAAATTAAGCAATTTTATCTATCTCTTCAAGATAAAAAGCTGAACCTCGTGCAGATATTATTTCAGGCTTCATTTGAGATTCAATTTTTCGATTTTTCTGCCGGCATGTATATTGTCGGTAATTGATGTTTCCGGATTCGTTCTGTTTGTAATTCTTGGAATCTGATTTTTCTGATTTATTTGTTTGATTTTGTTTCAGCCAATATTCTTGAGAGCGATAATTTTGCAACTTTTGCTCAAGTTCAATAATCTCATCTAATAAAAAGTTCTCTGCTCTGACTTCTTGTTTCATTCGATGATAAGTAAAGGTTGCAACTGCGAATAATGTTATATAAAAAAATATTGTAATCATATTAATCACCTTTCAGAACATTTGTTCTCTAAACAATTTATCATCTGTACTGCATAAAGTCAAGAAAGCAAAATTTTGTTCGGTTTACAGTTGGATTGCATTTTTTAAAGATATTACCGTACTGTCAAACACACTCTATGCCAGTTATGTTTCATTTTTTCTGGAAAACTTAATATGCCGGATAAGGAAATTATTGACAGTTATTTCTCAAAAAGAATAATGACAATTAATAGTGACAAAAACAAACAGTTCCGGCGAAGCCAGAACTGTTTAAACATTGGAGGAGAAAAGTATGAATAAGAAATAACTTACTCTTTGGTATAATTATTACAAAAATAATTGTATAAACTAAAACGTAAATGTAACAAAATTAAAAACAAGTTTTACAATCAGATAACTGTTCAGTAAAATAACTTGTCTTCAGATTATGAAATTGTAAATTTGGGATAAAAGGATCTATCTTTGGCAGTTTAACAGTTTAATAAATATATTTTTCCCAGATAATTACTTTAGAGGAAATTGAATTTGAAGAACAAAAATATTATCTTCTGCTTCAACATATAGCTTACCGTTCATTTTTTCAGTAAGATTTTTTGCAATTGCTAAACCGAGACCGGTAGAACTATTTTGTCTGCTGGAATCACCTTTATAAAACTTATCAAAAACCTGTTCTGTGCATAGCATACTATCAGGACGCATTCGATTAGAGAACGATAAGGAAAGCTTCGATTCATACTCTTCATCTTCTCCTGCTTTTATTAAGTTTAATGAAATTTTCAAATCGCCTGCACCATGTAATAAGACATTTCGCAAAACATTTTGCAGCACACGTTCTAAAGCATTGGCATTTGCTTGAATCATCACATTTTCTTTTTCAAAGCTGATTTCCGGTTCTATATTGTGCCGCTTAAAATCTTCATAAAACATAAAAATGTTTTGTGTCAGAGTTTCATTAATATTAATAGTTTCTAATTCCAATTGATAATCTGCTTGTTGTAATTTGGCATATATAAATAATTCATCGAGAATTTTTCTCAGACTTTCCACTCGTTCCTGCATAATGGCAAGATAAGATTGTTGTTTGACCGGATCATCCGTGTTTTTTAACAGTTGTAAATATCCGTCTAATGAAGTAAGGGGTGTTCTGATATCATGAGAAAGACCGGCGATGGTATCTTCACTTGTAACTTTTTCTTTTTTCAGATGAATCCTCAAATCTGCCATGTCTTTCATTTGAGAGTTGATTAATGTCGTTATTTTCAGGATTGATTTGTTGCTGAATGAAGTCGTTAACTGCATCCGACTTTCATGTTGCATCAAAAACTCCAGTTGTTTCAACAAATCATTGATTTGACGCATAGTTAGCCATAGGTATATACCTATGGCTAAACTTATAATAATCAGAACGGCAATTACAAAATATTGCAAAATGTTTTCCTCAACCAATTTTTTACAATTAAATATCTTTTTTCTGTAAAGTAAAGCAGCTTGCCCCGATTGCAATAATCATAATTATCGCACAAACGAGTAACGGTTGTATCAAGTTCTTTGTCTCGATATTCCTGGTAAACTGCGCAATACTTCCCATTACCGTATAAGTACGCAAATGCCAATCATCCCCGAAATTTACTACTTTATTAATTAACATAGTCAACAGATCAAAGATTAATTTATGACCGATAAGATAGTAGAGAAAGCTTGATATTAATACCATAGACATCTTGCCCGATATAGTTGCAATAAATAATAGTATAGCCAAAAATGCAATATGAGCAAACAATTGATACATCAAAGTTTTAACCATTCCGCCCATATCTGAAAGGGGAAATTGATCAGCTAAAAATATATGTTGAGCAATCAGCAGAACAATTACTGACACGACAAATAACAATATAGTGTAAACAATACCGGTAAAAAATTGGGCAAAAACAAATTTAGAACGATTGCGGGTGGTTCCCAAAAAGTTTTTGACATAACCATTTTGATAAGGTGCCGTAAAAAATAATGCGGCAAAAATAATTAAAAATATTAACATACTATAACCGCTGAAGTAATGAAGTAACAAATCTTCCCCGGTTTCTTCCGTCACTAATGGCTCACCATCTAAATGTTCATCCAGAGATTCCGCAAAAATCTTTTCCGGATCCGGATTTTCATTTTTTTCTACAGCCAGAGGAGTACTTGATTGTTGTTCTTCAAAGGATACTTCAAACGTAACCGGTCCTTTGTCCGGTGACTTATTTACGGAATTATCTAAATTGCCTAAGGCTTTCAGACTGATATTCAACATCAAGGTCAAGCCGAATAATAAGATTGCAGCTGTCAACAAAATAATATAAGTCGATTTTTGTTTATTTAAGCGTCTTAATTCCATACATGTATAATTGAACATTTATTCAACCTCCCATATTTTTGATTTGAGCATAGCCGGTTAAATTCAGATAATAATCTTCCAAGGTATTTTGATGAATGCTTAAGGCTTCAATCGGAATACTATGCTGTGCTAAAACTAATGAAATATCACCTGTACGTTCAACAGAATCATAGATATAGATCAGATTATCTGAAATTAATTTGTAATCTTTTATCTGAATTTGATCTAAAAGCGGTAAAGCATTTGCAGCTGCAGATGTTTGTAATTCAATACGATCACTGTTTTTCTCCAGAAGCGATGCACGATCAATTTCTTCTAATAGTTGTCCCCGCTCGATAATACCGAAGCGAGTTCCTATTTTTGCCAATTCATCCAGAATATGACTGGAAATTATAAACGTAATTCCTTCTTCCTGATTTAATTGTTCTATAATATTGCGAATTTCAACGATTCCCTGCGGATCTAAACCGTTAATCGGTTCGTCTAATATGACCAAATCCGGATATCCGATTAAAGCTAAAGCTATGCCCAGTCTTTGTTTCATTCCTAGAGAAAACTGCTTGACCTTTTTCTTGCCGGTATCTGCCAGCCCGACTAAATCAAGTAATTTATTTTCAATCCCTTTTTCCTTGATTCCGACAGCTATTTTTTTTAAATATAAATGTTCAAATGCCGTCAGGTTCGGGTAAATTCCCGTGTTTTCAATCAGACAGCCTATCCTCGTTAAAGAAGTACTTTCATCTGATTCTCCGAACACTTTATAATCCCCCAAACTCGGTCTTGCCAAGCCGGAAACAATTCGCATCAGAGTTGTTTTACCCGCCCCGTTTCTCCCGATCAGGCCATAAATATCGCCTTGTTTAATCGAGATGGAAATATTATCAACGGCTTTTTGGGTACCGTATATTTTTGTCAGATTACTTGTTTCTAAAATTATTGTCATCTCGAAACCTCCATCATTATATTTCAGCAATTATTTGCTTATGTATATGATGCCCAATCTTATTTAATATATCGCAAAGAAATGGTAAAGAAAGATTAAAGATTAGCGGGAACTTAATTTGAATCCAATCCCCCATACCGTTTCAATATATTCTTCATCGGTGTATAGTTTAATTTTTTTACGTATATTGGAAATATGGACATTGATTGTTTTGTCACCGCCAATATAATAATCATTCCAAACAAGATCATAAATATCCTGTTTTGAAAAAACACGATTGGGATTTTTTATTAATATCTCCAAAATCTTTAATTCCAAAACTGTTAAATTGAGATCTTGATCAGCCAGTGATGCTGTATAATTTTTCGAATCCAGCTTCAGATCTTTAAATTGATAAAAATGAGAATCAGGTACATTTTGATGACGTTTCGCCAAAATATTCACTCTGGCAATCAATTCCTCAACGGAAAAGGGCTTTGTCAGATAATCATCCGCACCACTCGTTAACAAACGCAATTTGGAGTCCAAAGCATCTTTAGCGGAAAGAATGATAACAGGAGCTGTTTGAATTTCTTTGATTTTCGGCAAAAGCTCTTCACCGGACAACCCGGGTAACATCAAGTCAAGAATAATAACTGTAAAGTTTGTATCTTTAGCTAATAATAATGCTTCTGTTCCCGAAAACGATTGAACGCATCGATAATCAGCTTGTTCCAATGCCTCTTTGATCAAATTATTAATATTTGTATCGTCTTCCACGATCAGTACCGTATTCTCCATAAGTACCCCTATATTACATCCTTGTATTAATATAACAAAAGTCCGAAGTTTTGGCATCGCTTCGGACTTTTATACAAAATTTTTTAATGAGATATAAACTGATAATTAAATGCAACAAAATTAAAAACAAGTTCTGCAATTCACCAAAATGAGGCTAAGCATTACGGCAAAACTTCAATTAATTCCAAGTTATCCATATCTGCCAGATTTTTATCTTGAATTAAATATCCGCCTTTGCCCGGCATGGCAATTCTGATTGAAACATCGGAATATGCCTTATTTGTATTGTCTAAATTGATATTATGGACATCAGCTCTTGCCTTGCAATATAAAGCAAAAATATCACGTGCATCTTCTTTTGTCAGACCAGCCTCCACAATTAAGTCAACATGTGTGTTTTTCATGTGAGAAATGGCAAATCCGTGCTCGTAATCAATTGAATCCTTATATTTTTCATCACTTAGAGCTTTTTTGAACTTATCAGTAATATTCGCTCGATGTTGATCACGGGCAACCGTTTGAGGCAAAGTTATTACCAGAAAAATGGCAACTATTGCCACGATGATGCCCACAATTGTAAAAATCTGTTTTTTACTTAAATTAACATCAGGAATTTCTTTTTTCTCAATTGCATATTTAGGTTTCGGTCTAGCTGTAGCCTTGACCTTTTTTTCTCTTCGCTCAATTAATTGATCCAGATTTGCATTGACTTTTTTATGTTGAGGATTTATTGATTCACCTGTATATTCAGGTTGTTCTTCATTTAAAAATTCATAATCTTGCGGATTTTTTGCAATTTCCAAAGCTTCTTGAGCCGGAAAAACACAGTCGCAAAATAAACAATGGCAATTTTCTTGTTTCGGGTTCACATAAACAATCGAACCGCAATTTTTACACATTCCCTCTTGCATTAATTACCTCTTTGTGATTAAAAAAAATAGTTTAGTTGATGTAATCTATGTTATTATAGTTATCATATAATTAATTTTCAAGTTATAGGAAAAGATCGTGACAACAGAGAAAATTTCCTTGTTCATGCAACAGGCTTTGTCGGAAGCCGACTTAGCAGAACAAAATGGAGATGTGCCGGTAGGGGCTGTAATTGTCAAATCAGGACAAATCATAGCTCGAGGTCACAATAAAAGAGAATTTGCTATTGATACAACGGCACATGCCGAAATTATCGCTATTCGTGCAGCTTGTCAAAAGCTGGGCAGATGGATACTGGATGATTGCGAATTATATGTAACTCTTGAACCATGTTTGATGTGTTTTGGTGCTATAATTCAAGCAAGGATTGCCAATGTTTACTTCGGGGCATACGATCCGAAAACAGGAGCTTGCGGTTCTGTAGCTGAAACAGCAACACTCAAGGATTCCGCACTTAATCATCATACAAATATTGTCGGCGGTTTATTGAAGGAAGAATGCGCAAAAAAACTAACAGATTTTTTTCAAAAAAAACGTTTGGGGGCAAAACTAAACAAAGTCAATAGAGAGGAGGCTAAGGAACATGGACAAACAGAAAAACAGAAATAAAAAAAATCGAAAAATATACTCTTCTTTACCCGGCAAACGAAGTGTATTCGGGCGGATTTTTTCATGGTTCGGTATGACTGTTGCCAAAATGTGTGCAGAAATTAATTATTTCGGGCAAGAAAACATTCCTGAAAAAAGCCCATATGTCATTGCTCCAAATCATCAGACATATGTTGACGGTTTATTGGTAGGCAAAGGATTGTCGAAAGAGCATTTCGAGAAATTCTCTGCACTGATCGGCTCTGACCTGAAATCCAAACATGGTTTGATTGGAAAATTAATCGTACCTGTATCTCGCGGTGTTGAGGTGGAAAGATACGGCAATCCGGTGCGTGGTCTGGTTATGGCTCGTCGCGCCTGTAATGCCGGTAATATTCTGATGGTACATCCCGAAGGCACACGTACTCATGACGGAACTCTGGGCCCTTTACAGAATGGTGCAGCATATATTGCCCAGGCCGGGAAAGTTCCCCTTGTCCCTGTGTATATTGAAGGTGGCTTTGAAGTGTTTTCACGCCACGATAAGCGACCGCGTTTCAGAAATCCGAAAACCGGCAAAAAATTCATTGTCAATATCATTTTCGGTAAAGCCTTGATGCCTGAAGATTATTCTTCGCCGGATGAAATGACCAGTGCCTTGGAAGATTGGCTACTCGAAAGAGAAAATGAATATTTTATCAAAAACAAGGGGCTTTTGCGTGATCTGCCGCAGGGTGTTCGGAAAAAGAAAAGGAAAAAACCGAAAAGAATTCATAAAAGCACGGCACAATCTAAAATATAAAATCTAAAACACACAATTTGAAATCTAAAATTGTTGTAAAAGCGGTTTAATTATTCCCAAATGTCCTTGATGGATGCGAAAACTGATTTTCGTACCTTGCTCGGTATACTCAACATTGTCTATATATGCAACATTGCGCAATTCCGAAACAATCTGACTTTGATCGAAGGGAATCGTCAAAAGAAACGGTAGCATTTGAGCTTTCGGAATCTCGTTAATTGCTTGTTTTAAATCCGTAAGTCCTATTCCGTCACGAGCTGATATAAATATTTGCTTGGCAGCGTGACGATTGGTTTGCATGATCTTGTCAATTATCTTACGATCTACCAAATCAATTTTATTGAAAACATGAATTCTCGGTTTGCTATCTGCCGCTAATGCTTCCAATTGTCTTTCAGCTATATCCATCTGTGCTTCAAATTCCGGATCGGAAATATCCGTTACTTGAACGATAAAATCTGCATAGCTTACTTCCTCCAGCGTAGACTGAAATGCTTCAATCAATTGATGAGGTATTTTTCGAATAAAACCGACCGTATCAATTAACAAAATCGGAATATCGGAATCCTTAATTCGTCTGGCAGTCGGATCGAGTGTTGCGAAGACCTGATCCATCGTAAATAAATCAGACTCACATAAAGCGTTCATCAAAGTTGATTTCCCGGCATTCGTATAGCCGACGATAGCTCCGGTAATCAATTGATTTTTCGTTCTGTTCTCACGCGTTAATTGTCTGCGCCTGCTCAATTCTTTAAGTCGTTTTTTTAGAGTTTTAATGCGTCTTTGAATATGTCGGCGATCAGTTTCCAGTTGGGTTTCACCCGGACCTCTGGTGCCGATACCGCCGCCTAAACGTGACAAAGCCATCCCTGCACCGACCAATCTGGTTGCTCGATCATTCAACTGAGCGATCTCAACTTGAAGCCGTCCCTCCATCGTATTTGCCCGCGACGCAAAAATATCCAAAATAAGCAACGTACGATCAATTATTTTTAATCCGGTTAATTCCGAAATATTTCGCATTTGAGATCCGCTTAAATTGAGATCAAAGACAAGAGTGTCTGCATCCATAGCTTTTGCCATTTCAGAGATTTCATCTAATTTCCCTTTACCGGCAGCATAAGTCGGATCAATTTTGGGTCGGCTTTGTAAAGATTCCGCCACAACTTCCAAGCCCGCTGTTTCCGCCAATTCTGTCAGCTCTGCCAAGGAATATTCCGCAATTTCTTTGAAATTTCCTTCAGAAGTTAAATGGATTCCCAGAACAATTGCTCTGTTATTATCTTGCAAGCTATTCGACTCCTCTATTTTCTAACGTATTTACTTTGGCTTCCGCCGAATTAATATTTGCCAACGATTCATCTCTTTCATTTTTCAGCGTACACATAACAATTTTATTAAATTCTTCATTTAATTGTAATTTCGCATCATCAAAGAGAATCTCCGGTTTTAATGCATCTTCTGCAAAAATTTCCTGATAAGCTACATGTAATGCCGTAATCATTTGATTCCGCCAAATCTGCTCATTCATTCTCATTAAAGCCGGAATAATTATTTGATAAACTTCTTTTGCCGCCTTATATGCAATTTCATTATTTTTCATCCTGATCAAATTTAAAAACTTTGAACCATAATTATGATCTTCAAGGCAAGCCCTTTGATAAATCAGAGCTGAATCTAAAATTTCCGCATAAAGTGCTTTCCGTACTGCCTGCTCATTCTCTTCCAACATTGTCAATATTTCTTTATTCGAGAAAAATTTGTTTAAATGTTTCTCCTGTTTACCAATCACACGCTTAGATTGACTTTGCGCAACTGAAATTTTTAATTCTAACCATAAACCTATAAATAAATCAGCTTTTCTTTGTTGCTTATGGTCAACATACGCAAAACGAATATCACGAATTTTTTCTTGATAGAAATTATTTGACATCTGGTTCTCCTCTTTTACAAACAGTTTATAATTTTTAATAATCTATTAATAACTAAATTTAATTTTAAGTTTCTTCCGCAAATCAACCACTTCATATAGATTAATAGAAATACCTGCAATATAATATACGATTAAGCCGATTATTAATTTAATCAGATAAACTACAGCTTGCCAAACTTTACCAGAAGGATAGAGAGGAATTAAATTAATTGCTGAAAGAACTAAACCCATAACTATCAGGCAATAAGCCAAACGCAACATGAAAGGAAAGATCCGATATGGTTTAGCTTGCGGTTTATGCAGCTTGTAAAGAGTATATACAATAAATGCGCTAATCACACTATAGGCGGCGTGAGCCATCGCAATTCCTTTAACACCGAAATTAAAGACTCGGGTAAATAAAATACAAAACAAAGGATTGAGAATTATTGTCAGAATACCGTTAAATAAAGCAATTCTGGTAACTTTCCTCGCATAAAATGCCTGATTAGTCATATAGACAATTGTTTGAGCAATTAAGCTGACACAGAGCCACTGTAAAATTTCTCCGGTGATTGCTACATCACTATTCTTATATTTAGGGCTCCATTGAAAAATCAATTGGATTGTTTCAAAATCCAAAACAAAGAAGATCACGGCAATCGGTCCGATCAAAAACAAGGCTTGTCTGACACTTTTGGTAAATAAAGTCTTGCATTGCTGATAATCTCGTTTAGCATAAAAACCGGTCAGATTGGGCAACATAACCGTTCCTATAGCCACTGCGACCACACCGTATGGTAGCATAAATGTTTGATCTGCCTGTTTGACCGAAGTGATTGCACCGGTAAACTGATTGGTAAAAGCATTCATAATCAAACCATTCAAGTGCAGCACCGATCCGGACAAAAGTGTAGGAATCGCTAAACTGAGTAATTGTTTGAAACCGGGATCATTATAGTCTAAATTGAATTTAAAATGCTTTAATTCTCTGCGTGCTAAAACTAATTGGAATAAAAAATAAATTGCTGCAGAACCGACAACCCCCCAAGCAACTTTCTTTAATCCTGCTAAACTCTGTTCGCCATAAGCCAGCAGAGCAATCATATAGAGAATATTGTAAATCATTACGCCAAAAGCAGCTAAACCGAAACGTTTATATGAAGTTAAAACTCCTTGAGTCAATGCAATTAAAGTCATGAAAAAGCATTGAACGAGTAGAATTCTCGAAACAGGAATTGCGGCATTTATAACTTCTTGTGATCTGCCCGGATTAATTGAAGGCAACAACCATTGCATCAGAATTGCCGACAAACCTAAAACCGCTACCATAACAAGACCGGCAATGCTGATAAAAATACTGATACTGCGCCAAACTTCGCGTTCACGATTTTGTTCTATACCACCGGATAAAGTCGGTGTAATTGCCGCCGCAACTGCACCGCCGATTAATAAAGCAAATAAAAAATCCGGAATTGCAAATGCAATATAATAGGGATCGGAATACATTCCGTAACCTAAAATCGGCACAATCAAAACTTCGCGCAAAAAACCGGTGATTTTCGCCATAAACAGGCCTATCATCGAAATTAGCGTTGCTCTTGCTATTGTCTGCGAATCATTTGCTTTGATATTATGGTTTTTCCTTAAAAGACGACCGGAGTTTGATTTGCGTCTTTTTCTGTCTTGTTCAAAAGGGAATTCCAAATTTTACTCTCCTAAAAAACTCCTAACAAATTATTTCTATATACAACATAATTCGTAATAAAACTTTTTTAATATATTAATATAAATATAAACTTACTATATGATTATATAACTAAGGTATAATTCTAGCACATTTCGTTATTTAAACCGAAATTTATCATGTTTATCTGATTTTGTTAATTAAATTTATTCTGTCTTTTTCGTTGCTCTGATTGCTAAAATTCTTTGCATTTCATTGAATGCAATCATGTATGCCTCATCAACACCCATTCCCGGTTTTGCTAATACTTGAGCCGGACAGACAGCCATTGCAACTTGCATGCAAATTCTTGCAGAAATATCTGTTTCATTACAAGTGCCGCCGACATATGCTTTTACTCCATGTTTTTTACAGTAGAGAACTGCTTCGATCGTATTATTTAGACCTCCTAAATCCGGTGTTTTAATCTGGATCATGTGACCTGCCTGATGTTCGGCAAATAATTTAATATCTTCCAAGGTATTGCACCATTCATCTGCAACTAAGACCACATCAAGTTTTTTTCGGTTAACAAGTTCGGTTATTTTTGCAAGATTATACATACATTCTTCGCGACTGATACCATCAATCGGACCTTCAATATGTAATTTATACGGTTCGCAAATTTCCACCAAATCAGCCAGGTAATCAACAATTGCTTGATGATTTTTAATACCGAACAATTCACCGAAAGTTCCGTAAACATCAAGCTGGATAATCGGTTTATATTCAGGAGAACGACTTAAATCATTAATCCTTTGAACCAACCATTTAAGATACTCTTTCAGCAACTCTCCATTTTCACCAAGTTTGCTTTTCACATTATTTATCAAAGCATGCGGCAAAATTGGCACCCGTTTAATAATCATCTTATCTGCATTAATATAGCGATCATCTCCGGATTGTGTGAAAATCGGAATTAATTTTTCAGATATTTCCGTACCGTATTCTTGAGCAACTGTTTCACAAATCATCTGTTTATTGCTTTTCGCTACTGCATCAAGAATCGCCTGTGAAAAACCGTAACGAATTGCTGTATGCAGCCTTTTGTTATCAATTAGCAAATTCTCCAACTCGGCTGCCATTTCTCGAAAGGTTGTAATTTCCCGATCTTGATAAAGTGGAATTAACTCTTGTTCAATCATAGGCAAAAAGGTTTCGGCCAGAAATAAAGGATCTCTGCCGCCTGCACCGGAATATTGCACCGCAGCACAATCTCCTGTCGCTATTTGACCGTCCTCTAAAATAAAATTAACCGAAATCGATTCGCCGGCTTGACGTACCGCAGTAAAACCTTCAAGTTCCGTTTCACCGATATAATCGAATCCGTCATTCAGCGCTCCATGCTTTATTGCCATTTGATCATCAAAATAAAAACCCGATCTACCGGCAGAACAAACCACTTTTTTTATTTTCATTACATTATCTCCTGACTTGTACGTGTTAAGTATATCACCAGTCTTTATCCTGACTATTTACTTTCATTATACATCCTCTGTACATTCTTGAATTCTATCATGTTTCACCGCAAAATGAATAATAATATATTAAGCCCGGGTTGAAAATAAATTCAACCTATAAGTCGATTTCTCAAAATATAATAGATTGAATGAGAAATCAGTTATAGCATAGCAGTATACTTTAATCTAATATGAGAATGAGAGAGGAGAGTGAGAGATTGTTAGTGTTTTCCGTGAAATATCACGGAAGGGTCACACTGAATTATACTAATCATTCAGTTGATAAATAGTTATTATTGTTTCTTGTTCTGCACCGTTTCTGACAAAGATTACTTTTACTTCGTCACCGGTTTCCTTCTGCTTATAAACGTTTATTACATCGCTGATCGTTTCAATTTTTTGATCATCGAGAAATAAAATTTGATCGCTGACTACCAATCCTGCCTGATCAGCCGGGCCGTCTTTGATTACTTGCTCAATAAACAATCCCTCTGTCATGTTTTGTTTCATAAAAAAACTGCAACCGAAAGGTTTGCCGATTTTACTGAGAATAACATGACCGGCATCTATCGTCTGTAACGGTTTCATATCGGCTTGTACATTATTCTGATCGGTTCGAGAAAAATTGAGCCGATTAATTTGTGCCTTGGGGAAATAATAAGAAACAAATAACAAACCACAAAACAAAATAATAAACAATAAACTACTGAAAACAATCCGCAAAATATTGTTTGGTTTAGGATGTAATTGATCATTTTCTTTGATATTTGAATTTTGTTCAGGATAAGAATAACAGTAACTGCCATCCAAATTCACCGTAGGATATTTTTTCGGCTCCGGTTCTGAGTTGTAAAAATTAAATTTATCAGTGCTATTTGATTTAAAATGCTTCGTATCTTTCATATTATACCCTGATACTCGGATACTCAGTAAATAATAAATTCAGAATACGATTTCGATTTGTATTTCGAAGAAATATAAATCAAACAAAAATGTATTAATATGAAAAAAATGTGAATTTGCTGCAAAAGTGACAACGTTACAATTTACGCAAAAAATATTGGCATAAACTTTTAGCTGGTAACCGACCAAGCTGAAAACCGTTCAAATGGTGACAACACCAGCAACTCATGTCAAAAATCGTGCAAAAGTTGCTCTTGTTATTACCCAACGGATTTCTCTAGATTTTGACACTATACCATTTATTATAAATTGTTTTGTCAATTAAACGCTGTAATGCCCTAAACAGAATAATATATATCAAGGGGATAAATATCGCTACAAATAATATCAAAACAATAATTGAACCACCGATTATAATCCCACCAAGTACTGATGCAATCGTACTTCCCAGACCGCCCAAAAATGTAAACAATTCACCGCTCAAAGACATCACTCGGTCAAACATATTCAGGAAAAAAGCCGGAACACTTTCCGTATCCAAACCGACTTGACCGGAAATAATCTGCACAAAGCCAAAAATCAGAAAAATATACTGTAATAGATAGCCGAGTAATACCAAGAGTTTCACAAAGAAATTGAGTTTATGATAATGTGCTGCCGCGAAAGGCAAACTGACAAGCAAAATAAAGCCCAGCAACAAATGGAGCCAAAAAGGCATCAGAAAAAATTTTTCGACAGGCTTGGGGTACATGAAATTAACAGCACAAAACAGGAAAATAACAAAACCGATCGTTAAAAAAAATGATTTGCGCGGTTTATCTTCGAAATTTGAATCAGTCCAATATTTTCCTAAAAAAAAGCCTTCCCAAAAATCCATTGTTTTTCTCCAAATTATAATTTAAAATCCCGATGTCCGGCTTTTTCAATTGCCTTAACTAATTCATGCCAAATTTCAGTATCAGTATCATAGCCGCTGATCTCAACGGTATCATTATCATTACCTACTTGAACATTCCAGACATAGTGTTGCGGGGTATCGGTAGTTTTGTATTCTTTATCTCGATTCTCAGTAACAAACCGAGATAAAACATCATATAATGGTTGCATTTGATTCTTGGGTAAACCCCGTACAAAATTATTAAACCAACGATTACTATCTTTCCAAGACAATACATTCGTTTTGAAGTCGAGCTTAACCGTGATATAACCTTTGCGATATGCAGCTAATTCACATGTAGCCCAATTAAACATCAATTCATCTTCTGTCATTAAAAACACCTATCTAAATCAACTGTACCCGATTACCCTCTAACAATCGTAATAAATGGCATTCATGGACCTTTCCGTTTCTATACCAACTATATCCCGATTAACCCAAATCAGGAAAGCCTTGTTGACGTAGAGCCTCGTATAATACGATCGAAACCGAATTTGCCAAATTCAAAGAACGTTTATTATCTGCCATTGGTATTCTAATACAACGTTCCGGATGGGTAAACAAAATTTCTTCCGGTAATCCTTTGTCTTCTTTTCCAAAGAATAAAACACAATTGTCATTATATTGTACATCAGAATATAGTTGTTTACCTTTAGTTGTCACATAAAAAATTTGCTGATCGGAAAAAGCAGGCAAACAATGATCCAAATCCTGCCACAGCTGTACATTAAGATCAAACCAATAATCCAAACCGGCACGTTTTAAAGCCCGGTCTGACAATGAGAAGCCAAGCGGTTCAACTAAATGTAATTGCGAATTAGTTGCAACACAAGTGCGTGCAACATTTCCCGTATTCGGAGGTATCACAGGCTCTACTAAAACAATATGTACCATTTTTATTCCTCAATCTGAATTACTATTTTAACCAGTAACTAATACTTGCAATTTGAGCTGAATTTAAGTTTTTAATTCAGTTGATAACTCACTGATTATTCTTCCGGCTCATCTTATCCGGATACAATTACATAATTACGCATTGTATTTATGCATTATCTTGACGCAATTTATCAGCTAATTTATCAAGTTTACTTAAACGATGATTTACACCTGATTTCCCCAAAGGCGGCTTTGTCAACTCACCTAATTCGCGCAAAGAATAATCCGGATAATCCATGCGTAATTTTGCAATTTCACGTAAATCATCCGGCAATCCCGCCAGACCGATTTTTTCTTTCAGAAAATTAATATTATTGATCTGTCTTGCTACTGAATTTGCCAAGCGTTGTGCATTGGCATTGTCACAATTGACAATTCGGTTAACATGGTTACGCATATCTTTTTCAACTCTGATCTCTTCAAATCTGATTAAATATTGATTGGCACCGATGTAACGCAGGAAATCCGCAATCATTTCTCCTTCTTTTAAATACAAAACTTCACTTCCCTGATGAACCGTTCGTCCCGGTTCAAGATTCAATTCCGAGAGAAAAAGTCCGTACCAGAGCGACGTCGACCGCTTAGGAATATTAAATTCCAGATGATATCTCTCCTGAGGATTTGCCAAAAAGCCACAGCCCAGATACAAACCTCGCAGAATCGTTCTGATCAGCAAGTAATAATCTTCAACGGAATATTGTTCATGTAAATCTGCAGGATTTTGATGAAACAAATGATCCACATCAGCGCCGATTTCAGAAATGATCACTTGATCGTTCACTGTGCAAGTAATCAATTCTTTATGGTGCACAATTTTTGCTTCTGTGCGGTATTCATGTCGCAATACTTTTTGGAAATAGTTAATTAGATTTTGGGAACGTGTTGCCAGACGCAATTGTTTTTTAAATGATTTAAAGCTGACGCTGCAAAAAGCAATAAAACCAATTCGCAAGTAATTTGTATCCTGATCAATCGAAGCCAAAATAGATTCTCTTAATTGAGCGGAAAAAGATTTATTTGATACATCAGGTACAATTTGTGCATCGGATTTATTTGCTGTATCAGACATTTGATTGGGATTATTTGTGCTTGAACTTGATCTGACCTTCGACATTAAAGTCCTCCAACCGGATCACGTTTGATATCCCGATGATCGACAAAGACCCGATAATCCATATCACGCAGAATAGATGCCAACTCTTCCGAAATTGTAACAGAGCGATGTCTGCCGCCGGTACATCCCACACCTAAAGTCAAGCGAACCTTGCCTTCTTTTTGATATAACGGTAAAGAATATTCAAAAAATTTGCGAGATAAATTTAAAAACTCAAGTGTTTCCTCAAAACTTAAGACATACTCCTTAATCGGTGCATCAAGTCCCGAAAACTTGCGTAATTCTTCGATATAAAACGGATTAGGCATAAATCGTACATCTGTTACCAAATCACAATCCAACGGAATCCCGTATTTAAATCCGAAAGATTGCACAAAAATTGTCATTAATTCGACTTGCCCATTTCCTGTTAAAAGATCAAATAAAAAATCTTTCAAGTCATGGAGCGACATTCCGGTTGTATCGATTATTAAATCGGATAAACCTCTCAACTCTCTCAGTTTTTCCCGCTCTTCCTGTATCGCGTCAATTAAATTACCTGTACCCGCCAACGGATGATTGCGTCTGCTCTGCTTATAGCGTGATACCAATGTATCATTGGAAGCTTCCATGAAAATTATTTTATGGTCAACTCCATCAGGAAACATTTGCAAAAAATCCGAATTAATATTTCCAAAACGAACTAAGCTCCTGATATCAATACCTATAGCCAGTTTTTGATTGCGATCTGAATTCAGAGAATCCAATTCTTTCTCAGTTTCCGCAAAAGATTGTAATAAACCGGGTACCAAACGTGGCGGAAAATTATCAATGCAAAAGTAATCCATATCTTCCAGATGGCGCATTGCAGAGCTTTTTCCAGCTCCTGACATACCTGTTATTACAATTACTTCCATTGAATTCCCCCTCACATTGGTGATATATACGTATAAAAGATTAACTCTTATACTGTTATTGCAAGCACTTCCATTGAATTTCTTCTTCCGGCCAATCGCCGATCCATTTGACTTCCGGTTGCAGACTTATCCCGAATTTAGTTTCAACTACCGATTTTACATGAGCAAAAACCCGATTAATATCAGAAGCTGATGCTCCGCCATAATTGATAATAAATCCTGCATGTTTCTCAGAAACACCTGTATTCATCGCTCGATAACCCTTTAATCCGGCATCGGCTATTAATTTGCTGGCATAATTGTCAGTTGGTCTTTTAAAAGCACTTCCCGCACTATATTTGTCAATCGGTTGACTCTCTCTGCGCTTAATCTGAAATTCCTGAATTTTTTCATAAATTTCTAATCTTTTGCCTTCTTTCAAAGCAAAATCCGCCTCTAAAATAATCCCGGGTATTTTTTGATATATACTGGTTCTATAATCAAATTGATGTTCGTCTCCGTTTAAAGTAATAATTTCATCTTGCGGTGTTAAATAAGATGAGCTTATTACCACATTTTTTATCTCACTGTCATAGGCACTTGCATTCATTAACACTGCACCGCCAATCGAGCCGGGTATCCCGACAGAAAATTCCAAACCGGTCAGATTGTTTTTGGCAGCCAATGCCGTTACTGCAGCCAAAGATGCACCTGCTTGTGCCCGAATGTGATTATCTTCGTGGGAAACTCTAATAAAATTGCGACCTAAGTATATTGTCAATCCGCGAATACCGCGATCGGAAATTAAAATATTTGAACCTCTGCCCAAAACCTGAAAAGGAATTGAATTATTTCTGCAAATTGCGAGGGCCTCTTTAATTTCAGATATACTTTCCGGCAAAAAAAGAATATCCGCTTTACCGCCCACATTAAAAGTCGAAAAAGACCTCATTTCATAATCGAAATAAATTCTATGTTTAGGCAATTCAGCAAACAATTGTTGATATAACGAGTCGTTTTTTCTCATAAAAACTCCCTATGATGGCTAATTAAAAACCCACTCCGGATAGAATAGATACATTTCATATTATTTTTTTCGTATTGCACATAATAAATAACATGACATTAATTAAAAACTCTCTGTCAATGCAAGTGCAGCATTATAACCCATGTTTTTTTGTCTGAAGTTAATTGCAGCTACTTCTACAATAATAGCTAAATTCCGACCCGGACGAACCGGTATCGTAATTGAAGGAATTTCTATCCCCAAAATTTCCGTCGTTTCTTCAATCAAACCCATGCGATCATAGGTTTTGTCATCATTCCAGAATTCAAGATTAATTACAAATTGAATGTTTTCCTGCATCTTTACTGAAGAAACACCGTATAATTCTTTAACATCTAAAATTCCGATACCTCTGATTTCAATCAGATGCCTGATAATTTCCGGTGCTCTCGCCAATAAAGTCGTATCAGAAACTTTTCTGATTTCAACTAAATCATCGGCAATCAGGCGATGTCCACGTTTAACAATTTCTAAAGCCGTTTCGGATTTACCTACTCCGCTATCGCCCAACATCAGAATTCCTTCACCGTAAACTTCAATGAAAACACCATGGATTGAGATACGTTCCGCTAATTCTACATTGAGATATTTAGAAACGCTGCTATAAAATTCAGCAGTTCCTTCCGATGTGCTGAGCACCGGAGTCTTATACTTAGCTGCAACTTCCAGCATCACAGGATCAGCTTGATGATTTCTGCTAATGATTAAACAGGGAATGCCGGTCGAAAACAGCGTATTATATTTGTGCCTGCGTTCGTCTTCAGTTAAGGATTTCAGATAAGCTATTTCCATATTACCGATCAATTGAATTCTATCAGGTCCGAAATGCATGTAATGTCCGGCTAATTGCAAACCGGGACGAGTAATATCTGGAATAAAAAGTTCGGTAGTATCAATCATGTCAAAACCTCGGATGATTTCTAAATGAAACTCCTTAATCAAATCGTTCAATTTAACTGAATCCATAGAAAAACCTCATTGTTATTAATACTTAAACTTATTCTTGTTAGTACTTAAATTCCTTTTTATTAATAATTCAGCCTATACCTGCAATGCTCAAATCTATATTTAACAATATCGTCAACATTAAAACTCCTGTTTAGCATCACGCAACTTCGATTTAGTAATGCTTAAAGCCTATTGGTAAACAATACATCCAATAAATTATAACATAAAAAAATCCTCAACCCGACAAATAATAAGATCATAATACGATTTTTGCAAGTTTCAAACACTGTGTAATAGTTATTAAAATTAGTTTCAGGGAATTCTAAAAACCTTTTTGGTTGCAGATCCGGTCTATAATTGACAACTTTATCTTTTAATCTAAATAAGGAACAATATCAAACAAAGTATCAAAAACCAGATCCGGTTTAATTGTAGATTCAAGAAGCATTTGTCGATCTGTTTCACCTGACATTACAAGAATGCCGAGAATATTGCTCTGAATAGCCGCCTCGATATCAGTATATAAGCGATCACCAATCATGGCAATTTCTGATTTAGTAATCATAGTCGTGGTTGCTTCTGACTCATTGGTTGTTGACTTGATATTTTGTGATCCGGCAGTTGTTAATTCAACTATTTCAGATTTAACAATCGCCTGATTAACAATTTCAATTGCCTGATCGATCATTAAAGAATTAGGTTTACCGATAATTGCATCCGGTCTTCTGCCCGTGCTGGCTTCAATATATGCAATAGTTGCACCAATATCCGGTGCAAATCCGTACTCGGTTGGACAATTAAAATCAGGATGACTTGCTATATAAGGCAATCCGGCTCTTATAAAATAACATACCCGATCTAGTTTTTCATAAGTAAGCTCTGTATCATAAGTAATTAAAACATATTCCGGATTCTGATTATCAATCAATAATCCTATTTCTGTCATTTCATCTGTCACTATTTGATTAGCCAAAAGATAAACTCTTTGGTTCGGAAAGTGTTTCAGAGCATATTCTCCGATAGCTTGGCCACTTGTCAGGACATTAAGAAAAGGTTTTTCAACTCCCAATTTAATAAGCTTTTTAATATAAAAATTTGCAGAACGTGACGAATTATTTGTTAAAAATAATACTCTGATATCTTTCTTCTTAATTTCTGCTAAAAACTCTAATGAACCCGGCAAAATATGATTGCCCGTATAAAAAGTTCCGTCCATATCAAGAAGTAAACATTTTATATTTTTTAGTCTTGCGAGATTTTCTGGTGAGTTCATAAAGTAATTTTCCCTTATTCGACAAATCAGTTATATGAGTTAATTTGATTTTTCATTGTATTTGCTAAAACAAATTTATAAGCAAAGATTACGTCACAATTTATCATAACTGATATATATTGTCACCGGCAAATTGAAAAGCGGACAAGTTATCTTCAACACAAAAAGCCTAGCGAGAAATTCTCACCAGACTTTCTGATGGTTAGCTAAAATGCCACAAAAATATTAGTATATAAGAAAACTATTCCAAACACGATCCGTCGCACAAGCCGTTACTCTTGTTGCCCATTCCGCTGCCATCTCGTAAACCATTACCCTTTTGGCCGCCCATTCCGCTGCCATCTCGTAAACCATTACCCTTTTGGCCCATTCCGCTGCCATCTCGTAAGCCGTTACCGTAACCATTATTACCCATTCCTAAACCAAAACCCAAACCTGATTCACTACCTTTATTTTTACCAAGACCTGTACCGTCACAATCGGCAAAATTTTGTTCCATTCTTGCAATTCTTTCATTTGCCAATTCTTGAGTTAATTTGCCCTCTTCAACTAATTGTTGAATACGAGCTTTTTTCGCAGCTGAAAATTTTGCTCTGAATTGTTCGCCAACATCTGCTTCATTTGCAATCTCACCCAGAGTTTTGCCGCTTTCACGACGTTCTTGCAACAATTCTTCAACACTGCGTCCTGTCAGTTCTGCGACTGATGTAACAGCTTGAGAACCTTGTCCTTGTCCTCTTTGCTCCTGTGCTTGAGCTCGACCTCTTTGACCTTGGCTTGAGTCGTCGTTTCCTTTTGCAAAAGCTGTTGCAGAGCCCAATGCTAAGCCTAAAACTAAGGCTAATGTTAAAGTGATTGATTTAATACGTTTCATGATATTCTCTCCTTGTGTAATTTATTGTTCTGTCATAACTAATATCTTGTATAGGTTTTAGTCAACAGATCCTTTCCTTTTGATCAAGTTTAAATCTTTTTATAAACTTTATTATTTTGTTGTAATTAAGTTGATTTAATTACTTGTTCAACTTGATTGTCATTATCATAATCAGAATTTATGTCAATTTTATGTTTTTCCAAATGTTTTGCAAAAATAGTTTTCTGCTGATCTATCAACTGTAAAATTCTTTCATTCCAGTCTTTTCACAGCTTGAAACAATCAATTAATATATCAACAAAATAACTTTCGACACACTTTCGACACATATTTCACCTATCCTAAAATAAATTTAATTGAATTATGTTGATGCAAATTTAATTATTGTTTATCCGATAGAGCAATGCGTAAATCAAATCAATTATGACAATTTTCAAAAATATCCTAAGAACTTTAAAAAATTCAGATCATTGTTGAGTCTGTTTCACACGGATATAATATATATATACGGATAACGGAGATTAAATATGAATAAAATACTAATAGCAGATGATAAGCGCCAGATTGTTTCAGTTTTGGAAGCTTATGCAAAAAAAGAAGGATTTTCTGTGACTAAAGCTTACGATGGACTAACAGCACTGGCAGCTTTTGAGGCGGAAGATTTTGATATTATTTTACTTGACGTGATGATGCCCGGCATGGACGGTTTTTCTCTTTGTCGTAAAATTCGTGAAAAAAGTCAGGTGCCGATTATTATGATTACTGCACGTGGTGAAGATTTTGAGCGAATTATGGGATTGGATATCGGTGCAGATGATTATATTGTCAAGCCATTTTCACCCGGTGAAGTTATGGCAAGAGTACGTGCAATTTTACGCAGACTTGATCCGCATATGACGAATGAAAATGATACCCCGGTTAAAATTTTGACATATGATAATCTCACCTTGAATCTGGATTCTTATCAAGCAACAATTTCAGATCAAGAAATCATTTTAACCAAAAAAGAATTTGAAATACTTTGGACACTGCTTGCTCAAAATTCAAAAGTATTTACCAGAGATAATTTGCTAAATAGTATTTGGGGTTTTGATTATGAAGGAGATTCACGTACTGTTGATTCGCATATCAAGCGTCTGCGAGCAAAACTTGATCAAGTATCACATCCGAATTGGGAAATTAAAACAATTTGGGGTGTCGGTTATAAATTCGAGGGAAAGTAAATGAAAATTAAAATCCGCGGACGTTTGATGTTGTATTTCTCAATCGCGTTAATAACTCTATCTTTTGTAATCAGTTCGTTGTTTTTCGTTTTTTTCTCACATTATAATTTGGAACATCATAAAATAAAGTTAATCGATCGTGCCAATAGAATTTCCAATATTGTGGCTCAAGTTGTTTTTGAAAATCAGCAAACAAATCAAACTAACAACGTTGAGCATAATAATCAAAGCAATCAGAATACATGCAATAATCCTGACAACTCTAATAACTCCAGTAATACTAATAATACTAATAATACTAATAATTCTAATAGTTCTAATAGTTCTAATAGTTCACATCATAAGAACCAAAAAAACAATCCTGTTTCGTCTAATCAACAAAATACTCAGATGAGAGGCAAATACAGAGCAGGTGGAATAGGTTACGGATTGGGACCTTATATGAATTTGTTGGATAATTTAGTCCAGGGGGATTATTGGCTGGTTGATCAGGAAATGGCATTAATTACCCGGGGCAATAAGCAGACTGAATTAAATCTCAGTGATCTGCCGGAAGGTTCCAACCAATTAATTGAACAGGCGCTGAATGGTGAGAATGCTTTTGGTGAAGATCTGAGTTCATTTCTTGGAAGTAGAACTATGACTGTTGCAGTTCCGATTACAATAAGTGACGGGACAATCAAGGGAGCGGTTTTGCTTCATGAACCAATTCAAATCATAAGTAATACAAGTAAACAAGCTTTAGAAATCTTACTGATTAGTATGCCGATTGCTCTTTTGATCGCTTTCATTTTAGCAGCAGTTTTTTCCAAACGTTTAAGTGATCCTTTGCGCAAATTGGCAAAATCAGCTGATAACATTGGCAAGGGTGATTATCTGCAAAGAAGCGGGATTAAGCGCAATGATGAAATCGGAGATCTGGCTGCATCATTCGATCAAATGGCATCTGATTTACAAATTGCCAATCAAAATAAAATCGAAGCAGAGCAAAGACGACAGAATTTTTTGGCCAATATCTCTCACGAATTACGGACTCCGATTACGGTAATGCGAGCTTCTTTGGAGGCTCTTGTTGATGGAGTCATAACGGAGGATAAAACCATTGATGAGTATTATCAGCAAATGCTCAATGAGAGTAAATATCTCGAAAGATTAGTTGCTGATCTTCTAGAATTATCGCGCTTACAGGATCCCAATTTTTCGATTCAATTTGAAAACACAGATTTATACGAAATATGTCAAGATGCTCTCCACGGAATGCAAGCTCTTGCTGCTGAAAAATCCATTAAACTTAATTTCGAACAAGAAGGTTCCAATTTCGGCATTTTGGGTGATTACGCAAGATTACGCCAGATGATCATAATTATTCTTGATAATGCAATTAAATTTTCTCCGGAAAATGAAACAATTAAATTAATTCTGAAAAGTACTGATAATAAATTAGCAATAATGATCCAGGATCATGGTTCAGGAATTCCCTCAGAAGATTTGCCGTTTATTTTTGAAAGATTCCATAAACAAACTTCTGAAGAAAATAAAAAAGGCAGCGGTCTCGGTTTGCCGATTGCTTACGAAATCGCTAAGCGACATGGTTTAGATATCAGCGTAGAAAGTTCAGTTGGAAAAGGCAGTCTCTTTATTATTGAAACTGCCTCCAAACAATAATATTATTTTTTAATGATTTGTTTGATCAATCATCATCGTATGTAATTATTCGATTAAGTCATCATCCTCAAAGCCCAAATTGTTTTCTGCTGAATCATTCTCTCCATTTTTCGAGGATTTCTCTCGGGCTTTTGCCATTTCTGATGCCACATCAGGTACAAATGTCTGTTCCGTTACAGGTGGTCGTATATATCCCCTGTATTCTTCTATCGGCGGCAACTCAATGACAGGATGCTCAACTTCTTCATAAGGAATCATTGATAATAAGTGTGATATACAGTTAATCCGGGCATGTCTTTTTATATCGGAATGAACAACATACCAAGGTGATAACTTTGTATCAGTATAAGCAAACATTGTATCTTTAGCTTTAGAATAATCAAGCCAGCGCTTGCGGGACTCAAGATCCATCTCACTTATTTTCCAGCGTCTTGCAGGATCATTAATCCTGCTTTGGAAACGACGTTCTTGCTCTTCATCACTGACCGAGAACCAATATTTGATCAAAATGATTCCCGAACGAATTAACATATTTTCAAATGATGGACAACTCCGTAAAAAATCATCATATTGTTCTTCAGTACAAAATCCCATGACTTTTTCAACGCCTGCGCGATTATACCAACTACGATCGAATAAAACAATTTCCCCGGCAGCCGGAAGATGAGTTACATAACGTTGGAAATACCATTGAGTTTCTTCTCTGTCAGTTGGAACACCCAGAGCTACAACCCTACAGATACGAGGGTTAAGCGTTTCAGTGATTCTTTTGATTGCACCGCCTTTACCGGCAGCGTCACGTCCTTCAAAGATAACTACGACTCGTAAACCTTTTGCTTTAACCCACTCTTGAAGATTAACCAATTCGACCTGTAACTCTCTCAATTTTTTTTCATAATGCGATTTTTTCATTTTATACACCGGTTCCATAATACGCTCCTTTCAAAATCCGCAAATACAATCATTTATGTTACTTTCAAATCAATATATGTTTACTTGAAACTTCAATTGAAGTCTGTCTCGGTTTACGACTCGCTCTTTACCAGAAATTAATATAAAAACATAAATACATAGTGTATATTTTACACAATAACAATTAAGCTTTCAATGCAAATCATGGTTGTTTTATCAAGAATTTTCGGATAAAAACCAGTGTGCAAATCAGGAAATGTCTCAAAAATTTGGGTTATACAAATATTAATTTGCTGAACCTCAATTTTTGAGACAGAATCTTATGAGTGATTTATTTATTGTTTACAGTGAGTCACCGAAATCTTGGCGGAAGCGTTTAACAATTTTTTCTTGCCAGTCAGAAACCGGTTTCAGTTCGCCTACAAAGAAACGTAAAATTTTCGGCTCAAGCGTAAATTCCAAACCTTCGATTAATTCACGATTTTCCCAAAGCCAATGAATTCGGTCAATCGCAAATTCGACTTGACTTAAAGTAAATACACGACGCGGCATCGCACAACGCAGCAATTCCATTGAAGCAAGACGTTCCGTTCCGTCAAGGTTGCGATCTTCACTGAGTGTACCACGTTCCATACCACGGATACCACCTGCCAAGTACACGGCAGCAGCCAAGGCAGCAGCTGGATATTGATTTTGCGGAATATTCGGTACAAATCTCATTGCATCAAGATGACAACCGAGTCCGCCCGGAGGTGTTACCACCGGAACACCACGTTTATCTAATTCCTCAACCATATATTTGATAAAGAGCGGTCCCTGGGAGATCATTTCCATATCCATTGTTTCTTCTAAACCAACCGTAATCGCCGCAATGTCTTTTACCGACATACCGCCGTAAGTGTGGAAACCCTCGTTTAAGACAATCAATTCTTTTAATTTGACCACCAGTGGACCTTCACGCATTGCAATACCGCCACCGCGTGCAAAGCCCAATTTTCTCGCAGAAAAATAAATAATATCACAAAGATCGCCGACAATTTTGGTTATTTCTCTAATCGTCAAATCCTGACAATCAGGATCTTCTTTTTTCATAAAGTAAAGATTATCTTGCAGTAAGGATGCATCTAACATCAAAGGCGTATCATATGAACGACAAACCTCAGATGTTTGTTTTAAATTATCCAAAGAGAAAGGTTGACCGCCAATCAGGTTAGTACCTGCTTCAAGTCTGACATATGGAATACGTTCATGATTTTTCTCAAAAATATCTTTTAACATACCGATGTCAATATTACCTTTGAACTTCAAATCACTCTTGCATTCCAAGGCTTCCGGCGGTAATAATTCAACAACTTCACCTCCGCAACGCACGATATGTGACTTTGTAGTCGTAAAGTGGTAATTCATCGGAACAATATCACCCGGTTTAACTAAAAGATCAGACAACACTTTTTCACAGCCACGGCCTTGATGTGCCGGTAAAAAATGATCCATACCAAATAGTTCTTTGACTTTAGCTTCTAACTGATAAAAAGATTCACTTCCCGCATAAGCATCATCCGCATTCATCATTGCTGCCAACTGATTATCACTTAAAGCATTAACACCGCTATCAGTCAACATATCGAGAAAAATATCTTTATTATGCAGCAAATAAAGATTACTCTTCGCCTCCTGTAATTTTTGCAAGCGCTCTTCAACCGGTAACAAATGTAATTTGCGAACTACATAGACTCTATGACGCTCTAAAGGAATGTCCTTGCCACTAAAAAAACGAATTTCTTTCATATTGTTCTCCTTACAATTTGATTTGTTCTGTTAACTTAAAAATTAAAATAAATCTTTCTGCTTTAGTTAACATCGTTTTTGATTTCTATATGAGAAAAAATATCAATTTGCTAATTCTTCACTTATAGAGTCAAAAATAAATTTGAGGAATATTTCCTCAGGCTGCTAAACTCGTTATGTGCTTATGTTTGATGGAGAAATAAAAAACGCCCCATCTTGTATTCACACAAGAGGACGTTCCAGAAAACGTGTTACCACCTCTTTTTATCTTAGTCTCACGACTAAGACCTCAACGGGTACGGCTGACATAACTGTGAAAACCACAAAGATAATAAATCAGCTTATACCCTAACGCTATCACGGGCGCACCCGTCGTCTCCTACTTAGAATTTTCAGGACGCTGCTCTCGAGATGTATTCAATCAGTTTCCGTTTTCTGCCTTGCACCACCCGGCATATCTCTTGAAACTTTCACTGACCTACTTGTTCCCGGTCATCGCAATTCTTAATAAAAATATCACGCCTGAATTTTTTTGTAAACCTTTATTTGTAAAATAATTGCAAAATAATCGCAACCTGTAATTTCGGACAAAATTCAAGATATTTTGATAAAAAACAAAGAAAAAAGCACCTAACCACTTAGTGTCGGTGCTTTTAATATTGGAGCTTGCTGGGAGACTCGAACTCCCGACCTGCTGATTACAAATCAGCTGCTCTACCAACTGAGCTAAGCAAGCAATTTCGATTTAGCCTAGTTATAATACCATAAAATAAAATCTTGTCAAATGTTTTAGTGTCTGATTAACCGGAACTTAATTTTGCTCTCTGGCTTTTAATTAACTATTATTTCGGGTAATATTCTTATTGTCATTTTAATATTAGGATATATAAACATTAATTTATCTGAATAAAATCAGAAAAAATGAGACGGTTGGAGCAAAATAATGAAAAATGCTAAAAATTTTAAATTAATCATAGCTATAGTAACAGGCATAATTGTTATAATAATTGGTACTATTATTTTTTTAATTAGTTCAAAAAATGATAAAACAACTCCGTTAATTGCCAATAGTCCATCTGAATCACCTCTCGTACACGACGAAATTGAACCGGGATTATATCAGCCGGAATCAAATGCAAAAAATAATTCAGACAAAGCAAAACCAAATAGCGAAACCTCAATAACCCAACCTATCACGAGTAAAGTTTTTGCACCTACGATTCAGTCCCCTTCAAGTGAAATGCAAATTAAAACTTATCAATCTGAATCTTCTATGATTAAATCTTCATCCATCAATGAACAAACATTTTCAGAAATCAGGGATAATATCATTAAACCCGCAGTAGATTCTTTTAACGGTGAAATCGATATCTATTTTGAAATCTTAGACCATGATATGATTTTTGCTACTCAGAATGCCCCTATGTATCCGGCAAGCCTTGCTAAGCTATTTTTGATGGGTACAATTTTTCAGGCAATTGAAGACGGAATCATCGAATATAATGAAAATATTGCTTACGACTTGCAAATGATGATTACAGTCAGCGATAATGCAGCTTTTAATCGGCTCTTTTATCTATTGCAAGATACGGTACCCGAAATAAACATGTTTGATTTTGTCGATGATTTTTGCATTCAAAACAACTTTTCTCAAACTACAATTCATGCTTTGATTTTTATTGACGGAAACGAACGTTTTATTTATCCAACCGACCATATATTTGAATCTTCTGCTGAAGATGTCGGGCATTTTCTGTCGATGGTTTACCGGGGAGAATTAGTCAATCAAGAAGCATCCCAAAAAATGTATGATTTATTGTTGAATCAGGAGCGTACTTGGAAAATCCCTACACTTTTACCTGATAAAGCAATCACAGCAAATAAAACCGGTGAAAAAGATTCTTTCAGTCATGATGCGGCAATTATCAAATCACCTAATTGTGACTATGTTTTAGCTGTATTGAGCAATTCCGCAGATCCGTATCAAGCCGATCTTTTCATGCAAAATCTCTCCCTTGAAATTTACAATTATCTAAATCCTTAAGTCGTATATTAATAGAGTAATTGTATGGGTACAGATCGAGAGTTATAGGTTATGGTAACCTTTGTTATTCAATTTGGTGATTTTGCCGATCTTCCCACTTTTCAGGTTAGAAACCGGATAGATATTCTCACCCGCCATGGTTCATTCTATGACATCCAATATATCGTCCTTATAGCCATCCTTATATGGCATGTCATAAGACATTCTCATTTAGAAGTTCAGTATGGGGAGAAATCTTTATTCTCGCTGTAACGGGTCAAAAATTGTTTGGTCCGCTCTTCTCTTGGATTCTCGAAAATCATTTGAGGCGTGCCTTGCTCAACAATTATACCTTCATCCATAAAAATAATTCTGTCAGCCACATCTCGAGCAAAATTCATTTCATGTGTGACTATAATCATAGTTGTATGCCGATCTGCTAAATTTCGAATAACGTTTAACACTTCACCGATAAGTTCGGGGTCTAAAGCGGAAGTGGGCTCATCAAAGCACAGAATGTCGGGCTCCAAGGCCAATGCTCTGGCAATGGCCACCCGCTGTTGCTGTCCTCCCGATATCTGATGAGGATAAGAGTTCAGCTTATCAGTGAGGCCGACTTGAGCCAGAAGTTTTTCTCCATTATCTTGAATCTCTCTTAAAATAGCTTTCTTATTCTGCCTGTAGTCTGATCTTTCTTTGGCCAACATTTCTGCTGCCAAGGTAACATTTTGAAGGGTTGTATACTGGGGAAACAGATTAAAATTTTGAAATACTAAGCCGAAATGAAGGCGCTTTTTGCGCACTTCACTTTCTTTCTGTGTTGCAGGATTCTCCGCATCAAAAATTATCTCATCATTTACGATAATGCTGCCTTTGTCGGGTCTCTCTAAAAAGTTCAGACATCGAAGCAGCGTAGTCTTCCCGCTTCCTGAGGCACCGATAATTACAATTATCTCGCCTTTTTCCAATGAGAAATTAATTTCACGCAAAACTTCAAGAGTACCAAAGAACTTTCCAAGATTTTTAACTTCTAATATCGCCATTTAAACATCCTTATTTATGTACGAAAATAGCTGAGTTTCTTTTCTAAATAATCGAACAGTATGGTTAAAACCCCTATAAAGATGAGAAAATATATTCCTGTTGCAAAAAGAGGCCAAATAAGTCCTTTACTGCTGTATTCTCCAGCCATCATAATAATTTCCTTATTCGCGATGATACGGGCGAGGGAAGTATCTTTTACCAAGCTCATTACCTCATTGCCGACAGGCGGAATAATACGTTTCACCACTTGAAGAAGTGTTACTTTGAAAAAGATCTGTGACTTTGTCATACCTAAAACCTGACCTGCCTCATATTGTCCTTTCGGTATACTTTCAATACCGCCACGGTAAATTTCCGAATAATAACAGGCATAGTTAATAACAAAGGCTACCGTTGCTGCAGTAAAACGCCCTGCATCGCCGTTTGGCCAAGCTACAGACATCCTTAAAAGACCCGGTCCGTAAAACATTACTATAAGCTGTAACATTAGCGGCGTGCCGCGGATAACCCAAACAAAAGCTCGCATTAACCAACGGACGGGTTTAAAACGACTCATTGACCCGAATGCAATAAGCAACCCCAAGGGTAATGAAAACAAAAGTGTTAATGCAAAAAGTCTGCAATTTATTAAAAAACTTTCCGACAGGCGGTTGATAATCACTGACGCCTGATCCATACCTACTTCCTCAAAACACATTCAATAAGGCAGAGTTTGACCTCTGCCCCGGGTTAAATTTGCTGTATGTGTAAAATGTAATTAACTTACTCTGCTAAATCTAATCCATATTTTTCTGCTAATTTTCCCATGGTTCCGTCAGCAACCAACTCGTCAAAAAGTTTATTTACTTCGGCACAGATGTCGGAACCCTTGCGGAATGCAACCCCGTAATATTCTTCAGACAAGTAGTCTACAATGACGATATCTTGATAGTTTGTTCCTTCACCGGTCATGGTATTGGCAAGAGTTAAATCCAAAACCGCTGCATCTGAAGTTCCGGCTTTTACCTCTATCAGGCATTCGGTCTGCAAGGTTTTAGGTACAAAATTTGCTTGCTTTAAGTTTTCATCAGTCTGAATGGCTTTTTCTCCGGCAGACCCCTGTTCGGCAGCCACGTTCTTGCCTATTAAAGATGCTGTGCTCTCGTAATCCGTACCTTCTTTGACCAGAACGACCTGGGCATTTTTGACATAGGGTTTTGTTATTTCCATAGTAGCTTTACGATCTTCATCGATAGTCAGACCGTTCCAAATGCAGTCTATAGATTTTGCATTCAATTCTACTTCTTTGGTATCCCAATTAATTTCAACAAATTCAGGCTCCAAACCTAGTTTTTCACAAACTATGGTGGCCAATTCCGTGTCAAAACCGGTAAATGTACCGTTTTCATCATTGTAGTTCATCGGAGCATAATCAGTATAGCCGATGACAATCTTGCCATTAGACTTTACATAATCTAAATCACTGTCCTCAGTCACATTGCCACTGGTATTATCCGTGTCGCTGCTGGTATTATCCGTGTCACTACTGCCCTTATCAGTATCTTTACCACAAGATGCAAGTGTGAAGATCACAGCCAATACTAAAACTATTGAAAGTATCCTTTTCATTTTATCCTCCATTTTTAAGTATGTTAAGTTGATAAGGTTCTAAAGACCTTAAGAGTATAGCACATTAGTAAGATAAATCAATGAGGTGTTTTGTTGATGACAATTTTTATTTCTGATTGATGGTTAAGCATGCTTTAGCGTCCCGAATTTTCCTGGGCGCCGTATATCTTTCATTTGAAATTAAGGCTTTGAGTGACAAAGAAAAAAGGTTGATCTATGGTCGTTATTTTCTCTGACAGATGTGTTACCTGCCGAGACTCGGATTAATGCAAAATTCATGGTAACGACTTGATCAAACTCGGCATTCTTTTGACTTGTACAGTTTAACTTATTAAATTAATATATTAAATTAGTACACTACCAGGAATTAATATGGCATTTTTTGTTTGCTAAGTTATTCCAGGTTATACAAGAAAAAATACTGATATGAAAGATGGATAAATATGATTACTGAAAGCATTCTTGATATTATCGGCAATACACCGATTATCAGCCACATGCGACTATTATTGCTTACAAGAGTACAGCGCTATGAGTAATTTTTTATAGCGCTAATGAGTATATTAGGAACTCAGAGAAATGAAAAAATTTATGTGTATGAAATCATATAGCGCAAAGCAAAGAAAAGGCTTTACGCTTATGGAGCTTTTACTTGTTGTTGCTATCATAGGTATTCTCGTTGCGATAGCTATACCTGTTATGAATGCACAGCTTAACAAAGCAAGGGCAAGTGTTGATTTAGCAAACGAACGCAGCGCAAAGGGTGCGGCGGTTGTAGAATATCTATTTTCAGGAGGAGATACAGAGAAAACCTATTATTTTGATGCATCAACAGGGCGTGTAAGTGATAATGCACCTGTAAATAGCTACGGTAAATCCGTTGTGAGGCCCGAAGGCTCGTTATCCGAGTTAGATTCCGCTGTTCCAAAGGATAGATATGTCAAGGTAATCGTTTATGCAAATGGTGATGTAAAGCTTTGGTGGGAGGGAGGCTCCGGCGGCAGCAGCACGCCGCCGCTCACTACAGCAAGCGGCGGACTTGATAACGGTGGCACTACAACTACTTGGGAAGATTTAACAGGACCAAGCGGCTCGCTAATGTTGGATAGTCCCAATGCAGGGAAATGGGCGGTAATAGGAATAAAGGCCGGGGAAACAATAAACGGAAGCCTTTACATTAAAGAAGGACTTACCGACATAACGCAAGAAGTGTTTAAAAATCAGACAGGTTTAAAGCAGGTGTATTTCCCGGATACTATGAAGGTTCTGAGCTCAAGAGCATTCCAAGGTTCCGGTCTTACAGAGGTCACAATTACAATGAATATAGATGATATGGGTCAGAATGTTTTTTCGGATTTAAAGGATTTAAACAAGGTTACGTGGTACTATAATCCGGCATCAAGCTATGGTTCCGCAAAATATCTTTTTACCGGAAGTGCTTCTTCAGATAAAAAAATAACCATAGACTTTTACGGAACACAGGCGGAATGGGATAGTGTAAAGGATACTACCGGTCTTTCTGAAAGCGAATATATTCTTAATCTGAAAAGTTAAAAATTAAAAAAACCGTGCTTGGCACGGTTTTTTTAGCTTCGCAGATAAAAAGAGGGTTATAGGGTATAAAAGAAAAGCAGATTTTGCTAGAAAAATCTGCTATCTTATTTGGTGGAGATGGCGAGGATCGAACTCGCTACCTCTTGAATGCCATTCAAGCGCTCTCCCAATTGAGCTACATCCCCAAGTGCAAAATTAATGATAGCATAAATGCTTCCAAAGTCAAGTTTTATCTCCGGAATGTATTAGAAGCTGAAATCAATCATGCTAAGCAAAAAGAAAAAAGAAGCTTATGAACAAAAAATCCATAAGCTTCCAGACTGGTGGGAGAAGCTGGATTTGAACCAACGAAGTCGAACGACAACAGATTTACAGTCTGCCCCCTTTGGCCACTTGGGTATTCTCCCGAATATAATATCTGATAT
This sequence comes from Clostridiaceae bacterium, assembly GCA_012838135.1. Classification (GTDB taxonomy): domain Bacteria; phylum Bacillota; class Clostridia; order Saccharofermentanales; family DTU023; genus UBA5436. The sequence continues at coordinate 158 of DUPV01000060.1, read as the reverse complement.
TTTATTGTCAAGCTTGCTGCATATTGGTGGGCCATCAGGGACTTGAACCCCGGACAAACCGGTTATGAGCCGGTGGCTCTGACCAACTGAGCTAATGGCCCGTACAATTTATGCAACGTAAGTGATTATACTAATCAAAAAAAGAGATGTCAAGTTTT
>DUPV01000059.1 GCA_012838135.1 Clostridiaceae bacterium | reverse complement strand
ACCAGGCGTTTTTAACAAGATTTCCGGCATTGTCATAGACATAAGGGACATTGTCGATGATATATACACCATCTTTTCTCTCCACTTTTTTCGCGGCAAATGCTGATAATAAAAGCACTTGGTCTGACAATACTTCCTCTCCCGAAGATGCAGTCAGTTCAGCATCTGGTTCGATCAATGGTTCTTCTGAATTTATTGGTTCCTCCGAATCTGCCGGTTCATTTGAATTTATTGATCCCTCTGAATCTAATTGCTCCTCTGTCCCTGTGTTTGTTGCAGATTCTGAATCTAACTCCAATTTCGATTCCGATTCTGACTCTGACCCTGATTCCGATTTCGATTCATCTGCAGCTTCAGGCACATTCATATTCTCTTCGACTGCTTTCGAATCAGAAGAAAGTTCCTCATCTGCAGAACCCGGTGCTGCCGGAATGTTTCCCTCTGAAGATGGCGGCAGTTCAATATTCTGCTGATCAGTATCTTTTGTTATTCCTTCATCTCCTGATAAGACAATATCTGTATCATCTATTTCTGCGGCATGTACTTCCGGCTCTCCGCTACAAAAAATAATACTTGCTATTAGTAAAATGATTGTCGTTAAGATAATTTTGGCAGATTTAGTAATAAAATATTTTATTCTCATCTTAATGCTCCCTAATCTTGATCTTTTTTTATAATCGATTATTCATATTGATAGTTCATTATCAATATTACACTTTCTCCAGCTTATTTTGAAAATTATAAAAACTTTTTTCTATAGATAAATTGTTATTTTTTAAATATTCTTTTATTTTTAAAAATATGTTATTTGATGCATTCGGCTTATAAAATGGACTTTGTTGTTCTTGCCAACCGGCTTTCCATAAAGGATTTTGTGCTTTTAAAATAGCTTCATAAATTACTCCGGCCTTGGCAGGAATCGTAATAATTGATTTTGCAGTCATTCTTCCCTTTTGCCGATCGCCAATGTTAATGGTTGGTACTCCGACAGCAGGAGCTTCAATAATTCCTGATGAGGAATTGCCTATAACACCTTCGCAACGTCTGAGCAGATTAACATACAATAAAACACCTAATGAGTCGTAAAGCCTGACTGCATTTTTGTCTTGTGCCCACTTTCTCAATTGTTCACTCAAACGCAAACCGCCTTCATCAGCATTAACACCGGTATAGACTATTTGATGCCCGATATCAATCAGTTTTTCCAAGGCTGTTAAAAGCTCTGCCTGTGCCTGCAAGCTAAGCTCCGGTCCTGCTACCGTTTCCGGATGAAAGGTCACAAGCCAAAACGGTTTTGCTAAATCTATATCAATTTTTTCTAATATTTGTTCATCTGATAAGGCTGGTAATGACATCACATTTTCTACACCCGTATCTCCGAGATTAAATACACGATCAGGACTTTCACCCATCTGGATAATTCTTTCTCTGTATTGTTCACAACTTGGAAAATGCAGATAAGACAGTTTTGTCATCGCATGACGAATCATCTCATCAATAGCTCCTTCTGTAATTTCACCACCCCCGATATGAACCAATGGAATTCTAAAAAACAATGCTGCCTGAGCAATTGGCAATAATTCATAACGATCCCCTAACAAAATTAATGTATCAGGTTGAAATAGAGAAAAACTGTCTGCAAATTTTTTGAGTGCATTGGCCGAACTATATGCAACAGAAAGCGCATCATCATTTTCTTCCAAAATGTCAATCGCTTCATATATTTCGAAGTTATCATTCTTGATTTCTTCAATTGTATAGCCATACTTATGAGAAAGATGTGTACCGGTAACATATAAATACAGCTGACATTCTTCATCTTGAGAAATGGCTCTTATCAGCTTATGCAATAAGCCATATTCTGCTCTGGTCGCAGTAACAACTCCGATATTCAATTGTTTATTTTCTTTATCCATCTATTTCCTCAATACTGATTGCTTCATCTGTTTGATAATTCCGTATTGCTTTTTTGCCAATCAAATTCGGCCAAAATAATGGAGATATACCTTCTCTCGGTCTTTTGCAAGCAATGTTTTTTTCATTAAAAACATCATTAATCTGTATCGGTTGAATTGCATAAATACTTTTGCGACTTACAATCATATTATTTCGAGCTGATTGGCTAATCGTTTTTTCCCTTTGACCCAAAGACAATTCAACTTCTCTGATAGCTTGTACCATCGCCTTTAACTCATGTGGCTCTATACTTGCCTTATGATCCGGACCGGGTAAATTTCTATCTAAGGTAAAATGTTTTTCTATTACTGTAGCACCAAGAGCAACTGCTGCAATCGGAACACTTATACCTAATGTATGATCTGAATAGCCTACAGGATAAGAAAATGTATCTTTTAACATTTGCATCGCTCTCAAATTAACATCCTTGACGGGTGTCGGATATTCCGTATTACAGTGCAGAATCGTGATGTCTTGAACATGCCATGCTTCGAACAAACTAAGAATTTCTCTGATTTCTTCTAAATCAGACATGCCGGAAGATAAAACTATCGGTAAACCACTTTTTGCCATGGCTTCAATTAAAGGATAATTATCTATATCACTGGAAGGAACTTTCCATAGCGGGGAGCCTATATCTTTTAAAAACTGAAAACTTTTCAATTCAAACGGTGTTGACAAAAATTGGATTTCTTTTTTATCACAATATTCTTTGATAATTCTAAAATCAGAAAATGGTAATTCTAATTTTTTTAACAAAGTATATTGTGAATTTTCTTGACTACTCTTTTTTTGATAAGCAGCTGCTTCAGAATCTCTCAAAACATCGTCTTCTGTGACATAAGTTTGAAACTTTACACAATCAACACCGGCTTCTACCGCCGCATCAACAAGCTGCAAGGCTAAATCCAATTGACCGTTATGATTGACACCAGCTTCAGCAATGATATAGCAAGAGCCATCTTTTCTGGCCTGTGCTAAACTTTTCATTTAATTTTCCTCCTGCTGTTTTATTTCTTCTCCTGCATTCCTTCTTGTTTTATCATCGATAAAGACCATATCAAAAAATTTCATCATATAATGTCCGGATTGCCATTTTATTTTTTGCTCCGTTAAATGTTTACCTTGCATGTTTTGCAAGATTAAGCCGGGATAATCCGCCTCACAAGCATAAGCATGCGGATAGCCTCCGCCAAAACGAGGATTTATTTCAGAAATCAAATAATCATCATGCGCCGTAATAAATAAATCAACATCGATCGGACCATATAAAGCTAAATTTCGGGATAATCTTTTTAATAGATTTTCGGCTTTCTCATCTCTGAGCGAAACACTTTTATCCGTTTCACCGGCGCGCATTTTTAATTTTTCTTTGATAAAAAATTCAATTAATTCGCCACTATATATATCAAAGTACAAATCTGCACCCAATTCTCTGCCTTCAATCCATCTTTGAATCAGCATGGGCTCAATCGCATTATTCCAAACTGATATTAAGGTTTCCTCTGATTCAATATAATGAAGTCCACGACTGCCGGAACCTTCCCGCGGTTTGACCATAATCGGATAGCCGGCCTTGCCATTCTTTACATCGTTTAAAAATTCACTTAGATCAGCCCAACTTTTGACTGTCGGTATATGGTTTGCTTCAAAAACTTTAAACATTTCCCATTTATCAAAGGTCGCCTTGACAATCCATTCTTCGGAAATAAATGCCAAAATACCTGCTGACGCAAATTCCGTTTTTAATTCAGATAATATAGACAAGTCCGGATCTATCAGAGATAGAACACCGGTTACCTTTTGTTTTTCACATAAATCCAAAATGGCTTCTGTATAATTTTTATGCTTATAAAAAGGAATTATAAAAGAACGACAATCTTCATACAAAGAAGGTGCCAACGGATAACTGTCACTAACAATTATTTCACCTTGTTCTGCCCAAGATTTCAGAAAACAACGAATCAAATGATTACGGGAACCTGCATTCAAGATTAGTAATCTGGGCACAGGTTTTCCTGCCAGCAAATAGTTTTTTTCTTTTTTTATTTCTCGCCATAAAGTTTTATGCATAAATTGCTATTTCAAAAATCCTTTTCATATTCAACAGATATATCTCCTGTTAAAAAGTTGTCTACTTTCCAGGCTTCTCTGATCAAAACAAATTGATTTTCTTTCTTTAAATACACTGATGGCAAATATTTGATAAATAAGGGATTAAAACAAATAGTATATGAGCCGACCGTATGATAAATTATGCCATCACCTATTTTTATTTCCTGTTCATTCTCTAATTGCATTAAACGATCATTTTCCATACATGTATAGCCACAAATTGTTTGTGTTTCTTTTGTTTGTCTGCTTTCCAAAAATTTACCTGCCAATAATTCATTCGGTAAAAACCCGGACAGGCTTGACTGTAAAAATGAATTCGCACCTGATTCAACATGTTCATATTGATAAGAAGTTTTATGCATAAAAGGATCAATCAAGCAACGGCTGGCATCCGTTACAACAAGACGTTCAATAAAACTATCTTTCACATCAATAACACGGCTATATAATGAAATTGGTGAAGCTATTAAAGAAGCTCCCGGCTCAACAATTAAGGTTAAATTTTTTGCTGTGTATTTTTCACTTAATTCTTCGGCAATATTTTTTATATAATCGTAAAAACGACTATTAAAGTCACCCCCGGCAAAAAAACCCCCGCCTATATCTATATATGAAAGTTGCAAATTTAATTCAGCAGCAATTTGAATTGCCTTTCGGGCTAATGTACTATACAAATTATTGGAACGGGACTTACTCGATACATGCATATGCAAACCGGAAATATTTAAATTCTTTAATTCGGCAAGACTATTGACAGCATTTTCCAGGGCCTTTTTTTCATAAGAAAAGCCAAAACGATTACCCTTTTTACCGGCAACAGTTTCGCCCTCACAATGTTCTTCCACATTAAAATTAACCCGGAGACCTACTGTAAATTGTTGATCCGGATTATTGCCAACGATTTCCTTTACCCAAGTAATTTCTCTCTGAGAATCTAAATTTATGACGGCATTAGCTGACAGAGCTTCTTCAATTGTCGATTTTGTTTTGATTGGTCCGTTATAAATAATGTCTTTTGCTTCATACCCTATCCTTTTAGCTAAATAAAATTCCTCCGGCGATACAACTTCCGCATATATTTTTTCTTTTTTCAGATAACGTAAAAGCCAGGGAATTGCACAAGTTTTATATGAATAACCAATTTTATAATTTGGCCAATATTTCTGAAGAGCATCCTTCAAAGTATTTAAATTCTCTTCCAGAGCAAGTTTATCCAGTACGAAACTGGGGGTATTTTCCCAAATTTCTTTTTCGGTCACTACTCTATTCATAAATTTATGATTCCTTTACTTTTACTTCCCTGTTTCCATAATCAATTCAGCAATTTTAAAGTCTAATAACGTATCTATATCTATGCTTCGTTCAGCCGGCATAACATAAGCATAAGAATTTGCAATAATGTCCTCACCTGACATTAATAAATTTCTTTTCATTAAATAAATTGCACCATTCAATCGATAAAATGTAGGCAATTCTTGTCTTAACGACCCTTCAGATTCTGTTTTTAAAAAGTCTTTCATATTGCCGTCTTCCGGTAAAACATTAGACCATAGTGGTGAATGCCTTAAAGGACAAACGCTGACAATAGCATCCGCTTTTTTTTCATCAAGTAAATGCATTGCATTATGTAAGTCTGTTGCTGTTCGCATCGGAGATGTCGGCTGTAATAAAGTTATTGTATCAAAAAATTTATTTTGTTCTTCAAACTTTTGAACAACCCAGCGCAGAACAGACCAAGAATCGGCAAAGTCATTACTCAAGGTTTCCGGACGTAAAAAGGACACATCTGCTCCATATGCTAAACCTATATCAGCATACATTTCAGAATCTGTAGAAAGATGAATCATTTCATATAAATTACTTTCCCTGGCAGATTTGACAGACCATGCCAGTAAAGGAACATTATGCAAAGGTAGAATATTCTTGTCCGGTAAACCTTTCGAACCGGATCTGGCTGTGATAATTGCAAGATTTCTCATATTATATATTACTTTTCCTTGTTCTGTAATTTATTGACCATTTCTGCCAGTGATTCATGTTGTCCCATATCAAGCCAGGCATCTTCTTTGATTTTGTATACGCCGATGGATTGTTTTGCAGAAATACACTTTTCGATCACATCAGTAATGTGAATGAAAGTATTTTTCGGTATATAGTCAAGAAATTCCGGTTCGATCAAATAAACACCTGTATTGGCAACAAAATCATAGCTTGGTTTCTCCGTAAAACCGTTTACATTACCGGATTCATCAGAAATCACTGTTCCATAAGGTACGGTCATTGACATTTCCGCACCCACCATCGTTAAAATATGTTTGTTTTCTCGATGATAATTTAATAAATCAGAAAAATCACAATCGACCAGAATATCACAATTTGTCATAAAAAATGTTCCATTTATTTTTTCTTCCAGCAAACTCAATCCTCCGCCTGTACCCTGGAATTCAAATTCGTCTATAAAAGCTACTTGATATGGACTTGCTTCATCTTGAAAGAAAGCTTTAATCAAATTTTTACGGTAATTGACAATAATACTGAACTGATCACAACCATATGCGATAAATTGATCCATGATATGTTCTATAATCGTTTTGCCGGAAACAGGGATTAAAGGTTTAGGCAAAACATATGTATATGGTGCCAAGCGCGTCCCCTTACCACCTGCCATAATAACGACCGGTAAACATAATTGTTCCTTAGGGACAATTTTCTCATGATCACCCTTAAAATAGATAGATTCAATTCTGCCCTCTGTATCAACCAAGGGAATGGCATCTATTTGTTTTTCTTCTAAAATCTTTTCTAATTCAGAAAAGCTCCGTCCTGAATTTGCCTTGATCGGATTTTTATTCATCGTTTGCGTCACGTTAGAGCTTAAAGAACCATCTTGGAGCAAATATCTGCGCACATCGCCATCACTTAAAGAACCCAGCAAACCGTGTGTCGCTTTATCGACAACAAAAACTATTCCCTTCTCAGAAAAGTCTATTTGGGTCATTGCTGTTATTAAGGTTGCATCCGAATGTACAATATAATCTGTTGGATTATCCATTATTCACCTTTTTAGATATTATATCGGTCTGCTTTGTATGAATTTAAATTCTCTTTAATCCATTCGATTGTTTCGGCAATACCGGTATTTAAATCGTATTGCGGACGCCAATTTGTCAATGATAAAATCTTATTATTATCACCCAGCAAACGATCTACTTCACTTTTTTCCGGACGCAGGCGAATTTCATCACAAACAATTTTGGCATGCGGGTTAATTTGTTCGATAATATTCTTTGCTAACTCACCGATTGATACTTCTACACCGGTTGCAATATTAACTTCTTCACCGATTGCTTTTTCTGTTTCCGCCAATTCAATAAAACCTGCGACCGTATCTTTGACATAATTAAAATCGCGGGTAGCTTCTAAATTGCCTAATTTAATTTCTTTCGCACCTGATAATAATTGCGTAATAATCGTAGGAATAACTGCTCTTGCTGATTGTCTCGGTCCATAGGTGTTAAAGGGACGAACAATGGTTACCGGCAAGTCAAAGCTCCTGTAAAAACTTTCGGCTAAACGATCTGCGCCGATTTTGGTTGCGCTATATGGAGATTGCCCCTGATAAGGATGTGATTCATCAATCGGAACATATTGTGCCGTACCATAAACTTCTGATGTAGAAGTAATAAGTACTCTTTTTGTTCCCAAATTACGAGCTGCCTGCAAAACATTTAATGTCCCTTTGATATTTGTATCTACATAGGAGTCAGGAGAATGATAAGAGAACGGAATAGCAATTAAGGCAGCCAAATGAAAAACATAATCTATTTCTTTCATGGATTCCGCAACTCCATTAGGGTCACGAATATCACCGGAAAATATTTCTATTTGGGATAACTTTTCTTTTGGTATTGTATCCAGCCAGCCCCAACTGTTAAAAGAATTATAATACACAAAAGCACGTACATCATAACCGGCTTCTAATAATGCTTCGGTTAAATGAGAACCTATAAAACCATCTGCTCCTGTTATTAATACTTTTTCAGACATTGTTTTACTCCTTCTGAACTTTTTCTGTTATCAATTGAGATAATAACATATGCGGTCTTTTTAACATAATATATTCTAATTCTATAATTTTCTGATATTTTTTCTTGTCTTTTAAATCGTCAATAACAATATTAATCCCTTTTGCATAAGCTTGTTGCAATACTGTTGAATATAAAGATGCTGCCATCTTCGTAGAACTTAAAGATTCTTCCAAGCTAATATTCTCTTCAAGCATTCCCGGCGGACAATTCTTTTCTAAGTATTTATAATCGGAATACCGAGGATGACCTCTCAATTTTATCTTCATTCCCTTCTGTTGCAAAATATTCATTGCTTCTATGATAATCTTTAATTCCTCAGCCGTTTCATTTGCTAAATAATAGATTAAATCTATTTCCTGATTCTTATACTTATTATGTTCTGTTTTCAATCCGGGTGGAATTTCTACAATAAAAGAATGCTTGGGAAAATATAATTTTGATAATAATTCTACATAATAATTATCCCAAACATAAAAACGACTAAAGCGCGCAAAACTATCTCGTGCATAGAATAATTTTTCACCATGCATAAAGTTGATATGTTCAATATTTTGCTCCTCAAGCCACAAAGTAAGAACAGAGCTTGTAAAAGAATATTCTGAACAAGTTGCAATTGCTTCGGGCTGATATTGTTGAATAATCGCCCTGTAAATAGCCATTTTTGCAATTATTTTACTGATGAAGTAATAGGAATTCGGATATCGTTGCTTTAAGTCTTTAATAAATAATAAATCCTGACTATTTAGTGCCATATTATCTGATTCAGAAAAATAATGATTCGGAAATTCTTGCAATAAAGATTCCGGAATTAAAGAACGATCTGCATTATAAATATGAAACACCAAATCGTATTTCCGTTTCAAGTCAAATTTCTTTTTGGCTGTTCGAATCTTATGTTTCCAATAAACAGGAATACATATCAGATTAAAAAAAACACTTCTTAAAACCCCGTTTAATTTGCTTTGTGCCAAATATTGACTTCTGGACCGATCATAATCATCATTCGTTGGAAAACTTGCCAAAAATTGTTTTTGTTCTTCAACCGGATACGTAAAAACTTGATCTTTTTTCGCCGTTAATTTATTAAGATACAATCTTGCCAAGTCGTTAAAACCCATGATTGTTTCAGTTAACTCCTTTTGCCGTTTTAAATAAAGTAAATGATTTTTTTATTTGTCTTCTGTCAATCATAAAATAAACAATGTAGCAAACTCCATATGCCAGCATGCCTTTCCAATCTCCTATATAATTATTGCAAATTAAAAATGTGATTGTTAAAAACAATTCTAAAAAAATTCTTTTGAAGGGTCTGTAATCAATAATTCTGCTTAATAAAATTTCACCCAGGATTGCTCTGAAAATCTGCACGATTAAAATTGATAAAACAGCCAAGTTTATACTGGTTATAAAAAAAGTTAAAATATAGCTTATTAATATAGTTATTGCATTCACAAACAATAATATTTTTTCTTTCCTCAAAACTTTGAAATAGGTGCTTAATAATAAAGAGTTTTTTCCCTCATATAAAAATAATGGAAATAACAAGGACAGATAAGAAATACCGGCAGCCTTATTGGGTAAGATCCATAATAAAACTAATCGGAAAGGATAAAAGAAAAACAAAATTAAACCCATTAAAGAGATAAAAATTGTTTCCATTTGCTTATATAATTTTCTCAAATCTTCTTGTTTGACACGTCTTAAAGTCGGAAACAAAACAATAGCAACTGCATTGATGAAAACAACAAACATATTAGAAATACTGATTGATAAAGATACATTGCCGAATGATTCAACACCCCATTTCGCTACAATTGCGTGTCTTAAAATATTTAGAGTTAAAATGGAAGATAAACTTGCCAGAACAATATGAATACCGATTTTTATATGAGAAATAAATTCTCTGAGATTTTTTTTGAAAGTAAGCAATTTGGAAAAAATCAAATAAGGATACTTAAAGTAAGTATAGAGCGTTGCTAATAATTTTCCGGCTATGTCTACCAGGACAAAGTGATACACTTTTGCATCTCTTGCTATAAATAAAACAACTATCCCTATTACAAAAATAACTCGTTCAAGAATAATAACACGAGCATTATCTTCAAAATGATTCGTGGCCTGCATCAACAAAGTAATTAAAGAACGAGGTACCGTGATTAAACCGGCAATAGCTGCAAAAACAACCATCAGCCAACTGGCTCGATCAGAAAACGTCAAAAAACAATAAATAATCATTGCCAAATTAATGATTATGTTTGAAATCACTAACAACCAGAATTGGCCACTGATCAGACGTTTATTTATATTCTCCATATCGTAACCACCATATCGAAGGTAAATTCCATCCGTTAAGCCTAATGAAAAATAAAGGGTGTAGCCACTATACAAAAGATATAAATGCCAATAGCCATAATCTCCGTCATTTAAAATTATAGGCAATAAAAATGTTGTCAAAGCGGATACTATAAAGCCGAAACCATTTGCAAATATAGTAACCGAGAGACTTTTTAAAATGCTTGTTTTTCCTGTTTTTTGTTTTTGAGTATTATTATTATTATTATTATTATTATTATTCATTGGAATAGCTTATTATTTCACTTCAAGAAAATATGAGTTTATCTTTTTTGAGGTTGAGGCAGTATGGCATTCCAGCGTATAAACAACCAAAAAACAACAGTAGAAAGATTAAATGCTGTTATCGCTGAAATTTCAAACAATTGTACCATACCGATAAAAAAAGCAATAAACAAAAGTAAGAAGAACTCCTTATTTTTACTATTTCCATCCACGGATGTTTTTTTCCTCGATATACGAATTTGCAGAATAAATCTTTTAAAAAATCTTGAATAGCTGACTAAGATAATTAATAAACCTATAATAAAACCAATTACGCCACCCATCCACAACAAATCAAAAATCAAATTATGACTTGAGCTGATACCCATATAAACAGTATTACCATGATGGCTGACTCTTTGCCAAAAAGCTGTATTCATCTTATAAAAACCATAACCGTTAATCATATTACTGCCGAATAGAAGAGTTGCTTCTTTCCACAACTGAATTCTGCCTGTTGAATAATCATCAAGAACAATTAAAAAAGGATTTTGCAAGAAAATATCTCTGACTGAGAGTGGATATTCTTTTCCGAAAATTTTATGATCAGACATATAAACAAAAGAACTTTCACTTTCTGCTTTTTCTAATTCTTCTATCGCAGCCTTGCGATCTTCCAGATCAAATTCAGCAAACATTTCGGGTAAATCATATTTTATTTTTTCAATATCCAAATGTTCTTTCAAATAGTTTTCTTGTATTACAGGTTTTACAAAAACATCTAAAACCGATGTCAGCAGCATTGTAGAAACTAATAAAACAAATATCAACATATTCTTTCTTATGCCCGACAAAAGAATATACATTAGAGCAAAAAATAAAGCAATAAAGAGTGCAATCAATGTAGTCCTTGCATTACAAAAAACTGCCTGAAGAATGTGTATTATCACATTAAAAAGATATAATATCCGTTTCCATCTTTGATTTGTCTTCAAAAAATTATAAATTGAAAAGCCGATGACAATACCGGCTGAAATTCCAACACTATTGGAATTTCCCATAATGCCATATAAGCCTTTTCCGTAAACGCCAATAATAGCATTACCGGAAATTTTCTGATAATTCGTAATTAACATTAAAATTTGAACGACCCCTATAACGATGCTGATAAGCGAAATGGCCTTGGATACCAATTCCATTTCTTGCAAAACAGTACTCGATCGCTCCTCCTTTGTTTTGCCATTATTTCTACAAATACATAACAGAACAAAATAAAAAATAATAATCTGAATCACCGTATGTCTTGCCAGAGATCGCACTCTGATTACATGAATAATTGTTGAGCAAACTAAAAATACATACAAAAATCTGGTCGCACGTAAAATAATTTCCGAACTTCTATTCAGCCCTCTCTCATTAGGAAAAGGTTTAAACCCAAGAAGTTGGCATACATAATCGAATAAATTTTTAAAAAAATTTTTATCTTTATCGTACGATATACATGCGCAATATAGTTCTCTCAACACTGAAATAAACAAAAAAGGTTTCAGTAAAATGTTTGTTCTGATACCTATAATGCTGAGTTGGAGAAAATTAAACCATGCCACAACGGCCAAAAGCATGAAATATATATCTGTGCGTTTTATAACAGTAAAAAACTTGTTTGCGATATACATAATTACTCCCTTGGTTTTTTTCATTATAATATTTTTTAGTCTAAAAGAATAGTAGAAACAATTTGTTTATATTATTGATACAATTTTATCGCATAAAAGGAATATTTTTGCTAGAATATAAGTTATCACATCATTTCAATTCGATAACAATTTAGTCAAACTATAAATAAGAGAAGGGATGTCATCATGCGCACTAAAAAACATTCACTATTTTTACTTGCTTTATTCCTTTTCGTCGGTTTTTCATTATTTTCAGTTGACACGGTTTCGGCATCTGTGGAAGATTCGCCTAAAGCTGACATAAGTGAGTTAGCATCGGAGGAAAAAACAACTCCTGATGAAACAAGTAAGGAATCTGTTTCAGAAACACAAACTCCTGCTGAAAATTTAAATGAAGAAACAATTACTACAGAAGAAACAAATCTTAATAATACTTTATCCGATTCTGATAAAGATATAAATACAAATCCCGAAAATACAGAACCTGTTATTGATGGAGACATCGATAATTCGCCAGAATATTTAGCAGATACTGCACCGGAAAACTCAGAAGATAATGCACCGGAAAACTCAGAAGATAATGCACCGGAAAACTTAGAAGATAACGCACCGGAAAACTTCATGGGCATTTTTGCTGCACAAAAAGACTTGCAACAACAATCTATCGAAGAAGGCGTAAATATTATTGATGGTATTCCTTATCTTTATGACAAAAACGGAGGCTTGGTTATCAATGCATGGTACACTACGACTTCCGGTTCCACAAGTTACGGCGATAAAAACGGAATAACCAGAATAAATCAAATATGGCAAATATCAGGTGGTAATTATGTATTTGGCGCAGATGGTTATCTCGTCAAAGATGATTGGATCGAAACAGATGACGGTAAAAAAGCTTACGGCAATCCAAAGACAGGAGAAGCTTATACAAAAGGTGCATTTACTGTCAAAAATGGCATCCGCTATGTCTTTGATCAGAATGGTTATTTGCTCAAAGATGACTGGCTATATGAAGAAGGATATGGTTGGACTTATGCCGGACCCCAAGACGGGGCTGCATATATACGGGGAGTTTTTACCGTAAAAGACGGAGAGCGTTATGCCTTTGACGATTGTGGCTATTTAGCGGAAAATCGTTGGATTTATCAACCGGGTTCCGGCTATGCTTTCGGCAAGCCAAAAGCTCCGGGAAGTAAACGCGGTGGTGCCGTATACCGCGGCGGTGCCTTTATGGCAAGTGACGGAATTCGTTATGTGTTTGATGCCGATGGCTATAGGGCAGACGGCAAATGGGTATATGAAGAGGGACGTGGTTGGGCTTACGGTAATCCATACACCGGAGCAGCTTTCCGCCAAGGAGCTTTTACAACTCATGAAGGGATCCGTTATGTCTTTGATGCCGATGGTTATAGGGCAGACGGCAAATGGGTATATGAACCGGGATACGGATATGCTTATGGTAATCCATATACCGGTGCAGCTTTCCGCCAGGGAGTATTTACCACTCATGAGGGAATTCGTTATGTCTTTGATAATTATGGCTATAGGGCATATGGCAAATGGGTGTATGAACCGGGATATGGTTGGGCTTACGGTAATCCAAATACCGGTGCAGCTTTCCGCCAAGGGGTATTTACCACTCATGAGGGAATTCGCTATGTCTTTGATAATTATGGCTATCGTGCTGTCGGTGCATGGGTATATGAACCTAAACATGGTTGGGCTTACGGTAATCCATATACCGGTGCAGCTTATGTTAAAGGTGCTTTTTCTATGCCTGATGGCTTTCGCTACGCCTTTGACAATTATGGCTATTTGGCTGAAAATCGCTGGATCTATGAGCCCGGTTATGGCTATGCTTTCGGCAGACCGAGAGCTCCCGGAAGTGAACGAGGAGGAGCTGTATATCGCGGCGGTGCCTTCACGGTAAATAATGGTGTTCGCTATGTATTCAATGAGTATGGATATCGTTCATATGGTTGGCAATATGAACCCGGTTATGGCTGGGCATTTGGCGATCCCAATGGTGTTGCTAAAAGAAATACAATCTATACTATTAACGGCACCAAATATGTCTTTGGTAATGAAGGATATTTAACTACCGGTTGGGTAAAAGATTCCGTAAGCGGGCGCTGGGTTTACGGATTACCCGGTCGAACCACTGCGAAAATTCATGAATTGGGAAAAGCAGCCCAAAACGAGGGCGTTGTTGTTGATGGCGAAATGAGAGCCTTTGATTATCGTGGATATTATGTTTCTCGCTACTGGGGCGGGAAGAATGGCACTTTAAGAATGAACGGATCAAGTAGTTTCATGTTTATCGATAAGGCCAATCAAACTATTTGGGTTGTGTCAGGTGGATCTGTAGTCGGAGCTGCACCTATTGTAACCGGTGATGTGCTACGCCGTATGCAAACTCCATCCGGAAATTATCGTGTTCTTTCGAAATCTATGTGGCAAACTCTGACAGGCCCCGGTTATTCGTCGCCTGTTAAATATTGGATGGGCTTTACAAACGTAGGACACGGTGTTCATGATTCGTCTTATTGGCGTGCACAATACGGTGGCCAGCTTTATTACAATAGTGGTTCCCACGGATGTGTAAATGTTCCAAGATCGGCTGTAGATAAATTCTGGCCATATGTTTATGTAGGAATGCCAATTTTTATCAGATAGCATTTGTCCGAGAACAAATCACATATAAAACAAAAACTCTTTATTATTATTTGCTTGCAAAATTTCTGATTGCATTGACAACATGCATTACATCTTCACTCGATAAGTTTGTACTGCATGGCAAATTTAATACTAAATCAGCGTATATTTGTGCTTTTTCTATTTGATAGGCTTCGGCTTTCAAATATGGTTTCTGTTTGTGGATTAAACCCCATATTGGTCTTGTTTGAATGCCGATATCATTTAATGCAAGCATCAGTTCTTCATTGCTAAGACCAAATTCATTTTTATCGACAATTAAAGAATAAAACCAATAATTAGGTCTTGTGCCATTATTGAAATCAATCAATTGTAAATTATCTTTTGCTAATTCTTTTTTATATAATTGATAATTTCTGGTTTTAGTTTCAACAAATTCTTCTATATGATTCAATTGACTGATACCTACGGCTGCAGCTATGTTGGTCATTCGATAATTATAACCGATCTCATCATGCCTGAAACGCCAAGGGTCACTTTTTGCTTGTGTCGATAAAAAGGCAACTTGATCAGTATGTTCTTGATTATTGGAAATAACCATGCCACCACCACCTGTGGTCGCAATTTTATTTGCATTAAATGAAAAAACACCAATATCACCAATAGTGCCACAATGCTTATTTTTATTTACACCTTCTGTATACCATGAACCAAGGGCTTCTGTAGCATCTTCCAATATGAATAGTCCAAACTCATCTGCGATTTCTTTAATCGTAAACATATCAATGGGATTGCCGAAAACATGAACAATAACAATTCCCCTGACAACACGATTCGTTTTCTTATTAATAAGGTTTTCCCCTCGCCTTACACATTCTTCTTTCAAGAATCGTCTCAATTTTTTCGGATCCATATTTAAGCTGTCATCACAATCCATAAAGACAGGATGAGCTCTGCAATAGCTAACCGGATTAACCGCTGCAATAAACGTTAAAGTCGGGACAATCACTTCATCATCCGGTTCTACTCCCAGAGTCAATAATGATAAATGCAAACCCGCTGTCCCGCTTTGAACTGCCTTTGCATATTTCGCCTTGGTATAATCTGCGAATTTTCTTTCAAAATCAGTTAAAAACTTACCTTCCGTTATCCAACCTGTTTCAATAGCCTCTCTGATATTATCAGCGATTTCAATATGTAAATTGGGAATTGAAAGCGGAATTCTTTTACTTGACATTTTTTAATCTCCTGGTGCAATAGTTATATATTTCAAACAACAAACAGCCGAAGCCGTTGTTTCTGTCGTAATCTAAAAAAGAATAGAAGCAAGATCAACACCGTCTGATTCTATTAATTCTTTTTTCCAGTTTACCATCCCTTCATCAGGTAAAAAACCCACAAGTATTATAACATTAAAATCTCAGGTTAATATCATCAGACGTTAATATCATTTGTTGATATAATAACTTTAAATTACCAAACACGAGGAATATAAAATGAAATATTTAAACAGTAATTCAATTACTTCCCCTGCAATTTCGATTATTGTCCCGGTCTATAATGCAGAAAAATTTTTAAAACGCTGTATTGAATCCATATTAACTCAAACTTTTACCGACTTTGAGTTAATAATGATTAATGATTGTTCAAAAGATAACTCTTGGGAAATCTTGGAAGAATATGCAAAAAAGGACTTGCGGATTAAATTGATTAATTTACCGGAAAACATACGGCAAGGCGGAGCTCGTAACCGAGGTTTGGATATTGCTCAAGGAGAATATATTTGCTTTATTGATAGTGACGATTGGGTACATCATTCATTGTTAGAAACAATCTATACAAAATGCTTAGAAACAAAAGCAGATTTTTGTGGCTACAATTATGTTCATATCAGTGATGTAAACCGCATCAAAAGCGGCAACAAATATTCACCGAAAGAAGCCATTGGAGATGATGTTAAACAAGATTTAGAACAAGATGCTTGGTTAAGTAAAATCGGCAATTTAAACCGAAAACTTGCCTTAGAAGAAAAAGAAAGATTAATTATCCATACTGCCGGAATATGTAATAATTTCTTTTCAAGAGATATCATCGAAAAACAACATCTGCGCTTTCCTGAAAAGATGGCATATGAGGATAATTATTTTGTTAAATTATATTGTTTCTATGTAGAAACTTATGCTTATATTGCCGAACCATTCTATTATTATTTTATTAATGAAGATTCAACTACCCAGGTACAAGATCCGGAATTTATATATGATCGCTTGAAAATTGAAGAAATGAAAATCAGAAAATATAAAGAACTCGGTTTATTTGAAAAATATAAATCTGCTATTGAAATTGATTTCTTAATTCTTTATTACTTAAACAGCATCGGTTTATTTTATACAAAAATGACAAAGCCACCCGTTGATAAAGTTAAAGAAATGACAAAACGACTGCATGAACTATTTCCAAATGTGGCACATAATAAATATTTTAAAACGGACCTACGTTTCAGAGAGAAAGCTAAATACTGGATTGCCAGAATTTGTCCCGGTTTTCTTAAAATTTTATATAAATTGCTAAATCGCTAATATTGCTAATGTTACAGAAACACCTGCTATGATATTTTTCTTCTTTTAAGCAAATTAGAAATTTTATTTCCAATCAGATAATAAAGAAAACCACCGACTATACAAATAATTAAATTTCTTAGTATCTTTACATAAATATTCTCACCGATCTGAGAAACAGGTAAACAATAGTAAAACATTTGAAATAAATAAATATGAAAAGAAGCTTTGCTGATATTAACTATGCAAGTTTTTAAGATACGCGGAATTTTCATGCATTGGTGCCGGATAATCATGGCACAAAAAACCAAAACAGGAAATATATAAAGCAAGGTAGGTACAGCAGAAGCACGCCAATTATAAAAAATCAAAGGTTTTATCCCCATATATTGATTCTTAATAATATGTGTCAGACCAAGTATAAAAGAAATTGCCAATATACCAAACCGTTTTTTAAATTTTTTAAAACTCGGATTTAAAATAAAATCCTCTTTGGTGTACCAATGCTGGAACAAAACACCACATAAAATAAACGGTAAATGCCGATGAATATAATAACGATAATATATCTCCGGAAAAATTTTTATATTGATCAGAATTTCAAAAATCGTCGTAAAGACCAGAGTAAAAATAAAGGTTAATTGTATTGAACGATTACTGAAATAATGAAGCAGAGGCCAAATCAAATAAATTTGAATCAACGCCGGAATGTAATAACTGCCGGGTCCCCAACCGGTAAAAACTAAATATTTAATAAATTCTGAAAATGATGCAAACGATTGTTTTTTTAACAAAAAGAAAAGAAATATAGCAAATAGCGGTAAAAAAGGAATGACAATACGTTTTATACGTTGCCATACTGATCGATGATGAATTCTGGCTTTAATATAGTTTTTAAAATTATTATTCGTATCATATTTTCTATCGTCACTGAGGCTTAAATTAAAACCGGTTGATATCATAAAAATAGGTATACACATTGCAATATAAAATGGATACCCCATTTTTAACTCAAATTCAACAGGGACATAAACGTGCAGAACAATGACAAAAACCATTGCCAAAAACCTGAAAAAATCCAGAAAAAATATTCTGCTTTCATTCACATCTGTATTTTTCTTCACTATTATTTCGCTTTCTTCTATGCTCGTGTTGTATATAATAATGAATATTATCCAGCATAACAAATATGATATAATCGTTAAAAAATAAGTTATTACTTTTATTACTGAATGTACCAAATAAAAGCAATTATATTATAATTATTATGGAAGATGATATTGGGATTATTTATAATT
>DUPV01000058.1 GCA_012838135.1 Clostridiaceae bacterium | reverse complement strand
GATCCGTGAAGGCAAAATCTGCTGCATCAAAGTAGGCCGCGCCTACCGTATATCCAAGGCACATCTTTTCATCTATCTTTGCATCGGCTGTTGATCCATTTAAGACAAAGAAATCCGGTTGGTGATATCCTTTCCGTATCGACTCGAATTATTTATACTATTTTTAGGTCAACGACAGGTGTTGCCCACTATAAGCGAGGAGGACATATTACTATGGTGGCAGGACACCTTCGTGAGGAAAAAGACTATTTCTATACGATCCTGAATTACAATGACATACACAGAAACTGCAAAACAAAGTAGATCGCAACCGGGCTTGCGATCAAGGGCAACAAGAAACGCTGAGGCATTCTTACAGAAACAGCAGCACAACTTCCAAGAAGAGAAGCCGGGCAAAACCGGCTTCTCGTACTAGTTGGCGGAGAGAGAGGGATTTGAACCCCCGAAGCAGGTTTTAGCCCGCTTACTCGATTTCGAGTCGAGCGCTTTCAGCCTCTCAGCCATCTCTCCAAAACATTTCTATTATATAAATTAGTAAATCCATTTACAAAAACATTCTTTAATTTTTACTGAAATCCCGTACTTTAAAAAACTGGTCAAAGAATAAAAAATCATATACGATACGATAAATAACCAATTATTAAAATAAGTATTTTTGAAAGGCAGAAATGGATCTCAGAGTAGAAAAACTTGCACATAATCTTATAAATTATTCATGCAGCGTAAAAAAGAATGAAAAAGTTCTAATAGAGGCAGTGGGCACGAGCTGCTTTGATCTGGTAAAAGCATTGGTAAGCGCAACATATAAAGCAGGCGCTGTTCCTTTTGTTATATACGGAACAAACTCGATAACAAGGGAGATATTAAAAAACTGTTCGGAAGAACAGATGAAAGCAATGGCTGATTTTGATATTTACCGTATGAAAGCAATGGATGTGTACATTGGAATAAGAGCCCATGACAATGTAAATGAGCTTTCAGATATACCTCCTGAGAAAATGAATATGTTTTCTTCCAAATACAACTGGCCCGTTGCTGAATACAGAATTAAAAATACCAAATGGGTTGTATTGAGATGGCCGAATAATTCAATGGCTCAGCTTGCAAATACAAGCCTTGAAGCCTTTGAAGATTTTTATTTTAATGTCTGCAATCTTGACTACAGCAAAATGTCGGAAGCAATGGATCCGCTTGTTGAGCTTATGCAGAAAACAGACAAGGTAAGAATAGTCGGACAGAATACAGATTTATCTTTTTCGATAAAAAATATGTCTGCAATAAAATGCGATGGCAAACTCAATATCCCTGACGGAGAAGTCTTTACGGCACCCATAAAAGATTCAGTAAACGGACAGATTCAGTACAATACTCCTGCAGTTTATCAAGGTGTTACTTATGAAAATATCTTTTTTAAGTTTGAGAATGGAAAAATAACTGAAGCTACTGCAAATGAAACTGAAAGAATCAATAAAGTCCTTGACACCGATGAAGGCGCAAGATATATCGGAGAGTTTTCATTCGGCGTAAACCCGTACATATTAAAACCCATGAAAGACGGACTTTTTGATGAAAAAATCCTTGGCAGCATCCATCTTACTCCGGGTTCCTGTTATGATGAAGCTTCCAATGGCAATCATTCATCAATACACTGGGATCTTGTTTATATACAGACAAAGGAATATGGCGGCGGAGAGATTTATTTCGATGACAGGCTGATTAGAAAAGACGGCATCTTTGTGGCAAAGGAGCTTGAAGCTCTTAATCCGGAGAATTTAAAGTAGAAAATTTCAGTTTTTCAGTACGTGGTGTTAAAATATTAAAATACTATTTTTATTTTTCTTGTGATCATGAATAAAAAAGAAGAAGAAGAAACAAAAAAAAGTCCTTTAGCCAAAAAGAAAAATGACCCCTACCTGAATAAGATAATTGCCATTGCCAGCCAGAAAGGCGGAGTCGGAAAAACTACGACAGCGGTGAATCTTGCTGCATTCCTTAGCAGTCTGGGATATAAAACTATTCTGATAGATTTTGACCCTCAGAGCAATGCTACAAGTGCATTCGGTTTTATACCGGAAGAAATAAAAACTACTGTATACAGCCTTATAATTTATAATGAGGATCCAAACAAAGCAATTATTGATACCCCGTATCCTGACTTGAAAATTATTGCTTCAACCAGACAGCTGGCGGGTGCTGAAGTAGAGCTGGTAACTGTTTTTAAAAGAGAGTTCAGGCTTAAAGATGCTATTCAGAGAATTGAAGAACAATATGATTTCATAATAATCGACTGCCCTCCCTCTCTGGGACTTCTGACAATCAATGCGCTGGCTGCATGCAAGGACGTAATTATACCCGTCCAGAGCAGCTATTTTTCTCTTGAAGGAGTCGCTCAGCTTTTAAATACAATAGATCTGATAAAAATGAGCCTCAACTCTAAACTTCAAGTAAAAGGTGTACTTTTTACAATGTATTCAAGAAGCCGCCTTGCAGAAGGTGTTTACAGTGATTTAAAAAATAATTTCAGCAGCAAATTATATAATACCATTATCCCCAAAAATATCAGACTTGATGAGGCATCTTCTCATGGAAAACCCATTTTTTATCACGATAATAGCTGTAAGGGGGCAAAAGCTTACAAAGAATTCGGTATTGAAGTATTAAAAAGCTATATAGAAATTTAAGTTTGTTTTCTGTTCTAAAGTATTTTTCAGTACCTGATAGGCTTGGGTTTATATAATAAAATAAGTTTCTGATTAAATTGCTTCTTATTTTAACAGTGGCCTGTCATAGAAAGTAATACCGATGGCAGGACCCAGATGAGCTCCCACTATTACTCCAAAATCAACTCTCATGATTTCAGAAGGTTTTAACTGATCCTTTATCTTCTGCACCATCTCTTCGCCATCTTCCCTAAGATCGAGATCGCCCACAGAGACAACAAGATTTTCCGGTTCCGGAAGCATTATTTTCATGGAATTTATTATCTCTTCTTTTGCCTGACTCCACCTTCTTGTGTTTTTGTAAGGCGAAACTTCTCCCAGGTTTATGGTAAGAATAGGCTTTATTTCAAGAAGTGATGCGATCAATGATTTGGCTCTTCCTATTCTTCCTCCTTTTTGAAGATACTCGAGTGTTTTCGGAACAAACAGGGATTTCATCTGAGGCTTAATCAGTTTGATTCTTTCAATTATGCTCTGTATATCATAACCTTTTTTTGCCATACTGGCAGCTTCAATAACCAGAAATCCCAGAGGCATGTGAACAAGCCCGGAATCAATTATCTCTATCTTTTTATTCTTAAATTCCTTTTTTGCAATCATTGCACTGTCAGCTGTGCCGGACATTTTTTTAGAGATATGTATAGATATTATTTCATCATATTTTTCAAAAAGATTTTTATAGATTTCAATAAAATCACCCGGTGACGGCTGGATGGTTTTCGGAAGTATTTTTGAACTCTGTAATTTTATATAAAAATCTTTTATGGGAAGATCTATTCCGTCTGCCTTGTAAGATTCTTTGCCAAATAAAATAGTAAGAGGAACAATGTTTATGTCTAATTTTTTTAATAAATCAGCAGGTATATCTGAAGTGCTGTCGGTTACGATTGCTATCTTAGCCAATTTTCCACCAAACCCTTAGCAAAATATTATGTAATAGAAATAAAATCTCCATATTGAATTTTAGCAGAATACTAAAAAAGTAAAAAGACAAGAAGATATCAAACCCTGATTTAAATATGTCACCGGCATATTAAACACCCCATTACGGCTATGCTTTTAATTTAAGTAATGGCGCATTGGAGACACAGATATCTTTTAGTTAAAATCCAGCTTCTTTTTTTGACGAAAATCCGGATTTTAAAAACTGGCGGAGAGAGAGGGGTTCGAACCCTCGAGGCAGTTTATAGACCACCTACACGATTTCCAATCGTGCGCTTTCAGCCGCTCAGCCATCTCTCCTAAAATAATAAGAAATACTTATATCAAAAATAATCTTAAAATACAATACAGCTAAAATTGTTTAGTCGATCCTGCTATAAAAATGAGAAATCAAAGCCGGTACCTGATTATATTGCAAGCCTGTATATTTTTATTGCATCAGCTTTTTCAATTTTTACCAGATTTCCGACAGGGCCTCTTGAAACTATTTTTTCAGCCATTTCATCTATTTTGCTCAAATCAACTTCTGTTTCGGATAATCTTGTAGGCAGGCCTACCTTAATATAAAATTTCTCAAGGCATTCAATTCCCTTTAAGGCTATTTTTTCTTTTTTTAAGCCTTCCGGATTAACAGAAAATACTCTTTCCGCAAACTGGACAAACAAATCCAGATTTTTCATATAAACATATTTCATCCATGCGGGAAACATAATTGATAATGATGCTCCATGGGTTATACCGAATAATGCACTCAGTTCATGTCCGAATTTGTGCGTAGCCCAGTCTTCCTTTCTCCCTGTTCCAAGTATTCCATTATGAGCTATGGTGCTTGCCCACATCAATTCAGCCATACTGTCATAATCAGGTTTTCCTTTTGACAAAACAAATTCTGCATTTTTTATGACTGACATCATCAGTCCCTCGCACAATCTGTCAGTAAGGTCTCTGTTTTTTGTAGGTGTAAAATATCTTTCTAAAGTATGAGCAATAATATCTGAAGCTCCGCAGGCTATCTGAAACAATGGAAGAGTCATTGTAAGCTCCGGATTAAGTATGGCAAACTTTGGAAGAAGAGCGTCGCTGTGATATCCCCTTTTTATCAGGAGATCCTCATTTGTGATGACTGTAACTACGCTTGACTCGCTGCCTGCAGCAGGTATTGTAAGTACCACTCCTATCGGTACGGCAGCCTCAGGCTCAGCTTTGCCTTCAAAAAAATCCCATACATCTCCTTCATAATTACAGCCAATTGAAATGGCTTTGGCAGAATCTATAACGCTTCCTCCACCAACTGCCAGAATGAAATCTACTTTATTTTCTTTACAAAGCCTTATTCCCTTTCTTACAAGACTAACAAAAGGATTAGGCAAAACACCTCCAAGCTCTATAAAGTCCAGACCGTTTTCCCTGAGGGAGCTTATGACTCTGTCATAAAGACCGGTTTTTTTAATGCTTCCTCCCCCGTAGTGAAGCAAGACCTTTTTTCCTCCGAATTTCTTTATCTCAGAACCTGCTTTTTTCTCTGTCTCTTTTCCAAAAATTATTTTTGCAGTGTTTTGAAAAACAAAATCTTCCAAATCTAAATCTCCTCCTTAACAAAAGCCAGTAAATCTTCTTTTATATTCTAAAACAAAATTAAAACTGATTTTAATTTAAAGATTAAAACCCAGACAGTCATTATATTATAGTAAGATAGAGGAAATAGGACAAACAGAAAATATTTTGTCACCTTTTAAGAATTTTATTTTCTTTTTACAGATTCAGCCGGTCAGGCATATTTACATTTATATTCTTGAGTTCCCGAGATACTTGATTGTTGCCTGTTCTATTGCGGTTCTTTCAATTCCCCCCGAAAACCCGTTTTTGA
Organism: Clostridiaceae bacterium; assembly: GCA_012838135.1. Taxonomy (GTDB): domain Bacteria; phylum Bacillota; class Clostridia; order Saccharofermentanales; family DTU023; genus UBA5436. The sequence continues at coordinate 42,786 of DUPV01000058.1, read as the reverse complement.
AAAAGAAAAACGGCGGCTTTGATTTTTGATTTCAGAACCGCCGTTTATAATAGGTTACCTTATTGCACGTAGGATACTAACCGCCTAAACAACAATTTTTAGATAGGACGCAGATTATCCTATTGGTCATTTTCACTAATCCTGCGTAAAATCGAGTTAAAAACTTTGTCGCTTGGTTCGACTTCGCTATTTTTAATAGCTGCTATCGTTTCCTTTCTGCTTACAGGCACGGACTGTGTGATAATAGTACCTTTCGTTGTTTGCATAGCCGGAATAAGACGGGTGCGAATGCTAAATAATATAATACCGGCTACGACCAAAAGCATCATCGGTATCAGTAACCATGACAGACCTGTATTTTTGTCCTTGGTTACATCACGCAGGTCCTCCCGCACGAAAGCCTCGCTTTCAAATACCACAACCCTGTCGCCATAAAGTTTTTCAAACTTTTTCGTATACTCAGTTAAAATACTTTTATCCACCCCTACGACTACTCGTGGTTCTTTTCCGCTGTTACCAAAGCCGGGAGCTCCGTCACCTGCTCCTCCCCAACCAACTCCGAGACCATAAAATAGATTATTCTTTTCTAAATATTCAGAGGATATTTCGTCAGCAATCGCCAATAACTCATTGTATGAATATTTCGCGCTACCAAAGGAAAGGCCGGCATCGCTTATCAGCATACTGCGAATTTTATTCTCCGCCGTACCGTCATCTTCTACAAGAAGAACGGTAAGATTGTTTGAACTTCCGTCCGTGCTGTATACAAATCCGACATAATCAGGATAACCATTTGTTTCCCAATGTTCATACAGGGCTACGATGTTTTCATAAGTAACATGATTGAGCGATGATCCCTGTACAACAAACTCTGAATTGCTGCTTGAATCAGTTGCCAACACCGTTATGGAAAGAGATAAAATACACATGAGTGCTATTACAAAAGCTATTATTTTTTTCATGTTACACCTCCGGATAAAATAGATCGTAATTGCGTAATCGCTTTCTGGTATCTCCAAAGAACTGTTCCCAACGGAATGTCCATCATATCGGAAATTTCCCGAAATTTCAGTCCGCCATTAATATGTAAGGACACTATTTGACATTCCCGCAAAGGCAGGGTCTTCATGGCATGATCAATATCCATTTTTGTAGAAAAGTCGTCAAGCGGAAGATGCACAGTGTTCTCAACACTATCCCAATTAGCATACTGCGGAAGCTTCCGCACATGATCAATTGCCAAATTGCGCGCCATCTGGAATAAATATGCACGAGGCTTCCTGATCGTGGGCTTAGGCGGCGACTTATACAATTTGAAGAAAACTTCCTGTAATATGTCCTCTGATAACGACCTGTCCCGCGTAATTCGCAAGATAATCGTATACATCGGCGTCTTTAGGTGGTTGTAGATATCTTCAAATGCTATCTTATCGCCACTTTGTAAAGCTATAAGTTTGTTTCTCAAGCTTTCATTATCCATGCTTTATTTCTCCTTTCATTAACTATGACGAAAATGAGCTGTGAATTATTGGCAGGACTTAAGTATTTTTCAAATTCCTTTCAAGTTTTCTACATCTGGCGTTGTACCTTATTTTTTCTTAATAAAACTACACTAAAATGCATCCTATAGATTAGACACCAGCTGTGCTTGGAAATCCTTTAAATTGAACAGAAGGATTTCTGGAATTCTTGGCATCAAACCAATAAGATCTTTGGATATACAATAATGCTAGAAAATGATTTGTGGCAATGGCATGACTGAATCCATGACGCACTAAGCAGGAAAGCGAGAGCACAGGGAAGTAGTTTTCTCATAGTCAAAAGTTTCTTTCTCAATTTGTTGTTTCGTATTAAACATGACTGCTTCGCGCACTATCTTGGTAGCTTCCCGAATCCTAATCTGCGACATCACGGACACCCCGTTTCAGTTTCCGTGGGGTCACGGGGTTTTGACTCCGGACGATTTACCACTCAATTACGAAAATGAGTATCTTCAAAACGCTTGCAATAAACAAATAATCCGAATCTATCTCCCATAGTGAAGATTTGGTTCGGATTATATTGGTTTGGTGCGGAAAACAGGACTTGAACCTGCACGATCTTGCGATCACTAGCACCTGAAGCTAGCGCGTCTGCCTATTCCGCCACTTCCGCATAAGTTTAGCAAACTTAATAATAATCAAATTATTGGATTATTGCAAGGATTTTTACATATTAAAACAAGAAATTAGGAACTTAAATTAGTTAAAATGCACTGAAAATCATTTGTTCTTAGATTATTATTTTAGTTTAATATAGAATATTTATTCATCTTAATTAATAATTATACAATTACACTATTATATAAATAAGAAATTAAATTTATGACTGATACGAATGGAATGTGCTATGATATTAAACGTTTTTAATAAACTTGATTTAAAAATAAAATTATTCTTATATGGGAGATCTATGACTAAGATATTTATCGATGGGAAAGCCGGAACTACAGGATTGAGAATATATCAAAGGTTGAGCAAATATTCCGATGTTGAACTGATAACCTTGAGTGAAGCAGAAAGAAAAGATACTGCTGCCAGAAAAAGAGCAATGAATCAATCGGATATTGTCTTTCTCTGTCTGCCGGATCAAGCTGCGAGAGAAGCAGTAACTTTACTTGATAATCCCGAAACAATCGTTTTGGATACATCAACCGCTCATCGCACAAATCCGGGTTGGGCTTATGGTTTTCCGGAACTGTCTGATCAACATCGGGAAAGCATTATTAATTCCAAGAGAATCAGTGTTCCGGGCTGTCATGCATCGGGATTTATTGCTTTAATTTATCCGTTGGTTGAATCAGGGATTTTGCCTAAATCAGCATATTTGAGTTTTCATTCTTTAACCGGTTATAGCGGGGGCGGCAAAATGATGATTGCTGAATACGAAGATCCTGACAGAGATAAGTCACTCAATTCCCCGAGACAATATGCTTTGGGACAAAATCATAAACATTTGATCGAGGTTAAAATAATCTCCCAACTGGAGCACCTGCCACATTTCAGTCCGATAGTTTCCGGATTTTATAGTGGTATGCAAGTAACTGTACCGCTTTTTAAAGAACAATTAACTTCGGGCAAAACGGTTCAGGATGTTGTTCAAGTTCTTAAACAAAAATATCAGGGTCCGATTGTTTCTTATATTGATTCTTTGGATGTAAACGGTTTTATTGCAACAAATAAACTTCAAGGCATGGATAGTATGCAAATATCTGTAGCGGGTAATGAAGATAGGATTTTGCTGCTGAGTGTTTATGATAATCTTGGCAAAGGTGCATCGGGTGCGGCAATTCAATGTCTGAATATAATTTTGGGCAAAGAAGAAACATATGGTTTAGAAATCTAGCAATAAAATGTAAGAATAAAAACATAATTTTAATATTTAAAATAAAAATTTGCGCATAAAGAATAAAATCTAAGTTGGAATTAGAATAAATTATAAATTTATAAACATGGAAGTTAGAAGAATTATAAAGAAAAGGAAATAAAATGAAAATTATTGATCAAGGCGTTTGTGCCGCACAAGGTTTCACGGCTTCGGGAATTCATGCAGGAATCAGAAACAATAGCAGTAAATTGGATTTGGCTTTAATTGTTAGTGAAGTTGAAGCGGAAGCGGCAGCAGTATATACAAAAAACCAAGTAAAAGCGGCACCTTTATATTTAACTCAAGAAAATTTATCTGACGGTAAAGCCAGAGCAATAATCTGTAATAGTGGAAATGCAAACGCTTGTACCTCGGACGGTGAAGTGATAGCACGACAAACTTGTCAATTATTAGCTGATCAATTACTGATCAAACCACAAGATATTATCGTTGCTTCTACCGGAGTAATCGGTCAACGTCTTCCGCTAAAACCGTTTAGTGAGAACTTACCCAAATTAATTGCTGATTTAGGTAATAAATCACATTTAGCTGCTGAAGCTATAATGACAACTGATCTCAAGCTCAAAGAAATTGCCGTCAGCTTTGAAATCAATGGTATTGAGTGTAAAATCGGCGGTATAGCCAAGGGTTCAGGTATGATTCATCCTAATATGGGAACCATGCTGGTATTCATTACGACTGATTGTGCTATCAGTTCAAAAATGTTGCAAAAAGCATTATCAACCGATGTTGAAGATACTTTTAATATGGTCAGTGTTGATGGCGATACCTCAACTAATGATATGGTTTGTATATTGGCTAACGGTTTAGCCGGAAATCAAAAAATTGTTGATGAAGGTCCTGAATACAAAATCTTTACTCAAGCCTTAAATTCAGTCACTGTATATTTCAGCAAAATGATTGCTGCTGACGGTGAAGGTGCTACAAAATTATTGGAATGTATAGTGACCGGTGCCACTTCAAAAACTGATGCGCGAAAAATTGCAAAAAGTGTAATCAGTTCTTCTTTAGTCAAAGCCGCATTTTTTGGTGCAGATGCCAATTGGGGCAGAATACTTTCAGCTGTTGGTAATAGTGGAGCAGAAGTTGATTTATCCGATATCCAAATTGCTTTGAAATCAAAGCAAGGAGAAATTGTTGTTTGTGAAAACGGAATGGGTGTAGATTTTTCCGAGGAACTGGCAAAGGAAATTTTGTTGGAAGAAAATATTACAATTTTAATCACCCTAAACCAAGGGGCAGATTCTGCTATTGCTTGGGGTTGCGATTTAACCTATGATTACGTGAAAATCAATGGTGATTATCGTACTTGATGCATCGAAAACAATTAATAATCCGCAAGATATTGTTACTGAATATAATGTTATATTCAGCACAATTTTGCACAAAATTATAATAATTTGATTAAAAGTTGAAACATAATAAAACATAAGGATGAAATATGAATTATTCAAATGAAGAAAGAGCTAATATTCTGGTTCAGGCACTACCGTATTTTCAAAGCTATAACAATAAAATTGTCGTAGTCAAATACGGCGGTAATGCAATGATCAAAGAATACTTAATTGACTCGACAATGCATGATATCGTGCTTTTATCACTAATTGGAGTGAAGGTTGTTTTAGTTCACGGTGGCGGTATCGAGATTAATGAAACTTTAACTAAAATGAACATTCAAAGCGAATTCGTAGAAGGTCTTCGAGTTACCGATGAAAAGACAATGCGAGTAGTACAAATGGTTTTAGCAGGTAAAGTCAATAAGGATTTAGTCAATCTGATTCAGACCAAAGGCGGTAAAGCAATCGGACTTTCCGGTATTGACGGTCATATGATTAAGGCAAGCATTAAAGATCCGCGTTTAGGTTATGTCGGTAAAATAGAAGAAGTTAATGTTCAACCGATTCTTGATGTAATCGAAAAGGGATATATACCGGTTATATCAACAATCGGTTGTGATGCCAAGGGAAATACTTATAATATTAATGCCGACACTGCAGCCGCAAAAATTGCAGGTGAACTAGGTGCCGAGAGTTTAATTACAATGACTGATATTGCCGGTATTTTACGAGATGAGAAAGATGCCTCAACCTTGATCCCGGTTGTAACTTTAGATGATGTTGATAAACTGATTGCTGATCAAGTTATTACCGGCGGCATGTTACCGAAAGTAGAATGTTGTACCAATGCATTGCGTTGGGGAGTAAATAAAGTTTTTATCATTGATGGCAGAATACCGCATTCACTGTTGATCGAAACTTTAACCGACTCCGGAATTGGAACAATGTTTGTTAAATAGATTTAAAATAAATGATATATATACTTAAAATTTATTAAAAACATACTTAGACTTATTAAAAATTTAACTGGAATCTACTATAGACATATTTTATAAATATACAGAAGGAAAGTTTATATGAATATTAAACAAAATGACCAGAAATTTATTGCCAATACTTATAATCGTTTTCCCGTTGTAATCAAATACGGTAAAGGCAGTTTAGTCTATGATGAAAATGATCATGAATATATTGACTTGTCAGGTGGAATTGCCGTTAATACTTTCGGTTTTGCCGATCAAGCATGGATTGGTGCAATTACCAATCAGTTGCAGCAGGTTCAGCACACTTCAAATTTATATTATACCGAACCCGCTGTGAAATTAGCGGAATTACTGTGTAACAAAACCGATATGCAAAAAGTCTTCTTTTCAAATTCGGGTGGTGAAGCTAATGAATGTGCAATTAAAGTTGCTCGTAAATATGCAGCAGATTTAAAAGGTAAAGATCATTATACGATTATCACTTTAGAAAACAGCTTCCATGGTCGGACAATTACGACTTTGGCGGCAACAGGACAAGCTGATTTCCATCAGGATTTTACACCGTTGACTCCTGGATTTGTTTATGCTCGGGCAAATGTTTTTTCTGATATTGAAAAGCTGGCCGGACAAAATAAATGTGCGGCAATTATGCTTGAAGTTATTCAAGGCGAAGGCGGCGTAAATCCTCTTAATCAAGAATATCTCAGTCAAGTCGCTGATTTTTGTGATAAAAATGATTTGTTATTGATTACAGATGAAGTTCAAACCGGTAACGGTCGGACCGGTAAGTTATTCGGCTATATGAATTTCGGTTTAAAGCCGGATATTGTTACGACGGCTAAAGGCTTGGGTGGGGGATTACCTCTTGGTGCGACAATCCTAGGTGATAAAGTTAAAAATACTTTGACACCGGGTACACATGGTTCGACATTTGGCGGTAATCCGGTCTGTTGTGCCGGTGCAATTAATATTTTGCAAAGAATTGATGAAGACTTATTGGTTGAAGTAAAACAAAAATCAGAATATATAATTAATACTTTAAAAAATGCTAAAGGAATCAAAAATATTACCGGTTTAGGTTTGATGCTGGGAATAGAAGTCGAGCGTAATAATCAAGATATTATCCGCGAATGCATCGAACAAGGTGTTTTAGTTATTTCTGCGAAAGATAAAGTGCGTCTTTTGCCGGCTTTAAATATTCCGCAAGATGTTTTAGAGCAAGCAATCAATGTCATTAAAAAAACATGTGCCAAGACGGATAATGTTTAGTTAAAAAAATATGTTTGACCTTATAATCAGCAATTCCATCAGAATTTGCTGATTGCAATTATTATAAGAAAAGTTGGGCTGACTATGAACTTGAAAAATCGAGATTTTCTCCAAATTATGGATTTTACACCTGAAGAAATTAAATATCTGTTAAGATTAGCTTTAGAATACAAAGCAAAAAAACAAAAGCGTATTCCGCATCGGGAATTTGAAGAATATAATATCGCTTTAATTTTTGAAAAATCCAGCACACGAACCAGATGCAGTTTTGAAGTTGCTGCCCATGATCTAGGTATGGGTTCAACTTATATTAACTCTAATAATTCGCATTTAGGTGTAAAAGAAAGCATTGCCGATACCGCTAGGATTTTATCCGGAATATATGACGGTATTTGTTATCGTGGTTATGAACAGGAGATCGTTGATGAGTTAGCTGAACATGCACTAGTTCCGGTTTGGAACGGATTAACCAATGAAGCCCATCCGACTCAAATTTTGGCTGATTTTATGACGATTAAAGAAAAGTTCGGTCGCTTAAAAGGTGTAAAAATGGTTTATTTAGGCGATGCTCATTACAATATCGGGAATTCATTATTAGTGGGAGCGGCAAAAATGGGTATGGACTTAACAATTGCGGCACCCAAAGAATTTTATCCGACTCCGGAATTGATTGCCGAATGTCAAATGCTTGCGGAACAGACCGGTGCCAAACTCCGTTTTGAAGAGGATATCCAAAAAGCTGCTGTAAATGCTGATGTATTATATACGGATGTCTGGGTGTCTATGGGTGAGCCGGAAGAATTTTGGATTCCCAGAATCAAGCAATTAGCTCATTGTCAGGTCAATAGTGAATTAATGTCCTTAGCCCATGAAGATGCCATTTTTATGCACTGTTTGCCGGCATTTCACGATTTAAAAACGGCAACCGCCAGAGAGATCAATTTAAAAACCGGTATCGAAGAAATGGAAGTTACCGATGAAGTTTTTAATGGTGAGCAATCTTATGTGTATCAACAAGCTGAGAACCGTATGCATACAATTAAAGCGGTAATGGCTGCGACTATCAATAAAATATAAGTACCTTGATAAAATTGTCAATTATCAATAGATAATTTCATATAGTATTATTAATCAAATCTCCAGAAGATATAATATTTTTAATTGAATTCAAAAAAATATTCAGATATAATTTCCTTATATAAGGAAATTATTAAATATTTCCGTGAGAAAGGAAACATAAAAAATTTTCCTTTTTGATGGAAAATTTTATTATTGTGGAATTTAAGTGAATTACCGTTGTTTAGGTATTAATAATTTCAGACTGAGAGATTTATCATGGACAATTATCTGGTAATTATCGGAGATCTAATTGGATCAAGACAAATAGAAGATAAAGACAGATCAAGGTTGCAACGAAAAATCAAATTTGCTTTTAATGAGATTAATGTCACATTTAAAAGTCTAATTGTATCAAAACTTATGTTGACTTTAGGGGATGAATTTCAATCTATTCTGAAAATCGATTCACAAATATTTCAGATGATTGATAAAATTCAGCTATCAATTGATCATCCGTTCAGATTAGGAATCGGTTATGGAGAAATTACGACTCAGATTGACCCCGAGTTTAGTATAGGGTCAGATGGACCGGCTTTTTGGAATGCCAGAAAAGCAGTTGAAGACGTACATAAAAATAATTGGAATGGAAGATGCAACTTAATGTTTAAAGGTTCTGATTTTAAAAAAGACGAACTTATTAATACACTTATACTTAATAGCGAAACATTAAAAACTATGTGGACAGAAACACAATATCAAACTTTTAAAACAATTCTTAATCTGGGTATTTATCAAGATGATTTTATCCAAAAGGATGTTGCTGAATTTGCTGATATTTCGGAAAGCAGTTTAAGCAAAAGATTGACAAAAGGAAATATCAAAATATATCTTCACACAAGAAAAATTATTGGTAAATTATTAGAGGGTTATCATGAGTAACATAAATAATTTAACAATTTTAATTTTAATTTGTCATTTTTTAGGTGATTTTCATCTGCAAAGCGAAAAAATATCCAATGCCAGATTCAAACAAATTGAAGAAGATAAAACATTTGCTGAATACTATTTAATCGGTACTTTATACAGTATTCTTTTGGCTATAATTTTATATTATATGATATTTGTTTTAATATAAAAATATTAATTTAGAGCTTACTGATAACCTACGAATTAAGTAAAATAATTATTATAATAATAAATTTAAGAGGCTAAGTTTATTAAATGGAAAGAAAATATGCTGATTTTAAAAATTGGTTAAAAGATAAAAAGATTGCGGTAATCGGACTTGGGATCAGCAATCAGCCTTTGCTTAGATTACTGGCAGAGCAAAAACTGAACATCTCAGCTTTTGATAAGATGCCGGCAGATTCTGATATTGCTGTTAATTTAAAAAATGAATTTCAAAACCTGGGTTATGAGATTAAATGGTATTTGGGTGATGATTATCTGGATTATTTGATCGGATTTGATCTGATTTTCAGAACACCGATTATGATGCCTTACAATAAATATCTTTTAGCAGAAAAGGCGAGAGGAGCGATTATTACTTCCGAAATGGAAGTCTTTCTTCAATATTGTCCGGGCAAAACATTTGCGGTAACAGGAAGTGATGGCAAATCAACAACCACCAGTTTAATTTATAGAATGCTTAAACAACAAACTGATGATGTTTATGTCGGCGGTAATATAGGCAGACCCTTGCTGGCTGATCTGGAACAGATGACCGGATACTCAAAAGTAGTTCTGGAATTATCAAGTTTTCAATTAATTGATTTACAAGTTAGTCCGAATGTTGCGGTTTTAACGAATGTAACACCTAATCATTTAGATGTTCACCAAAATTATGACGAATATATTGAAGCAAAAAAACAATTGTATCGTCATCAATCCAATCAAGATAAAATAATCTTAAACGGTAATTTTCCTGAATTTGCTGTTGACTGGTCTAAACTCAAAGGGGAACTAATTTGGTTTAATCAAAGATATGAGTGTTGCACACATCAAGTTTATCAAAGACAGAATGGTCAATTAGGTTATTGTGCCAGAGGTTCTGACGAATTTGTCGCCTTATTGAATGAATCAGATTTACATTTAATGGGTGATTTCAATTTAGAAAATTGTTTATCCGCAATGGCTGCAGTACAGGATGATGTAAGTTTAGATAATATCAGGATTGCAGTACAAAACTTTAAAGGTTTGGAGCATCGTCTGGAATTTATTAGAGAAATAGATCAGGTTAAATTCTATAACAGTTCAATCGACAGCTCGCCGGAACGCAGTAAACATACATTATCAGCTTTTATTAAACAAGGAATTCCTACAGTCTTAATCATGGGTGGTAAAGATAAAAATTCCGATTATCGTGGTTTGGGTAAAATTGTGGCTGCCGCTACCGATAAATTAATTCTTTGCGGTGCTAATGCTGATTTAATCGAGAAACAAGTCAGGCAGGAAGCACATCAAATTGGTAAGTCAGTCAGCTCAATGCAAATAATACATTGTGATGATTATGAAGATGCACTGGAGAGAGCTTGTCGTATTGCTATGCCCGGAGAATCGATAATTCTCAGTCCTGCCGGAACATCTTTTGATAGATTCAAAAATTTTGAAGAACGTGGTAACTATTTTAAAAATTTAGTTAATGGACTTTTTGGCGGTTAGTATTTATTAAATTAATTTTTGAAATATTCAGTAATATGGATTTTGAATTATTGAATTATTAATTTGAATCAGTTTCTAATTGAAAAGGCCAATTGAAATTTAATTTCCGATTTTTAAAAATCATCTTCTGAGAATTTTAATTTTGCCTTTCACTATTCAGCTGAATGAATTATAATGTATTTACTTCTTTTGAAAGGTCTATTATGCTAAAAAAAGACGACAAAAAGTTTATACTGATGATTGTAGTGATTGTGATTGCAGCATCAGCAGTTGTTAGCAAAATTGATTTTATTACGGCTTTTGTCGGCAAAGTAATCAGTCTTTTAGCACCTTTACTTGTAGGTTTCTTGATAGCATTATTATTAAATCGACCAATTGAATTCTTTAAAAAACAATTCCGAAAAATCCCATATTTTAATAATCAAAGAGCTAAAGTTCCGGCGATTATCCTGTCATATTTGATATTTATAGGAATATTAGTTGGTCTTGTTCTAATTATGATACCTCAATTGGCAGATAGTTTCGGTGAATTTATATCAAACTTTGATCGTTATTCGGTAACATTTACCAGAACGGTAAATTCATTTTCTGACTGGTTGGAACAATATAATATTGATCCGGGATTGATTTCAAATATCGGAGATAAAGCCAAAGATACGATTGGCATCTTAGTTGCTCAATTGCCCGGTGTTATCAGTAAATTATTTTCCGGTATAGTGTCTACTGTTGCATCTTTTTTCCTGGGATTGATTATTTCAATTTATATAGTTGCCGATAAAAACAATTTGAAACGCCAGTTAAATCGTTTCTGCAATGCAGTGATTCCCCATAGAGTTCAACCACATCTGCAACATGTTTCTTATGTCACACATGAAATATTATCCAGTTATGTTTATACGCAAATAACTGAAAGTTTCATTCTGGGCGTGATGTGTCTTGTTGGCTTGGTGGTTTTCGGTTTCCCATATCCGTTAATTATCAGTGTGATGAACGGTTTGTCCGTTCTGATTCCGATTGTGGGTGCATGGGTAGGCGGTATTTTCGGTGCTATTATCATTATTTTTGTTAAACCGCAAATGTTGTTCGGATATTTTATTTTAATTATGGTGATACAACAAATAGAAAATAATCTGATTTATCCGAGAAGGGTTGCTGATTCCATGGAATTGCCTCAGATTTGGGTTCTGGTTGCCATAACGGTCGCCGGCGGATTGTTCGGTATAATGGGTGCATTACTTGCAGTTCCGGTTGCTTCGATCATTTATCAATTGATTGAAGATTGGATTGAACTGAAAGAGCAGAAAATTCGACTGCATATAAATGAGAAACGTCAAAATGCAAGTCCGAAAAAAGGCTCTAAACAATCTGAATATTCAGATTCTGATAAACCTGATGATTGATAATAATGTTGATTAAATTTAATTAATAACGGCAATATATAAGTTAAATGAAAATTTGATTCTGTTTTAATCTGGAAACAAAATATCAGTTAATAAAATAATTACTGAACTTTACAAGAATAATTGTTTGATGTATGATTCAAAAGATTACCTTTGCAAAGTTTGAGGATAGTCCGACCTTTTACTTTGCTCAAGGCTTAGGAGGAAATTTTAATGGACAATCAAAGAAAACAAGAAATTATCGAAGAATTCAAGATTAACGAATCTGACACCGGTTCGCCGGAAGTTCAAATTGCAATTTTGACAGAACGTATTCGTCATTTGACCGAGCATCTGAAAATACATAAAGGCGATCATCATTCCAGACGTGGTATGTTGACGATGGTCGGTAAAAGAAGAGGCTTACTTAATTATTTAGAGAAAAATGACATAGAACGTTATAGAGCCATAATTGCTAAATTAGGATTAAGAAGATAATTCAAAGGCGGGAATTCCCGCCTTTTTACAAGAAAAATAGCGAGCATTGACTGTGGGAGGTAGGTTGAAAAACTGTATATCTTTGTAATAAACAGATTTTGAATCTACAGACTACCGTCCAATGCTCCAATGTCTAGGAGGAATTATGACAAAAAAAGTTTTTAGAACTGATTATTGTGGTCGTGAATTAATCGTTGAAACAGGGCAAATTGCAGATTTTGCCAATGGCTCAGTATTAATCCGCCATGGCGATACAGTAGTACTGTCGACGTGTACGTCGGCAAAACCGCGTGAAGGAGTTGATTTTTTTCCTTTAAGTGTTGATTATGAAGAAAAAATGTATGCCGTAGGCAAAATGCCGGGCGGATTTTTGAAACGTGAAGGCAGACCGACTGATCATGCAATGCTGACATCCAGAATGATTGACCGTCCAATGCGTCCTTTATTTCCGGATGATATGAGAAATGAAGTAACAATCAACAACTTGGTTTTAAGTGTTGATCAGGATAATGCCCCGGAAATTACGGCAATGTTAGGTTCGGCTTTGGCTACAGCTATTTCCGATGTACCTTGGAATGGTCCCATGGCAGGTGTTCAAGTTGCCTTAATAGAGGGCGAGATAATTTTAAATCCGAATGCAGAACAAAGAGCAATCAGCGATTTAGAATTAACAGTTGCCGGCACTAAAGAAAATGTATGTATGATCGAAGCCGGTGCAAATGAAGTGCCTGATGAATTAATGATGGAAGCTATCATTGAAGCTCATCATGAAATTCAAAAAGTTTGTGACTTTTTCCAGGAAGTTGTTGATCAAATCGGCAAACCTAAATATGAATATCAGTCATTTGCGGTTTCTTCTGATTTAAAGGATCGAGTTTTCGAATTAGCATATGATAAGGTCAAAGCTAATATCTTAAACTCTGACAAAGCTGTACGAGATGAACAAATTGGTAATGTCAGAGAAGAAATTAAAGTTATTATCGAACAAGAAAACGAAGAATGGCTGGAGAATTTCTCTGATGCTTTTACTGAAGTTGAAGCTTATGTTTTACGCGAGTATTTATACAAAGACCACAAACGAGTTGACGGACGCGGATTAAACGATATCAGACCTTTATCTGCTGAAGTGGGATTGATTCCCCGTGTTCACGGATCAGCATTATTCCAACGTGGTCAAACTCAAGTATTAAATATCACTACTTTGGCCGGCTTGTCCGATGCACAAAAATTAGACGGCTTGGGAACCGATACAACAAAACGTTATATGCATCATTATAATTTCCCGCCGTATAGTGTCGGTGAGGCCAGACCTAATCGTTCACCTGGCAGACGTGAAATTGGACACGGTGATTTGGCCGAACGTTCTTTGATTCCGGTATTGCCCTCGGAAGAAGAATTCCCTTATGCAATTCGCACGGTTTCGGAAGTAACTATGTCCAACGGTTCAACTTCGCAAGGTTCAGTTTGTGCTTCAACCTTATCTTTGATGGATGCAGGTGTACCGATCAAAAGGCCGGTTGCCGGAATTTCCGCAGGTTTATTGATTAACCAAGAAAGCGGCGATCCTGATGACTATATCGTATTCATGGATATTCAAGGTGTTGAAGATTTCCATGGCGACATGGATTTCAAAGTAGCCGGTACAACCGAAGGTATTACTTCGATTCAAGTCGATATCAAAGTTCAAGGTTTATCTTATAATATCATTCGCGATGCTTTGGAATTAACCAGAAAAGGTCGTTTGCAAATTATTAACGAATCAATTCTTCCCTGTATTTCAGAACCGCGTTCTGAATTGTCGGCATACGCACCTAAGATTGAAATTATCGATATTCCTTCCGATAAGATCGGTGAAGTTATCGGTTCAGGCGGTAAAACGATCAAATCTATTACTGAAAATACCGGTTGTGAAATTGATATAATTGAAGACGGTGCAGTCGGACATGTCCATATTGCTGCCCCGAATGCTGAAGCAGCACAAAAAGCAATAAAAACAATCGATCTGATTATCAACGATCCTGAAGTCGGTTCGGTCTTTGAAGGAACTGTAACCCGTTTGATGAATTTTGGTGCTTTCGTTGAATTTGCACCCGGCAAAGAAGGTCTGGTACATATTTCAAAAATGGCATGGCAGCATGTTAATAAAGTTGAAGATGTAGTTGAACCCGGTCAAAAAGTTACAGTTTATGTTGAAGAAATTGATGCCCAAGGAAGAATTAACCTTTCAATGCGTGATCCGGAAGAGAGACCAGATGATTATCAAGAAAGAGAACGTCGTAGTGGTTTTAGCGGCAGTCGCAGCGGCAGAGATGGCCGTACTAATCGTCGTGGCAGTAGTGACCGTGGCGGCGGACGCGGCGGCAGAGACGGTCGTGATAATCGTCGTAGTGGTGGCAGTTCTAGAGGATATGAACGTCGCAAGAGTGATCAGGATTTTGATTCATCCGACAATTTTGAAAGTAAACTAGCTGATTTGCCGGATGATTATAATATTCATGAGTTTTAATTTTATATATTAAATATTAATTTTAATAATCAGGACTGTTTTAAAGATAAGATTCAGATAATTAATTGATTGATTTATGTGCTAAAACTGCATAAGCATGATATTTTATTCAAATGTTTTAACAGTCCTTTTTATTTTGCTTTAGCAATAAATAGTCTATAATATTAAACATGCAAAGTTTACATTCATATATAACTTATTTAGCACGTTATCCGCTAGCAATCTTAGCCATTATTCTTACTGTTGTATTAGCCTGGCAATCTTTACGCAGTTTATTAAACAGATTTAAACAACACACTACGCCGGCTCATGGATTTTTTTTAATGTCCCAAACAGCGGCTGCCGGAGATTTTGTTGAATCATATTCATTGTTCCATACTACAGCTATCGGCAGCAGTCGCTCATCAGATATCAGACTCAAAAGCAAAAGTATTGCCAGAAGACATGCTTTGATTTATTTGCATGACGGAAAATGGTTCGTACGACCTGCTGATTCAAATGTCGATCTTTATGTGAATGATCGTAAAGTCAATAATCCGCGTCGCATCAATAATCAAGATTTAATCCGCATGGGAGATCGCATTATGGTTTTTGTTGATGAACGAGATTCTGCTGAACTCAGCGGACAGGAATTTGAAGGTTCAATTGCAGATTGGCAATATGGCAAAATTATCGAACAACCTTTGCGAACCGGTTTTTCTTGGTTGTTTACCGGTTTGTTTTTTTTAATTGGTTATATTGCTGTTTTTTTAATTATACCCTCTGATTTTGGACATTTAAGACTTTTTTATCTGCTTTTATTAGGTGTCTTTTTTGTTTTTGCTCAAATTTATTATTATGTTTTACCTTTAATTTTTGAAAATTTTGATCGGGCAATATACACCGCTTTTATATTTATTGCAATTTTAGGCTTGATTATTCAGGCAAGATTTGCTTTTGTGGATAGAATAAAGCCGCTTGATTGGAGTGAGGCTGAATTTATTCGCTACATACGTAATGATTTTATTATGCAAGCCGGTATAGCAATTTTCGGATTGGCCATTTTGCCAATAGTAGTTTTAATTGTCCAAAGAACACGTTTTTTAGAGAAAATATATTATGTCAGCTTAGTGCTGACTCCGATGTTCTATATTGCAACCTTGGTTTTAGGACGTGGTGCTGATGAATGGGGGGCTACTTTATGGATTACTTTGCCGGGTGGTTTTTCATTGCAGTTAACTGAGTTTGCCAAAATTACATACTTGATTGTATTGGCTAATTTTTTCAAAATCAGACCACCGCTTAAAACTCAATTATTATTTGCCGGATGGGCAGGTTTTAATTTTATTTTAATCATGTTATTGCCGGATTTGGGCTCAATGATGATTTTATTGCCTGTTACACTGATAGTATTTGTTGTAATGACTTCTGAATATTTAAAAACAGCAGGTATTCTGACCGGCGGTATGGCGATATTTTTTGTAGCATATAAATTATTATCTTATGTCCAAAACAGATTATATGGTTGGTTAACACTTTGGACAGAGACCAATGCTTACAATGAACAGATTATCTTCGGTCTTCAAGCGATCGGGCGAGGCGGTATATTGGGCAGAGGCTTGGGAGTCGGTAATCCCAGATCGATACCTTTGGCATCATCAGATATGGTCTTTTCGGTTATTTGTGAAGAAATGGGTATTTTAGTCGGTTTGGCAATCATACTTTGTTTTATAATTACGTGGCTGAGAGGGGCAAATGCTGCGGCGAAAGTCCGTGACGGATTCACCTCAAGTCTGATCTTGGCTTTAGCAACTTATTTTTTCGTTGAAGCGGCGGTAGTAATTGCCGGTACAACCGGCTTAATTCCTTTAACCGGTGCAACTCTGCCTTTTATTGCAAAAGGTGGAAGTTCTATGATAGCCAAATGGCTGATGGTTGGTATGTTGATCGGCCTGTGTTGCCGGAATGAGGAAGGAGCGTACAAATAGTGAAACAATTAATGCGTAGCTTAAAATCGATTCTTCTCTTTTTTATGATAATTTCACTTGCTTTACTAGTTGGAATTGTCGTACAACAAAATAAAAGTCAGCGTCTATTATTGCAATCCAGTAATGAAAATAAAGCAGTTTTGCATTCTCGTTATAGCAATGCCGGTACAATTTGGTCAGCCGATATGGTTCGTTTAGCATATAGCAAAGACGGAGAAAGACATTATGCGGAGAATTCCGAATTGGCGAGGGCAATGATTCAGACAGTCGGTGATTATACGCATAATATAGGAAATACAATTGAGGGTGCTTATCAAGATAGATTGATCGGAACAGGCAGATCGTTCATTCAACAACTGACTTTTGATTTTACCGGAAACGGTATGACCGGAGATGATATTATCTTAACGGTAAATTCGGATTTAACCCTGCATGCCCAGGCCCTTTTAGGTGATTCTAACGGGTCAATTGTAATAATCAATTATAAAACCGGTGCCATACTTTGTATGGTGAGTACGCCAAATACTTATCCGGATAATGTCGTAAATTGGACTGATATACCTGAATCGTCATTATTTAATCGCAGTATTGCCGGAGCATATGCTCCGGGTTCGACCTATAAAGTAGTGACAGGTATTGCATGGACAGAATCCGAGCAATACGATCCGAATTATACTATGTATTGTAAAGGTCAAGAAACGTTATTGGGTCCCGGTTCTGTTACCGAGGATCGTGGTGAAGATGCTCACGGTGAAATTGGAATGCAAACGGCATATCATGTTTCATGCAATCATTTTTTCGGCGATATCGGAATGAAGGCCGGAGCCGAGTTAATGCAAAATACGGCAGAACAATTTGGTTTTAATAAACCTCTTTCAATCGGACGTTTAATCGGGAAAACCGGAACTTATAAAGCTGTTGCTGACGATCAATATTTATTGTCTTGGCAGTCAATAGGTCAACCGATTGAAAATAATGAATTGACGGTTTCTCCGCTGCATTTGGCAATGATTTCCGGTGCCGTTGCCAATCATGGCATCATGATGCAGCCTTATTTACTCAAAAACTATATCAGTCCATTTGGCAATAATTATGAAACTACCAAACAGAAAGTATTTAGTCAACTTGACAGTTCGGCCGGTGTTGAAGTTATTAAAAACAATTTAATTACGACAGTTGAACAAGGCAGAGCTTATGGCTCATATATCCAGGGATATGTAATTGGAGGAAAAACCGGCACGGCTGAATCGGTCAATGATGATGGAGACTTGGTAACCAATTCATTATATACAGGTTTTATTGATGATCCGTACAATCCGTATGCTGTAGGAATTGTAATCGAGAACGGGATTTATGACACACCGACAATTGCAGGTTCAATTCTGACAAAAGCCATTGAGCTTAATCTTTTGAATTGAGCTAAAAATACTTTATACTTAAATGACGGTTACTCAGCAAAAATCGTCGAAAAAACTTGTTAATAAACTAATGAATAGAAAATTTGTTGAGTTTGGATAATAGCTGATAATAGAGGAGAAAATAATGATTAAATCATCGCTGGTCACTGAAAGAAAATCAAAAAAAGAACCAAGAATCAAATACGCAAATAAATCAAATAATAAATTGAGAACTGAAACCGGCAAAACAGTACCGAAACAATCTGATCAAATCAGTTACGGAATCCAAGTAGCTTTAATGTCGCTTGGCGGAATTTTCGGAATAATCAGTGCGATACTGATTATTGCATTTCTGTTTTTCGGAGATTTAATCAGAATAATTTTATGAGATTTATCATTTTAGGCGATTAAATCAGAACAATTTTAAGATTTGTAATTATTGACATATTAATCAAATCTTTTTACTCATGATATGATTCATAATTTATTATTAATTAAATCAAAATATATGTTAATGAAAACAATAACGATAGGTGCTAATTTTGTCCAAGAATTTTTTTGAAAAAAACTCACGTAAACATTTGATGCTAATTGACGGTAACAGTCTGATAAACCGGGCTTTCTATGCCGGTGCCGGTCGCAGGATGCTAACTGCACCTGACGGAACACCAAGCGGTGCTGTTTTCACTTTTCTCAATATGTTTTTAAGTTATGCAGAACAAATTAATCCGGATAGCATTATTGTCGCTTTCGATCGTAAAGAAAAAACTTTTCGTCATGAGCTGTATGCCGATTATAAAGGAACGCGAAAACCGATGCCGGATGATCTGGCGGTACAAATGCCTTTGCTCAAAGAAATGCTTAATGCTTTAAACGTTTGTTGTGTTGAAGAGAAAGGATATGAGGCAGACGATTTGATCGGTACATATGCCAAAATAGCAGCTGAGGATAATTACAATGTATATGTTGTAACAGGTGACAAAGACAGCTTTCAATTAATAGATGATCATGTGTACATAGTTTTACCGGTGACTCGTTCAGGTTCTACATCTGACAGTTTAATGGATCGTGATGCCTTTGAGGCTGAGTATGGTTTCGGTCCGGAAAAATTTGTTGATTTCAAAGCGATTATGGGTGATTCATCGGATAATATTCCGGGAATTCGCGGTATTGGTCAAGTCGGTGCTTCTGATTTAATTAGAAATCACGGTACGTTAAAGCAAATATATGATACTTTAGATCACGACAAGACAAAAATTCCCAATAAATATCACAATAAATTATACGACGATCGTGAGATGGCATTTTTATCTTATGATTTAGCCTTAATCAATAAAAAAGTACCAATCAGAATCAGCGCCCGAGATGCTGTAAAAGAAAAACCCGATATAAAAAAATTAACTGACTTTTTTCAGAAAATGGGATTTCAAACAATGTTTGAACGGTTCGGTATCGAACAGGATAATTCAATCATTGATAAAACCGAATTGGCTGAACTTAAAGAATATCGGACAATTCAAGAATTTCTCAATAATGCCGGTTTTGACAGTATTGTCTGGCTTGTCTTACCGAATGAAAACAGTTTTCTCTTAAGTAAAAATACCGGATTTATTATGCTTGAGCCGATGCAGATTCAACTGATATGTCAGGATATATTTGAAATTGATAATCAGATTATCGTATGGGACTACAAAAATTGGTTAAAAACAATCAACTTAGGTAATTTAAAAAATCAACCTTTTGATATTCAGGTAGCGGCATACTTATTAAATCAGGGCAAATCGGAGGATTTTACGAGTGTTTTCCAAAATGTTTTTCAACAGAATTTTATTCAATTAAATAAGAAGCCTTCGCTGAATGAGCAAATTGAATATGCCAAGCAAATGGCATTGGCAATGCTCAAGCTCCAGGAAATTCAGCGCGATTTAATTCGTAAGCAAAATATGGAATTATTAGCTTATACGATCGAAATGCCTTTAACTCCGATTTTGGCTGATATGGAAAAAAGAGGTGTTTCAGCCGATAAAACTCAACTTGACAGTTTAAATAAAATAATGCTCAAAGAAATAAATGAATTGGAAGAACAAATTTATAAATATTCTTTTGAGAAATTCAATATTAACTCGAGTCAACAATTGAGTGATGTATTATTTAATCAGCTAAAATTACCATCCGGTAAAAAACTTGCCAGTGGTTATTATTCTACTGCTGCCGGTGAATTAGAGCGCTTACGTGAGATGCATCCGATTGTGGATCTGATTATCGAATATCGAGAAGTAAGTAAATTAAATTCTACTTTTGTTGACGGTCTGCGCAAATCGATTAATCCGCTTGACGGCAGAATTCATACTACCTATCATCAAACGCTGACAACTACCGGACGTTTATCCAGTTCAGACCCTAATTTACAAAATATTCCGATCAGGTCAGAAAGATCAAAAGCAATTCGCGAAGTATTTATTGCCGCACCCGGCTGTAAATTGCTTGGTGCCGACTATTCTCAAATCGAACTGCGATTATTGGCACATCTTTCGGAAGATCCGGATTTGATTCAAGCTTTTAATGATGGAATTGATATTCACAGCAACACGGCGATGAGAATCTTTGATAAAAAGATTAATGAGATTACCAGCCGTGAACGAGCATTAGCGAAAACCGTTAATTTCAGTATCATATACGGCGTAACGCCGTTCGGTCTGTCGCAAGATCTCAAGTCTTCTGTCGATACAGCTACCGAATATATCAATTCTTATTATGAACATTATGCAAAAGTAAAACCATACCTCGAGTCTTTGATTGAAAAAGCCAAGCAAGACGGATATGTCGAAACTATGTTTGGCCGCAGAAGATATATTCCTGAATTGAATTCAAGTCAATTTCACACAAGGAATTTCGGTGAAAGAGCGGCAATGAATGCTCCTTTACAGGGTTCTGCAGCCGATTTGATCAAGTTGGCAATGAATCGCATTGACCGGGTATTGCAACAACAAAATCTGCAAGCACGTCTGATTTTACAAGTGCATGACGAATTGATTATAGAATTGCCGGAGCAGGAAGTTGAACAAGTAAGTCAAATTTTAAAGGACGGAATGGAAAATGTTGTCAAATTAAAAGTTCCGCTTTTAGCAGAAGTTTCAGTCGGTGATTCCTGGGCAGAAATCTAACATTAATAATTATCATGTAAATTAAATTTTGTTAAAAGGAAGACCTCTTGAGCCTAGTTCAGAAGCTAAAATTTTGTTGACTTGTTCTCGCAATTGATCAAAATTATGATTGTTGAAAATATCTATATTAGCTATTTTACTGTATTCTTCCGGCGTCATTTGAACGGCCATGCGTCTTAATGCTTCCGTTCTGCTAAGACCTCTTTTTTCCAGACGGTTTAATCTGATATCCTGATCAGAAGTTACATTCCAAACTTGATCACATCGATCAAGAAATCCTTCTTTAACCGGGATGGGAACATCGAGCACTACAACTTTCTCACCGGAATTTTCCAGATTATCAAGATATACTGCCATTTGTTTCATGGTATGTTTATGCACAATAAAGCTCAGAGCATCAAGTGCTTTCTTGTTTTCAAAAACTAAATCTGACATTTTAGCTCTGTTTAATGATCCATCTGTATTAATATATTCTTGACCGAAACGTTCGGCGATTTCCGGAATAGCAAATCCGTCACTTTGAGTCACGCTATGTGATATTTTGTCAGCATCTAAAACCGCCAAGCCGGCTTCACGACATAAACTTGCAACTGTACTTTTTCCGGTACCGATACCACCTGTAATACCTATAACAAACATTTAAGCCTTGCTTTCTTATACGTTAAAGCGGAAGAGAGTACAATCACCATCTTGTATTACGTATTCTTTCCCTTCAGATTTGACCAATCCTTTTTCGCGTGCAGCAGCTATCGATCCGAGTGCAATTAAATCTTCAAATTTAACGACTTCAGCCCGAATGAATCCTCGTTCGAAATCGGTGTGAATTTTTCCGGCTGCTTGTGGAGCTTTAGTGCCTTGTTTAATTGTCCATGCTCTGATTTCATCTTCACCAATGGTTAAAAACGATATAAGTCCTAATAATTTATAACTGGCAGAGATAATCGAATCCAAACCGCTTTGTTCCATGCCTAATGAAGCCATGAATTCAGCAGCTTCTTCCGGTTCTAAACTTTGAAATTCTTCCTCTATCTTGGCACTTACCATAACAACTTCTGCATTTTCATTCTGAGCATAATCTTGCAGTTTTTTAGCTTCTTCCGGTACTGTACCGATATCGTCCTCACTTATATTGGCAACATACAAGACAGGTTTTGAAGATAAAAGCCATAATTCTTTAGTAAATGGAATTTCGCTCTCATCCAAGGAATAAGTTCTGGCAGGTCTTTCATTTGCTAAATGATCTAATAATTTTTCCAAGAATCCTTTTTCTTTGAGGAGCGATTTATCACCGCTCTTTGCGGATTTAGCCACCCGTTCGATACGTCTTTCAATATATTCCATGTCGGATAAGATCAATTCCAATTGAATTATACCCGCATCACGTAAAGAATTCGCTTTACCCGAAACATGAATAATATCAGGATCGGAAAAACAACGTACAACATGGACAATTGCATCAGTTTCTCGAATATTAGCCAGGAACTGATTACCAAGACCTTCACCTTTGCTGGCTCCCTCGACCAGACCGGCAATATCAACAAATTCTATCGTTGCAGGCGTAACTTTTTTCGCATGATATATTTGATCTAAAGCTTTCAGCCTAGAATCCGGCACGGCCACAACACCGACATTCGGATCTATCGTACAAAAAGGATAATTGGCAACAGCAGCTCCGGCATGTGTTAATGCATTGAAAAGAGTGCTTTTTCCTACATTCGGCAATCCTACGATTCCCAGTTTCATTCGATCTCTCCTACTTTATAATTAATACCGCCCTGTATTATAACATCTTTTTGGAATATGCATATTCCTTGATCCAGAAATGTATAATTTTTTATCAAGTTTTCCACTTTTATCAGTTTTTCTCAAAAAAAGTCGCAAAACGATTTGAATATAGAGTTAAGATATTTGAAATTAAAAATATTTAGCAGGTGAAGCGATGAAATTTGCACAAATAAAAACGGCAATGATTGATAATTCAGAGTTAATCATTACAGATCTGGAAATAACCATTTTAAACGGTTTACCGACTTTTGAAATCAGCGGTCTAAACAATTATAAAGGTCAGCAATGTTTCAGCAGAGTCCGTGCAGCCTTGAAAAATAATGGTTTTACAATTCCCTGCGGCAGAATTGTATGCCATTTAACCAGAGATATTAAGAATGGAGAAATCAGATCGCTGGATCTGGCTTTGGCAGTAGCAATTTTATTAGCAGATCGCCAAATTACTAATGTAAACCATAGTATGTGGTTTATAATTGGTCAGCTGAGTCTTTCCGGAAAAGTTTTGCCGGTAAACGGTGTTTTTGCATTAAGCAGAGATGAAAGAATAATTAATTGTCGCTGGATAATTCCATTTAAAAATCAAGCAGAACTTAAATGTGAAGATTATTCCGATAAATATGTTGTGGATAATCTAAATCAGGCTATCGAAATTATTGAAAATAAAAATATAGATAAATTTATGGCGGAGCATACCAGATCGGATCCTCTAAAGATAAAACCGGAACCGATTTATGAACTGGTCGGACAACCTCTAGCGGAAAGAGCATTACTTATAGCTTTAGCGGGGAGGCATCCATTATTATTAATAGGTTCTCCGGGGAGCGGAAAAACAACTTTGGCAAATCAAGCTGTTCACTATATGCCGCAACTTGATCCGGATAAACTTGATCAAGTCAGAAGAATTTATTCAATGTACGGAGTATGGAATGAGCAAATTGATCAGGGGATAATCAGACCGTATCAAGCACCACATCACACCGTGACTCAGATGGCATTAATAGGTGGCGGGCATGATCTTGTACCCGGATTAATAACGTATGCTCATAATGGAATATTATTTCTTGATGAATTGAGTGAGTTTAAACCGAACATTTTAGAATTATTACGTCAACCGTTAAGTGAAAAAACTATAGAGTTGTCACGCAAAAATATTTCAGTAAAATACCCTGCTGATTTTTTGTTGATTGCTGCAACTAATCCTTGTCCTTGCGGTTATCGTCTGGAAAATGATCAGCGTTGTCAGTGTGGAGCTGCAGAAATAAAGCGTTTTAAGAGAAGATTATCCGGCCCTATCATGGATCGTTTTCAGATATCTGCAATCATGAATGATTTAACTCAAACTGATTTGATTAAAACGGCTGAAAATAATTTGCTTCCGCAAACAAAAATAAATAAAATCC
Source organism: Clostridiaceae bacterium (assembly GCA_012838135.1). Taxonomy (GTDB): domain Bacteria; phylum Bacillota; class Clostridia; order Saccharofermentanales; family DTU023; genus UBA5436. The sequence goes on along the minus strand of DUPV01000058.1, from coordinate 17,955 downwards.
AACAACTGATCGCAAAAGCACAAGAAATGCAATCTGAAAGATGTAATGCTCATAAAATTTCTTTTGAGTATAACGGTCAGATAATGATTCAAATGTTTGTTGATTTTTTTGCAATTAACATACAAGCCTTAAACCATTTCAATCAAATTACCCAACATCATTTATTATCTCCCAGATCATATTTAGCATTACTCAGGGTAGCCAGAACAATTGCCGACTTAGAACAAAGAGAAGAAGTTTCAGAAGCACATTTACATGAGGCATTGCTGTTGAGAGCAAATCCCGACATCTATTGACTTATTGATATTGCTTTAAAAGTGTTTGGTGAATACGCAATAATTTATGTTCAGTTATTAGCGACATTAGAGAGGTGAGACATGGCGTACATATTTAATCAGACATGGGTGCAACTCGATAATTATTTTAAAGAAAACAATCTAAATACCATCAAACAACGAGCTTGGCTAGAACAGTTTCCTGATATAGAACAAGCTTTTTACTCATTAAATAAAGGCAATATAAACAATATAATTAAATCATCCGATCCTCAACAAGTCAGAGTAATATCAATTCTCGATCAAGACTATCCGAAACTCCTCAAGGCGATTTATGATCCGCCGTCTCTTCTATATTTATTGGGTAAAGATTTACAATATGATGAAAAACTTACGATTAGTATAATCGGCAGCCGATATTCGACCAATTACGGTGAGAAAGTTACGCGAATGCTTGTAGAATCTTTGAAACATCCTGAACGAACAATTGTAAGCGGTATGGCAATCGGAATAGATTCAATTGCTCAGATCAGTGCTTTGAAATGCGGGATGAATTCTATAGCTGTACTGGGTTCCGGTGTAGATGTATGTTATCCTAAATCAAAAATAAACTTATATGAGAATTTAATCGAAAAGGGCAGCATTGTCAGCGAATATCCACCGGGAACTCCGGCTAAAGCATATCACTTTCCGATACGTAACCGTATTATCAGTGGTTTAAGTACAGCTTTAATCGTTGTTGAGGCAGGTTTGAAATCCGGTACGATGATTACTGCAGAATGTGCGATTAATCAGGGGAGAGATGTATTCGCCATACCGGGTTCCGTATTTATGAAACAAAGCCAGGGTTGTCATCAACTGATTAATGATGGAGCAAGAATCATTGTTGATCAACATGCTATATTCAGTCTGGCTGCGGAATTTTCAACATCAATTCCATCTGAAGAAAAAAAGTTATTAATTTTAATTCATCAACTCCAACCGAATTTCACACAAATTATTGATACACTAAAATATCAAACATCTGAATTGACGATTCTGTTGGGTAAACTTGAAGCAATGGGATATATTGAACAACAATTCGGCAAATTCATGCTAACTGATAAAGGTATATCTGGTTTAAATTAATGATAATATAAGCGTATTTTTCTTTGACAGATGAAATTTTATCTTGTATATATGTAATTTATAGTACTAGTTCAATACGGAAGGATATTATGGATAATACACTTGTTATAGTCGAATCACCGGCAAAGGCTAACACCATTAGTCGTTATTTAGGTAAAAATTATAAAGTGGCTGCTTCAGTCGGTCATATCAGAGATTTACCGGCATCTACCTTGGGTGTGGATGTAGATAATGATTTTAAACCACGTTATATTACAATGCGCGGGAAAGAAAGCGTTGTCAGAGATCTTAAAAACTTAAAAGAAAATAGCAGCTCAGTTTTACTTGCTACTGACCCGGATCGAGAAGGAGAAGCCATAGCATGGCATTTAGCCAACATCTTGAAAATTGATGAATCTGCTCCGTGCAGAATTACCTTTAATGAAATAACTCAAAAATCAGTAGAAAACGCTTTGAACTCACCGCATCAAATTGACATGGATTTAGTCAATGCTCAACAAGCAAGGCGGATTCTTGATCGTTTGGTCGGATATGAGTTAAGTCCGTTGCTTTGGAAAAAAATTCGCAAAGGATTATCTGCAGGACGTGTACAAAGTGTTGCAACTAAGATTATTATTGATCGTGAAAGAGAAATAAAAGCTTTTATTCCGGTTGAATACTGGCTTTTAACGGCGTATTTACGTAAAAAGATAGAAGATCCGCTCTTCAGAGTTCGTTACCATGGTGAGTTGGAAGGTCAAAAGGTTATTAAATATTCAATTGATAACGCAGAACAAGCCGAAGCAATGGTTAAAGATTTGACCGATGCCAATTATATAGTACATAAGGTGACTAAACGTGAATCAAAACGTCAAGCCAAACCTCCCTATACTACTTCAACTTTACAACAGGAAGCTTCGCGTAAACTAGGCTATACATCGGCACGTACAATGCGCGTCGCACAGCAATTATATGAGGGTGTTGATTTACGAGATCAGGGGGCAACCGCTTTAATTACTTATTTAAGAACAGACTCGGTGCGAATTTCTCCGGTTGCGATTGAGGCTGCCAGAGGCTATATTGAAAAGCAATATGGCAATGAATTTTTGCCTGCTAAACCACACTATTTTAAAAACAAAAAAGCGGCACAAGATGCTCATGAATGTATTCGGCCTACACATTTTGATTTATCACCGCAAAGTATCAGCCATCAATTAACAGATGAACAGTTCAGATTGTATAAATTGATTTGGGATAAGTTTATAGCCTCACAAATGAGTGCTGCAATTTTCGATACTATTTCAGCAGATGTCAAAGCTAAAACCCATATTTTTCGAGTTCGTGGTGAAACGCTCAAATTTCCGGGCTGGATGAAACAATACGGAATGTTGCCGGATACACAAGAAGAAGAATCTGATGAATTAACTAAAGAAAATTTACCGGATCTGGAAGTCGGTGATCAATTGCTCTTTGATAAACTTGAATCAGAGCAAAAATTTACAAAACCACCTGCAAGATATACCGAAGCAAGCTTAATTCGAACTTTGGAAGAACTGGGAATCGGCAGACCTTCAACATATGCTCCGACTATTTCGACAATTTTGAATCGTCGTTATATAGAGAAAGACGGACGTTCTTTAGTTCCGACTGATTTAGGTTTTTTAGTTACTGACCTCTTGGAAGAACATTTCGAGAAAATAATTGATCCGAATTTCACAGCTCAGATGGAAGAAGATTTAGATAAAGTTGAAACCGGCGAAAAAGATTGGATTAAATTACTCCATGAGTTTTACCCTGAATTTCACAGTGATGTTAAAAAAGCCGATCAAAAAATCGAAAAAGTTGAGCTTCCGGTTGTTCCGATTAATGAGAAATGTCCGGAGTGTACTGAAGGTGATCTGGTAATCAAACATGGTCGTTTTGGAAAGTTTATCGCCTGCAATCGTTATCCGGACTGTAACTATACCAGAACAATTGAAATAGAAGCTCCCGGCAAATGTCCTTTGTGCGGCTCCGGTTTATATGAAAAAAGAACAAAGAAAAGAAGATCATCTAAATTCTATGTATGTGATAAGAAGGGCAATGATCCGGATTGCACGTTTATCAGTTGGGATTTACCGTCGGGTAAAAATTGTTCTGTATGTGGTTCTTATATGGTAAAAAAGAAATTCCGTGGTAAAGATTACGAAAAATGTAGCAATAAAGAGTGTACGACAAATAAAAAAACAAATACAAAGACTAATAAAACTGAAAAAAATCCGAAAGCGAAAGTTGAACATAAATCTAAAGCTGTGCCGAAATCTGAACCAAAAGTTGAGGCTTTTCCAAAAGTAAAAACTGAAATTGAATCGATTGATGAATAAAGTATATGTAATTGGAGCCGGACTTGCCGGTTCCGAAGCAGCCTATCAGATAGCAGAAGCCGGCATTGAGGTAACTCTGATTGAGATGAAACCGCAAGTTTTTTCCAAGGCACATCAATCGGCAAATTTTGCCGAATTGGTATGTAGTAATTCTTTGCGTTCCAATCTGATTGAAAATGCTGTTGGCTTGCTTAAGGAAGAATTAAGAATGAATAATTCATTCGTACTTAAAGCAGCCGATTTAAATCAAGTTCCGGCAGGAGGAGCCCTTGCGGTTGATCGTGAAGCTTTTTCCGATTATATTACCCAATATTTATCCGGACATCCTAAAATCAGCATTGAGCGAAGAGAAGTTGTGAGTTTGGCCGAATTTGATTTAACACAAGATTATATTGTAATCGCAACCGGACCCTTAACTTCAGACAATTTATTCAACGATTTAAAACAATTTCTGGATGATGACGATCTTTATTTTTTTGATGCTGTGGCTCCAACGGTAGAGGCGGAAAGTATAAATCGCAATCGGGTTTTTACCGCATCACGTTATAATAAAGGAGAAGCTGCATATCTGAATTGTCCTTTTAGTAAATCGGAATATGAAGTTTTTTATCAAGAATTAATTAAAGCACAACCTGCACCGGTCAAAGATTTTGACAGTCTGAAATTGTTTCAAGGTTGTATGCCGATTGAATCAATTGCAAAACAAGGTAGAGAAACATTATTGTTCGGCCCCTTAAAACCGGTTGGTCTGGTCGATCCTAAAACCGGTGAACAGCCATATGCTGTCGTACAGTTAAGGCAAGATAATAAAGCTGCAACCTTATATAATTTGGTAGGATTTCAAACCCGTTTAACCTTTGCGGAACAAAAACGAGTTTTCAGATTGATCCCCGGTTTGGAAAAAGCTGTTTTTGAACGTTTCGGTGTAATGCACCGCAATTCTTTTATCAATTCACCCAAACATTTAAGTCTTGGTTATCAACATAAAACTCAACGCAACTTATTTTTTGCCGGCCAGATTGCAGGTGTTGAGGGGTATGTTGAATCAATCGGCTCCGGATTTGTTGCCGCGAAATGTTTGATTACACATTATAAAAATATCAGATATCGACAATTACCTAAATATTTGCATCCGGAAACCATGCTCGGCGGTATGGCACATTATGTATGTCAGGCTGATCCACAGCATTTTCAACCGATGAATGCAAACTTCGGCTTAGTACCGGCAATAGATGCCCGACAAAGGAATCGACTGAAACAGCAATATAAGATTACTGCTAAAGGCAGGCAAGGTCGGCGCCAAATCTATGCTTTACGAGCTTTAAGCTACTATCGAAATATTGAGAAAGACATTGAATTGTTAAATGAAAAAAAGTGATTTTTATTACGAGCTGCCTGAGAAGTATATTGCTCAACATCCTGCAAAACGCAGAGATCAAAGTAAATTAATGGTATTATTGCCTGATCGTACAATCCAAGATAGAATATTTTCTGATTTACCAAATTATTTATTACCGGGTGATTGTTTGGTTTTGAATAATACCAAGGTTTTACCGGCACGTTTATATGGTACAAGGAAAGACAGCGGCGCTCAAGTTGAATTTCTTTTAATCAAACAGATTGATGATACCGATTGGGAAGTCATTGTCAAACCCGGTAAGAAGTGCAGACCCGGACAAAGTATAGTATTCTTACCGCGACAATTAGAAGCGGATATTTTGGCTATAAGAGAAGATGGTAATCGAATAGTCAGATTCAGATATGATGGAATTTGGCAAGAACTTTTGGCGGAAGCAGGAGAGATGCCCTTGCCGCCTTATATAACTGCTGTACAAGACGATCTTTCACGTTATCAAACGGTATATGCAAAACATGACGGATCGGCTGCTGCACCGACTGCAGGTTTACATTTTACGCCCGAACTTTTGCAAAAAATAAAATCAATCGGTGTAGAAATTGCAGAGCTTACCTTGCATGTCGGAATCGGAACCTTCAGACCGGTCAAAGAGGATGATATAACTAAACATTTAATGCATAATGAATATTATATATTGGATGAAGAAACAGCAAGATTGATCAATCAAACCAAAGATAAAAATGGCAGAATCATTGCTGTCGGAACTACCAGTTGTCGTGTATTGGAAACGTTAACCGATCCGTTAACGAACAGAATATGTTCCGGCGAAGGTGAAACGGATATATTTATTTATCCGGGATACCGATTCAAGTTAATAGACGGTTTAATTACCAATTTTCATTTACCGGAATCTACTTTATTGATGTTGGTAGCGGCTTTATATGGTCGAGAAAATATTTTGCAGGCTTATCAACATGCTAAAGAAAATGATTATAGATTTTTCAGTTTTGGTGATGCTATGCTGATTTTGCCGGAAGAAAGCAAGTAGTTTTATGAGTGCAATAAAATTTGAATTGAAACATATATGTAAGCAAACCGGAGCCAGATACGGAATTTTGGAGACTCCCCACGGTTCATTTGAAACACCGATTTTTATGCCGGTCGGAACACAAGCAACTGTTAAAGGTTTATCACCGGACGAATTAAAATCGATTGATGCCAAAATAATTCTTTCTAATACATATCATTTATGGATGCGTCCGGGTGAAGATTTAATTGAAGAAGCTGGCGGACTGCATAAATTTATGAATTGGGATCGACCGATTCTGACGGATAGCGGCGGTTTTCAAGTATTCAGTCTTTCTGATGCAAGAAAAATAGAAGAAGAAGGTGTCCATTTCAGGTCTCATATTGACGGCAGCAAACACTTTCTTACTCCGGAAAAAGCTGTGAATATTCAACAAGCTCTCGGCTCCGATATTATGATGCAATTAGACGAATGCACACCATATCCTGCGGGTAAAACTTATGTGAAAAATTCGCTTGAACGAACGACGCGTTGGCTTGAGCGTTGTCTGAAACATCAAACCACTAATGATAAACAGGCATTATTCGGAATTATTCAAGGAGGAATGTATCCTGAATTACGAAAACAAAGTGCGAGAGAAATCATTGCTTTTGATACCCCGGGAGTAGCTATCGGCGGTTTATCAGTTGGTGAACCGGCAGATGTAATGTATCGGATGCTCGATGTTATACAACCATTATTACCGGAGCATAAACCACATTATTTAATGGGAGTCGGCACACCGCATCATTTATTTGAAGGTGTGCTTAGAGGAATTGATATGTTTGATTGTGTCTGGGCAACTCGATTGGGGCGAAACGGTGCAGCAGTAACCTCAATCGGTCAGGTAACCGTACGCAATGCCACTTATGCCAGAGACTTCAATCCACTTGATCCGAATTGTAATTGTTATACTTGCAAAAATTATACCAGAGCTTATATCCGACATTTAATTAAAGCAGATGAAATGTTTGGTTTACGTTTAACCTCATATCATAATCTGTATTTTTTAATTGATTTAATGAAACAAATCAGAATTGCAATTCAAAATGATCGTCTTAGAGATTTATTTGAGGATTTCAAAAAACGATTTGATTCTCAAAGAAGATAATGATACTATTGTCAGGTATATTTAATAAAATTACTTTTAAGGTAAATTGTGAGGTTAATTAAGATAATTACAGTTTATCTTTACAATTAAATTGTATAATAACTTTAAATGACTAGTTTTAAATAAAGGAGCAAATAATGTTACAAAATTATACGTTACTTCTTAATGCAAATGCCGATACGGCTCAACAGGGTGGTGGCAGTCTAATATTATCACTTCTACCGATGATTTTAATTTTTGGTTTGATGTATCTTTTAATGATTCGCCCGCAAAAAAGAGAAGAAAAAAAATTGAAAGAACAAATCAATGCAATGCGTGTTGGTGATTCAATAGTCACAATCGGTGGTGTTGTGGGCAAAATTATGAATATATCAGATGATGAAGTTACAATTGCTACATCAGTTGCCAATACAATGATGACTTTCAAAAAACAAGCAGTCAGTACAATTGTTCAAAGTGAAGAAAATAAAAGGATTGCTGAAAAGGAAAGAGTTGAAGCCGGCGAACCGGAAAAGAAAAGTTTTTTTGATCGTTTTCAGAAAGACAAGAATAAAAATTCGCCTAATAAATAAAAATCCAACAGGTTTGTTGAATTAAGTTGAAGAGATTAACAGAATTCTGAAATTTCCAAATCAACATTTTGACTATTTGCGATAATATACGAATGTCAGACTTATCAGGTGATTTCTTAATTATACAGTGGAATAATCCTCTTTTTGACGTACTATAATAATAGGCTAAAAGGAGGATTCTTAATGTCCGGCTTTATTCCGCAAGAAATAATTAATCAAATTATTGAACAAACTGATATTGTTCCGATTGTTGAACAATATGTTAAACTAAGCAAAAAAAGTTCAGTCAACTATTTCGGTTTATGTCCTTTTCATTCCGAAACTAAACCATCTTTCAGCGTTTCTCCCGGCAAACAAATATTTTATTGTTTCAGTTGCCAAAGAGGAGGCAATGTGATTAAGTTTATTCAGGATATTGAAAATGTTTCTTTTCCTGATGCTGTAAGAATTTTGGCAGAAAAGGCAAATATTGAAATTCCAACCGATGATAGAAAAATCTATGAACATAATCAAACTGAAAGAAAAATTCAACAAAACTTGCATTTGGAAGCCGCCCGGTTTTACTATAATTCTTTAAACAAAAGTTCAAATCGCCATGTAAAAAGATATATGACAGAGCGCGGTTTTTCAGGTAAAACCCTAATTGCTTTTGGCATAGGTTACGCTGATTCCGAGTGGGATAGCTTGGTTATTCATTTACGCAATGCCGGATTCAATGATGAACAGATACTTGCCTCCGGTATTATTCGCAAGAGTAGTCGTAACAATTTAATCGATTTGTTTCGTGATCGGGTGATGATTCCGATTTTCCCAAGCCATGGCAGATATATAATCGGTTTTGGCGGAAGAGCTGTTAATGATGCAGATGAGCCGAAATATATTAATTCTCCGGAGAATATTCTCTATCATAAAGGAGAAAATTTATTTGCATTGAATCTTGTGCGAAAATTAAGGCCCTTGCCGGAGTCTCTGATCTTAACAGAAGGTTATATGGATGTAATGGCACTTTATCAATCAGGATTTCACAATACAATTGCCAGCCTGGGTACGGCATTGACTGAAAATCAAGCCAGATTAATTGATCGCTATGCTAAAAAATTAATTCTGGCTTATGATTCCGATCAAGCAGGCATAAATGCCGCTTTAAGAGCAATTGAAATACTTGAAAAATTTAATGTGGAAATATATGTACTAGATCTGGGTGACGCTAAAGATCCTGATAATTATATTAAAAAATATGGCAAAGCACGTTTCCAGGCATTGCTAAATGAGGCACCGTCTGCTTTGGACTTCCAAATTAAAATTGCCAGAATAAAATCTACCGATCATAACGGTTATTTAAATCTCAATCAGTATACGGCAGAAGTGGCTGAACTTTTAGCTAAGTTAGACAGCGCCGTAATGATTGAATTGTATGCAAAAAGATTATCTGAAGAAATTAATGTAGCCAGCAGTACAATTATCTACGATGTCAATCGAATAAAACAAAGTAATACAAAAGCAAACTCTGAACAAGTTGAGCAAAAATTTTCGCAAAATTTATCAGAATACGGAAGTAAATCAATTGTCAGTCGAGAATACAAGCAAGTTGTTCAAATTGATCAAAAAAAATATGTGCGGGATCAATGGTTAATTCTGGCAATCTTGGCAAGTTCACCGGAATTGTTTGATTTGATTAAGGACAGATTCAAACCGGATCTTTTCAGCAATCGTGCTCTCAAAACTTTGGCTGATAAAATAATTCAAGCTGCTCAAAAAAATCAGCTGTCGGTGCAAAATCTGGTTTTTTGGACTGATGATTTGAGTCATGATTTAGAGAATATAAATTATACTAAACAGCTCATGCCTGTTTTGATGGCTTTGGAAGCTGAAGATATCCGCTCAGATCAAGAATTGTTATTTGATGTATTGCAAAAACTGGAACAATATGCGATGCAAGTCAGACAAGCTGAAATCCTGGAGGCTGTTAAGGATAAACACATATCTTCCGAACAACGAAGAATTTTAATCGAAGAATTATCTGTAATTAATAAAAATATTAATTACCCGAAAAGAAATACATAAATGAAAACAAATAATAATTGGAGGAATTATTTTTACAATGAGTAAAGCAGAGAAAAAAGATAAAGAATTTGAGCAAGAAGAGAATGAAATCAAAAAAACGAAGAAGAAATTAAAGAGAAAAATAGAACAGGTGGTTGAAACCAAAGAAGAAAGAGCTATTATTTCTCTGATTAATCGTGGCAATCGTAAAAACAATCAGTTAAAACAGCAGGATATTATTGATTATCTTGAATCTATAAAATTACATGAAGACTATCTTGATCAGATAATTGAGGGTTTGTTGAATGCCGGAATTGAAGTCATTGAAGATGATGAAGATGATGAAGATGAAAACGACGGCAGAATCTTTACTGAAGCTGTGATTGTTGATGATCCTGTTAGGATGTACTTAAAAGAAATCGGTCGGGTAGATCTGTTAACCGCTGATGAAGAGAAAGAATTGGCAGCTCGTATGGAAATGGGTGACAATGAAGCAAAAGATCATTTGACCACAGCTAATTTACGTTTAGTTGTCAGTATTGCCAAACGTTATACCGGTAGAGGTCTTTCTTTCCTCGATTTAATTCAGGAAGGCAATTTGGGTTTAATCAAAGCGGTTGATAAATTCGACTATCGTAAAGGATATAAGTTTTCAACCTATGCAACATGGTGGATCAGACAAGCAATTACCAGAGCTATTGCCGATCAGGCTCGTACAATTCGTATTCCTGTACATATGGTGGAAACCATCAACAAAATGATTAGAATTCAAAGACAATTGTTGCAAAAATTGGGACGCGAACCTGAACCGGAAGAAATTGCTGCAGAAATGGAAATAACTGTAGAAAAAGTGCGTGAAATAATGAAAATTTCTCAAGAACCGGTTTCATTGGAAAAACCGATCGGAGAAGAAGAAGACAGCTTTTTAGGTGACTTTATTCCGGATGATGATGCTCCGTCACCATCCGAGCAAGCTTCTTTTGCTTTGTTAAAAGAACAATTGTTTGAAATATTAAAAGAATTAACACCACGCGAAGAAAAAGTCTTACGCTTGCGTTTTGGTCTGGATGACGGCAGAACAAGAACATTGGAAGAAGTCGGACGTGAATTTGATGTAACCAGAGAAAGAATTCGTCAAATAGAAGCCAAAGCTTTGCGTAAGTTGCGCCATCCTTCACGTAGCCAAAAATTGAAAGATTATTTAGATTAGATTTTGAAATATCCAAGTAATATCAAAAATAATGTAAGCAAAAGAATTTTGGCATTAATCCACTGGATTAAGCCTGATTCTTTTGTAATTGATGTAGGAACAGACCATGCCTATTTACCGATTGCTTTAATAGACAGAAAAATAACGCGAAATATTCTTGCGATAGACAATAATATTAAACCGTTAGCTAAAGCTCGACATAATATTCATAAAGCAGGATATGCAGATTTTATTGAATTAAGAATCAATGATGGTTTAAGCAATATCAGTTTTGCAGGTGATGAAATTATTGTAATTGCAGGTATGGGTGGTGTATTAATCAGTAAAATTTTAGCTGAGGCAAAGTCACGCTTTCAACAAAACCAAGTTTTAATTTTACAACCCAATTGGACTTGGTATGAATTGCGTAAATGGTTAGCAGAAAACGGATTTCAAATTGAGCAAGAACAAGTAATTAAAGAACAAAATAAATTCTATAGCCAATTATTAGTAAAATATACCGGGAAAAAATATACTATAACGGATACTGAGGCATTTTGCGGAATTAATATCAATTTAGATATCAATTACGGATTAGATTCTGATTCTCTAAAAAGAGAAACAGATACCGTCCTGACCATATATTTGGAATATTTATTAAGACTAAAACATTTAGCGGAACGCAAATCACGCAGTATTGTTCTATATCACAAGGTAAGACAAAATATTGAGAGTTTGCTTTTAAACTTGTCAGAAAAATAATGGCTTTATGATTTTGTTTATCAATATTATGACAACATCATAATATTGATAAACACTGTAAAGCAAAAATGAATATTCGCACTGTGGTCCCGATTCCGGTAAAAACTTGGCGCTGCTTAGTTCAACATTCATTCAAAAGGAGAAAGAAATTGATTAAACACCGAGATATTTTAGCTTTTATTAACGAAATTGCACCTTATCCGGATGCTGAAGTCTGGGATCCGACCGGCCCTACCTTAGGCTGGCTTGATGATCAAACTACAGGTGTAGTGATCAGCTTGGATTTAACAAGTGATGCATATAGACTTGCTCTCGCAAACAATTATAATTTAATAATTACACATCATCCGTTTATTTTTTCTCCGTTCAAACAATTTGTTGCGGACAATTTCGAACAAAGTTTATTACTTGATTTAGCAGGCCAAAGGATCAGCGTAATGTCTTGCCATACAAACCTTGATGTTGCAGTAGAAGGGGTTGCAACATCTTTTGTTGAAGCATCTTTGAATCCCGAAAGTTATTATTCTGATATTAAGATTCTGATTCCACATGAAATGAAATCTGAAGTTGGTCATGGTCGAATTGTAATGTTGAAAGAAGAACAAAGATTAAGTTATTTATTAAAACAAGTTGAGAACAATCTGAAAACTACCGTTCAAGTCAATCTTGATCAAAATTCAACAGTTCAAAAAATTGTTTTCACTCCGGGGTCATTCGATGAGTCATGGATTCCGCAACTAGAACAGCAAGCAGTTGATTTATTAATTACCGGTGAAATTAAACATCATGTGGGTGTAATGTTGAAAGAAAGGGGAATTGCCATGTTTGCTGCAGGTCACGGTGCTTCGGAACAAACAGTGATCCCGCTATTACAAACAAAATTATCAAAAAAATTCTCGAAAATTAACTTTGTAGAAAATCCGGGAATCACATATAATCAATTGAGATCTGAGTAAACTGGACAATCGCGGCTGCAAAGATGAAAATCTGCAGATGAGGAAAGTCCGGGCTTCATAGGGCACAGACGCCGGGTAGTTCCCGGTGAAGGTGACTTTAAGGAAAGTGCAACAGAAATTATACCGCCGAGCAATCGGTAAGGGTGGAATGGTGAGGTAAGAGCTCACCGGCAGTCTGGTAACAGACTGGCCGTGTAAACCCCGTCTGAAGCAACACCGTGGAGAAACAACAGTGTGACCCGCACGTTTCGTGGAGGTGGCTTGAATCCGGGCGAAATCCCGGATCTAGATAGATGATTGTCCTCGACAGAACCCGGCTTATAGGTTTACTCAGATTATATTTTATTATGTTTTTGTCACGGACGAACAACAAGAATAAAATGAGATTCAATTCCAGTTAAAAAGCAAATCAAATTCAATTGATTTTTTACAAAAAGTTTTGTTAATATAAATATTTAATGTATAATAATTTAGAATATATAAAATCTTATTAAATCATAAATAATAGGAGAAAAGGAGAAAATATATGGGAGATTTATTTGGAAATTTATTTGGTTATCAAAAAAAATCAGAAGCCAGAGCCAATGTTATAATCGGTACTTTAACAGGATTACTGCTCGGTGCTGCTGCAGGACTTTTACTTGCACCGCAATCAGGCAAAGAAACTCGTGAAGATATTGTCAGATTAGCTGAAAAAGGCTACGAAAAAGCCGTTGAAGCTTCTCAAACTGTTGCGGATTTTGTTAAAGATAAAAGCCAAGAAGTTTCGGAAAAATTTATCAAAAGAAAAGCTAAGACTGATGAAGATATAGCTGATGTAACAGATGAAGTAACAGAAGAAGCTTAAGCTCAAGAAAACTAAAGTTGGTGATTTCATGTCCTATGTAATTTTTAGTGAAGTTACAATTTCCTTAGATCAATTATTGAGTATGCTATTGTCTTTTGCGGGTATAGTTGCATTGGTTTTTCTTGCGCTTTTATTCTATCGGATGGCTGCTGCTTTGAAAAAGGTAAAAGATATGTTAGATGAAATGGCATTGCCTTTGACTCAAACTGTAAATCAATTACCTGAAATCGTCAAAAAGACTGATCAAAGTTTAGCTGATGTAAATGTGATCACGGAATCCGCAGCCAAAAACATACCGGATATTTTGGATGAAGTTACAAATGTGACCGGTTCAGTAGGTGCAACAGTTGAAACTGTTGCCGATACAACGACTAATATTGTGGGGACTGTCAATAAGCTCTTCAGCCTAGGTAAAAAAAACAGAGATAAAAAAGCAACTTCCGGAATTAATTTTGCGGGCATAGTCTCCAAATTTAAAAGAGTTATTGGTATAATCAGTTTTTTGAGAAAATTTAAGCGCAAACGCCAAAAATCAAAATCGGAGAAATCGAAAAATAAATCTTAATATTAAAGATTGATTTTAGAGAAAAATTTAACTAGAAAGACTATCATAGTCTTAGTTGAAAAGATATTCTTAACCTTGGAAGTAGTCTTGATTTTAAAGATAATTTTATAACGGCTGTCTCAAAAGAAATTAATTTTGAGATAGCCTTTGTTTTTTCCCTAATTAATTTCTGTTAGAATAAAAATCAGGTTTAATTTTAAATGAAATTCTTTTTAAATTTGCAATAATGCAAAAATACAGAATTGATTTGGAGCATTACTTATGGAAAAATCCCAACCGGCATTCGCAACTCAAACTTCATTTGATCCCCCGATAAAACTCAGTAAATTTGGTCAAGGCAAATACTTTTTTCTGGCTTTCCTGATACCTTTACTGATTATAGGTCTGGCATATGCCATCCAAAAGATTTATCCGTTCGGTTCAAAACATATCTTAACGATTGATTTATATCATCAATATGCACCGTTTTTGCGTGAATTGAGATCGAAACTATTAAGCAGTGATTCATTGTTTATCAGTTGGTCCGGTGGTATGGGGTTTAATTTCTTCGCAGTCATTACTTATTATCTGGCAAGCCCGTTTAATTTTCTGTTATTGTTATTCTCGGAACAACAAATCAGTGAAGCTGTCTTGTTACTTACAGTTTTGAAAATTGCAGCCAGTGGCTTAACATTTTATTGTTTTAGTTATTTTTCGCGAAAACGTCATAGTTGGTTCTATCTGGCAATTGCCTGTGGATATGCACTTTCAGGATATTCATTAGCTTATTCGTGGAATATAATGTGGTTGGATACTATAGTACTATTACCGATTGTAATTCTGGGATTAATATATCTGATCAGAAATAAGCGGACTTGGCTGTATGTAATCAGCCTTGCATTAACTTTGATCGTCAACTACTACACAGCTTTTTTTGTATGTGTCTTTTTAATTTTTTATTATTTTGTTGTATACATTCAAGAAACAAACAATAATAAAAAACTTAAAGCAATCAAACATCATGCAGTAAAAAGTTCGCTTAAATTTGTCGGTGGTTCGCTACTTGCTGCCGGAATAGCTGCAATAACATTACTACCGACGATTATAGCTCTGAGCAGAACTTCCGCATCAGGAGATGTCTTCCCGCAAACAATTGATTTTTTTCAACCGTTTATTGATTTTGTCAGCAGATTAATGACTTTAGCGTCTCTGTCGATTAGAGATGGAATGCCGAATCTTTATGCCGGAGCTATTTTACTCTTAATGATTCCTCTGTTTTTCAGCAGTAAAAGAATCTCTTATTTTAATAAAATAGCTCATACAGTACTGATTTTCTTTTTGATAATCAGTTTAAATAATAATGTTCTGAACTTTATTTGGCACGGATTTCATTATCCGAATCAATTACCGTTCAGAAACTCTTTTGTGCTGATTTTTCTTTTATGCTCAATGGCCATAACAGCTTATGATTCTTGGCATGGTTCAGATAAAGTACCTTGGTCGAAAACTCTCGGTATTTGGATTGTTCTTTTACTGTTTTTACAAAAAATCGATCAGGAAAAGTATAAATTTTCCTTAATCTTGGTTACAATTCTTATTTTGTTCATTTTTGTATTAATTCTTAATACAGGTGAAGACCCCAAATTTAAAAAGAGATTTATTTCTTTGGCTTTATTGTTTATTATGATAGTAGAACTTACGATTAATACAATGGTCGGAATCGCTTCAATCAACGACAATGAATACTACGGATCACGCGATGGATATTTAGCCGGTGAATATCCGAATTCCGTTTTGAAAAGAGTTGAGCAGATCAAGCGGGAATCTCCCAATGCAAGAGCGGCATTGTGGCCGGATAAATGTGTAAATGATCCGATGTTATACGGTTTTCCCGGTTTAACCATTTTTGCCTCTACATATCCTGAACAACCTGTTCAATTATTTGCTAATCTAGGCTATGACAATAATGGAATTAACAGTTACCAAAATACCGGCTCCAATATTATTATGGATTCTCTGTTTGGAATAAAATACAAAATTCTTGATTCGAGCAGAAAAGAACAAGTTTCATTTTATGAAGCAAAAGATACTGACGGTATTACGGCATTATACGAAAATGAATACGCTTTACCTTTATTGTATTTTGTTCCCGATACAGTGGAAACATTCCAAACCAATGCTGATGATACAAGTTTTATTAATCAGAGAAACCTGATAAATGCTTTAGGCGGCGAGTCTGAAATGTTGCAAGCGACAGATTCTTATTCTAATGATTCTGTCGGTTGTACTATTATAAAAATATCAGACAATAAATTCCAAGTTGATCTGTTAAATGAAGACAAAGCCGAATTTTCTTTTGAAATACGAGCGAGTCAATCCGGTTATTACACTATTGCTTGGGATGCATCAGGTCTGCGTTTTGACCAAGTATATTTGAGCAAACCGTCAGGCGAACAAACCGATAATATAACTGAAGCAACCGCAGCAACTTTCAAACAAAATTTCAGTCGAAAAGGTACATCTATTTCAGATTTAGGCTATTTGAATGAAGGCGAAAAAGTGCAGGTTGTCTTCATAATCAATAAAAAAGATTCCAATAACGGAAATATTGAATTCGAAGCAGCTCGAATTGATCAGGCGAAATTTGAAAGCTGGAATAACAGGTTAGCAAATGTTTCAATTAATCCTACTAAACACAATTCTGATCATTTATCAACTGAAATTGAATGTCCTGAATCCGGTTATCTGTTGTTTACCTCAACTTTTGATTCGGGTTGGCATGCTGAGGTTAATAATCAACAAGTTGAGCTAAAACCTTTTGCCGGTTCTTTAATGTTAATTCCGGTGAATGCCGGTACTAATAGAATTGAATTAATTTTTGTTCCTCAAGGATTTAATCTTGCTTTAATTATCAGTAGTGCAAGTATAGTTCTCGGATTAATCTTATTGATAATAATTGTCATCGTAAAAAAACATAAAACTAAAAGAAAAGCTATGTTATTACAAACTGAACCGGCAACTAAACCCGGTTCACGGATTAGACCGCTTGCTATTGCAGTTAGCGATTCTTTAGAAAAGGAAACTCATCATTCTGTTGATTTTTCAAAATTCGGTGAGCCGTTTCAGTCTGATGAAGCATCAAAAGATCAAACTGATGAGCCCTCAAGATATGACAAACTGTTTCAATCTGATGCAACTTCAAAAACTTTTGAAGTAAAATTACCTGAGATTATGGAATTATCTCAAAACAATTATCATCAAGAAAAACAAATATTCAACATGAAAAAACATGAAGATCTAATCAGCGATACGACTGTTGAAGATGATAAAGAAAAGATTGACGAGTTAGCAGTTGAAGATGATATAAATGCTGCAGAAACCGTAGATGTAAAAGATGATGTATCGAATAGCAATACTGACAATCTTAGCTGAAACAACAATTCAATAAGTTTTGAGTTAATAGAATAAAGCGAGAATTCAATGCAAATATAATGCCTTAATTAAAATCTTCTAGATTAAATTGCCAGACTATAACAATTGATGATATTGAATCAATAATCTAAATTGACATTGATTTTTATCTTTGATATATTTGTTTAGTGACTCGCCGGAGTGTCGGAACTGGCAGACGAGATAGACTCAAAATCTGTTGTCCGTAAGGGCGTATGGGTTCAAGTCCCATCTCCGGCACCAAATGCAAATCAGCATTTTCAAAAAAATGCTGATTTATATTTGTATTTATAGGGGAGTGGCTCAACGGTAG
>DUPV01000057.1 GCA_012838135.1 Clostridiaceae bacterium | reverse complement strand
TTTGGCTGTATTCCAGACCACTTTGACGATCAGGATTAAATTCATAGATGACTTTTTTCTTCTCTTCTTCTGATAGACAAGTTAAATCCGAAATCTTCTTATCCGGATTATCTATCAGCGACAGGATCAGTGCTCTCCAGTGTTCTGCAAAATATTCTATATTCTCCTTTTTAAATAGAGAACTATTATAGGCAATATGGATTACAAAGGATTCTTGCTCTTCATTTTCATATGCATCAATATCTAAATCACACTTTGCTTCTATCGTTCCAAATTCGGGCGATTCTAATAACAACTCGCCGATATGAAAATCAGGCAGTGTATTATTTTGCATCGTAAACATGATGTCATACAGCATATTACGATTAGGATCAAGGTTTGATATTTTAAGATCTGAGAGCAAATCTTCATATGGATATTCTGAATTTGATTGTGCATTCAGAGCATGCTCTCTTATTTCCAGTAAAAATGATTTTACTACCTTATCAGCATCTGCATTCCCTCTTAAAATCAGAGTATTAACAAACATTCCTATCATCTTTTGAGTTTCTTCATTTTTTCGTCCGGAGAAAGATGAAGCTATAACAATATCTTCTTGCCTTGTATATTTTGAAACTATAATCATCAAACTGGCAATAAAAAACACATATGGGGTTAATTTTGCTTCTTGCAGATAGGTCTTTATTTTGTTTGTTTCAAATACCGAAAACTCAGAAGTGATACTTTGAGAAACATTAGAATTATCTGCAGAACGAGGTGAATCCAAAGGCAAATCAACAACCTCAACAGGCTCTTCATGTACTTTACGCCAATAACTTCCCTGTTTTTCATAGTCGATTGTTTTTAAATGTTCAGAATAATCTTTAAATTGGTAGGCTAATTCTGTTTTGGGATTTCCCACATAAAAATCTCTCAACTCATCAAAAAGAACTGCATAGCTGGCGCCATCAAAAACAATATGATGACTGTCAATAAAAAGATATCCATCTTTTTGATTTTCTTTAACCAGTGAAACTCGAAATAAGATATCTTCAGTCAGGTTAAATGGTTGTACAAATTCCTCCAATTTCTCTTCAATTTTTTCATTATCCAAATATTGAACGTCAACTTTAAAATCTACACGCTCCCTTATTTTTTGATAGATCTCTCCATCAAGTTCTACAAAGTTAGTCCGTAAACTCTCATGCCTTTGTATAATTTTTTCAAAGGCCTCAACTAATATTTTTTCATTTTCCAAATTTCTGTAACGCATACAGAGAGGCATGTTATAACTTGTATCTTCAGGCATCGTTCTTTGAATAGCATAAAGACGCTTTTGCGGAGAGCTGGCCATATAAAATTCTTTTTCCTCCGCTTTATGAAAAGATTGATGCAGTTTGGTTTTCTTAACGTCAGAACCGGACTTCCTGTTCATTAATTGACCGATTATTTTGTTAGCTATGCTGACTGCATCATCCTCTTGAGTCAAATCGAAATTCAGATTATTTAAAATAAATTCTTCTTTAATAACTACTTTCAGATCTTCCAGTTTATCTTCGTTCAAGCTAATCGCTGACAAAGATTCATCTAAATCAACTCTTTGATTCGTACATTTTTCTAATATGTTGAGAATCTTTTGCTCTATTGGGTTGGCAGTTCTTAAATTCATTATTGGCCTCCCTTAGCAGACAGAAACGATAACATAATCTGATCAGATAATGTTTTCGGTGTAGTACAATTAAAAATATCATTTATTTCCAACGTTATTTGATATTGGTTTTCTAAAATATTAATAACCTTTAATGCTAATAAGCTATGCATACCTAAATCAAAAAAGTCATCATTAATACCCACAGATTCTACTTCAAGAACTTCTTCTAAGGTATTACAAATAATCTCTTCAATCTGATTAGTAGGGGCAACATATTCAGTTCTCCGCTCAATCACGGGTTCAGGCAGTGCATTGTAATCAACTTTTCCGTTAATTGTAAGAGGTATGTCCTCAAGTTGTTGAAAACCTGAAGGTATCATATACGTTGGTAATTGAGTTCCCAAGAAGTCAAGTAAAGCTGCTTCATTTAATTCATCAGTTTGAACATAACCATAAAGAGACTTACTGCCGTTAACATCTTCACGTGCGATTACTACAGAATTCTTCACACCGGGATATTTATTAATGGTATCTTCTATCTCCGCAATCTCAACTCTGAATCCACGAATTTTCACTTGTTTATCAATTCTTCCCATTATTTGTATATTCCCGTCGGGCAGTATACAAGCTAAATCGCCTGTCCGATACAACTTACCGGGGCCAAATGGATTATCCTGGAATACTTCTGCCGTCAAATCGTCTTTGTTTAAATAACCTCGCGAAACACCGTCACCTGCTATACAAAGTTCTCCTTGAACGCCAAATCCTACAAGATGGTTTCCATTCATGATGTAAACCTGTGTCCGGTCAATCGGTTTTCCAATGGAAATGATGTCATAATCATTCGGTATTTCATAATACGTAGCAAGAGATGTACATTCGGTCGGACCATACACATTGTAAATCTTGTTGTAAGGAAAATTTTCCTTATACTTTTTGATGTGTTTGTTAGAAACAAGCTCACCGCCGGTCATCACATAATCCACCGTCTCAAAAATCTCCGGTTTTAAATCAATAAGTTGATTAAAGAAAGATGTTGTTAAAAACATTGTGTTAATTTTATTTTTCTTAATAAAACCATTTAAAACTTCTGTATTTTGCAAATCAGAATCCTTCATCAAATAGAGAGTTCCTCCATTTAATAAAGAGCCGAAAATTTCCAGTGTAGAAGCGTCAAATGCAATAGAACCCGTTTGTAACCAACGAGTATTTTCATTCATAGTTGTGTATGTAACATTTTCGACAAGTCGTAAAATGTTACCATGTTCAATCATGCTTCCTTTGGGTTGACCTGTTGTACCTGAAGTGTAAATAATGTATGCCAGTGTATTTTGACGCAGTGTGCTGCTATCACTATTCAGAATACAAGAATCATCAGAGCCGGCTAAGATTTCAGAAATATTTTTAATCTCCAGCCCTTCATTGCTGTAATCTAATTCTCTATTTGTTAAAACTATTTTGGCCTGACTGTCCTCAATGATATATTCAATACGTTTTTGGGGGCTCTTTGAATCAATAGGTACGTAAGCAGATGATGCCTTGAGTATTCCCATAATAGCTATTATCAGCTCCAGTGAACGAACACAATCAACCAAAATTGCTTCACCCGCATAATTATGTTGTATTAAATAATTAGCTACTTTATTTGACTGATAATCCAAATCACGATAACTCAAACCAATATCATCATAAAAGACTGCATGCTTATCGGGATATTTTTCTACGTATTTATTAAAAGCATGAATAACAGATTCACTCATATTGTTGTTAACAAGATTGATAACCGCTCTGGCTTCATCTTCATCTGCTCTTAATAAATCCTGGCACTTGCCATTAGGATTATCAATTAAAGAATCCAAAATCGAAACGTAATTCTTCACAATTTTTTTAATATCTTTTTGCTGATAACTTGATGCATTATAAATAACATCTAAAATCAACTCTTCAGTTTCATTAACTGTTATTGCAAACTCAAATCCTGTTGCTCCATGTTGACAATATACTTCTGTCGTCAAATCTAAAAAATTATTTTCGTCATAGGAATTTTTTTCAAAGTTTTCATAAGCAAAAATCGTATCAAATAATCCCTGTGGTAAGGAACTGTTTTTCAGTATTTTTTGTAAAGGATATACTTCATGTTTCTTTGAGTTAAAAGCCTGTTCTTGCATTTTGTTCAGATATTCAACGACTGTAAGATCCGTATCATATTCAACAATAACCGGATTAGTATTTATATATAAACCAATGCTGTTTTCGATGTTTTCGAGCTTTATATCCCTGCCGGAAACTATTTTGCCAAAACAAGTTTTTTCAAAAATATTATAATATTGGAGTAATAATCCCCAAGTACTTTCCATAATATGATTTAAAGTAAAATGATATTCATAGGAAAATTTTTTTAAGTCTTGATAAATTGTTTTCGAAACAATATAGCGATAATGACCATCTGTTTTCAATTCTTTTCCTGAAGAGTCATGTCGTAAATCAATTTTTGTCTTAACATTGATTTCGCTTGTAAGATCAGACCAATATAATTGAGAATCTTTTTTGTCTTCTTTATCAACACATTTTAGAAATCTGATGTAGTTTGAATATAGACCGGTAGCAGATTGATCGGTTATTAATTGACTGCGAATTAATTCAAAATCTTCTCCTGAGCTCAAAGATTTATAGAATTTTTGAAAATCATTTAAAAATATTGACATTGACCATCCGTCAAATAAAATATGGTCTGCAGTAATCCCCAAATAGCACCTGGTTTTATCAATTTGCCAACAATTGATCCGCACTAAAGAATCAAGTTCAATATTAAACCCGCGCTCTAAATCTCTTTCAATATACTCATCAATTTGTGTTTCCAAAATTGGTACAATGTTGAACTCAATTTTTCGGTTGCGTAATATTATTTGATAATAGTTTCCGGTTTTCCGGACACGATAAATAGCTGTACGTAAGCTTTCATATTTTAAACTCAATAATTCAAGCACTTGTTCTATTAGATCAGTGTCTATTTGTCCATTAATTTTAAAAACATGCTGCAGTATATAATTTGACGATGCTTTATCACGTATTTTTTCAAATAATATACCTTCTTGTAAATGCGACAACTCATAAGCATTCTGAATATTGTTATTAGCCAAAGAAAGCCTCCATTTCTAACAGTTCATCTATAGTCAAACCATCAGCTTCAAAATCAATACTCTCAACCGGATCAAGTATGGCAATTTCTTTAATTTTCGTTTTTAAACTTTCCATAAAATTATTAATTTCTAAATCATCAAAACTGGTTGATGCATTAATTACCAATCGTTCTGAATCTAAGGAACATTCAATACTGTTTTTCAAAAAAGCTTGTTTGTTATTTTGATTGACATCCTGTTTTACAAAAACAAAAACTTCTTCTCCCGTAATATTTGAGAGAGTAAATTTTTGCAACAAATCACGCTCACTTAAAGCTGTTCGTACAGAATTAAACAACTTCTTTTCTTCCGCATTATTTATATTTAAAATTTTCGGAACAGAAAATGGCCCAATTGCATTTCGGGGAGCTTTTTTATAAATTGCTTTCCTTAAATCAGAATAAACAACGATTGTGTAGTCAAACTTTTCATCCTGAGTTTTCAGTAAATAAAGTGCTATTGATAAAATATCTGTAAGCTCTAAATCATGAACATCTTGAATTTCACGTATTTTGTCTTTGATGCCTAGTTCAACCAAACTTTTTGTTTTGATTTTTCTTTCTGTTTCTAAGTAATTTTCATTTAAATTATCTTGCGAGAAAACAGAGAATTCACCAGGATTTTCTTGACAATAGTCCGAAAAATTAATTAGTTCTTCTTCAAATTCATTGTTATTATAAATTTTTTCAAAATCTTTAATTACAGTTTCCCAAGAATAAGAATCCAGCATCGCTGCCGGCAGAATTAAATAAATAGTTTTATCATCCCCTCTGTCATCTAACAGAACTGTGAAATGATGTCTTACATAATCATAAATATTTAATAAATTAGAACTGTTTTTTAGAATAATAACTTCAAAAGATTTATCTTCAGAAGGACTGGGAATTATTAATTTTTTGTTTTGTATCTTTAGATTTAAAACTTCATATTTATTCAACAATTTTTCAATACTCTTATATAAGTTATCTATTGATGAATCACTTGTTTTAATTGAACGGTATATTGATGATTCCGAAAAGATATTTAAATTTGGTATGGAAAAACTTGTCTTTACCTCCATGTTCCCCTTTTCCTGAATAAAATCCGCCAAGAATTTAGGTGTAGGATAGCGTAAAATTTCTTGGGCATTAAGATAAACATTGTCTTTCCTTGCCAAAGATGCAATTTTCATAGCTTTAATTGAATCGCCACCAAGCTCAAAAAAGTTATCATTACGTCCAATTGTTTTTAAATCCAGTCCTTGTTTGTATATATTTATAATTTTTGCTTCAATTACGTTTTGTGCAGGTTCATAGAACCTGCGACTTTGAATTTCAATACTTGGCAAAGTTGCCCTGTCAACTTTGCCATTCATTGTTAAGGGAATTTTATCTATAATTTTGTATGCAATGGGAATCATGTACTCCGGGAATTGCTTTGACAGATAGTTTCTTAAATTATCAAAAACAAATTCCTCTTTCTGTTCATCATCTTTTAAGACAATATAGGCTACAAGGCACTTAGATCCATCAAACTCTCGAACTTCAATATGAGATTCTGCAACATTATCAAATTGATTAATTTGTATTTGAATTTCTTTAAGTTCAATTCTGAACCCGCGAATTTTAACTTGCTGGTCTCTTCGTCCTAAAAAATATAAAAGTCCTTCACTTGACCAATAAGCAATATCGCCTGTTCGATAAATAATTCCATCTTCAATCGGATTAGCAACAAACTTTTCTTCTGTCAGACGATCATTATTGAGATAGCCCTGGCTTAATCCATCACCGGCAACACAAAGCTCACCTATCATTCCTATGCCTTGTAACTGATTGCCATGTAAAATATAAACTCGTGTTTGCCCAATTGGTCTGCCAATACTGATAGGATTAGGAATTTCTTTAGGAATATCATAAGTTGTAACAAAAGTTGTAGTTTCTGTTGGACCATAGCCGTTGTAAAGTTTTTTATCAGGATAATATTCACGAAAACGCTTTAAATGGATTTCGGATAAAACATCTCCGCCAGCCATCACATGGTCTAAAGGCTCAAAAATAGTAATCTGATTATCTACACAAAGATTAAAAAAGCTAGAAGTCATAAAAACAGCATCTGCATCTCTTTTTCTCATGGTTTCTTCTAAGATGATTAAATCTAATAAATTTTCTTCGGACTCTAAGTGTAAGCTTCCGCCATTCAGCAGGCCGCCAAATATCTCTAATGTAGCGGCATCAAAAGCCATTGAGCCAATTTGCATAAAAGATAGGCCCTGATCAAACGGTAAAAAGTCAGAATATTTGACTAAGCGAATAATGCTTCTATGTTTTATTAATGTGCCTTTTGGATTCCCTGTAGTACCGGATGTATACATACAATATGCCAAATCATCAAGATTGCTTTTAATTTTAATTTTCTTTGTACTTGATGGAACACTTTTTAAATCAACAATTTCCCCTTGAGTATGTATAAAATCTGTTTCTAAATCCTCTGAAATAAAAACAAGTTTTGCATTTGAATCCGCAATAATGTAATTCACACGCGTTTCCGGTGCTTTTATATCAATTGGTATATAATAAGCTCCGGCCTTTAAAATTCCGAAAATTGCCGCAATCATTTCAAGAGATCTGCTTGCATAGATAACAATACCATCACCTTTTGAAATGTTTCTGCTAATCAAATAAGCTGCATAATCATCAGATAATTTATCTAACTCGTTAAAAGTCATCTCTTGTTCTTGATAAGTCACAGCTATTTTATCAGGATTTTCTCTAATCGATTTTTTAAACACACTAATAACATCGTCACTTTCGTCAATTTCATATGTAGTGGGATTAAACTTGTAGATTACAGTTGCCTGTTCTTCTTTATCTATCGCAGAAACTTGACTTATACTTTGCTCGGCATTTTTACAAAACTGAGCTAAAATGTGAATGTACCGATCTATTAAAAGGTTTATATCTTCTTCGTTGTAATATGCTAATCGATAATCTATTTCAAGAAAATAGTGCTCTTCATTTTCACGACTACTAATTGAAAAACTAAGAGGTATATTTTGTTCTGTGCTTCTAAGCCATCTTGCATCGTCATATACTTTCCACATATTCTCATCAAAAGATGCATTTTGAAAGGAAAAGTTGGAGGATATCAAATTTTTCTTGGAGCCGGTAACTTTTTCCATTAACTCCATAACTGATTCGTAACTATATGACAGGTTGCGAAAAAATTTAAATTGTTCTTTTGAAATATACTTAATAAACTTTTCCACACTGCATTCTTCATCAACTGTCGTTATAAATGGAAGATATTGAATAAAATATCCAAAAATATCCCTTTCTTTTTTATGGCGTCCAAGTGTTGCCATACCTATCGCTGACGAAGACTCTGAATATTGTCTGGATTGCATAAGAATAAAAGCTGCTAAAAAAACTACCGGTACAGTAACATCTAACCCGGTAGCTAATTCGTGAATAGCTTTCACTAACTCTAAATCTAAATTTCGAATTACTCTTTTACTGCTAAAGTCATTTTCTTCCCCTTTTAAAGTAACTTCATAAGTTTTGTCGTAGCTGCTTAATTTTTCCTTCCAATATTTTTGGGCACGTTCTTTTGTTTTGTTACTGATAGGTTTCAATTTTTCAAGATATTTAGAATATGATGCTGTATTAACATTCTTGTCATGATGATGAACATTTATCATTTGCTTGGTATAAATATTTACTATTGACCAGCCATCAGCAATAGAATGATGTATAAAACTTAAACTCGACAGTTTTCCATCAGGTCGCTCAACAATATAAAATTGATACAAAGGCTGATTGTATCCGAATAAGCAGGTACTCATTCGATCATTGATAAAATTATCAAATTCTTCTTGATTAGAAAAAACTAATTCTCCGATATCAACTTTCGTGGGTTTAACAAACTTTTGATATACCTCACCATCTTTTTCAACAAATTGAACATGTAACGCATCTGTATTCCTGATGAATTGTACTAAACCATTTACTATATCTTCCTTAGTAAATTCAGCTCTGTACACACCTTCATATCCCAAAGTATTAATGCTTGTTTTTCCGTAAAAACGATCTATATTTATAATCTGTTCTTGTACTTTACTTAACTTTAACAAAATAAACCTCCGCATAAATATCTAATCAATTAAAGGATTATTCGACTCTCTATATCTTCTGTTTTTTCAATAATACCGTCTTTTATTCTAATTAAACGAGAACCATAAAGTGCCATGTCCGGATCGTGTGTCACTTGAACAATCGAAATTTTATAACGTTGGTTTATTTCATAAAATAATTTCATAACATCTTGCCCATTCTTACTGTCTAGATTTCCCACAGGCTCATCTGCTAAAATAATTGATGGATTGACTATAACTGCTCTTGCAATTGCTACTCTCTGTTGTTGACCACCTGACAGCTGACTTGGTAAATTATCTTTTTTATCACTAAGCCCCACAATGTCAAGTATTTCATAAATACGGTTCTTAAAAGATGATGTGCTTACGCCACCCATAACTAAAGGAAGAGCAATATTTTCATAAACACTTAAGTTGTGAACCAAGTTATAAAATTGAAAAACGAAACCAATATCCGATCTGCGCATATGGCTTAATTCTCGATCTTTCTTTTTATTTAAATCTTCACCGTTAATAAATATTTGGCCCTTTGTTGGGTAATCTAATCCGCCTAACAAATATAGAAGTGTTGACTTTCCACATCCTGACGGACCCATGATAGAAATAAACTCCCCTGCTTCTACATTGAAATCTAAGCCTTTGAGCACATGTACTTCTGTTTCACCATTTTTAAATGTCTTGTGTAAATTACTAACCTTAATAACTGTATTCATGAAATCTCCTTTTACTCGTATTTAATTTCATTGATAATTTTCATGTTAAAAATTTTTCTGATGGGAATTAATGCTGTCAGTAATAAGAGCGCAAATAATATTAAAAGTAAAATTATTATCGTTTCCCATTTAAATGTAAACTCTACAAAAAGCCCTAAACTTTCCATTAATTTCTCCATTAATTTGCTTGCCCAAAGACTTAATACCAAACCTGACATAACACCAATGAAGAATGAAATTGCGACCTCAAAAAAGACCATCAAAGATATCTGGCTTTTACTCATCGCAATAGAATTCAAAACCGCAAATTCACGTTTTCTTTGCACAAAGTTTATAATTTGATTATTTACAATACCTATAATCGCTACAAATACTGCTAAACCTAAAAATACCCAAAGAATAGAAATGATAGAAACAATTGACTGCTCCTGGTGAGCAAAATAATCATCTACTGATTGAACTACTACATTTTCACCAGTTAATTCTGTATATAAATCTCTTTTAACTTGTTCATAATTTGCATTTTGATCACAATATACATATATTACACTCGGATAATCTCTTACTTCTTTTTTGAACTGTTCCGGTGTGATCACTAAAACATTTCTTTGAGCTGTATAAGATTTTGTGTCAAGTGTTCCAACTATTTTTACTTCAATTTTGTTACTCTTACTCTTAAAATCAGTATTTTCAATAGTTAGAAAATCACCAATTTCAACACCCATACTCACAGCATAAAAAGAGTCTATCATCGCTTCACCGGATTTAAGTTTTGAAATATCACCTATTTCATTGACTACACCGAGTTCTTCTTTATCAAAGCTGGC
This sequence comes from Clostridiaceae bacterium, assembly GCA_012838135.1. Classification (GTDB taxonomy): domain Bacteria; phylum Bacillota; class Clostridia; order Saccharofermentanales; family DTU023; genus UBA5436. The sequence goes on along the minus strand of DUPV01000057.1, from coordinate 32,521 downwards.
TAAAATAAAATTATATTTTTCTCCATTAACTTTAAACTCGTCCCAAATTTGTGATGCAAAGCTGATATCTTTCACTCCCTTAACATCAGCTAAATCATCATATTCTTTTTCTTTTTGAGTGATCCCGTAAATTTGATAATCTGCATCCAGGTACTTAGAAATATTAGAGAATATATTTTGTATGGATAGGGTAGTAATAACCAGTAATAAAACAAGTGTAATCGATAATGCACTCAAACGAATATTATTTGCTGTAGATTCACTTGTACAAATGTTTTTGGTAGCAAGTTTGAATACTTTTGAGATAAACTGTCCGATTTTTTCTATAAAAAAACTAAGACAATATGTAATTAACGGCAGAATAAGCATCCCGCCTGCAATAGCTGAGAGCAACGCTAAAATCGCATAAACTAAAGAGTAAAAAGTATTTATATTCCATAAAAAAAGCGAAATTACAAGTAAAGCTATACCTAAAACTGTTTTTAGAATAAAACGCGATTTCTCTTGTCTCGCGTATCCCAGAATCAAACCCTTAATCGGCTCATTTGCCATTTTTCGGATCTGCGGAACAACACTAATTATTTGAACAACTACTGCAAAAATTACGGTAATCAATAAATATAATGGTTCTAAGGCAACATTAGCTGACTTATTTATACCTAAAACACCCTGCAATATAAACGACATCAAGATATTTTTACCAAATACAATCAAAACTACTCCTGCTGCACCACCGATCGCACCATAAATAATATTTTCCAATGAAAGTACAAATGCAATTTGGCCGCTTGTTGCACCTAAGCTACGGAATGTTCCCATTGACGAGCGTCTGGAAATTAAAATCGCTTTAGCATTACTGGATATAATTAAAATATTTAACAATGCCGTAATAATAAGCACTATTATAAGCGCCTGCTCTAACATGAAAACATTCGATTCCATATATGTACGATCTACCGCAGAAACAACAGCCAAATCATCGTCATCATATTCTTCTTTAAATTCTGTAAGCAAATCGCCGATATCATTTTCTTTTGCTTGAACTAGAAGTAAATTTGTTTCAGCAAGAGACTTTTCCTTCGTAACAAAAGTATTAACATTCTCGAATTCTGTAAACAGACCATAATTATTAGCAACATCAACAATTTTATAAGTGGAAACACCTTCATTTGTAACTAATTCCAGAGTATCGCCTTTTTCGTAATCATATTCACTCGAAAAACTATGACTGATAACAATTTCTTCTGCCTTTAACTCTTGGATATTTGTCTCTATTAATTCTGCATCATTTAATTTTTTCAAATCTGTTGAATATAATTGAGCCGTCATAGAATCTTCGTCAATATATGCACAAAACTCAGAATGTATTGGAATCGTATCTGTTACTAAATCATGTTCTTTTATTTTATTAATGACATCTTTTTCTATAGATGCATCAACTGATTCAGACACTACATTAATCTCATAGCCATTAAATATATCAGTCATTAATGATTCATACTGATCTACAATCTCATCTTTTGTAACAAAATTTATGTATAGAACAAACGATGAAATTGCAAGTGAAAATATAATCAAAAAACCTCTTATTTTATTTTCATTTATATTTCGGAAAATGTGCTTTAGTAAAAGCCTCATACCCACCTCGCTTTATTATAAAATAATTTTTTCTCTATATAGCTCATTAAAAATTATGAGTTTCAGTCTGAAGTATTAATATCAATTTCAAACTAAAACTCCATTTAAATGCCTTCCACATTATAAATACGCTAAGTAATTTTCAAGCTAAACAAAAGTAATATTCTGACTAAGCCAAAGTAAAATCGCGACAGTAACATCGTAAACATAAAATTTATCGGCGTTTAGCCACCGAAGTTGAAAACAGCCGGACTATCCAAGACCGGATATATTAAGACGTGTCAAAATGAATAGTTTGAAGGTATCTTGAATGGGGTAGTAAACTGGTTAAACGTAAGCGTCAAAGCTATCGGCGTCTGGCTACCGAAGCACAACACAGTTAGACTCTCTGAAACCGGATGGCTTAAGACGTCTAAAAATGAATAGTGTAAAGGTGTCTTGAAATGGGTGGTAAACTTGTAGAGCTAAAAAACAATGCCAAATTAAACAGCCGGTATATGGATATCCAATCACAAAAACAGAGCGGTTTAACCGTAAACGAGTAGTGAGAGAAAGCCGGATAGTTATATATAGACCACTCTACATATTACCTAATCTGACTCGATTCAAGTATTGCTCGGCGATTTGTTTCAGTTCTCTGATTTTCATTTTGTCTGTAGCCGGTTCAGTATATTTATAGCAAGGAAAATATCTGCTCAAATGCAATGGCATATTCGGATCAAGAGAAGCCAAATATTCAGCCTGTGCTCTCATTTCTTCCTGATCATCAGAAATTCCCGGAACAACCAAGGTTGTAATTTCAACATGGGCTGCGGCTTGTATCAGTTCAATTGTTTTCAATACAGTATTCAGATCTCCACCCAGTTTGCGATAACCTGTTTCAGAAAAACTTTTCAAATCAATATTCCAAGCCGAAACATAAGGCAACAATTGTTTAAGATACGGTTCATTAATTTGCCCGTTACTGACAATCACAATTTCCAAATCTTCAGTTTCCGCCAATTTTGCCGTATCTAAAATAAAATCAAAAGCAATCAACGGTTCATTATAAGTAAAAGCAATTCCGATATTGCCCCTTTTCTTTTCAACTTGTGCCAATTCAATTAATTGTTCCGGAGTAATATCCCGAATTCGTACCTGCTCTTTTTTACTCGTTGCAATATGATAATTTTGACAAAAAGGACATGACATATTGCAGCCAAAACTTCCGACTGACAAAATCATACTGCCCGGGAAAAAATATGCCAGAGGTTTCTTCTCAATCGGATCCAAGGCCAAAGCTGTGATTTTGCCATAATTTAAAGGAATAATCTTACCTGACTTGGCCTGTCTGGCACCGCAAAAACCGATTTGTCCTTCATTTAATTTGCAATAATGCGGACACAACTGACAAGTTACACGATGATTCATATTGAATAACCTCAAATCCTAAAGCTTTATTGCACAACATACAAATGTAGTTTGGAGCCGCCTGCTTATTCGTAGCGGATAACCTCAAAACGCTTCAATTGATATTTTTCATCTGCTCCGATACCGGCTTTTTGTCTGGCTATTGCCACTTGTTCTTCTGCAGTATCAACACCTTCCAAATCAGGCAGCAAAACGCCGCGCCTTGAACCCGAACTGACAATTACTCCATAACGCTTCGGATCTAAATCACTGATATTATTGATTTTCTCAGCCGGTGAAAGTACATCAACACTGATTTCGAGATCTTGTAACTCATTAGCTCGCACCGGACTAAATCTCGGGTCACCGGTGGCAGCAGAAATCGCATTATGTTGTATTTCTGCAGCAAGCGAATCCTGATACGGTTCTAAAGTACCGATACAGCCGCGCAACCGTCCGTTTTTATGTAAAGAGACGAAAGTCGCCGCACGCTTTTGCGTCATTTCAGCCGGTAAATCATCGAACAAATCAGGTCGGATTCCTTTGGTTATATATTCTTCAATTGTATAGCGAGCTAAAGAAACATAAGGATTCTCTTCCGGTACTGCCGCTGATTCTTTTTGTTTATCATTTTGTGTACCGCTTGATGCATTGCTTGTTTCAGAATTTCGTTCATTCTGCGGCTTGGAATCTGATCCGGTCTCTTTTTGTTCGTCTGCAGATAAATCGAGAAACTTACGCTGTGAATTATCATCCAACGGTTCAAATTCCAAAACAGCATAACCTACACCGAAAGTTCCCTCATATGATAAAAGTTCAGCCGCAACATTTTTTCCGTCAAAAGTTCCTGCCATAATCTGAAAAGATGGCAATCCGCATTGAGCTGCCGGTTCAGTTAAACTTTTCGGCATGGTTAATAATTCATCAAAAGCAGCTCTGGCCAAAATATCGGTTACAGCTTGGTCAAATTTCGGACCTTCCGGTTTAAATCCATATGGTCCATCATATTTCAGAACATGGGATAAATCGCCCGATCCAATAAAAACAGCTCGCCGCTTTAAAATTTTGACTGATTCGGCAATTATTTGACCTAATCCATAATGTATTTCAGCGGAAAATCCGGACAATCCTAAACGTAAGAATTTGAATTCTTCATATTGACTGCAAATAAAGCGTAACGGTACCAGACTGCCGTGATCCAGTCGATTATCTCGATCATCGGCAAACATCGGGATATTCTTGCGGTCAGCTTTTTCCAAAATTAACTCCGCTAATTCCAAATCATTATTTAATGTTTCACCAACAGCAGGAAATCCAAAATGACCCATATCACCTTGATCAATCTCCGAAAAAGATATAAAAAATGCATCGCGATATAGCGGTGCATGCGGTGAAGACAGTATAATTGTGTCAGGAGCCAGCTCAGCAATTTCCCGAGCAACTCTTTTCAGGGCGATTGTCGTAGCTTCGATTTCAGATTCTCTGCCCCCGCCTATTTCAGGCAAGACAATCGGCGGATGAGGTACGGCATATGCTTTCAAAATTCCAAAGTTTTTACTATCATTCATCGGAAACCTCCTCTAATAATGTTTTGGATTTCACAACTTTTACTTAAACTTAGTTCTTACTTTAAAAGGCTCTTGCTCGGATTATCTGCATATTTTATTAATTTTTAAGTCAGCACAATCTATAATTGTTCTCTTTGTTTCAGGATATTGTCCAAATTAATTCCGCATCTAACGGATCAAGATTAATCACATCAAAACAAGCCATATCGCCGGTGCTGTACGGAACCAAATTCCCGCTCAAGTAACTTGACCAATAACTGAGACTGGGTTGATGGCCGACAATAATCAAAGTTGTGGTCGCATCCAATAGTGCAAATTTTGAATACAAGTCGTCAAAATCACCATAATATATTGATTGTTCCACATTCCTCTCTGGACTAATTTGCAAGTTTTCTACAATAATATCTGCTGTTTCCTGAGCTCGATTCGCCGGACTGGACCAAATTACTATGTTCTTCCGGCCAATAATTTTTTCTGCCAATGCTTGTGCCTTTTCTGCAAAATTTCTGATACCTTCCGGCGTCAAATTCCGTTCACGATCAGTTTTGCCAAATGAATGTTCCGCTTTTGCATGTCTGACCAAAATAATCTTCATCATTGCACCTTTAACTTAACTTTAATTTTACATTACTTAACTTTTATCTTAATTGTACAATTTTAACTTAACTTTCACATCAACCTGACATTCTGCTAGTCATTAACAATAGCAGCAAAGCCTACCTTCAAATCATAGTTTTCCGTTTCATAAAAATGCAAACGATTATCAATCCCCTGAGTCTGCATGGTTATCATTACTATCGGCACACCATCTTTGATCGTAAATAAATACACATGCTTATCCGCATCGGCCGGTTGAGTTGCCGCATCAGAATAGATTGCGACTAGAGCATACTCACCCGGATTATTTACTCCGTTATTTGACCATTTCAGTGTAATCGTTTCACCAAGATAGGCAATATCCCAAATTCTGGAATCGCCCATTACATCATCCGGAACCATTAAACCGCATAGATCGACACTGTTACCTTGCCAATACTGATAATATTTTTGATTCATCCAATTGCCCCAAGTTACCATAAAATTTGCCAACTCAGCAGCTTTTTCCTGATTCCAGTATTCTACTTTCGGCAAAGTCGTCGTTGGCGTAGTTGTCGGTGCCGGTGTGGTTGTCGGAACCGTTGCTGGAGTAGTTGTCGGCGTTGTTGTAGGAGTTGTTGGTTTCGTAGTTGTTGGAGATCTTGATTCCGAAGTGGTTGCTGATGTTGTAGGTGAAGTTGGTAATTTGGGCGCAGATGTGTCCGATAATTTACCGGATTTACCCGACCTGGACGAATCAGAGCCTATGTTATTTGTTTCTGTAATTTTTTCACTTTGTTTGTTGTTTGAAGATTGTTCCAAAGCCTGCTCAATCTTTTTTAGCTCACCGGTAACTTTATCAATTTTAGAACAGCCAGTGAATAAAAAACTAATTAAAATAATACAGATAATAAGTATTCTCTTCATGATAAAACCTCGCAATTACTCGGATTCAATAATATTCTACCATGAAGTAAACCGTATTAAACAGTCAGATATTTGAGAATTTGTTTTTTATATTCCAAAAATTCAGTGCGAAGCGTGAAGTCTTTTTGTTTGCGTAATTGCAGATCAATAATTATTTGCTGCTGAATATTTTGAGTTTGAGGTTGCAAAATCACAACCCTGTCCGAGAGCCTGATTGCTTCATCTATATCATGCGTGATAAAAATAGTTGAAAGTTCCAATTCCTGCATCATTTCAATATACCAGGCTTGGACTTTATCTTTGGTCAAAGCATCTAAAGCTGAAAACGGTTCATCTAACAAAGCAACCTCGGAATGAAAAAGATATGTTCGAAGAAAAGCCGCTCGTTGAGCCATTCCGCCGGAGAGTTGACCGGGGTAGAGTTTCTCATATCCGGTTAATCCGAATTTAGGAATTAATTGTAATGCTTCCGCTCTGGATTCCGTCTTGCTTTTGCCGCGAATTCGCAGCGGCAGTCCTACATTATCCAAGATCGTTAAATGGGGTAACAGCAAATCTTTTTGCAACATATAAGCAAGATGTCCGGTTTCACCCGTAATTTCTTCACCTTTCAAAAAAATGACACCTTGATCCGGTTTAAGAATTCCCGCAACAATATTAAACAATGTAGTCTTGCCACTACCACTCGTTCCTAACAAAGAAATTATTTCTCCCTGAAATAATTTTAAATTTAAATCGCGCAAAATAGGCTTCCCGTCAAATGCTTTGCTGATTCCTTTGATTTCCAGAATTGGTATTTTATCGCTTTGGTATCTATCCATAAGTATCTTATTTTCCCGGTAAATATTCATTGGTAAATCCCATTCCGGCAGGAATTTCATGATCAATCAGTTCTTTTTCCCAAAGCCAGGCATAAAAGCCATCCCAGCGCTTGGCATCCATATATCCCCAATACGGAGCATCTGCAATATATTCGTCCGCTAACCATTTTTGACTTGCCATAACAATCTCATGATCAAGACCGGGTGCTGCTTTAAGTAAAATCTCCGCGGCCTCTTTCGGATTGTCAATTGCATATTGATATCCTTTATTGACAGCACGTAAGAAAGCCTTTGCCGTATCCGGATTTTTTTCTAAGAAATTGTTATTGGCAAATAAGAGCGGACTGTAATAATCAAATACGGAATTTATATCTTTGAAGTACCAGTAATTTATTTCAAGGTCGGTTTGCTCCAGAGCTACACCGTCCCAACCGTAATAAATCCAGACAGCATCAACTTGTGTCTGTAAAGATGCTTGAATATCGGTAACCGTTGAAGGAAAAAGTTCTACTTCTGACCAATCACCTTGATCATCTGCCATAACTTGTTTTAGTATTGCTTGTTCAATCGGTAAATTCCAGGTTGCATAAGTATGCCCCTCAAGCTTTGCCGGTGAAGTAATTGCTTGGTCTTTAAGAGAAACAATACCTGACGTATTATGATTGATTAATGTCGCTATCGCAGTTAACGGCAACGGATTTTCCATGGCGAAAGCCGGTGCCAAATAATCTTGAAATGATACGCCGATATCTGCACGACCTGCTGCTACCAAAGCTTCCGCTCCATCTTCCGGCGGACTCTGAATATCTATAGCCAAACCCTCTTTGGCAAAATAACCAAGTTCGTTTGCTACATAAATTCCAGTATGATTTGTATTCGGAATCCAATCAAGTACAAAATTTATCTTTTGCAATTCCGGCAAAACAACATCCGTTTCAATTTCCGTAGAATCAGCAGAAGTCATTGTATCTGTATCATGTTCTGAATCTCTATTGTCTTTAATCTCTGTGTTTTTTTTGGTGTTTTCTTTAGTACCCATGGAATCCGAATATGATTCTGCAGCTAAACCGGAATCGGTACCGGATAAATCAGAAGAATCTTTTTCTTTTCTATCAGAACTTTGATTGCAAGAACAAATCAGTAATCCTATTAACATACATACCAATAAAGTACTAAGATTTTTTTTCATTATTTGTATCCTCCTCCAATTGGAATTTCTTCCAGGGCATAACTTTATTTTGGATAATATTTAATCCAAAAAGTAAAACCAGACTAAGGGCTGAAATTAAGAAAATCACAGCAAACATTTTGTCATAAGCAAATGATTTTCGAACCTGTGTCATATATACTCCAAGTCCTTTCGATCCTCCGAGCCATTCCGCAATTACAGCCCCGACAATTGAATAAGATGCTGATACTTTTAAGGCTGCAAAAAAACTGTCCAAAGCACCCGGCCATTTTACATAATAAAAAATTTGAAATTTTGTCGCTCCCATAGCTTGCAAAAGACTAATCTGATCCGGGTCGGCTGCCTGAAAACTTTCCAATAAATTTACCGTCACAGGGAAAAAAGTTACCAGAAAAATTACCGTGATCTTCGGAGCCAAACCGTATCCCATCCATAACACTAATAGCGGAGCTATTGCAACCGTAGGTACAGTTTGTGAAAAAATCAAAATCGGATAAATCGCTTTGCACAATCCCGTGCGATAATCCATCAAAACCGCCAGACAAAAACCGGCAATTACTCCAAAAGTCAGTCCCAGCAAACCTGCAATCAAAGTAATTGAAAGATTATCCATAAGTACAGGAAAATCTTTAACAAAAGCTTTGACAACAGTAACCGGTGAAGGCAACATAAAGGAAGGTACAAGCTCGATATCCGAAACAACTTGCCACACAATCAGTAAAACTGCTACCAAAGATATACCGTAAAACCTTTCTGAGATTCTTTTGTTATTGAATAACTGTTTCATTTAAGCTTTCATTTCCTCGATTTTCAATTTAATTTTGTAAATTTTATCTTTTGTTTTAATTCTAATGTTTATGTTTGGAAATTTTTTCATCTATCGTCAAGATTGCTTTCTTTGGGGCATAATTAATTTTTACATATGTATAGACTTGGTCTGCACCTTGTTCGATACAAATTTCATTTGAACGCCGAATAATTTCAATTAATGTTTCATACGGACCTTCTACAGTAGTTTCAAAAGGACCGACTTCGTATCGTACATCTAATGAAGCAATATAAGAAATTACCGCATCTACAACACGAATAATTTCCTGATCTGAACTTCCCTGATCAAACTTCGGTAATACTTGAATTGCAATTGATGAGTTGATCATAAATCCTCCAAAATTAAAAAACCTCCAAGTCGGCTGGAGGTTCTTAAAAAGTTATATGAATCCCTACGCCGGCATTATCCGAACAGGTTCTAAGGGTTTCTACGAGATTTATCGTAAGTCTCAGCCGAGTTCGCTCAGCTCCCCTGTTTGTATTCTTATTCTATGAGTAAATAAGCCAAATGTCAATTTTAATGTTTTATACGTTTTTTTAATCAACAAATATGAAGATCTCTGGCGATTGACACAATATCACCGGAAACCGCTGTAGCAGTTTCAAGTGAACCGGCACCATACCCGGTGAAAACTAATTCTTTAGCATATTTGCTTGTAAGCAAAATAGTATTAAGCACACCTTCTGTATGATAAAGCGGATGATCCTGACTTAATGCTTCCGGTTTCACACTGTAGGTAAATTCACCATCGGCATTTTTCGTTGCACGAGCAACTAATTTATAAGCTTGACCATTTTGCTTAGCTTTTTCAATATCTTGTGCCGTAATATTTTCGATACCTTTGCGTTCAATGCTTGAAGCGGGAGGATATTTTCCGGTAATTAAGTATCCTAAAATACCTAATTTGTGCATCGCATCATATCCTTCCAGATCTGCTGTAGGATCAGCCTCTAAATAACCGTTTTGTTTAGCTTCATCCAGAGCTTGCTCAAGAGTTTTGCCGTTTTTAACACCGGTTAAAATATAATTGGTTGATCCGTTCAGAATACCAACTACACTTTCAATCTGATCACCGATCAAACCTTCAGTTATACTGCGCAAAATTGGAATGGCTCCGGCAACAGCTGCTTCATAGCGCAAATGAACATCAGTTTCATCTGCTTTGGCTTCCAAAGCACCTTGAGCTGTGAAAATTGCGTATTTATTAGCCGTAACTACGTGTTTGCCTTTATCCATCGCCTGCATCATAAAATCCGTTGCAGGATTCAAACCACCAATCAGCTCCACTATAATATCAATTGATTCATCTTCCAAAATTACATTATAATCAGTGACCCGCAATTCTTCCGGTAATTCCGGCGGATACTCATCAGGTAAAACAAGGACCTTTGTTATTTGAATTTCTACATTTCGTCCTGTTGCATTGTAAAGTCTACGTGTAATCAATTCTCGCTCGTTATTTAAAAGCTTGAATACTCCGCTACCGATTGTTCCAAAACCTAATAAACCGACTCTGATTATTTTGGGCAATTCACATATCTCCTTTTTGTTTAACTCTACATTTTTCATGTCCTTGAATCCTCACTGAGCAGATCTTAGTCTAATTAATCTTCTAATCAGTATACAATTAATATTACATATACGCAAATATGCAAGTTCTTATCATCTAATTATAATTATCTATTTTTTTAATTTCCAGGCAATAGATTTTTAAAAAAGAAAGTTACTATAGTTTTGTGTGCTAATTTAAATTTTAAGGCAATTTATAAAAACTAAAGTTTCATGTTTCTGAGACGTTCAACTCGTTCCGCGGTTTTCGGATCCAGTTTGGCTTGTTGGTCTAAATATTGCGGGTTTTCCTCTAAGAAATTGCGGACAAATTGATGCGGATCAGCATAATAGTCAAGTAAAAGTTTCTCTTGGGCACTGCTGATCAAGTTCTTATCCAGTGCATCGGCAAATAAGGCGGGAGATATCTGAATCAGTGCTGTGGCTTTGATTCCTTGCTGAGCGAGAATTTCAACACCTCCTTGACAACGATCAACGATTGCCAGAGTATCTGTGATTTTGCCGCCACTTGCTGCCACACTGCCGATCCAATTTCTGGTATAGCTTGAAGCTTCGGTGATTAAGTCTGCGATATGTAAAGCCTGACCCAATTTCAGGTCTGAGTCAACCTTCTCCGGAGAGTGTTCCGAGTTAATATTACATTCTGTGATATCGTCAGATTGCCTGTTATCCGCACGTACTGCTTTTTCAGTTGCGTCGGATGAATACCAGGCTTGATTATCTTTGAATAAGGTCAGGTGCGGTTTGTTGAGCTGTCTGGCAATTTCGATTGAGAAAAAATAATCTCTGCGTTCTCCGCCTGATATAAAATCGCAAGTAACATCTTTAACAGCTGCGACTGCGGTATCAATTACCGAACGATAAATTTCCGATTTTTCATATTGCGCTTTGCAAACTGTAGCCAGCTCTTTACACAAATATTCTCGATTTTCTTGTTCTGCCATTTTTTCGATAAATTGCAGCAACATCTTGGCCTCAGTTTCCGAACCGAACAGAAAATGGGTGTTGACATAATAAGGTCCGAAAAGACCTGATGTGTACCAGAACGGCTGATTTTCAGGGCACACTTTCAAAGCTTCTGTTGCAAATAAAGCATCGGTAATAATTGATGTCATTTTTAATTCTCCTTTTGTCAGATTAGGTCCAAAGTTCTAATGTTCCGGTCAATTCTGAGATTCTGTCAACCTTCAGCTTTCGACATAACTCAGGTAATTCAGCCAGAATTTTCCATGGCAATGAAGGTTCAACTAATAATCCCGTTCCTATTTGGATGGCAGATGCACCGGCAATCATGAAAGCCGCTACGTCTTCGGCTGAGCTGATGCCGCCCAATCCCACGATCGGAATAGATACGGAATTGTAAACTTCTGAAATCATGCGTAGTGCCACCGGTTTAACAGCCGGTCCGGAATAACCGCCGGTATTATTATGCAAAATCGGTCTTCTGGTTTCGATGTCAATTATCATGCCTAACAAAGTATTAATTAAACTTACAGCTGTGGCCCCGCCTTGTTCAGCAGCTTTTGCCATATCGGAAATTGAGGTAACGTTCGGTGTTAATTTTACCCAAATCGGATGAGGACTGCGTTTTACACATTCCGCTGTGAGCGATTCTATAATTTGGGGATCGGAGCCGAATGTAATGCAACCTTCTTTGACATTGGGACAGGAAAAATTCAGTTCAATTGCTGCGATATTTTCTTGTGCCAGCCGTTCAGTAATATAGATATAGTCTTCCGCAGTATCGCCGGCAATATTTGCAATAATCGTCGCATTGGCCGAACGCATAAACGGAAGTTCTTTTTGCAGAACAACTTCCAGGCCGGGATTTTGCAGTCCGACAGCATTCAACATTCCACAGTCACACTCTGCGACTCGCGGTGCCGGATTACCTTTGCGCGGCAGACGCGTAAAGCCTTTGGTTGAAATAGCGCCAAGAGCAGAAATATCGAAAAACTCGGCCATTTCCTGACCGAAACCGAAAGTGCCGGATGCAGCAATTATTGGATTCTTCAAAGTCAAATCCGCGACTTTTACACTTAAATCTACCATTCAACTACCTCCGCCGGGAATACCGGACCTTCTACACAACAACGATCATAGTCAAATTCCGGTTCTTGTCTGACCACTACTGTATCTATTTCATTCTTAATCGCTCCCGCATCCGTTTTAATCACTTCGGCATCCGGTTCACGTTTAACAGCTACAGCACAGGTTCGGCAAATTCCGATCCCGCATGCCATCCGCTCTTCCAAAGAGACCTGACATTGTAAACCGATTTGTTTTGCCCACATTGCAGCTTTTTGCATCATCGGATGTGGTCCGCAACAGAATAAGGCTGTTTTCGATTTTTCAAAAGAATGTTCTACAAGATCTTTGTCGTCATCAGACTTCGAATTATCAAAATCTCTGCGATAATTATTGCAAAAATCCAACCAGAGTTTTTCCAAAGCATTTTGAGCAAATCCTTTGATACCGGTTGAACCGTCTTCCGTAGCAAGGCAAAAACCATCGGCCAGTCTGTTCATTTCTTCGGCCAATAAAACATCGGTACTTGAACGAAAACCGGTTGCAATATAAGTTGTAATTCCTTTTTCACGTGCAGTTTCCAGCAGAAAAAGCAACGGATAAATACCCGTTCCGCCGCCGATAATAAATAATGTTTCTAAACCGTCAAGTTCAAAACCATGCCCTAAAGGCCCCAGTACCGAATAATTATCACTAATTTTCGTATTAAAAAACGCGGCTGTTCCCGCAGCTTTTTTCCGAATACCTAAAGAAAAAGTTCCTGACGACCGGTCAACTTGTGCAATTCCGAAGGGTCTGCGTAAAAAGGCCGGTCCCTTGATCGCCACAAACTGACCCGGTTGGGCCGTATCAGAAATAATTTGTGACTGAAAAGTTAACAAAATATTATCCTGATTGAGAAATGTTTTCTTAATCAAAATACAATCATGCTCAATTTTTTTCATTTGTTCATACTCCCGGAAATTATTAAAACAGCAACAAAATTAAAATGTTTCAAAGTTTTTCCAAATTACAATCCCTTTTAGCAAAAACAATTTATCTAGTTTTATTCTAAATCATAATTCCTTTTTACATTTTTATGTTTTTGCGCTTTTATGATTTTGTTTTATTTATAACTCAATATTATTCTTATCTAATTTATTGCGCATTGTTTTAATTTCTTCCATTGTCATCTCGCTGACCGGTTTATTAAAATGTCTGGTTCGTCTTACAATTTCGGCAAATTCGGCAATCGTATAGGGAGTCAAATCATTAACATCTATATCTTTTTCCAAACATTCGGTTACGGCAACTAAAGTGTCCAATGATGTCAACGTTGCAATACCATGTTCAATGCAGAGGCGGCGTAAAGCAAAACCCAGACCTTTGGTTTCACCCGATTTTACGGTATTGATAAACAATTTCACTTTACCGCTGCGAATAAACGATTTAATATCGCGACCGTTCGTGTCGGAATATTTTACTACACTGGTGGGAAGTCCGTGCCTGTTCAGATAATTCGCAGTTTCGCCCGTTGCATAAAAGTCAAAACCCAAAGCATAAAGACGTTCTGCTAAAGGCAGAAGTTCTGCCCGATCAGCATCACTAACCCATATTAAAATTGCACTGCCTTTAACGGGAAATTTAAAACCTGAAGCCAGAATCGCTTTATACATCGCATCGGCATAATGCTCCGATAAACCCAGAACTTCACCTGTACTTTTCATTTCAGGTCCTAGTACGGTATCCACATTATGTAATTTTTCAAAAGAAAATACCGGTGCTTTAATCGCATAGACACCGGGATAATTGGCATAAAGACCGGTTGGCAAACCCAATTCCTCAAAACCGATACCAACCATTAAACGGGTTGCAAGATCTACTATCGGCAGACCTGTCACTTTGCTGATGTAAGGTACGGTACGGCTTGAACGCGGATTAACTTCCAAAACGTAGACTTCATAGTTATATAAAATAAATTGGATATTAATCAGACCGATCACATTTAGCTCTTTGGCTAAACGTTCGGTATAGGTAACAATCTTTTCTCTAACTTTATCCGAAATATATGCCGGAAAAATCGAAATTGAATCGCCGGAATGGACACCTGCTTTTTCCAAATGTTCCATTATGCCGGGAATTAAAACGTTGGTACCATCACTTAATGCATCAACTTCCAGTTCAGTGCCTTTGAGATATTTGTCAATCAAAATCGGATGTTCCTGAGTCTGAAGATTAATGATTGCCATGTATTCCTCAATCGCCTGAGCATTATTACAAATCATCATACCCTGACCGCCTAAAACATAGGATGGTCTGAGCAGGACCGGGTATCCCAGTTCAGAAGCAGCTGTCAAAGCTTCTTCTGTTGTAAAAACAGATGCAGCTTGCGGTCTCGGGATCTGACAAACCTCGAGAACTTGATCAAATCGTGCACGATCTTCAGCTCGATCCACATCGTCAGCCGATGTCCCAAGAATCGTGTAACCTAAATTGCTGACATCTTCAATTAGTTTGATGGCTGTTTGACCGCCAAATTGACAGATAACTCCGTCCGGATTCTCTTTAGCTAAAACTCTGGCTACATCATCAATCGTCAATGGTTCAAAGTACAGACGATCTGAAGTGTCGAAATCGGTTGAAACTGTTTCCGGATTATTGTTGATAATAATCGATTCATAACCACCAGCTTTTAAGGCTTGCACACAATGAACCGAACAATAATCAAATTCAATGCCTTGCCCGATTCGAATCGGACCGGATCCGAGTACTACTATTTTTTTTCTCTTTTCAGTTGCAACTGTTGAGGAAGATTCTGAAATTTCCTTATATTCTGAAACTTCGTTATCTACAGAATTTCTGTCATTCAAAGACTTTAATTCAAGATATGAGTTCAACCCGGAATTTGAATGTAATTCGTCTTTATGACCTGCTATTTCCAAACAACCGTAATAATAAGGACTCTCTGCTTTTGATTCACCTGCTCCGGTATCAATTGTTTTGTAAATTGTCCTAATACCGATTTTTTGCCCAATTTGCTGAATATATGAATGATCAATACCCAGTAAATTACTTAAAGCCGTTTCAGAAAAACTCCATTTTGCAGCTTTAATTATTAATTGCTTTAATTCCGGGATTTCTAATAATTCCGGGAGTGACAAATCTTGCAGGTGCCGGTTATCTTTTAACTTGGTCAAGGCAGATTCCAGATCTACAATATTTTTTATCACATTGAGAAAATACGGACTGATTTGAGTAAGGTTATAAAGTTCATCTAATGATTTGCCGCGACGTATCACTTCTGCAAGATAAAATAGTCGGCGATCATCGACTTGCAAGATAATTTCCATCAAATCTGCATCTGAAAGTTTCTTCATTGACGGTTTTGTCAATGTGACATAACCTTGCTCCAATGAGCGTATTGCCTTGAGCAGAGATCCCTCTGTTGTGCTCGCTATAGCCATAATCTCACCGGTTGCCTTCATTTGCGTACCTAAGTTGCGCTTGGCATGAACAAATTTATCAAACGGCCATTTCGGAATTTTGGTAACCACATAATCAATAACAGGTTCTGTCGCTGCCCAGGCTTTGCCGGTATACTCGTTACGGATTTCATGCAGGGTATAGCCCAGGGCAATTTTTGTTGCAACCTTGGCAATCGGATAACCGGTTGCTTTCGAGGCCAGAGCAGACGAACGGGAAAGTCGCGGATTTACTTCAATTACCGCGTATTCTCCGTTGTCAGGATGTAGAGCAAATTGAACATTACAGCCACCTTCAATTTGCAATTCCTCGACAATTCGCAAGGCAGCATTACGCAACATATTATATTCTTGAGGATTCAAAGTCAAAGCCGGTGCCATAACTATTGAATCACCGGTGTGGACTCCTACCGGATCAAAATTTTCCATTGAGCACACAGTAATTGCATACCCGCTGGCATCACGAATAACTTCATATTCGATTTCTTTCCAACCGGCAATCGCTTTTTCAATTAATACTTGCTGAACTCGCGACACTTCCAAACCGGTTGCGGCAATTTCACGCAGCTCTTCAAGATTGGCAGCAATACCGCCCCCTGTGCCTCCCAAAGTAAAAGCAGGTCGAACGATAACCGGATAACCAATTTCTTCAGCCAGTTCTGCACATTCATCAAGATTATGCGCAATACCGGAGGGTATGCAGGGTACGTTAATTTTGAGCATCGCATCTCTAAATTCTTCACGATCTTCGCCTTTTTTAATACCTGCCGCCTGAGTTCCTAAAAGCTTGATTTTATGTTCAGTTAAAAAACCCGACTCGGAAAGTTCCATCGCCAGATTAATCGCAGTTTGGCCTCCCAATGATGCCAATAGTGCATCACACTTTTCACGTAATAAAATATTTTGAATGACATCGACTTGCAAAGGTTCCAAATAAACCTGAGCAGCCATGTCCCGATCCGTCATAATCGTTGCCGGATTACTGTTGATTAAAACAGTTTCGACATTTTCCTGTTTCAAAGTTCGACAAGCCTGAGTTCCTGCATAATCAAATTCCGCAGCTTGTCCAATGATAATCGGACCGGAGCCGATAACCATAACTTTTTTTATTTTGTCATCTTTGGGCATCTAATTGTCCCTCTCTCTAAGTGCCTGGATTAAATCATCACGCATTCTAAGTGCTTCACGCCTGGTCGCTTCCGCAAATTCTTCCGGCGGAAGTTTTGTTTGTTGTTTATAAGCGCACATTAATGAACGAGAGGCATTTACAATTGCACCTGTTCCGTCTGCTTTAAATTGTTTTGCACAATCGGCTGCCGTTCCGCCTTGCGCACCGTATCCGGGAACTAAAATCCAGGAATGTTGCAACACCTGACGCATTTTTACCGCCTGTTCCGGCCAAGTTGCACCGACTACTGCACCAAGCGGAGAATATCCGTCCGGACCCAGATGATTTTTTGACCATTCGGTTAAAGTTTCAGCTACAACTTCATATACTTTTCTCCCGCCGGTCAATTCCAAATCTTGAAAATCTGCCGCCGATGGATTGGAAGTCCGTACCAAAATAAAAATGCCTTTACCGTTTTTTTCCGCAACATCAATAAACGGTTGAATTCCGTCAATTCCGAGATAAGCATTAACTGTCAAAGCATCAGCATTCCAAAAAGCACGCTCACTTTCTCCAAGTTGCGTCTGACCCAGCCAGGCAGCGGCATATGCAGAAGCTGTACTGCCTATATCGTTACGCTTGCCGTCCAAAATCACCAACATGTTTTTAGCTTTAGCTAAATCTATCGTACGAGCCAAAGCTTTCATTCCGGGCAAACCATACATTTCATAGTAAGCGGCTTGAGGCTTAACTGCCGGAATAATATCGTAAACCGCATCAATTAAAGCACTGTTAAAACGCACTAAGGCTTCTTCGATATATTTTTCATCATTGCTAAACTCTGCACGCCATTTTTGCAATAAGCTCACAGGAATATATTCTAATTTCGGATCTAAACCCATCACTGTCGGATTGTTTTTGCTTTTAATCGCAATTGTTAATTTTTCACTAAAACTAAGCATTAGTCTTGCCTTTCAGTTATTTATTTCAAATATCATGATAAACTATCTTGCCGTCGACTATTGTATATTTGACTTTACTGTTTAAGGTCATACCATGAAAAGCAGAATTTTTCCCTTTAGAAACCATTTTAAAACGGTCGACTTCCCATGATTGCTCAAGATCAATCAGCGTGAGATCAGCCGGTGCTCCGTTAGCAAAAGATCCTCGTCCGACTTTGATTAAGCGTTCGGGCGCCGAACAAAATAGGCGAGCTAAATCTTCAAGCTGTAAATATCCCGGTTTCACTAAATAAGTATATGAAGCACTAAATGCTGTTTCCAATCCGCTCATGCCGTTTTTGGCCAGACAAAATTCAATGTCTTTTTCATCTTCATGATGAGGTGCATGGTCAGTAGCAATCATATCCAAGGTGCCGTCTTGAAGTCCTACGATAATCGCTGCAATATCTTCCGGTCTGCGCATCGGAGGATAAGCACGGAACAATGTATTGTAACCGCGACAATCATCATCGGTAAAAATAAAATATTGCGGACAGGTTTCGGCTGTAACCTTGATCCCTCGGGCTTTAGCTGCTCTAATTTGTTGAACACTGCGTTTAGTGCTGACATGAGCTATATGAACAGGCAAATCCAGATAATCCGCCAGCAGAATATCACGCATAACAATAATATCTTCCGCAATTGAAGGCGAACCGGGAACTCCCATTTGGGTTGAGGCTAAACCCTCGTTCATAATTCCACCGTTTGAAATAGTGGGATCTTCGCAATGATCAATGATCGTTAAATCAAAATCCGCTGCATACACCATTGCTTTACGCATCATATCCGCCGTTTTAACGGAGGCACCGTCATCGGAAAGTGCAACTATACCGGCTTCTTTCATCAAACCAATCTCGGCAAGTTGTTCACCTTTTTGTTCTTTTGTTACGGCACCGATCGGCCATACGTTAACTATACCGACCTCTGCCGCTCTTTCCTTGATAAATCCGACAACAGCGGCATTATCACAAATCGGATTTGTATTCGGCATACAAGCAACAGATGTAAAGCCGCCGACGGCTGCGGCTCTGGTTCCGCTTGCAATATCTTCTTTATATTCAAAACCCGGTTCCCGTAAGTGAACATGTACATCAATCAAGCCGGGAAATACAACCATGCCTTCGGCATCAATTTCATAATCAAAAGGTCCGTCATAAGCTTCTGTAAAACAGCCGTCTTTGATAAAAATTTCAGATAATTCCTGATTTATGTTTTGGATATTGCTTTGAACAGTAGAGATTTCCCTTGGGAAAATCAATTTTGCATTATAAATTCTCGCGTTCATAGATGTTTCTCCTTAGACTTAATAAATAAAGTACAGCCATTCTCACAGCTACACCGTTTGTAACCTGCTCGGAAATAACCGACCGGTCGCTTTCATATAAGGCGGAATTAATCTCCACACCTCTATTTGCAGGACCGGGATGCATAACCAAAGCATTTTTCTTTGCTAATTTTATTTTTTTATCGTCCAGACCGTAATAACGGAAATATTCATTAACTGACGGAAAAAGTCCTTTTTCTATACGTTCAAGTTGAATTCGCAAACTCATAACTACATCGGCATCCTGAATGGCTTCTTCAACATGTTTTGTGTACCGGGCACCCGTGCTTTCAACATCAAGCGGCATCAAACTTGCCGGACCTGAAACCCAGACCTCTGAACCGAGTTTGGTCAATGCTAATAAATTACTTCTGAATACTCTGCTGTGCAGACAATCTCCGATGATTGCAACCTTTAATTTATCCAAATGTCCAAGTTTATCCCGCATCGTAAAAACATCGAGCAGAGCCTGGGTCGGATGCTCATGCATACCGTCACCGGCATTGATTACGGAAGCATTGACTCTTTTTGCCAAGAACTCGGCTGCTCCGGATTCCCGATGGCGCATAACCAGGAAATCGGTTGCCATCATGTCGATTGTTACTGCCGTATCAAGTAAAGTCTCTCCTTTATTAACTGAACTGCCGGATGAAGAAATGTTGATTGATGCAGCACCCATATATTTTGCTGCCATTTCAAAAGACATCCGTGTTCTGGTAGAATTCTCAAAAAATAAATTGACAACGGATTTTCCCTGTAGATGCGAAGTCTTTTTTGTCGGTTGAGATAACACCCGTTTCATTGTTGTTGCAGTATCTAAGATCAGGCATATCTCTTTGGAACTCAATTGTTCTATCCCGAGCAGATCTTTTGATTTAAGATGCATATAGATTTTCCTTTCTAATAAAAAATACGGTATAAAACCGTATCATCAGTGGTTGAGATCAATGCGAACTTCAGGTCCCAGGAGGAGCACCTGATCTTTACCGTCAATCTCTTTAACTTGGACATCAATCATTTCCGAACGGGAAGTAGGTACATTTTTACCGACATAATCCGGTCTAAACGGTAATTCCCGATGCCCCCGATCAATCAGGACTGCTAATTGAATACTGTTCGGGCGTCCCATATCAAAAATTGCTTCAATCGCGGCTCTTACCGTTCGTCCTGTATATAATACGTCGTCTACCAAAATTATCTTGGCACCGTAAATATTAATATCAATTTGCGTAGCGTTGACAATCGGATTCCTCGCAAGTAAACTCAAATCATCCCGATAAAAAGTAATATCCAGGACACCGACACCGACTGTTACATTTTCAATTTTTTTAATTCTGGCGGCAATTCTTTTTGCCAAAGGAACTCCTCTACGCTGAATACCAACTAAATAGATATCTTCAGTTCCGCGATTACATTCTAAAATCTCATGGGCGATCCGAGTAATGACCCGATCCATTGTTGCTTGATCCATCAGATGTGCTTTGACTTGCATTGCATAGATTTCCTTTCCGCTTGTAGTTATTTTTCCTTAATTGGAGTACCTGGTTTTATGGTTTGATAATTTTTCAAACAGTATTTCTGTAAATTGTATAATCAACTAAAATTATGCAAAAAAGTCAGTTCTGATTTTTCACATAAAAAAACCCTCCGTACAAGGGCAAGAAAAAAGGCGGAAAACCAAACAGTTTCCTAATCTTTTGCTACTCACCCTTTCAGACTCACGGGACTGATTAAAGGATTTTCAACATTCACTGTTCTGATGTTACTGCTAAACAATTCAAATTGCAAGCAAAAATTTTCTATTTAGTTTTGTGGGCGAGTTGTAAAATAAAATAAACTTAGTAATATAATTCGTTACTAATAAAAAACAGATTTGCTTATCAATTAAAAAAAGCTATTTTGAGGTCAATTTTTGAATAAAATTTCAAAAAAACTGGAAAGCGTATTTGAATCAACTAAAATTTGAGAACAAAAATATTGATAATCTTACTGAGCAAAAAAATAAAAACAATACTGAAATATTAGTTTTACATAAATTAGAATCTAATACTGATAAATGAATTTCCTGCAGCATTTGGCACAACAAGCAAAAGTCAGCCGCAATACAATTTGGCATGCAATCAAGAAACTGCAAGCTACAGGATATTTGATTCAATCAGTAACCGCCGATTGCAGCACAAGCAGAACCAGCTTCCTTCAGATTCCACCTCACGATGGACACCCTTGCCTTTTGCTAATACTTCCTACTGCCAGGCGTATAGAGGACTTTCACCTCTTAGTAATAAAACATATCGGGCGTACATTAAAAGTGCTGATATGAAATCAGCACTAAGTAGTAGATTATTTTTATTCTAATTATTATATGTTCTAAATTACTATCAATTACATAACACCAAATATACCAAGATAATAACCAACAAAAGCCAACGCAGCTAAAATAACAACAACAATTGTTGCATTTATTTTATTCCTTAAAAGGCTAGAGACACCAAATATTAATGTTATTGGCAACAAATTAGGAATTAAACCGTTAAGTACATCTTGTAATATGACAGATGTTTGCCCAATATTAAATACTAAAGGTGTGTTTACAATAACATTATTTGAACCTATAGCTCCAATAACAATCAAACCTAAAATACTAAATGCATCAGTTAGCTTTGTTATCGAGTATTTTCCTTCACCGAGGATATTCATAATTGAAGATCCTCCTTGTTTATATCCCATTCTATATAAGAAATTACCTAAAACAAGCATTATCCCCGTAAACAGAATAAAGAAAAATATGGGACCCAAAAAACTATGATTTTCTAGCGCTAGAGAACAACCGATTGAAATACCTATGGGATATATAATTCCACCGGCCAGACTATCACCTACACCGGCTAAGGGCCCCATTAATCCTGTACGTAATCCATTAATCATTTCATCTGAAATATCGGCACCATTCGCTTTTTTCTCTTCCAAAGAGGCACAAATACCGGGAATGATATTACCTACAAATGAGGGTTCCGTATTAAAGAATACTAAATACCTTTTCATCGCGGCACTAATATCTTCAGGTTCTGTGTATAGACGACGAATGATTGGAACCATAGCCAACAAATTACCAGATGCTTGCATACGTTCATAATTGTATCCAATTTCTGCACCTAAACCAACCAGCCAATGTTTACGTAAATCACTTTTAGTTAATTTTTTCTTGAGAATAATTTCTTCTTCAACATGATCTTCAGAGAATGACTCTTCAGATTCTGTACGCTGTCTAAAGTAATATAAAACAGCAATGCATGCACCCAAAATTGATAAAGCCATTAAATTCAAATTTAAATAAGTCGACGCAAAAAATCCGATAAAGAAATAAGGTAAGAGATGTTTCTTTCCCAAATAATTTAACAACATAGCTACTCCCAAAGCCGGCAACATTCCTCCTGTCACAGTCAGAGCGCCGACTACAGATTCCGGTATGTTTTGCATCATGTTACTAAAGGTATCTCCTCCAACAGCTAACAAAATGAAAGCAGGTGTTCCGTTAATCAATAAATTTGTTAATTGCGGCAGTAAAGCAGCATTAATCCAGACTTTGTTCAGTTCGGCTTTTTCCGCATTACGGTCAAGCCTATGTACCCATATTGAATTGATCGTCATTTGAAGCTGAAACAACAATACTCCTAATAAACCAATAGGAAGTGCAAAAGTAATTGCTATACTAGGGTCAGCCTTTGCCAAAATTGTAATCGCAGTGCCGTATACACCAGCTATCCCTATATTTGAAGGCATTGTACCACCGGCAGAAATCCATCCTATATACGCTAAATTAATGGTCGCTCCTGCGAGTAAACCCGTAAGCGGATCTCCCAATATAAACCCTACTATTGTTCCATTTATAAGCGGATAACAAAAAGGCCAAGTAATGGGACTCCATACTCGTCCACATGCTAAATTAGCAGTGATTGCCAACAGCAAAGATTGAATAATATACATCTAAAAACCTCTCTTTCATAATGTTTTTACATCTCAACAACAAACCTATACAAAATCAGCAAAAGAATATATCGCTTTGCCGGGTCCAGACAGCCACTCTGAGCCATTCTCGCCTACTAAAGCTTCATCCTCTAGTCTAAAAGATAAATAAATGGACTCAGCTCCAATGCTTTTGTCATATGGGTAAATTCCGTTTTCCAAAGCAAAAACCATGCCGGATTCAATTACTTCAGTTCCATTTGCTTCTAACATCGGGTATTCAACAACATTCAATCCGATGGAATGACCACTTGAATGAACAACATATTCTCCATATTTAGACTTAAGTAAATAATCTTCAATTACATTGTTTAATTCTGAAACAGTCATACCCGGTTTCATCTTATTAAATCCTGTCACGATTGATCCCTGTGCCAATTCTGACATTTCCAAATATTCGTTTGGCAATTCATAACCTGCATAAAATGTACGTGTAAGATCTGATGCGTAGCCATCAATGTGTCCGCTAATATCAACTAATACCAAGTCTTTAGGTTGAATCACACGCGAGGTAGCATAACTATTAAATGTAGACAATTTTTTTGTTCCGCTATTCACAGTAAGGTATGAAATATTGTCTATACCATTTGCACACATTCTTGACGCAATTCCAGCCGCTAAATCTTTTTCTGTTGAGTAGCCGGGCATAATATCCTTAAAGCTATCTGAAATTGCTCTTTCTGTAATATATCCCGCTGTTCTGATTCGCTCTATTTCCCAAGGAGTTTTAATCATTCTGGCTTTCATGATCGTTAGAGAACCATCAATAATTGCTATTTTTTCCATGCATTTGCGAATGTCATCTAAAATTTGAAGAGGCCATTGAAAACTTAAACCATTTCCGCCTTCATATCCTACTGTCTTGACTTCAAAATCAAGCGTCTTGATAAATTTTGAAATACCTTCAATATAATCCGAACAATCCAACTTCCCGTAATTTCGTGAAGCAGATCCGGCACAGTATATGGCTTTTATCCAACTGCAATTCAAAACCGTGCTTTTCTCCAAATATCTTAAAACTATGGCAGGATCACCAATTTTCGGTACTAAAACAAATACCGGACGAAATAAACTTGATAAATACCATGATCTATATCCGGAAGCATAAAATATACTGCCCGTACTAGTTAACATCAGTAAATCGATCGAAGTATCTTGCATACTTTTTTGTAATTTTGTTATGTGCAACTTAAATTCATCTTCACTAAATGATTTATAAATATCCAAAAATAAAACCTCCTTTCATTTATTCGGATCAAAAATAATCTGCTAATCTTATTTCTTTATCAGCAGGAACCATTTGATAAATTGTTTTCACATTTTTCTTTTCGATTTTTTTGAGACATTCAATTTCATCAAGACTTGCAGAAAGATTTCGTATTAATTTTTTTCTCCCTGCTTTTGCCCCCATACCACCTACCACTAATTTTTCAAAGTAAATATCATTTTCCAAGAGCAATAAAAATACTTCCGGAACTTTTGCTAGAATCAGCAAATTTTCTCCAATTGGTGAATCCCCCTTAAGAAAACTGATTCCATCGTTTATATTACTTACACTCAATTTAATACTTGTAGGAACTGCAGCTTTATAAACATTTACAAGAAGTTTGTTTTTTTCCAATTCATCGTCTATTATCAAAATATGATTGATTGGATAACTTTTAACCCAAGCAGTCATCACTTGACCATGAATTAATCTGTCATCTACTCGTGCAACTAAAATATTTCTCATACTCTCCTCCGATTCCGGTAATAAATTATGCTATTTTATTACAATCAACAATGCCGTTTTTTCCAATTTCTATAAAATATGAGATTAAGTCAGTTAATACTGAATTTGCTTCATTACGATAACTTAGTGCTTCAATCAACATCGGAAGATTTACACCTGTAATATGTGCAAATTCATAATCTTGACTAAGTTTTAACATTAGATTGAAAGGAGTCCCGAAAAAAATATCCGTAAAAACCAAGACCGGTGTTTGTTCTTTCGAATAACGGTCCAGTGTTTTTTTGACAAATTCAAATTTATCATCGGGATCGTCTCCGGGTAATAATCTAATATGATCAACATCTTTTATAGTTCCACTGACCATTTCTGCTGTATCTAATAAACCATCTCCAAGTTTTCCATGTGTAAATAAGATTATTTTATACATACATGACATCCTCTTATTAAAGAATTTAAAAAATCAAAAACTAATTAAATAAAAGTTGATTTTTTCTTATATCTTGATATACCTATTACTCAAATAAAGTGTTTATCCCTGATCATAATCTTCGATTTTTTCTTTTATGATTTGCGATTCATCGTCAGGATGATGAATCGCAACTAAGACTACACCAAAGTTTAACAAGTTTTTCATGCTTTTTTTATCTATTTCCGGTATCTCAATTTTGTTGTTAAAATACATTTTGTCAGCAAAAGTAATTTCTTTAATTGCTATTCCTGCAGCAACTAATTTTTCAAACACTCTTGAAGTTCTTGCAATTATAAAAATTCTTACACCCTTATCATCCAGATTTTTCAAATATTCTACTGCTTTATTCTCCGGTAGAATGCAAGATTCAAGCCATATAGGAAGAAGAGCCTTATATACGTTGGACATGAATTTATCATTAACCAACTCATTGTCTATAACCACCAAGTGGGTTGGATTTACCGAAGCAATCCACTCATTAACAATTTGTCCGTGAATCAATCTATCATCAACTCTAGCTAATACAATATTTATCATGCTTACCTCGATACTAGTCTTGGACAAATTCTTTTATAAATTCACACACATCAAACATTTGCTCAGATCCCGCTGCTAAAGCTTTTTGACACAGCAATTCACAATCTACGTATTCTTCTCTATTATTTAGCAGGTACAGTAACAGTGGCATATTTATACCCGTTAAATGAAAAAAACGATGTTTTCTACTTAATGAAACCAGTTGATTAAATGGTGTGCTTAACGGAAAATCACTTAAAACAATTAAATCATTTTTATCAGACAGCCTTTCAATCAAAGGTATAATTTTTTTTGCGAACTCACTTGGACTTTCATCTTGAGAAATAGAACACAGATATAAATCTGATTTTTTTCCTAAAATCATTTCTGCACTTTCTATCATTGATGCTGCAAACGAACCATGAGAAATTAATAAAATTGGAATCATATATTTTATCCTCTACGCTGGCAATTTATTGATCGATATTTCACATTTGAGCGTTTTGCACAAAAATAATATAACATTTGCAAATTATTTTGTACAGTAGTTACTTTAACGTAACCACTATTCAGTGCATTACTTGACATTTTTAATGTAGTTTGAATTGTATGTTGTTTATGTTAATATTTATTAATAAGGTAAAACTATTGCAACAGCATTTAAATTTCTATTATTCTCTTGATAGTATGATGATAGGTGTAGTATATGATAGACATTGGTCAAGATATGATTTCTAGCTTTGATATAATACGTAGAATTTCAGGTGACAAATGGAAATTTCTAATTATTACTCATTTATTTAACGGTAAGCGAAGATTTGGTGAATTATTATACGAAATAGACAATATTTCCAATAAAGTATTATCGGAAAATCTGCGCGAACTAGAGAAATTGGGTATAGTATATAGAATATCTTATGATGAAGCTGTACCACGAGTAGAGTATTCATTAACTAAGATAGGTTGCTCTCTACTTCCTGTTTTCAAATCATTAATCGTGTGGAGTCTTAATTATTCCGATGCCTATAAAAAACAAATGGAAATATTAAATGATACTAATAACATCATTTAAGTTTTTTCTAGCTATTTTGTGAGAAATTTTCTTCTAATTACAAATTTACAGACTCTTTCAACATGATAAACCCTCTCTCCATCCCTGTCAGGATTTTGGGATTCACAAATATCCAAAGGTAATGTCGTTTATTTTGTTATATTATTGGGGATAGCTAAATAATTACTAATTAAATCATCTAAAAATTTGACTAAACCATTCAGCAATTGGTGCAACTGAAATTACGCAAAAAGTTTCCATACTTTCGCCACGTTCAACATCTGTCAGACCTTCACTGCTGATTGCAGTAATCATATTATTATGGCTATGATATCTCTAGAATATATTCGATTGAATTTCAAAATATATGTTTGATTGAATTTGGCAACCAATTATTTTATCTCAATGCTAAATCCAGAACACGTTGAACATCTTCCTTTGCGGCATGACCTTCATGGATTTTTTCTTCTTCTACATAAAATGTCGGAACATAATAATAGTCATATTGATCAGCAATTTTCGGTTGTTTGCGTTCGTTAATCATTTCAATTTCAAGATCTCTGTACTTGTCTTGACTTTGTAATTCTGTCAAATGCTTTAAGGCCAATTGGCAATACGGACATGAATCAAACATAAATAATTTGATCTTTTTCATTTTATTAATTCTCCTTCCGAGTCGGTTATTGTTTTTGCGGTTGCGGTACCCAAACAGAAACTGAACTTCCGTCACAGAAGAAACGACCTTGTCCTTGCTCATCCAAAGTAATCATTTCTTCCCTGTTGCCGGTAATGTCATAAAAAACTCTGCCGGCAAACTCTTGATTAAAGGTTACATCTTTATAGCCTGCTTCGCCGTTACTTATAATACATAATAGGCCCGAATCAGGAATTTCCGGGTCACCCATTCTTTGAAAAGCAATACAGTTCGGGTGATCGAAATAGTCAATTTGCTCACCATAAGCATAATTTTTTCTTGCTTGCAGTAAAGGATCAAGCATTGCTCGTTTGCTTTCCACCGGATTTTCACCGCCACAGCCGTAATAATCACCGTAAAACAGACAAGGGTATCCGTTTTTGCGCAATAGAATCAATGCATAAGCTAAAGGTTTAAACCAATCATCAACCCAAGATTCCAGGGATTGTCCTAATTGAGAATCATGATTATCGACAAAAGTCATCACATGATCCGGGTCATCATTAACCAAAGTTTTGTCAAAAATTCTGCTCAAATCATATTTCTGTCCCTGCTTTGCAGCATCAAAAAAACGAAAATGCAAAGGTACGTCAAACAATGCCAATCTCTCTCCTACTTTGTCCAAAACTTCACGCAAAACATCATAGTCACCGTTCCAATATTCACCGACTACATATAACTCACGACCGCTTTCTTGCCTGACATGATTGGTCCAATCATTAATAAACTCTAAATCAATATGTTTCAAAGCATCTAAACGCAAACCGTCCAAATTCAATTTTTTAACAAACCAAGAACCCCAACGTTTGATTTCTTCAATCACATCTGGATTATTATAATCCACATCGGCATGCATCAAATAATCGTAATTACCTTTTTCTTCGCCATTAACATTTTCTGAAAAATCTTTTAATTCCCCCTCGATTTCACCGAGAATTTTAAAAATACCCTTATTTCCGGTTCTTTGATCAAAATCAACCGCTGTAAAATGTTGATGATACCACTCAAATTGAGAATATTCTCCGGCCCGTCCCGGAAAGACAAACTTCGTCCAACCTTCAATATCATATGGTTCAGAAATTTCTGTTTCGCGTTCTTCCGGATCTACTTCTACTATCCTGAATAGCTCCGTTTGATCAGCACCTGCTTTATGATTCAACACGGTATCAGCATAAACTTGAATGCCGTTCTCCTGTAGAGCAGTAATTGTTTCTTGTAATTCCTCCAAAGTTCCGTATTTAGTCCGCACTGTACCTTTTTGATAAAATTCACCTAAGTCGTACAGATCGTAAGCACCATAACCTACATCATTCGAGCTCTGACCTTTATAGCAAGGCGGAATCCATATCGCGGTAACACCCATCTCTTTAAGATTCGGTATATCTTCACGTATACGCTGCCAAAGCTTGCCATCATTCGGCAAATACCACTCAAAATACTGTATAGCTAATCCGTTTTTCATGTACATGCCTCTACCATCTACACAATTTCTGTACAAAATTTCCAGTATTAAGTTTTTATGCTTCTGTCAACAATTCTCCGCTAAACTATTTTCAACGCAGATAGAATAATCGGAATAAAAATTGCCGGTATGAAACTGCCGATGCGAATTTTAGTATCAAACATTAAATTTATTCCGATACCTAAAATAATTATACCACCGACAGAAGAGAGAATTGTTATGGCTTCATTATTCAATAAACTGCTGATACTTGATGCTAATAATACAAATAACCCTTGATAGATAATCAAAGGAATGGCTGATAACAATACACCAAAACCCATAGTTGTAGCATAAATCATACCGATAACACCGTCCAGAACCGATTTCGCCAACAAAGTCGTACCGTCATTGAGCAGTCCCGCCTGGATCGAACCGACAATCGCCATACTTCCCGAACAAAATAGAATCACTGATGAAACAAAACCGGTTGCTATATCAGGTTTTGCTTTTGGCGTTGATTTTATAGAATTGTTGACTAAAGGAACATCTGATAACACTTCTGAAGAAGCTTCTGTTTTTTCTTTTTCTATCCTTGCTGTTTTCAATTTTTCTTGCTCATTATTTCGAACTCGATTTTCGATATATTCACCAAGTTTATTGACACTATCTTCTATTCGAAGCAACTCACCAATAACTGCACCAAACGCTAAACAAAGCAAAACTATTAAAGAATTCGCATCAGTCAGCATGGTTGAAATTCCGATATACATTACGCCTAGTGCAACTGCCCTCATCAGGGTATCACTTATTTTTTTTGGTAAAAATTTACCGATTAACATACCCAGCAATCCTCCAAACAGAACAGCTGCACCATTTATTAAATTATAAATCATTTTGTTTTCCTAATATTATCTTTCTCTCTGATAACCAGCTTGAATTGCAAGTTAAGCTTGCTAAAGAAATTGTACACTATTACATTAAAAAATTGCACATATTTAAGGTTATGCCGCCAGATGATCGGATAACCTTAAAAAGTGTGCAAATTCAACGCAGAAAAGCGAGTTTCGTGTTGCCGGTGCAACAAACAGCATCCAAAATTGCAGGTGCAATCTTTTCGTCAAATACTGTATTTTGAATCAGATTCTGGCAACACCGGTTTTGCGTGCTGCTGCCGCAACAGCTTCTGAAACTGCAGGTGTAACTCTTTCATCAAATGCATGCGGCATAATATTTTCTTCATTTAAATCAGCATCGGAAACAATATTGGCAATTGCGTGTGCTGCTGCAACATTCATCTCTTGATTAATATCCGAAGCACGAACATCAAAAGTTCCGCGGAAAATTCCCGGGAAAGCCAACACATTATTGATTTGATTGGGGAAGTCGGAACGACCGGTTGCTACAACTCTGGCACCACCAGCTTTGGCTTCGTCCGGGAAAATTTCAGGTGTCGGATTGGCACATGCAAATACGATTGCATCATCAGCCATTGTTGCTACCATTTCAGTAGTTACTGTTCCGGGAGCTGAAACTCCGACAAAAACATCCGCACCGACTAAAGCATCTGTCAATGTACCTGATTTATGTTCTAAATTGATAATTTCACATAATTCGTCTTTATATTTATTCATTCCTTCAGGACGTCCGGCATATATAATGCCGCGGCTATCACACACTAAAACATTTTCACCTTTGGCTCCTGCGGAAATTAACAGTTTGGTAATCGCTATGGAAGCAGCACCTGCCCCATTCATGACTATTTTCACATCAGAAATATCTTTTTTAACAACTTTCAATGCGTTGATCAAGCCGGCCAATGTTACAACCGCCGTACCATGTTGATCATCATGGAAAATCGGAATATCACATTTTTCTTTAAGTTTTGTTTCAATTTCAAAACAACGAGGTGCTGCAATATCTTCTAAATTAACACCGCCGAAACTGCCGGAAATATTATAGATAGTATCAACAATTACATCAACATCTTGTGATTTGATACAAAGCGGGAAGGCATCCACATCACCAAAAGCTTTGAACAAAGCACATTTTCCTTCCATAACCGGCATTCCGGCTTCAGGGCCGATATCTCCCAAACCTAAAACAGCTGAACCATCTGTTACAACAAGGCAAAGATTATGGCGTCTTGTATAGATATATGATTTATTTACATCTTCAGCAATCTCTAAACAAGGTTCTGCAACACCCGGTGTATAAGCAAGCGATAATTCCTCACTTGTTCCGACCGGTGCTTTGCCGATAACTTCAATTTTGCCACCCCATTCGAGATGCTTTTCAATTGCTTTTCTTTTCATGTCTTTTGCTTCCATTTCATATACCTCCCTGAATGTTTATATTTAATTTTTGTATTTAAAGGAATAAAACCAATTGACCAATTGTATATTCATTGTATATTTGTATATCCGGTATTTCGTACTTGTATTATTCTAATTGATTGTAATTTTCTTAACAAGTACATACTTGATTTTTAGCATAATAACAATTATTCCTGTAAACGTTTAATGTTTCATCACAATTCTGTGCAAATAATTTACAATAATTACCATATATTTGTAATAGTAATTGATTTTTGGTAAATTATGCTAAGGCAATTTTCGATATTTTTAATTGGATCTTATAGACTTAATTTATATTACAGAATTAAAACTTTTTTGCGTAAGCTTAATAAGGAAAGGAAATCTTATGATAAAACATAAAGAATTGCAATCATGGATTGACGAAGTAGCAGCCATGTGTCAACCCGATAATATCGTCTGGATTGATGGCAGCGAAGAACAAAATCAACAGCTCTTGGATGAAATGGTTGAAAGCGGAGCGGCAATCAGATTAAATCAAGAAAAACGTCCCGGTTGTTATTTATTCCGTAGTGACCCTTCCGACGTTGCACGTGTTGAAGACCGTACATTTATTGCAACGGTCAAAGAGGAAGATGCCGGCCCGACTAATAACTGGATAGATCCTGTACAGTTGAAGGCTACTATGACTGATCTTTATACCGGTTGTATGAAAGGGCGTACCTTGTATGTTATTCCTTTCTCAATGGGTCCGATCGGTTCGCCGATTGCAAAAATCGGGGTTGAAATTACTGACAGTCCTTACGTTGTAGTTAATATGATAATTATGACTCGCGTCGGCAATGAAGTCTT
>DUPV01000056.1 GCA_012838135.1 Clostridiaceae bacterium | reverse complement strand
TTCATAGTTTGTCTGCTGTTCAATTTTCAAGGTCCGTGGCCGCACCCGTTTTTTGAGTGCTTGACAATCATAGCAAACACTTTTTTCCTTGTCAACTCTTTTCCTGCGCTCTTCTTTCCTTTTTTTTTACTAACCACAACTTGGCCGGGCGTTCGCTTTGCAAGCTTATGCTTTTTACCTGGCTTCTCTTCAGCCTTTTTTTCACCGAAAACATCTGCGGCTTAGATTACATTTTTAGAAAGTCAGGCTGTCCGCTCTTCCATAGAGATAGAATCCACCATAATCTATTATTTGATTATTATAGAAAGTAGTGCTGTCTACATGTTCATGAGTGCTTATAATTTCAAAATTTACACCTATTCGATAAACTTCAACTATCGAATCTTTTCTCAAAACTGCAATGATTGTCGGATCATCAGTCAGGAAGAAACCTGAACAATTATTTGATAAGTGATATTCTTTGTTGTCTTTATAAGCAAAAAGATTATTACCTTGTCGATAAACAATTGCCGAGCCATCTGTTGAAATTGCAAAATCATCTACAGCAAGATCTGTTGGCAATGTTTTCACACTATCTTTTTCAAAATCATCTGACAAATTAAGATACTGAACCTTGTTTGACTTATTAACAAAAGCCAGCAAATCACTTTGAACTTTTATATCAGACGCTACTTTTGAAATAAGTACAGGTTTTGTAGTGTCTGCCTTTAAAACATATAGTGTATTTTCGTTTGTTGTTTTTTTATCTGCGACATTCTCTTTCCAGAAAATAAGATTGCCTCTGATGTCCGTTTTAATTGTATCACTTGTATATTTATCTGCATCAGTAATTTCAGAAACACTTGAGTCTGCAATAAGGACACGATACAATTTAGCACCCGATTGATAGAATACAGCTTTATCACTTACTGCCATAATTTGATCCACAGGTTGAGTCAGTTTAATCTCATCTGTATGTTCAATCCTATTTGTATCAGATGAAACAGTAACTGTTATCGAATGTTTGTCAGATTTAGCGGCAATTGCTTTTCCATCACCTGAAAGAACTTTACCTATTGGTAACTCCTTGATTAATTTCGGCAAATCAGGATTCGGAGCAACTGCTTCCGGCAATCTCGGATAATCGACCTTCTCTGCCGGTGGTGGCCAAGCAGGTTTGAGCGGGGACTGTGTTGTAGTTGGCGTTGTAGTTGGTGTTGTGGTTGGCGTCGTAGTTGGTGTTGTTGTTGGCGCCGTAGTTGGTGTTGTGGTTGGTGTCGTAGTTGGTGTTGTGGTTGGTGTCGTAGTTGGTGTTGTTGTTGGCGCCGTAGTTGGTGTTGTGGTTGGCGTTGCCGCCGTAGTTGGAATCGTAGTTGTTGTTTGGGTTG
Organism: Clostridiaceae bacterium; assembly: GCA_012838135.1. Lineage (GTDB taxonomy): Bacteria > Bacillota > Clostridia > Saccharofermentanales > DTU023 > UBA5436. Next base: position 24,346 of record DUPV01000056.1, on the reverse strand, counting down.
TGGTTGTCTCCTCAGTTGTGGTCGGTACTTCGCTGACTTCGATGTTTTTCTTGGTTGTGGCAGTTGTAGCACGACGAGTAGGAGTTGATCTGCTGACCGTATTGCTAGGCAAATGTTTTGCTTTATTCTTATCTTTGCTTTCTTCCGAAATAGTTATCTCCGGCAAAATAGACTCTCCGGGTTCCGTTAATTTAATCTCTTTACTGGGTATGCTGGTATTTTGTTTTTCAAAAGATACATTCTCATTTTCATCCGATTTCATCAATGCTCGAATACCCAAAAATAAAGTTACGATCAAAAGTAATGCCGCTGCTGAGCCAATGGAAATCCAAAGTCTTCTTTTCTTTCTTGCTTCAATTTCAAGCTCTTCTTCTGCATAGTATATTTCGGAATCCAGCGGTTCATAATCTGAATCATTATCATAATAATTTGGATCGTAATCCGATGTATAATATCCATACGAATCTTCATCTGCGTGATATTCTGTTTGATACTCAGTTTCCTGAAAACTGTAAGGATCATAAAATTCATCGGTGTCCCGATCATATGATTCTTGCGGCCAGTCTGTATTGTCATAAACAGAAGTATCGTAACCGGCAAACTGATCTCGGGCACCGGAACCGATATATTCGCCGGTATCCGGATCATATGGTTCTTGAGGCGGGTTCACAGCTTGATTATGGTTAATTTCCGGAATTTCTGCTGATTCAATATTTTGCGGATCGACCGGAAAGTCATTGCCTGACTTATTATATGAATCATTCATCTTTTACCTCACAATACCTGTTCCAGATCTGTTAATTTGAAATACTAAGTTGTTTTTATTAACTGATGGTTTCTGCAGCAAATGATATATAAATTACTCATAATTTGAAACGTATACTTTTATAAACCGACACGGCCACTGTTCCACTAATGATAATAGTTATAAAATGAAATGTAAATTATTCTGATTAAAACATTGTTAAGATTTGTCTAAATTTTATTTTTCTAACAGATCAATGCCCAAGTTTATCTAGCTTATATTTATTTTTCAAACAAATCCATGTAATGGGCAAAAGTCTCTAATGCCTGTTCTATCGGCTCTGCTTTTGTCATATCAAGACCGGCTGCAGCCAAGGTTTCAATCGGATAATCCGAACTTCCGGATTTCAAAAAATTGAGATAGTTCTTGATAACTTCCTGATCGTTTTCTAATATTTTCTTGGCGAATGTAGTTGCCGCACTGAAACCTGTAGCATATTGATACACATAATAATTAAAGTAAAAATGTGGAATGCGCATCCACTCTAAACTGATTTCCGGATCTGAAATAAGATTTGGACCATAGAATTCATGATTAATTCTCAGGTATTCCTGATTAAGATAATCTGCCGTCAACGGTATTCCTTGTTGTTCGGCTTGATGAATTAAATGTTCAAATTTGGCAAATTGGGTTTGACGAAACATTGTAGCTTTGAAACCGTTCAAATAATGGTTAATTATATAGCGTCGACGCTCAGGATCTGTTTCATTATTTAAAAGATAATCCGTTAACAGATTTTCGTTTGTAGTAGAGGCAATTTCAGCTAAGAAAATCGAGTAACCGCTGTATAGATATGGTTGTTTTCGATTAGAAAAATAAGTATGTGCCGAATGACCTAATTCATGAATCAAAGTATATACAGAATTAAGTGAGCCTTGCCAATTCAACAGGATATAAGGCTTTGAATCATAAATACCGGAACTGTAGCCACCTGAGTATTTACCTTGACTCGGAAACCAGTCGATCCATCTTTCGGCAAAAGCTTTCTCGATAACTTGAATGTACTCATCACCTAAAGGTTGCAAGGCCTTGATTACCAAATCTTGTGCTTCCGCAGGTGTGTATTTAAAATCCACATCCGCAACCATAGGTGTATATAAATCATAACAATGTAAAGATTTTAGTCCTAAAGCTTCCTTGCGAATTCTTACATAACGATGCAGCAAACTGATATTTTTCGATACAGTATTAAGTAACTGGTCATAAACAGTCTCCGGAATCGCATTGGCAAACAAAGCAGCCGCTCTTGCATTATCATGACCGTAAATTTCCGCAAGATAATTATGTTGTTTAATTTGGTTTTGTAAGGTTAAGGCTAAAGTGTTCTCAAACTTCTGATAAGTTTTAAAATATTTCTTAAATGTTTTCTTACGTATTTTGCGTTGCCTATTCTCCATTAAAGAAATATAGTTTGACTGAGTTATTCTTGTTTTATTATCTTTTTCTATTTTGACTTTGGGAAATTTTAAATCAGCATTGCTGAAAATGGAAAATACATTGGCTCCGGCATCAAACACATCACCTGCTTTAGCTAGCAAAATTTCTTCTTTTTCGCTCAAAGTATGTGCTTTGTTTCTTGCAATATCTTTAAAAAACTTTTTATACAGTTGAAGCTCTGCATTTTCTTGTAAAAAACCTTCGATAACTTCAGAATCCATTGCGGTTAGCTCCGGTTTCATAAATGCTAATTTTCCTGATAGTTGAGAACAACTCTGACTAATTCTAGAATACATTGCTAAATATGTTGCATCGGCTCGATCTTGATCATGTTTCAAATGGGCGTACTGCATGAGTTTTTCAGCTTCACGTGACAACTGTTCACTATGTTGAAATGCGGCAAGAAGCAGCTCCGCAGATTCCGCTAATTTCCCGGCATAGAAATCAGCATCGGTTATTTTCCCTTTGAAGTCAGTATAAGCTTTTTCCCAAGCTTCATCCGATGAAAAAAGTACGGTTAAATCCCAAGTTGCTTGTTCAGGTATTTCTGACCGTTGCCAATTCTTACTAAAGTCAAATTGATTCATATCTTGGATCGTTAATTTTTTTTGCATTATAAAACCCTCACTAAAGAAAACTCATGACTTCTCTTTTTGAGTTTTCCGGTTATTTATAAGTATTGATTCTGATTTTTAATATTTGTTCTGATTTTATGTAATATTTCGTAGTTGGAACAATTCAACACTATTCAAATTACAGACAAAGCCGGAAAATACTGCTGATATCGTCACGTGTCAGCGGTTCAAAGACACCTAAAATATCTCCGCCGTCTTTGATTCTGACTTTGGCAGTCAATTGAGGAATATCTTCTTCCTTGGCGCCGAGTTCAGCAAAAGTAGTCGGCATACCGATCATCTTGAAAAACGTTTCAAAAGCAGCAATCCCCTTGCTGGCAGTTTCTTGCAGATTTTCAAAATTAACATCTATATTCCAAACCCGATTTGCTAATTGGGCATATAACATTACATGTTTGGGCATGGTAAATTTCATGTAGGCCGGTAGAAGAACAGCTAATCCTGCACCATGAGCGACATCATACAAAGCAGATAACTCATGCTCCAATCGATGTGATGACCAATCCTGTTCTTTACCTACGCCCAGAATGTTATTATGAGCTATCGTTCCTGCCCACATTAAATTTGCTCTTGCACCATAATCTTTGGGATTATTCATAACCGTTAAAGCATTTTCTATAATCGATTTCATAACTGCTTCCGACATTCTGTCTGTCAGATCAACTTCATTAGTATTGCTGAAATATCTTTCTAAGATATGAGAAAGCATATCTACAATGCCGCATGCTGTTTGATAAGGCGGTAAAGAGTACGTTAATTCCGGATTCATAATACTGAAAACCGGACGAAGTATTTCAATATTCAAACCGTATTTTTTCCAACCGTTCTCGTTAGTTATTACTGATGATAATGAACCTTCACTACCGGTAGCAGCTAAGGTGACGATTGTGCCGACCGGAATTGCCTTATCTACGTCCAAATGTTTTTCATAAATCTCCCAAAAATCTCCATCATATGGTACACCAATTGAAATCGCCTTAGCAGAATCAATGGCGCTTCCGCCTCCTATACCGAGAATAAAATCTACGTTCTCTTTACGACATAGTTCAATGCCTTCATAAACTAAGCTTGCTCTTGGATTAGGTTGAGCGCCACCTAATTCAACAAAATCAATATTGCTTTGTTGAAGAGATTTTCTGACTTTATTCAATAAACCGCTACGCTCCACAGAACCTTGTCCATAATGAATCAAAACCTTTGTACCGCCGAATTTCTTAGTTAATTTACCGACTTCTTCTTCCGTATTTTTGCCAAAAGCAAAATAAGTGGGACTGCAAAAATTGAAATTTAACATTTAAAATCTCCTTCTTTATTAATATTATTATCTTTTATCACTTTATGAATCGGATTCCTGATTTTCAGCTTCATTCTCAACGACAAACTCTTCATCGTCAGTTTCATTTTCAATAGGAAAATTCATGTTTTCTTCAGTCGTTTCAAGTTCGTTATTTTCGTCCTCAGAATCATTTTCCAAATTTTCATCTTCTTCCGGATATACGATAGCCAAATCGACAACTTTACCCTCGCCTTCTTTGGATCGCATCAAAGTAACTCCTTGGGTATTGCGAGAAAGCAATGGAATTTCCGAAGTTGCAATGCGAATTACAATTCCCTGATCATTAATCAAGAGCAAATCGCAATTGTCATTTTTTTCGATTAAAGCTATTTTGACCGCTTTGCCGGTTCGTTCGGTAATTTTATACGTAATAATTCCTTTGCCGCCACGGTTTTGTACGCGATATTCATTCAGATCAGTTGCTTTACCGTAGCCGTTTTCGGTTACAATTAACAAGTTACCATTTGATTCAGTTGTCACCATACCAATTACAAAATCATTCTTTGACAAGGTAATTCCTTTAACACCCATCGTATTTCTTGCTGTAGCACGTACATCGCTTTGTTTGAACCGAATCGCCTTACCCTGATTGGTCGCCAATATCACGTCATCTTTATCCGTAACAAGTTCTACACCAACCAATTCATCTTCTTCCCGCAAATTAATCGCTATCAAGCCGCCACGATGAATATTGCGATAATTCCGCAATTTCGTTTTCTTAATCAAACCGTTTTTCGTTGACATCAATAAATAGACATCTTGGTCAAATGTTTCAATCGGAATTAAACCGGAAACCCTTTCATCCGGATCTAAGCGCAACAAATTGACTATTGCTGTTCCTCTGGCATGACGCCCTGCTTCAGGAATTTGATAACCTTTCATATGATATACATTGCCTTTATTGGTAAAAAACAAAAGAATATCATGTGTATGGGTCGTAATAATTGTATCCGCAAAATCTTCATCTCTTGCCTGAACTCCGGTAATTCCTCTGCCACCCCGACGCTGAGCTGAATAAGTCTCAACTGATGATCCTTTGATGTAGCCTTTGTTGGTCATCGTAATAACAATCTGAGCTTCTTCAATCAGTGATTCATCTTCGATATCCAGTTGGAAATTATGGGCAGGATCAATATAGCTCCTGCGTTCATTGGCATATCTTTTTTTCGTATCTTCCAATTCATCAATTACGATTTGATCTAAAAGACCGGAATCAGTCAGTACTGAAGTATAGTAGGCAATTTTTTCTTCTAAATCATCAGCTTCAGCCTGTAATTTGTCACGTTCCAGACCCGATAATCGACCCAAACGCATATCTACGACATGCTGAGCTTGTTTTTCCGATAAAACAAAACGCTTAACTAAATTTTGTTTGGCATGTGCCTCACTGGCTGAGGCACGAATAATATTGATAACTTCATCAATATGGTCGATTGCCAGTTGCAACCCTTCGACAATATGCTTTCTGGCTTCAGCTCTTTCCTTATCAAATGCAGTCCGTCTGGTAATTACGTCGCGGCGGAAATCAATAAATTGTTGTAATGCTTCTGTCAGATTGAGAATTCGCGGCACGTAATTATTATCTTCATCTTTGACCAATGCCAAAATATTTGCACTGAAAGTATCCTGCATCTGGGTAAAACGGAATAACTGATTTAGCACAACATTCGGTGTTGCGTCGCGTTTCAGTTCGATCACTATACGTACTTCCTGATTACGATCGGACTCATCTCGCAAATCGGAAATACCGTCAATCCGCTTATCTTTCATCAGCTCGGCAATTCGCTCAATTAAGCGTGCTTTATTAACCATGTATGGTAATTCATGTACCACAATTCGATAACGACCATTGCGCATTTCTTCAATTTCTGTTTTTGCTCTGACTACAATGCGACCTCTGCCCGTACGATAAGCAGATTTGATTCCGGCAGTACCCATGATTATTCCTGCAGTCGGGAAATCCGGTCCCGGAATAATATTCATCAGATCATCTGCGTCAGCTTCCGGATTTCTAATCAAATGAATTGTTGCATCAATTGCCTCCCCCATATTATGCGGCGGAATATTTGTTGCCATGCCTACAGCAATACCGGTTGATCCGTTAACCAATAAATTCGGGAACGGTGCAGGTAATACTTCAGGCTCCATCTCATGCTCATCAAAATTCGGTTGGAAATTGACCGTATCTTTATTGATATTGGTCATCATTTCACTGGAAAGTCTGGTTAGACGAGCTTCAGTATAACGATAAGCTGCCGGCGGATCACCATCTCGTGAACCAAAGTTCCCATGTCCGTCAACCAAAATATGACGCATTGAGAAAGACTGGGCCATCCGTACCAAGCTGTCGTAAACAGCTGCATCACCGTGCGGATGAAATCTGCCTAAAACATCACCGACCGTAGTGGCACATTTTCGAAAAGGTTTATCATGAGTAAAACCTTGAGTATACATTGAATATAAAATCCTGCGATGGACCGGCTTCAAACCGTCACGTGCATCGGGAATAGCTCTGTCTGTGATGACACTCATTGCATAATCAATGAATGCACTCTTCATTTCCTGTTCGAGATCTCCCGGAATAATTAAATTGTTTGGATTTTGGAAAGCTGCATCGACTTCTGCTTCACGTTTTTCTTGTAAAGTGCGATTATCGAACTGTTCACTAATATTATTATCTTCAGCCATGAAGCTGATTCCTCCTATTGCCTGCTTGCTTAATAAATTCTCTCCCCCTTAAACCAGAATTATTCAACTACAAGCAAAATTTCTTTTTTATATATTATACATAATTATAGACCAAAAAATCTTTTTTATTTTTCGCATTATTCGCACTGAATGCACAAACTAATATATAAAAACACATTAAAAGCGAAAGCCGCAGAATATAATTCTACGGCTTTCTAGCGTTCAGATAATCGGGGGAGATTACCAGTGCGGAACGATAATATTATTTCTGATTGTAGTTTTTTAAAGTTGTCATCTTAAATAACGGTTTCATTAGCCAATAATTAAATATAAATATTAAATCTTCTTCTAAATTCAAATTGAGTTTACGAAATAAAGAATAGTTATGCAGTGATTCAAATCACAATAAATCAAAAATTTAATTTTATTATTAATTTATGTTAACGGATCGGATTTAGGCGTACCGGCCTTGCGCGGAAAACGTTTTGGTGTTGCAGCAATTTTTTGAATTAAGATCAGGCTACGCTCGGCATAACTGATTGGCAGCTTCAATGTCCAAATATCAGCAATGTCACCGCCTAAGAGATTAATTGCTTTTTCCGCTTGTTCAATCTCCGAATCGGCTTGTCCCTTCATCGCGATAAAATACCCGCCAAGTTTGACAAAAGGAAGACAATATTCCGCTAAAATATTGAGCGGTGCAACTGCTCTGGCAGTTGCTATATCAAACTTCTCACGTAATTCAGATTTTCTGGCTGCATCTTCCGCTCTGGCATGAACTGTCCGCGCTTTCGTTTGTAAGCACAAGCTTGTCAAACATTCATCCAAAAAATTCAGACGTTTTTTGGTTGCATCAAGTAAACAAAGATTTATTTCCGGTCGGGCAATTTTCAGCGGAATTCCCGGCAAACCGGCTCCCGTGCCGACATCAATTAAGCTCAAATCTAAATCTGACGGCAAAACTGACAATAAAGTCAGACTATCAAATAGATGTAATTCAGCAACTAGCGGTGGATCGGTAATTGCCGTCAGATTCATAACTTCGTTTTTTTTAAGCAAAGCATAAAAATATTTCACAAAAAGCTTTTTTGTCTGCTCCGAGAAAGTAAATTCGCTATAACGCAGAACGTTTTCAAATTCCCTGTATAAGTTTTGTTCTAGTTGATCTGTCACAATATGACTCCGTTTTCTTATTTGTTCTGTCTGTAAGGATAATTCAGCTACGTATACAAACATTTTTAGATATTTGATGTCTGTTTATGTTGCATTTTGTCTGCGAGCTTGTTCTTCAAGAGCTACTAATAAAACTGAAATGTCAGCCGGTGAAACTCCGGAAATACGACCGGCCTGACCCACCGATAAAGGTCTTAAATCGGTCAGTTTTTGTTTCGCCTCTTCTCTCAAACCGGAAATTGACATAAAATCTATATTTTCAGGTATTTTTCGTTTTTCCATTCTTTGAAAACGTTCAATTCTCTCCTGCTCAACCTTGATATAACCCTCATATTTTATCTCAACTTCAACACTGAAACTTTCAGCATAATTGAGATTAGGTCGTTCCGGATCAACAGGTGCCAAATCCGCATATTTGATTTCCGGTCTTCGCAATAACTCCGCCAAACTGACATTACCGGTTTTGATTGCACTGTTTTTGCTTGCCAATAATTCACTCAAAGCTCCGGCATACGGAATTCGTGTTTGATGAAAACGTTCAATTTCGGCATCAACTCGATTTATTTTAGCTTGAAATCTCCGATAACGCTCTTCTGAAATCAAACCTATTTGATAACCTAATTCTGTTAAACGACGATCTGCATTATCTTGGCGCAATATTAAACGATACTCGGCACGACCGGTCATCATCCGATACGGTTCATTGGTTCCTTTCGTGACCAAATCATCAATCAAAACTCCGATATAAGCATCAGATCGTTTCAGGATAATCGGCTCCTGATCAGCAATTGCTCTGGCTGCATTTATTCCGGCCATCAAACCCATCCCGGCAGCTTCCTCATAACCGGAAGATCCGTTGACTTGTCCGGCAAAATATAAGCCTTTAACCATTTTGGATTCCAATGATAATTTCAAAGAAGTAGGATCAATCAAATCATATTCGATTGCATATCCGATCCGCATAATTTCAGCTTTTTCCAAACCGGGAATTGTTTTCAGCATTTTATGTTGTACATCTTGCGGCATTGAGCTGGAAAGTCCGGCAGCATAATACTCATCCGTACCCAGTCCGGTCGGTTCAAGAAAAACATGATGTGTTTCATGATGCGGAAATTTAACATATTTATCTTCTAAAGAAGGACAATAACGCGGCCCCGGACCCTTGATAACTCCGCTGTAAAGCGGCGAACGGTCAATATTGTTCATAAAAAGTTCTTGCGTTGATTTACTGGTCCAAGTCATATAACAAGGTAATTTAGCTTTGGGTTCCCAAGTTGGATCATTTTCATTTTCAAAACTGAACGGCAATGAAATTTCATCATTGCCCTGAATTTCGCATTTACTATAATCAATCGAACGCCCGTTGATTCTGACCGGAGTACCGGTCTTAAAGCGTTTGAGCGGAATTTGCAGTTCACGTAAAGTTTTGCTTAAACCTTTGGCAGCTGACAAACCGTCCGGACCGCTATCATAAATCGCATCACCGATAATAACTTTACTTTCCAAAAAAGTTCCAGTGGCTATAATTACTTTTTGAGCTAAATAGTGCATACCGTCTTTGGCTATTGCTCCGCAAATTTCAAATTTATTATCCGTTGCCGAAATTTCATAGATTAAATCAACGATTTCAGCTTGAATTAAATATAAATCCGGCTGTTGTTCCAAACGATGTTTAATTTCAGCCTGATAAGCTTTACGGTCAATTTGTGCACGTGAAGAAACAACAGCAGGGCCTTTTGATGAATTGAGCAAACGGAATTGAATAGTATGTAAATCCGCAGCCTTACCCATTTCACCGCCCAAAGCATCTATCTCACGCACTAATTGACCTTTGGCAGTACCGCCGATATTAGGATTACACGGTAAGTTGGCTATACTTTCCAAAGTCATTGTAAAAAGAGCGGTTCTCATGCCTAGTCTTGAAGCGGCAAAAGCGGCTTCCACTCCGGCATGACCGGCTCCGACCACAATTACATCGTATTTACCTGCATACCAAATATTCGATTTTAAATCTGATTTTTTCATAAAAAGTCTTGCCTATATACTTCAATTCGTAAATTTGCTTTATTTAGATATATCCTGATTTTATATTTATTGGCTAATTTCAGATTTATCCTCTGAAGTTTTTCTCTGTATATATAATCTGATTTTGTAATTACTTGCCTGTCCTTTTATTTACCTACACAAAAAGCAGAAAAAATGGTTTCAATTAATTCTTCCGATACTTGATCACCGGTCAACTCGGCCAATTCTTCCGCTGCAGCTTGTAATAAACCGGAAATTAAATCCAAAGGTATTTCTTGTGCAAAAGCTTGTTGTGCTTGACGAACTTGCTCCAATGTTTTTTGCAAAATGCGATGATGGCGCAAATGGGTAATCATAATTGAATCACCTTCGGAACCATCCAGACTCTCAAAATAGTTTAAAATATATTTTTTTATTGACTCCGCTTTTTGATCTTCGAATTTAGAGAAGTCTATAATATCCAAATTTTGTTCTAAAGTTGAAACATGTTGATTGAGCCAATCTGATAACTTTTTATGATCCGGTAAATCCTTTTTACCGGCAATCAAGACAATTTTTTTGTTGCGCTCGAGCAAAGTTTCAATTTCTCTCAAATCTTCAAACCATAACTCTTCATTTTCCGGTGAAAAAATATAAATTATCAAATCTGATTTCTCAATTGCCCGGTAAGCACGTTCAATGCCTTCTTTTTCAACAATATCGTCTGTCGCTCTCAAACCTGCCGTATCAGTAATCACTACAGACAAGCCTTGCAAAATAATTTGCGCCTCAATAATATCTCTGGTTGTACCGGGAATTGCAGTTACAATCGCTTTCTCTTCGCCTAAAATCAGATTGAGTAATGAAGATTTCCCAACATTTGGTCGACCCGAAATTACAACATGTAAACCTTCACGCACTATTCTGCCTTGAGCAAAACTGGCAACCGCATCGCTTAAAGTTCGATCTATTTGGTTGATTGCAGCTAGAATTTTCTCTCTTTGTTCAGGTGTATCTTCATTTTCCGGAAATTCAATAATCATCTCAATTTGAGCCATAAGCCGGTACAGCTTTTCTCGCACGGACTGAATTTCTTTTGCAAGTTGACCGCGCAATTGTTGCAATGCCACTTGATTCTGACGACTCGATTCGGCAGAAATCATATCCATCACACCTTCCGCTTCGGTCAAATCCAACTTACCGTTAATAAATGCCCTGCGTGAAAACTCACCCGGTTCGGCCGGTACTGCTCCCAGAGCAAAAAGACTCTCCAAGATAGCTTGTTTTACATATTGTCCGCCGTGGCAGGAAATTTCATAGAGATCTTCACCGGTATATGAGTTGGGTGCGGCAAAATATGTTAAAACTACTTGATCAATAATATGTTTTTGCTCAGCATCGTACCAATAACCTACACCAACCGTATAAGGCTGCATTTGTAAAGCTGGTTTAAATCTTTCGCTTAACGGTTTGAAAAGTTGATTGCAAATTCGTCCGGATTCATTTCCGCTCAGTCTGATTACAGCGATCCCGCTGACTCCTGCAGGTGTAGAAACAGCGGCTATTGTAGCCGCTGTTATTTGAGTTTGAAGATTTAGATTATCCATTGATTGTTTGTTCTTCATTAATCCGATTGTTTATTCTTCATTGTCCAGAGCGATTACTACACAACGTTCGGGTTCTTTGCCCTCACTATATGTTTTAACACCTTCATAATCCTGCAGAGCAATATGTACTTGTCTGCGTTCGGCAGGAGACATCGGTTTCAATGTATATCTTCTCCCCGTGCGCAAAACACGATCCGCGGAACGTCTGGCGTTTTGTGCCATGTTTTTGATTCTACGTTCACGATATCCGCCGATATCCAGAGAAACTCTGGTATATTCCTCACGGTTTTTATTAACAGCTAAGATTGTCAAATATTGTAAAGCATCAAGCGTTTCACCTCTGCGACCGATAGCTCCACCGACATTATCACCTACAATATTAAGATGCAAAGTACCTTCTTCATCAAAATAAGATGACATCTTGCCATGGATACCAAGATTTTGCATAATTGAAGCAATAAATTTTACCGCAGATTGCTCAATCTCTTCCTGTTCTTCAATGCTCATTTCAACAACTTCTTTGATTTCATCGATTGCATCATCAGTTGCGAAATCTTCTTCACTTGATTCTGTTTCTTCAATAGCGGAAATACGAACGATTGCATCTTTACGGCCAAAACCGAATAATCCGCCGCTGTCTCCTTCATCTAAAACTTCGATTTGTGCATCTGCTTCCGAGATGCCGAGTTCTGCTATTCCTTTTTTTATCGCATCTTCAACTGTGCGTGCAGAAACTTCTATTGTTTGTGTCATCTTGCACTTCTCCTTTTAATATAACTCTGATTGTTCTTTTCCATAGCAAGTCTGAAAGGTTTTGTATAAAAATAATAGATAAATAATGATTGAACTATACCCATAACACCATTGATAAACCAGTAAATTCCCATTGCCGACGGTAAAGTGAACATCGTCCAAATCATGATCGCAATCATGAAGAAATTCATGCCTTTCATCATTCCCGGATTGGAATTGTCTTTTGGAGATTGAGCTGCTCTTGCAGGGTTTTGTTTTGCACGTTCAATTTCGGATTTATCTACTACTTTTACTTGTGACGTTTTCTTAGTCAAAGCCATTTGAATAAGCATGGCAATAATTGTGAGCAAAGGTAAAATCAGGAGCGGCAGATATACTTTCCAGTCACTGCCGAAAACTTCAGCCGGCTTCCATGATGGTGTCATACCGAGATTAATACCGAAAAAATCCAAATCAATCAATTGATTGAGTTTGAGATAACCTTTATCAACGACATCTCCCAACGCTCCTGCATTGTTTTGCAGGATAGAAAGAATTGGAATATCCGAACGCTGCATCATTTTCGCCGCAGTTTCACTGGCTAAATTATTATTAGTTATATATTCACCGATTTTTGCAATATTCTCAAGACTTACTCCGCCTATATAATGCAACGGTTGCTGAAAAATCCTGAAAACCGGTAAGATGAATATCAGTCTCAAAAATGCGGGCAAGCAACCCCCCGCAAGTGAAACTCCATTTTGCTTAAACAATTCGGACTGCAGTTGTTGTTGCATTTGCGGATCATCAGGATACATACGTTTAATTTCATTGATCTCGTCTTGCAAGCCTTGTTGTTTCAGTATACTTTTTTGAGACTTAACTCCAAACGGAATTAAAACAACATTTAAGAAAATAGTAAAAACTATGATTACTAAACCATAGTTTTCTAGCCAGGCGTACAAATTTCTCAGAATCCAACCGAATAAATTATACAGCGGATCCATGAGCCCCATCATAACAGGTAGAGTTGGCATTCGTATACTCCTTTAAATATTATTAATATCACTTTTTTTGTTTTTTCTGGTCGGAACAGGATCGTATCCTCCCCGACTAAACGGATTACATCTCAGTATTCGCCAAATTGATAGGAACATTCCTCTGATCAATCCCCAAGTTTGAATTGCTTCGATCGCGTATTGTGAACAGCTTGGAGAATATCTGCAGCGCGGTGGCGCATTCGGAGAAATTCTTCTCTGATATAATCTGATTAATTTAATTGCCCATTTTCCCAACATTGTTCAGGTTTCTTTTATTAAACATTTGCAGTATTCGGACAAAATATCTTGGCTTCTCTGATTAATCTGTTCCAGGCAAGCAGTAATTTGTGATAATTCGTATCTTGTGGTAAAAATCTACCGACGATAACTAAATCATATCCGGGACATATTTCAAGCTCGGTAGCTCGATACATTTCACGCAACCAGCGTTTAACATGGTTCCGTTTCACACTTCCTTTAACTTGTTTGGAAACGGTTATTCCTAACATCAAACGGTTATCATCACGTGGTCGAACATAGAGAGTGAGATGTTTTGTGTTATAATAATTCCCCTTGTGAAAAACACGGTTAAATTCATAATTCATCTTCAGCATCTCTGTTCGTTTCATGCTGACCACCTTAGACCATTTATACTGAATTTATACTGAAAATATAATTCACGTTTATGAATACGAAGAAAGTCTCGGCTATTATGCGGATAGCTTTCTTCTACCTTTGGCACGTCTGTTTTTGAGTATTCTTCTGCCGCCAGAAGTACTCATGCGTTTACGGAAACCATGAACGCGTTTACGTTTGCGTTTTTTGGGCTGATATGTTCTTTTTGGCACTTTTAATCACCTCCCAAAGTCTTGTTCGTTCAGCTTTAAGATTATACAAGTTGGTTACTGGCAAGTCAAATATATCAATTAATCGGTTTTCGAGATCTGAAATTGCAGTTAAACTGAAATTTTGTTAATTATACAAATCACTGCAAATTTTTAAGATTGTTTTTCACACTTTTTTATCAAAATATACCGAACATTTTTGGCGAAAATTAAATTTCAATTCTGCTGATTTCTTTGATGTCTAGCATAATCTCTTTTTCGATTCTTTGATTATCTTTTTTTACATCAGCTGCGGTCTCAATCAGTTTCACTTGTACACTGCTTTGTAGCTTTCTTTTTCCCTTGCCTTTTTTGCGTTGTTTCTGAAATATTTGTTGTTTACCGGATCGCGTTTGATCAGCTGTTTTTTCTATTTGTTGACCGCCAGCCCTCTCCCCTGATTTTTGACCGATATCTGTTGTCGCTGTTTGGCTTCCGGGAGTTCGTTTCCCGATCTGTTTTTTGTTTTGCTGATTGCGTTTACTTTGCAATCTTCGATTTCTATTACGTGGATTTTGCTTTGTTTGATCCCTCTTTTTCGGTTCGTTATCCGAACCGAATGTATATTGTTTAACTTCCGTCGCAGGCATCGCTGCAATATTATACTCTTTTTTTTCGTTCTGATTATTCATAACATTCCATTCTTATTTGATATTGAATACTCTTTTTCCATTGGCAGTTGTCTGTTCAGCAATTATTGTAAGATCTTCAGAACGCAATGCCGCAATTTCCTGTCCTATATAAGGTAAATAAGCAGATTCATTGCGTTTGCCACGCTTGGGTTCCGGCGTCAAATAAGGAGCATCGGTTTCTAATAATAATTTATCTAAAGAAATTTCCCGGGCAATTTCTTTCGGGCGTTTAGCATTCTTATAAGTTACAGGACCGTCCAGTCCGATTACAAAACCTAAAGCCAAAATCAGTTGTGCACTCTCCCAACTACCGGAAAAACAATGTACGACCCCGGCTTCTTTTTGCAAGAATCCTTGTTCATACGCCCAGCGCAGGATTTCATAACTGGCTTGAAAGGCTTCTCTTTCGTGGATTATAATCGGCAACTGTAATTCATAAGCTAGCAACAATTGTTCACGAAATACTTGTTGTTGGACATTGCGTGGCGAAAGATCCCGATAATAGTCTAATCCAATTTCTCCTATAGCAACAATCGGATTAGCTCTATCCAATTTTTTCGCTTGAATTTCTGTTTTTTGATAAAGATTTTTCAGCTTCTGAGCAGAATTTGCATTCCATTTTTTCGCATCATGAGGATGAAAACCCATAGAACAATAT
This sequence comes from Clostridiaceae bacterium, assembly GCA_012838135.1. Taxonomy (GTDB): domain Bacteria; phylum Bacillota; class Clostridia; order Saccharofermentanales; family DTU023; genus UBA5436. The sequence continues at coordinate 8,715 of DUPV01000056.1, read as the reverse complement.
ACATTTTCATATTGCAAAGCTATTTCAGCCGCTTTTCTTGAATCTTCTAAAAAGGATGTGGACAATAAAATATATTCCACACCAGCATCTTTTGCTCTTTGGAATGTTTGATCCCGGTCTGCTTTAAAAGCATTATCCTGCAAATGACAATGTGTATCAAACCACGTTATTTTAGACAATTTGAGCACCTGCCTCAATAGCTGAAATCAGCCATAAATATCCGATTCTTCTTAGGATTTGCCTGCCAACTTGGCATCAAGATCAGCAGACAGTTTTCTGAATTTCTCCATACTTTCTGCTTCATCAATCCGCGGAAACAAAACATCAATTTTTTTAACTTTAATTCCGCGCGGATATTGTGCAGTTTCGCCTGCCATATCCCAAGTGATATTACATTCACTACCATATTTTAAATCACAACCTAAAGCTGCAAACATTTTATCTGTAGTTTGCGGCATGAAAGGTGCAATCATAATTGCAATACGTTGCAAAGCATCAGCCAATGTATAAAGAACCTCTGCCAAACGAACTTGCTTGGTTTCATCTTTTGCCAAAACCCAAGGCATTGTTTGGTCGATATACTTATTGCAGCGTCCAATCAGTTCCCAAATTGCTGTCAATGCATCGGATAAAAATAGTTTGGTAAAACTCTCCTCAACATTTCGGTATACCTGATCCGCTAAATCCCTAATTTCCTGATCTAAAGGATCAGCTTCACCTGTTTCAGGCAAACCCTCAGGAAAATATTTCATGATCATACTGATCGTGCGCGACAATAAATTACCCAAGTCATTTGCCAAGTCACTATTGATCCTTAACATCATCGCTTCATTGGAAAAATTACCGTCTGCACCGAAAGTAACCTCTCGTAATAAAAAATAACGGATTGCATCAACACCGTATAATTCACTTAAAACAACCGGATCAACGATATAGCGTTCTTCACTTTCACTCAATTTTGACTTGGAAAGCTTGCCGCCTTTCATCAAAAGCCAACCATGACCAAAGACTTGCTGCGGAAGTTCAACTCCCAACGCCAACAAAATAATCGGCCAAATAATCGTATGAAATCTGACAATATCTTTACCTACCAAATGAATATTCGCCGGCCAAAATTTGTTCATATTTTCCGGATTGTCCGGATAACCCATTGCGGTAATATAATTACAAACTGCATCAAACCAGACATAAATTACATGTTTATCATTGAACGGAACCGGTACGCCCCAATCAAAAGAAGTTCTCGAAACAGCAAGATCATCAAGTCCGGGTTTCAAGAAATTATTGACCATTTCTTTTGCTCTGCTCGCAGGTTGAATAAAATCGGGATGCGATTCGATATGCGCCAAAAGCTGATCCTGATATTTTGACATTTTAAAGAAATATGATTCCTCTTTCATCTTATGGACTTCACGTCCGCAATCAGGGCATTTTCCATCAATCAACTGCGAATCAGTCCAAAAAGATTCACAAGGTGTGCAATAATTGCCTTCATATTCATCCAAATAAATATCGCCCTGTTCATATAAACGGGTAAAGATTTTCTGTACGGCTTTAACATGATGCTCATCAGTCGTACGAATAAATTCATCATATGAAATATTCAAGAGATGCCATAAGTCTTTTATTCCCACAACCATTTGGTCTACATATTCTTGAGGTTTAAGACCGCTATTCTCAGCAGCTTGTTGCAATTTCTGACCATGTTCATCGGTTCCGGTCAAAAACATTACATCAGCACCGCGTAACCTATGATAACGGGCAATAGCATCAGCAGCTACTGTAGTATATGAATTACCGATAGTCAGACGACCGCTCGGATAATAAATGGGTGTAGTAATATAAAATGTTTCTTTATTCACAGTGACCTCCTCATCAGTGAATGTCTAAGCTTCAATCACAATACTTTATTATAAGCTATTTTTAGCATTTCCTGCAATTATTAACATTTCCCGCAAGATTTTACAGGCTGCTGCAGCGGATATTCCGGTTAAATCTTCCGGAGGGCATAGTTCTACGATATCAAAACCGACAATATTCAAATTTCTTAAGTGTAAAATATTTTGCAGCAATTCTTTGAAAGTAACTCCGCCAGGTTCAGGTGTTCCGGTGCCGGGAAAGAAGGCAGGATCCAAAACATCAAGATCAAGTGTCACATAGACCGGTTTGTTTCCGAGTAAACTTGTAAGTTCTTGCATCTGATCTAATGCAAAAGGATAAAAATTCAAATTTTCCGCGGCAAATTCAAATTCTTCGCGCAAGCCGGATCTGACACCGAAAGAATGAACAGCCTTTGGTTCCAGGAGATTACAGCAATGCCGGATTACCGTAGCATGCGACAATTCTTCGCCCAGATATTCTTCGCGCAAATCGGTATGAGCATCGATATGAATCATATTCAAATCGGGATATACTTCGTGGACAGCCCGGACTGCACCCAGTGTCAGCAAATGCTCACCGCCAAGCATTACCGGGATTTTAGCAACATCCAATATTATTTTAGTTTGGGCATAAATATCCGCCAAAACCTTTTGAGCATTGCCGAAGGCCAATTCTAAATCACCCAAGTCGGCAACTTTAATCTCCGTAAGATCAACTTTTTGATAAGGACTGTAAGTTTCTAAATTAATCGAATCCAGTCGCATCAGAGCAGGTGCAAAACGCGTTCCCGGTCTATTCGAAGCTGTGCTGTCAAAAGGCGCACCGAATATGGCAATATCAGCTTGCTCCATACTATACGTGTATCCGAAAAATGTTGTATGATTGGTTAACATATTCTCTCCATTAATTAATTGTATCATTATTTTTTGCCGATTAATTCCAGAACATAATTCGGCAAAGCAAAACTTCCGCGATGTAAAGCTAAATTATAATAAAATGTATCAATATCCAACTTTGACCATCTCACATCTTGCAAATCCTCCAGCGGATCATATTTTTTTGAAATAAAACCGAATAGCCAATGACCTGACGGATAAGTCGGAATATGTGCCTGAAATAATTTATCTATCGGAAAAATCATCTTGGTTTTTTCATAGGTTGATTGAACCTCACGTGCATCCAATCTGTAATAGGGGCTTTCATGTTGATTAACCAACAAACCGTCAGTACGCAATATATCAAAGCAATTCCCGTAAAATTCTCGGGTGAACAAACTTTCGCCCGGTCCGAACGGATCCGTGGAATCGACAATAATTAAATCATATTTTTTTCGGGTTGTTCTGACATATTTCAAACCGTCAGCAATCATTAAGGTAAAGCGTGCATCCTGAAAATCGCCGGCAATTTCGGGTAAAAAACGTTGCGCGACTTCCGGAACTTCCGAGTCGATTTCGACCATATCAATACTTTTAATACCGGGATAGCGTTGCAATTCACGTAATGCCCCGCCGTCACCACCACCGATAATCAACACATCTTCCGCATCAATATGAACAGCCATCGGCACATGAACAATCATCTCATGATAGATTTTTTCATCTTTTTCAGTCAGCATAATCCGTTCGTCCATGACAAGGACTTTACCGAAATCTTTAGTCTGATAAATATCAATTTGTTGAAAATCACTTCTGGTTGAGAATAGCTGTTTTGCTTTAAATGCAAAAAAAACATCCTTTGTATGATTTTCCGTAAACCACATAGTCATAAAAATCCCTCCTGAAATCTCAGGCTATGGTTGATCAATTACATTGAGTTTTTCTGTCGCAAGATCTTCGGCACCCGTCATTGAGCTGCCCTTCTCCTTAGCATAATTGATATATTCCAGTACCTCCGCAGTTATTTCTTCTCCCGGTGCTAAAATCGGAATTCCGGGCGGATAGCACATTACAAATTCAGTACATACTTTACCGAGCGTCTGCTCTAAAGGAATTTGTTTCGATTTTGTATAAAAAGCCTTCGCAGGAGACATCACAACTTTCGGCTGATTATATTCATTAACTGCAATTTGATCAGCCTTTTTTCCATAACGTCTTTTTATATCGGATAAAGCGCCTAAAAGTCTTTCAATTGCCACCGGTCGATCACCGATTGAGAGAATTGCCAATACGTTGCTTAAGTCTCCGAATTCAATTTGAATTTGATATTCATCACGTAAAATATCATAGATTTCAATTCCCGCTAAACCGATATCCCGAGTGTGAATCGACAATTTAGTCTGATCAAAGTCATAAAATGCATCATGATCTATTTCAGTTTTGCCAAAAGCATAGAAACCGCCGATATTATTGATTTCTTTTCTGGCATAATTTGCATATTCCAAAACCCTTTGATATATTTTTTCTCCTTGAAGGGCGAGATATTTTCTTGTAATGTCAAGTGAAGACAATAAGAGATAAGAAGAACTCGTTGTCAGTGTCAAGTTGATAATCTGGCGTAAATAACCTTGTTCATCAGCCATTCCCGGTCCACTCAACAAAATTGAGCTCTGAGTTAATGAGCCGCCAGTCTTATGGGTACTGATAGCCGCTAAGTCCGCTCCGGCATCCATTGCGGAAATCGGACCTTGCCTTTCAAAATAAAAATGCGTTCCGTGAGCTTCATCTACCAATACTTTCATACCGGCTTGATGTGCCAGCTCAACAATAGCTTTCAGGTTGGGGCATATTCCGTAATATGTCGGATTATTAACCAAGATTGCTTTTGCTTCAGGATTTTCTCGGATCGTTTTTTCAATATTCCCGATCGACATGCCCAGAGGAATACCTAATTTTTCGTTAACTCCGGGATCAACATAAACCGGAATTGCCCGTGACAAAATCAGTGCATTGATTGCCGAGCGATGCACATTGCGCGGCATGATGATTTTTTCACCGGGATCAACTGTAGCCAAAACCATGGCCTGAACTGCGGAAGTAGTTCCGTTGGTCATAAAAAATGCCGAATAAGCACCGAATGCATCAGCGGCTAATTCCTGTGCTTCTTTGATTACGCCAACTGGATGAATTAAGTTATCAAGCATTTTCATTGAATTAACATCGACCGACATCGCATATTTGCCCAAAAATTCAGTCAGTTCGGGATTACCTCTGCCTTGCTTATGCCCCGGCACATCAAATGAAACCATTCTCTGTTTGCGATATTCCAACAAAGCATCATACAGCGGTGCTTCTTCTTGATTTAATTTATACTCTCTAATCATAGATGTTAATTCCACTATAGATTTCAAGCATTTCTTTTTTTAAAGACATATATATTGATTCTTTTTTCGCTGTAGATAAATTTGCATAATCTTTATTGAATAAATAATGTGGCAAGTCAATTTCCCTTATTTTCATCTTGGTGTGAAATAAATTTGCCTGATACACATTAATATCCGTAGCATCATAAGCTTCCAAAGTCTGATCACTGATATAGTCTTGAATAGAAGTAATGTTATGATCAATAAATATTTTCTGACCATCTTTATCACGCGTAAATCCTCTGACCCGGTAATCCAAAGTCATAATATCCGATTCAAATTGTGAAATTAAAAAATCCAAAGTGTTGAGTGGTGATACTTTACCGCAAGTTGCAACATCAATATCTACTCTGAAAGTAGAAATGTTTTTGTTCGGATGACTTTCAGGGAAAGTGTGTACCGTAAGATGACTTTTATCTAAATGAGCGTGAATTAAATGTTGACCGTCAACTAAACCCAAATTATTTGAACTGTCGATTAAACCTTGTTCCAATTTTTCATCAGCTATTAAAATATTCACAGATGCACCTAAAGGCTCATAATCCTGCTTAGAAATATTCAGCACATGAGCTCCGATCATTTCAGTTACTTTTAACAATATTGAGGTCAGACGTTCGGAATTATACTGCTCGTCTATATATGCTGTATAATCTTCTTTTTCCTGTTTTGTAGCGGCATAACACACATCATAAATATTAAAACTTAAGCTTTTTGTAAGATTATTAAAACCATACAATGTAATTTTTTCGCTCAAAAATTTTACCCCCAACTAAATTCATCTAAGTAGTTTATTACCCTTTAGTTTATCACCTTTATTTCGTTTCTTAAACCGAACACGATGTTTCATTTTTCGAGTTTAATGAAGTATGCATTTTTTTAATTTTACTCAATATCCCGTTTTAAATTTGTTACAACTAAAACCGACAGCTTCTTATCTGTACATAATCATATCTCATTATTTCGCTTGTCTTTTCAATTCCATAATCGGATCCATCACAAAATCTCTTTCTCGGAAATAAGGATGCGGAATTACTAATTCAGGATGATTGATTTCCAAATCGCCAAAAAAGATAATATCAATATCTATTAAACGTGGTCCCCATTTCTCAATTCTGTTTCTGCCCATTTTATTTTCAATGTTTTGACAGGCTCGCAGCAGTTCAAAAGGTGTGCCTTGATAGATAAATTCCGTAGCAGCATTGAAGAAATCCGGCTGATCAGTTTTCCCCCATGGTTTTGTTGCAATATAGCTTGAACATCTGAAATGACTGATTCCCGGAATTTGTTGCAAAAAATTCACCGCATCATCCAGCTGTTTAACCGGATCATTCAGATTACTGCCAATACTCAAATAAACCAGGTTATAACGTTTCCTTTGCTGTCTGACTGCCATATAGGCAAAATCACCTGCAATCGGAGCCTGTGGTTTTTTTAATGTTAAATCAACATTAAGAATTCTCGAATCAAATTTTAAAATTTCCTGAATAATCTCCCCGCAGGCAAATTCCAACAAATCAACCTTTGATTTCTCAAAATAATTCTCCAACAATTGAAAAATCGCGGCATAATTGACCGTTTTTTCCAAGTCATCTTGTTCAGCAGCCTCTATATATCCTAAATCCAGAATCAAATCAACTGCAAATTTTTGACCTTGTTCTTTTTCAAAATCAAACACACCGATATGTGATTTGAATTGAAGATCTTTCATAATAATTTGGTGCATAAACTCATCTCCAAAATCTGTGTTTAAATCCTGACACTTTGTCACTTAATTTAGAATTAATTGCAAATTCACCTGATTTATATTCTTGAATTTGCCGGGCATAATAATTTCCATTAACTCTAAATCCACATAAATTCAGATACTCATTTGATATTTGCAAGTCTGTTATAGAGTACTTTTTAACTATATGAGAAGCTAAATTCTTAGTCAATAGATTCAGCGTTTGCAATTCATTGGAAAACAAGTAAATTTCTTGTAATATTTCTGATGTGGCAGGCACAACATTATTAAAATTGAGATATGCTAATTTCAGATCAACCAAAATTGGCAGGCTATGACACTCACAGAGCATAATAAATTTAATATCTGTAAGCAGCACGAGTTCTTGATTTTTCGAATCATAACATTCGAAAAATCTATGTTCTTTATATTCACAGATACAATCACTTAAAACTTTTAACAATGTATCCTGCATATGCTTTTGCACAATTCTCAGTGTGTTTTTTGTAATACCGCCTTGCATTGCATTTTTTTGAAATCCATCTTGTAAATTATTTTTTACAGCTGCCGGATCACTTTCAAGTGTTTGCTGTATTTTTTCTTGAACAGTTTGCTGATCAAGATCAATTATTTGACTAAAACCAGTTGTGTCCGGAATATTATTTGAAGTCGTTTCCATGTCATCTTGATTTGTCTGATTTACATCAATTTTCAAATCAGCAATTGAACCATTTGATTTTATTTGGATACCTCTGCCTTGTAAGCCGGATTCAATTCTCAACTTAATTTGCGAATCGAGTTTGTTTAAAACTCTCTTTCTGTTCCGAATCGTTAAGTCTTCAATTGATTTTTGGCTCAGTAAACTGAGCCAAATCAAAGCTAATGCATATTCATGATGTTGTTGCGTAAATTGACCCGTTGTCAATTCAGCCGAACTGTAGATTGGAGAAATACCAAACCGGTTAAAATTGTCTGCTGAAATATTATTCTCCTTGCTCACAACAACATGTTCAAAATCTATTAAACTTACTCTCCCATCTGAATCGATAATGATATGTTGAGGTTTTAAATCAAGAAAAAACCAACGCATTCCGGTAATCATCCATAATTTATCAATTAGAGCAAGTACATCAAAAATTGCTTGATTTATTTTTTCACTCGGCAAATTTGCTTCGCTTATATGTTCACCATCAAGCCAAGATAAAATCAGATAGACTTCTTCCTGATATTTAGTTTCTCCCCATACATGAGGAATTCCCCGCATCTGAATTTCGTAAAGATAACGAATTACTCGTTGATCGGAAAAATCCTGTTTCGGTTTTAAAACAACTTTGGTACCGTCAAGTTGCAAGTAGCCGCACGCCGATTTGCGACCCGTTTTTTCAATAGCATAAACTTCAAACTGTGGTAAATTCACGACTCGCTCCCATTATTTTCTTTTAATCCTATCTCATTATTAATTCAATTTTGATGATATTTTTGACAAATAATAATAAAAATCAGCTTTTCACTATTTTTTAATCTAAAAGAAATTGATGTCTTAGAATTGATATCATTTCAGAATAATTTGCCGATCCATATTTAAATAATGTCTTTATTAATATTCTGCGGACACTCAACTAATATAATCATTTGTCTTAATAAAGTTAACGGATATCTGAAAAGACTTGTTAAAGTTTACAGCATATACTCAAGAAGATTTTATATTTAACAAAGCTTGTATATTATGAGGACAGATCATAATAAAGTGAGAGGAATATTATATTTTATGAAATGGAACGAAAAAAAGTTTAAACTGATTGCCTGTGATGTT
>DUPV01000007.1 GCA_012838135.1 Clostridiaceae bacterium | reverse complement strand
TATTTGGATGAGTATCAGGATACCAACCCGATTCAGGAAACTTTGATTTCCAGAATTGAATGTCCGCGAGTCTTTATGGTCGGGGATCTGAAACAAAGCATTTATAGATTTCGTTTTGCTGATCCCGGTCTTTTCCGAAATAAATTGAGCAATTTCTTATTGTATGATCCGGAGGCAGATTCATTCGGATCAGATGATAATTTATCTGAAAAAAATCAAGATTTACCAGAAACACATAAGGGATTACCGGCATCAGATTATCATTTACCGGAACAATTGCCGGGCAGTTCACCTGACGGATATACGGTTTTATTAAATCGAAATTTCCGGAGCAGTGAAACGATTTTGTTAGCTATCAATAATTTATTTAGTTGGTTTATGCGAAGTGATATTGCTGAAATCGAATATGATAAAACGCAAATGTTAATTCCGGGCCGAGCGGATTTGAGCGAGGCTGAATCGGCTGAACATCGTATTTTGTTGGAACATCTGGTAATTCCCCATGAAATAGATGATTTGGATCTTAGTTTAATTCCTGAATTAACCCGGATAAAAATTGAATCAGCTACTGATTTGGAATTGGCGTTTGAAGCTTTGCAAGCAGTCAAAATCATCAAACGTGAATTGCTCAACGGGTGCCAATTAAGCGATATTGCAATCCTCAGTCGCAAACATGATATCAGCAGTATCTACAAACAAGTTCTTGCCGCTTACGGGATACCGGTCAGCGGAGGTGAACAAGCTGCTTATCTGGAAACTCAGGAATTGCGATTTTTAACTCAATTAATCAGTTTGTTGGATAATTTTCAGCAAGATATCCCTTTGGCATCGGTGATGCGTTCCCAAGTTTTTGGCATACCATTTGATGAAAACGAATTATTAATATTACGTTTAAGTCAGCCGGAAGCAAAATATTTTTATGAAGTTGTCCAAAACGCAAATGATTTGTCACAAACAGACTTCATTGCTCGAATTAAGCCAATACTGATGTTTGATCAAAAGACTGAATCCGGTCAATCAAGTCAGTCGGATAATTCTATATGTAATGAAAAATCTGATCAGCAAGAAAAGATTTCCGATATAACGGAAGCAAATCAGCCGGATAATTCTTCCTGGATAGCTGAATCAAAACAGCAGACTCAATTTGTAATTGATCTGTATAATAAATTGCATGATTTTATGCGGATAATAAGTGATTTACGTAATCAATCTAAATGGTTATCTTTAGCAGAATTATTGGATAATATTTTTCGGATTGCAGATTATCCGGATTATCTGATGCGACTTCCCTTTTCTGAGCAAAGGCTTTCCGATATTGAACGTTTTCAACAATGGGCAAATCAATTTGAGCAGGAACAGGGCGGCGGTTTAAGGAATTTTATCGTTTATATAAAACAAATTACCGAACAAAAATTAAAATTGGAGAATTTTGATATCCCTCCTGCACCGGGTAACAGTGTCGCTACGATGACCATTCATGCATCAAAGGGTCTTGAATTTCCGGTAGTTATTTTGGCAGGTGCCAATAATCAATTATCAGCAAGAAGAAGCACAGATATTATAAGTTTTGATCCCGCATTCGGACTATCAAGCTACATTGTTGATTTTGAACAACAGGCTACATACTCATCACCGGCAAATGCCTGGCATCAAGAACAAATTTTCAGTATGGAATTAGCGGAAGAGTATCGCTTGCTCTATGTGGCGATGACTCGTGCAGAAGAAAAACTTTACATTTTATCAAGTGCAAAAATGAAATCGACTGAAAACGAATATTATGCGAAGGCTTTAGAGCTAATTAAGCAGAATTTCACCAGATCAAATTTTCAAAATCTGAAAAGCTATGCAGAAATCATCGTCGGATATTTGAATAGTCAAGATACCCGTGTTCTTGAGGGGTTTCCCGGTTATTCCATATTGGCAACATATGATTTCTTGGACATGTTGCGCGAATTGCCGGAAGCTGAAAATTCAAACCGGCCGATAGAAAATAAAGAGCAAGTTGTCAATAATCAAACAACAAATAACGAACAAGTAATAACCGAAAAACAAAATCCGAGCCGAAAACTGAAATTACCGGACTTGAATCAGAAGAGGTATCAACCGCTAACGATTGGCAAGTATGATTTTTCAACAAACTATCTTTCAGAAATTTTAGCGGAACTAAAACAGGTTAATCGTGAATATGCTGATTTTTTAATACAAGCTGAAGCAACCGGACAAATGCGGCAATCAGAAATTATTCTGTCAGCTGATACTGATAGCGAAGCCACCAAAATAATTGGACGTTTGAAAAAACTACTGCCTGATTTGTCTGAGGATGATCCGTTAAATTTAATTCCGGCCAAACTGACGGTTTCAGAAATAAGTGCAAAGGAACAAAACCAAAATCTTGATAGTCCGGAGCAAATTATTCTGCCGTCCGGCATGGCAGATATGGGTTATACTTTACGCAAACCGGAAATTGAACCGATAGCCGATAAGATAAGCTATTCAGGTAGAGAGTTCGGAACATTTATTCATAGTTTGATGCAATTTATTAAGTTGGAGAACTTCCTCGAAAAACCTGATTCGCAATGGGAAGATATTTTCCGGGAACAAATTGAACAGATGATTCGCAAACAACAACTATTTGCCAAAAACAAGACACAAGCTGCGGCAGCCTATCCTTTATTGGAGAAATTCTTTCGCTCTGAGATAGCACATCGTATCTATCAAGTGGAGAAAAAAGGAGGTCCGGTCTATCGGGAGATTCCGTTTACTTTAGCGATTCCGGTAAGTAAACTACTTGATCAAAATCAAATCAAACAACTTGAGCTTACGAAATCGAACTATAACCAAGATCAAACTTTAATTCAAGGTATGATAGACCTTTGGTTCATGGAAGATGATCAAGCGATTCTCTTAGACTATAAATCAGATTATATTTCGGGCGATGAGTTGCAAATTCAAACAGAGTTAGAAAAAAGATATGCGGTTCAACTCAAATATTATACTTTGGCGATTGAGAAAATAATTGAGCGACCGGTCAAAGAACGCTATATTTGGCTGTTCCGCCAAGGCAGAGCGTATAGTTTATAAAATAATTACCTTGAATTGTTTTATTTCTAACTCAGTTCTGATATTATTTAAATTCAAAATTATACGATAAGCAGTATAATTATTGGTGTTAATACAAAATACATGAAAATGTAAGAATACAAAATTATACAATGAGCAGGAGGAAAAACAAATGAGAGAATTATCAAATTTGGCTATGACCCTGAAAGGTTCAATTATTCGTGAAATGCACAGTGCAGCAGCAGGTATGACAGATATCTTAAACTTCACTGTAGGCGAGCCTGATTTCGTTACTCCTAAGCCCATAATCGACAGAGCTTATCAATCAATGCTTGAGGGTAAAACTTTTTATTCACAAAACAGAGGTATTCTGCCTTTAAGAGAAGCTATTTCCGCCTACCATAAAAAAGTTGACGGAGACAAAATTGCAGCTGATCCGAACGACAATATTCTGGTGACAATCGGTGCAACCGAGGCTTTACAAATTGCATTGTTTGCAACAATCAATCCGGGTGATGAAGTTATTGTTTTGACTCCTTGTTGGCCGAATTATCTTGGCATGATTGCAGTAGCCGGCGGAGTTGCAGTATGTGTTCCGGGATATGAAGAAAACGGTTTTGCGCCGGATCCGTCAGACATCGAAGCCGCAATCACACCCAAGACAAAAGCGATCATGGTCAATTCGCCGTCGAATCCGACCGGTGCGGTGATTCCTCAAGCGACCATGGATCAAATTGCTGCGGTCATCGAACAACATGATTTATTTGCTTTAGTTGACGAAGTATATCGGACCATTGTTTTTGACGGTCAAAAGGCCGCATCTTTAACCGATTATCCGGCAATCAAAGATAATATTATTTTTATCAACAGTTTTTCAAAGATGTTTGCAATGACCGGCTGGCGCGTTGGTTATGTAACGGCAGTTCCTCAATTGATTGCCAAAATGACCCTGTTGCACCAAAATTTTGCGAACAGTATTTTTGTTCCGGCTCAAGAAGCTTGCATTACTGCTTTAGAAGAATGTATTCCTGATTCTGAAAAAATGACGGAATCTTATGAAAAACGGCGCAATCTGATCATTAAAGGCTTAAATGATATTAAGGGGCTTTCCTGTGTTACTCCGGGCGGTGCTTTTTATACTTTTACCAATATCAGTGAATTCGGCATGTGTTCCCGGGATTTCTGCCTGAAAGTTCTTGAAGAGACCAAAGCTGTAACAGTTCCGGGTGTCGGCTTCGGACAATCAACAGACGGCTTGAATTTGGATAATTACATCAGACTTTCATATGCAACTTCTGAAGAAAATATTAATGAATTTCTCAATCGTATGAACGATTTCAGCCAAAAATTCTTTGGTTGACCTTTTGCAGAATTTCATCCAGTTTTTCATCGGATAAAATGAGCGGGGGAGAGTGAATACTGTCGATATCTTTTTTCACGTATTTACTTATTTCCTGCATCGGTAAATGTTTTGTTTGTTTATGAGAGACAGTGATGTTCCAAGTTTTAATTAATTCGTTAATTTGAGCAATGACTTTTTCAGCATTAAAATCACCGGCGAAACGAGTAAACAATTTGGGTTTCAAATTTAGATATGTCTCAAGTATTAAAGGCAAGGTCACAGCGGCAACTTCACTGTAAGATAAGTCGCCAAAGACTGCCAGAGCATTTGCAATTGCCGTAATGTAACCGACACCGGATCTGCCTGCTGCATTTCCTGCTCTGAAAGCTGAATTTTGTAAAACCTCGATTAGCTGGTTTTTGTCAGCAAGGTTAGCAGGATTTTGCTCATTGTTAACGACTCGTTCCTTAATTTCATCAATTTGATGATTTTTATTCTGCCGGATGGGGATATTTTGATTCTTTAGATTACTCACATCATTTATATTGCTTAAATTACTGAAAAGTTCATTATGTTCCAGACAATTTAGGATTTCGGAAATTGCTTCCGCGGCATTTTTGTTTATGTAAGCTGAATTATTTGTACTGAGCAGTGATTCAAATGCCTGGACGAGAACGCCGAAACTTGTACCTCCCAATAATTGATTTGGCAAGGCAGTAAAATACTCCGCACAATGCATGACATAGTTCGGCTGAATTGCCTTATCATTTAAAATAAATTTGATCTGCTTTGTATGGTCAACAATCCAGGCTACCTTGGAAGATTCACTGGCAGTGATTATTGTCGGACTGGTAATCAAAACAGGTAAGACTTTACGGCTTGCTCTGATTTTTCCCAAACCTTTTAATTTATGCAGGCTTTTTTCAGGTCGGATAATTCGAGCTTTGGTAGCTTTAGCAAGATCGATAATTGAACCGCCTCCGATTGCCAAAATTGCGTGACAATCATTGCTGAAAAACAGATGTACACATTGCTCAACCAGAGTTATTGACGGATTTTCGACCTGTGTGGTATAGAAGAACAGCTTTAACCCTGCACCCTGCATCCGTTCTTTTAATTTTGTAAAATATGTTTGAGACTTGAAATCTTCGGTACAGATAATCAAAACCCGATTCACATTCTGTTCACGCAGAATATGAATCAGATGTAATTCCGACTCTTTAGCATCTGATTTGTTGATCACACGAGGTTCTTTTGTATTCCAAAAACCTGTACAAAGAAAAAATATTTTATTTCTAATTTTTTGCAATAATCGCAAGATTACTGACCTCTGCTCAAGTAAATATTTGTTTATTATATCAAAAGGATCATATTTATAACAATTACAGTGTTTTTAAGCTAAAATAGATGAATTGCCAGTTAAACTGAAATTACAGTTTCATTTCAGTTTACAACTTGCCTTTAAGCTAAAATAAGGCATAATTATATCCGCTTTAATCGGGATATAAGGTAAAAAGCAAAAAAGCTTTTAAAACGTTATACAGAATGTCATAACGTAAACATAGCTTATACTTCGTGGGAGTAATAAAGAGGTACTATTTGAATTCGGATTCAAAGTTAACAAAAGATAAAGCTGTTAAAGCAACCAAAAGGATTGTCATTGTAACCATAATTGTTCTTTTTAGTGAAACAACGGGTTTCTTACGAGATGTGTTGATAGCCTATCGTTACGGCACGGGAATTTTGAGTGATACTTATTTTGCGGTGGCGGGAATAACGATATTACTGTTCAATTTAATTGTAAATTCCATGATTACAACCGTGATTCCGATTCTTTCACATGTAGAAGCAGAACACGGCAAGAAGCAAAAAATAGTTTATACCGGAAAAATTTTATTACTGACCGGTCTGACAACATTGATTTTTGCTGTGTTAGCCGAAATCTTCGCTCCGCTTATTATCAAGTTGATTGCAACCGGATTCGGTCCGGCTCAATTTGACTTAGCGGTCAAACTTTTACGAATCGGTGCTCCCGGGATAATTTTCAGCGGCATGATTGGAGTTCTGTCCGGATTTTTACAAAGTGAAGGCAAATACTATGCCAGCTCATCAACCAGAATAATTTTCAACTTGACTTGCATTCTGTATTTATTCTTTTTTTCAACTCGTTTCGGTATTTTGGGTTTGATGGCGACAGCTGTTATAGGTTCGATGTTGCAATTCTTGGTCTTGCGTCAAGATCTCAGATTGACAGGTTTTAGTTATCGGTCTTTAGCTAAAACAAGAAATATTCAGCGAAGTCTAAGCAAAGATTTATATCTTGACAGAGTACTTAAATTGAGTTTACCGGTTTTTGTCGGAGTAGCGATCTATGATTTGAATACGATGCTGGATCGTGCTTTTGCATCATTCTTATCCGTCGGCAATATCTCTCAACTGACATATGCCAATAAAATAGAAACTTTGGTAATCAGCATTTTCATAACCGGCTTAATGACAGTTGCTTATCCTGAGATTTCGCAAAAGATAGCTGATCAAGACTTGCCCGGTTTTAAAACAGTTTTTCAACGTACAATCAATCTAAGTCTTTTAATCACGATTCCCGCTTCTGTCGGTTTAATCATTCTCGGTCAACCGATTGTGCAAATATTATATCAAAGAGGAGAGTTTTCAGCACAAGCTACAGAGATTACCGCGCGTGTACTCGCAATGTACGCAGTAGGCTTGTTTGGCAAATCGATCCGCGAGGTGACGGTGCGAGCTTTTTATGCCATGGAGAAAAATAAAGTCGTTTTACTTAATGGCGGGGCAACGCTGTTACTTAATATTTTGCTGAATTTTAGCGTAATTGGATTTGCGAAAGTTGAATTGTTAGCATTAATGACCAGTGTAGCAATAATCATCACAACTTTTGTTTTATTGCTTCAATTAAAACGCAAAACAGGTCAACTCGGTCTGAAAAATATTTTGCGATGCAGTCTGAAATCCCTTCTTGCAACCATCATCATGGCAATAATAATTAACTACACATATCAGGCATTACTCGGCAGAATTGACTCCGAGTCGAATTTCCAAGTTTTCCTGATTTTAGCTCTGACAATAATCTTAGCTGCCGTGATTTACACTGTTCTGATCTATCTTTTCAACGTTAAAGAAGCCAGAGAAATCATTGATAACATCTTTCGCAAAAAGAAAAATCTGAGAAATCATTGACAACATTCTTCCCACTGGAAAAGAAATACCCGACTCGTTTGTGTTAAGTATTTTTTTTGAATTTGAGCCGGGTATTTATTATAAAAGCAACAAAGCTTTTATAAACACATTGATTGATTACCGGGCTTAGAATGACCCTTTATATAAGAAACAGCAGTACCGGCGTAATTAAGAACTGATAACGTGAACTTTTGTGAAACAGGTAAAAAAGATTGATTTACCAACATTCGGTGCACCCATTAGCAAAATAGTTTTTGTTAATTTCTTTTGTTCCGCCAATTTTTCTAAAATTTTTTGATTTGTTCTGTTTGCGATGCTTTGCTTTTAGCTATTTTCAAATACCTTAATGATTTAATTACTTGATTTTGGTTTTTTTAATTTAATCAGCTATTATTTGATTTAAACCGCTGGTTAGCAAAGGCTAACCGATAGTTTAAATAAAAGCGGTTACTACCGCAAAAAATAATAATTGAGTTAGCATAGGCTGACAACAGTTATAATAAATGAATAAAATATCTTTGTCAATTGGGTAACGTGCTTTCGGAAGACCTCCGGCTGAACTGATGGACTTTCTGAGAAAGCATTTTCCGGCCAATAGCCTGAGAATACGATTATGTCAATATTCTGTTTATTTTAATTGCAATTGATTGTATGTATAAAAAATTAATTTTTTATAGACAAACTGAAAATTGACATTGGTCCGCTTATTCGATAATATTATAAAGCTATTTATTGGAGGGATGGTCGAGCTGGCTGAAGGCACCGGTCTTGAAAACCGGCAAGGGCGCAAGTCCTTCGTGGGTTCAAATCCCACTCCCTCCGCCACATAAAAAAATATGCTGAAAAATATAAAAATAGCTGAATTGCAATATTTGATTGCCAGATTCGAATCTATATGAATTGTGGTATGTATAAATTGGCAAAAA
This sequence comes from Clostridiaceae bacterium, assembly GCA_012838135.1. Lineage (GTDB taxonomy): Bacteria > Bacillota > Clostridia > Saccharofermentanales > DTU023 > UBA5436. The sequence goes on along the minus strand of DUPV01000007.1, from coordinate 6,454 downwards.
TGTATATAATATTATTACCAGATGTTTTTGGTTAATATTCATCACACGGAGAAATACCCAAGTGGTGAAGGGGACGGTTTGCTAAACCGTTAGCAGGGGCAACTCTGGCGAGGGTTCAAATCCCTCTTTCTCCGCCAAAATCAAATGGGGTAGAAAAATTTAGATTTTTACCTCATATACCAACCTAATAAGCTGGTAATAAAACAAGAGTATCGTTAAGACGATATCTCGAAAACATAACTAGAAGTGTTTGAGCTTTTCTGTGTCTGGTCGTTGAAAATTTAGACAAAGGTGATGGCACTTCTGGTTTGTTTCATTTTTATTTCCATCATCAAAATAAAATAATATAACTGATTTCGTGTTTCAATAACAATTGTGATTAATATCCGAAACAGAATTGTATTTGTTATATTAAAAGTGCTCTACAAGTCATTGATAAATACAACTAACAGTTTATTTTTTTATACTAATTATTGCGCATCTCTAAGATGTATCAAAAAAAGAGCTGAAGAATTGATTTGGCTTCCCTCATATTATGTCCGCATCCCTATCTCTAATGAGGATCAAATCAAAAATTTAATTTTGAAAAATTGTGCAATAATTACTTATTGACAGGATTAAATGGTTTATTCCCCTGTAACACATTAATAACTTCGAGAGCAGCTTTTTTTTGTAATGACCTTTTCGCCTCTTCTGAATACCATGCACTATGTGGAGTAACAATTACGTTTGGTAAAGATAATAAAGGATTATTGGGCTCAACAGGCTCTTTTTCGAAAACATCTAATCCTGCACCTGCAATCAAATTCTTATTCAAGGCTTCTAATAGATCTTTCTCAGATATTATTTCACCACGCGAAGTATTAATTATATAAGCATTCGATTTCATTTTTAAAAAGGCATCGTGGTTAATGAGATGATAAGTTTCTTCTGTTAAAGGTGTATGTAAAGAAATATAATCACTAAGTTTTAGTAATTCATCAAGACTGACCTGAGAAACTCCATATTTTTCGAATACACTCGAATCTACAAACGGATCGTACGCGATGATGTTCAGGCTGAAATTCTGCATTTTTTCAGCAACTAATCTGGGAATACGGCCAAAACCTACAAGTCCTAAGGTTTGCCCTGCAAGTCGAAAGATAGGCTTGGCTTTTCTATAACTAAAATCTTCTTCAGTACTTGCTTTACTAAATACCGGCAATTTTTTAGATAAGCTGAAGATCATCATAATCACATGATTGGATACTTCATCAATGCAATAATCCGGAACATTGCATACGTAAATATTATTTTCGGTTGCAGCATTTACATCAATGTTGTTGTATCCGATGCCATACCTGACTATTACTTTGCATTTTTCCATTTGTGAAATAACTTGATGATTAATATCACCATATTGGGTTATTACAGCGTCTGCATCTTTCAGCACAGGAATCAGCTCTTGCGGAGTTTTAAGCTGATAAGTTTTGAATTCAAAACCTGCCTGTTCAATAATTTCTTTTTCCTGATCTACATCTTCATATTCATAATCCGTTATTACTACTTTCATTTTTATCTCCTTCAAACTAAAAAATATTGCTTTTTTCAGCAACAAGATACGCACCCAGTGCAGATAGAGGGATGTTCGATGAATTTTCAAAAATCTCAATGTTTGAAAAATATTGATCTTTTTCAAACAATAATAGAAAAGCACTTTGCAATGGTTCTTTACCGGCGACAACTATTTTTGTTTCAGGGGTAATCTTTGCCACTGAAGAATTTTTAATTGCTAAAAGATCACTCTGCAAAGTAACACCCAGAATATAATTTGCAATTTCCCTTTTGCTGTATTGTGTAAATTGATTTAATATACGGGCGGAAAAACAGGCTCTGCTTAAACCTACTTTTTGAGCTGTTTTATATCCTAATAAAACAAATTCTTCATTATAGTCCTCTAAATTCACATGTTCATGCCCAACAGCATCTGCGATTATCGTATGGTTTGTTATGACATCCAAAATCTCACCGGCTATAGTTGTTAAACAACCGGATATTCTGCCTTCTTTATCAATAAAAATAAATTTTGAGTGTGATCCGGGGAGTACAATAATTAATGATTCATCATAATTAATTGATTTTAGCATTCCTAAAGTTTCAACTTCTTCGCCGCGCATAATATCCATTACTTCAAAATTATTGATTGAAATGTTACCTGCTGAATTTTTGACTCCCGGTATAAACCAAATCGGTAAAGGACAAATATCTTCTAACATAACCGACTGTATAGCACTTGCGAGTTCTTGTACTCCGGCAGGAGCAACTACATGTGGTATTTCGATCAAACCGACATTAGATGTGATCATGCCACTGGCAATAATACATTTGACTTCATTGTATGTAGCCTTTGCCTGCTTGAGAATATCTTCCAAACAAGATTTTACGGCTGACTTTAAGCGTTTATTGTTTCCATCTATCGCTGTATTTCTTACACCTATTTCCTCACGACTTGAAGCAATTAAATTCTTCATGTCGTCCCAAAGAAATGTCCTTGTATTTGTTGTACCCGCATCGATTGTAATAATATATTTTTTCATATTTTCCTGCTTCTATTTACGTTTTATGTAGAGATAAATTGATAAACAAAATACTTATTGATTACTATGTACTTTATTAACTATTGTTTGAGCTAAATTTGTAATTAAATGATATTCTTTGCGATTTATAATTTCAGGATTTACAAGGTTTGATCCCATACCTACACCTACAGCTCCCGCTTGGATATATTCGAGACAGTTTTGATCGTTAATACCTCCGACTGCAATCAAAGGTATTCTGCCTATAGGGCCTCTCAGATCTTTTATATAATCCGGCCCAAGTCTGTGTGCAGGAAATAATTTAATAAAATCTGCTCCATCGCTATATGCATCAACTATTTCTGAAGGAGAGAAGCAACCTGGTATTGTAACAATATCATTCTTTTGAGCATTTTTAATAATTTCCTTACTATAACTTGGTGACAAAATATACTGAGCTCCTGCCGAGATTGCTGTTTCTAAAATTTCAAGCGAAATTACTGTACCTGCACCAATTGTTAAATCCGGTAAGCGAAGAGCTAATGCTGATTTTATTAATTCTGAAGTGTTTTTTAAAAAATTTTCCTGAGAAGAGTCAAAAGCAATTTCTATTAACCTGATGCCGCCATCATATAGTGCTTGAATTGTAGGTTCTATATGTGATTCATCCACATTTCTAATTATTGCAATAAGCTTGTTTTCGGTAATACTGTCTTTGACTCTTTGTTTAATAGACATATTCAATTCTCCTTATAAATTATCGATTAACAAAAACTATCTCATTAGTTATTTTACCAATTCCTTCTATTTTGCATTCTGCAACATCACCTCTGATATTTAGTTGTTTTCGGGGATTAAGAAAAATTTAATTCCATCTTGATTTTTAAATCTAATAAAAGCTTGTTCCCACTGAATTAAAGGTAATTTGACATCCACTAATTCCTGAATTCACTAAACCTGAACTCATCATGCGTAGAGCAGTTTTCCAACTATGACTCTTGAAGTTATAGCTCCCTGAAATATAATTCATTATAACAATTTTTTTCACTAGCAAACAAAATTATTTTACCGGGCAAACCTATTTGTACAAAACGTCCGTGTTTTTTATCACTTAAAGCCTGTTGTCTATCGCCATTTCTGAGCCGGTACATTCCGGAATATTGGTATCTCCATCATAAAAAGCCGAATTTTTATGTTCATATTTTGTGGTTGCAATGATCAGATATTTTTGTTTATAATATAATCAAATGATTAAGCAATCGTTTAATCGTATTGTTTTTTATAAAGGGGGTTTTCTGATTTTCCGAAACAGGCATGGAGGTATGAAGGTCTTATGAAAAGAGTGTATAAATTACAAAACCTGGGCTGTGCAAATTGTGCAGCTAAAATTGAGAACGATATTGCACAATTAGCCGGAGTTAATTCAGTTAGAGTGAATTTTATGACACAAAAGTTAATTTTAGATGCTGATCAAGAAGTATTTGCATCAATTTTGGAGCAAGCGCAAACGATTGCCCATAAATATGAACCTGATCTTTTAATTATTAATTAAAGATTCCAAAGCGGACAAAATATTAATATTACGAAGTGGAGTAGAAAAAAGTACTATAACTTTTATAATTCAGCATAGAGTAAAGCTCCCTGGTTTTTAACAACAAGAATTATTCAACTTTTGCATAAACATTTGATACTATGAACAAAATTAAAAATCTAAATAAAAGTGAAAAAATATTATTAATTCGAATTTTTATATCGGCGATTGTATTTGTTCTGCTCTTGCCTTTCTATTATGGTAATTCAATTGATCGGAGCAATAACTGGACTATTTTTAATCCTGATGGGAAAAATTATCTTTTCTTGATAATTTATCTCATCATATATTTGATTATTGGTTACGATATCATACGAACCGCTCTTCGTAATATTTTCAAGGGAACAATATTCGATGAGAATTTCCTTATGACGATCGCAACGATCGGTGCATTTTTAATCGGTGAGTATCCGGAAGGAATTGCTGTAATGTTGTTTTATCAAGTCGGTGAATTTTTTCAAAGACAAGCTGTCAACAAATCAAGAAAATCGATTGCCGAATTGATGGATATTACACCGGAATATGCAAATATCATGCTCAATGGAGAGTTAACTCAAGTTGATCCCTATGAAGTAAGTGTAGATGATGAAATCATAGTTTTGCCGGGTGAACGTATTCCTTTGGACGGGACAGTTCTGACCGGAAATTCTGCAATCGATACTTCCGCTTTAACCGGTGAATCATTACCCCGGGATATATTTCCCGGTGATCAAGTAATCAGCGGCTGCATCAATCTAGCGGGAAAACTTACGATTAAAGTAGAGAAAGAGTACGATGATTCTACAATTGCCAAAGTTTTAGAATTAGTTGAGAATGCATCAGATCAAAAAGCCGAATCTGAAGTTTTTGCTGTAACTTTTGCCCGTTATTATACGCCGATTGTTGTAATGGCGGCTTTGGTTATCGCTATTGTTCCGCCTCTCCTATCTAATCAGGCATTCAGTATTTGGCTGAAACAATCTTTAATTTTTCTGGTTGTTTCCTGTCCCTGTGCATTAGTCGTATCGATTCCGCTTACTTTTTTCGGCGGAATCGGTGGTGCTTCGAAAGCCGGAATTTTAGTCAAAGGCAGTAATTATCTCGAATACTTAGCAAAAACTGAAAAAATCATTTTTGACAAAACCGGAACTTTGACTAAAGGAAATTTTGCAGTCAGTCAAATTTGTCCATGCAGTTCAAGCGAAATATCTGAAGAAATTTTATTGGAAACAGCTGCTTATAGCGAATATTATTCAAATCATCCGATAGCTGCAGGTATTATTGCGGCATACGGTAAACAGATTGATCCCGGATTAATTGAAAAGGTAGAAGAAATCAGTGGTCACGGTATTCTTGCCCAAATTAACGGAAACAATGTATTATCCGGTAATGCTAAATTAATGCAAAAGTTTAAAATCGAATTTCCAAGCAACAATGAATCGGGAACGATAGTTCATGTGGCTGTGAACAATAAATATATAGGTTTTATTGTAATTGAAGATCAATTGAAAACGGATGCCGGACAAGCAATCAAAGCTTTACATCAAATCGGCATTTCTGAAATTTCTATGTTTACCGGCGACCAAGATATAACTGCCAAGAAAATATCCGGGCAATTGGGACTCGATAAATATCAGGCTGAACTTTTACCGGCAGATAAAGTTGATCATTTAGAAAAAGCTTTAATTGAAAAAAACAACGTACAAGAATTAATCGCATATGTCGGAGACGGAATTAACGATGCACCTGTTCTGGCAAGAGCAGATATCGGTATTGCCATGGGAGGCATGGGTTCAGATGCGGCAATTGAAGCTGCCGATGTGGTAATTATGAACGATCAACCATCTAAAATAGCTGAAGCAATTCTAATCGGTCGCAAAACATTCCGCATTGTCAAGCAAAACATCATTTTTGCCTTAGGTGTCAAATTTGCAATTCTGATTTTAGCAGTATTGGGAATTGCCAACATGTGGCTGGCCGTTTTTGGCGACGTGGGGGTCACGATTATTGCTGTATTTAATGCCATGCGTGCTCTGAATCCCGGCTTTCGATAAAACTAACTTAGATCTTTATTAAGAAATATAATCTTTTCTTAATTCACAAACCTCCGGAGTTCTTACCATTCACTTTTGCACATGCAGGGCTCCGGAGGCTTTTCAGCTAATAAAAACTTTAGCAATTACTCATGGTAGTGGCGTTTGCTCGGACAAACCATATTGAAATAGCTGTCAATCATCTGATGGATTAGATCTGCCAAATCGGTTTCTGCTAATTTATAATAAACTTCTTTACCGTCACGACGACTTGTAATTAAACCATGAAGCTTCAG
>DUPV01000006.1 GCA_012838135.1 Clostridiaceae bacterium | reverse complement strand
GGCCAATAATCCACCGCTCTGCGGACAAAAGTCCAGAGAAACGGCTCGCTTTCTTTTCAAGAAGACAAAAACATCTACACAAAAAGACAAACCCTGATTCGATTCAGGGTTTGTCTGCGGTCTGAGAGAACCTGGAAACAGGTTCTCTTTTTTTGACTGATTCATTGTAAAACGAATTGAATCGAATGTAATTAAGTGAAATTAATCAGAGAATTAGACTTTTTTCATTCTTTAAAGTAAAAATACCGCTAGATTAAGGCTAACTTACTTATTTTTGAAACGAACCGCGTTAAAGCTGTATGCTATTTAAAAGCGTTGATAATAAACGTTTCCACTTACATTGTGCTTAGAGGAGGAGGTGATGAATATAGAATAATTAAGAGTCAACTGTTTAATACCCGCTTTACTTAGGAGGCGGCGTTAGTGCGAGTGGATCCTCGTGTAGAAAGAATGGAACGATAAGAAAGGACAAGACAATGCTGCTGAATTTTCTTAACTGGCTAAACGGACTTTTATGGTCGACTCCCATGCTCGTACTTATCTTAGGGGGTGGCCTCTTATTTACTTTCAGGATGAAATTTGTTCAGTTCACCAAATTGCCAGACATGTTTCGATTGACATTTAAAGGTGATTCCGGAGTGACGAAAGACAAAAATGCAAAAGGGATTACGACAGTACAAGCTCTTTCCATGACGATAGCCTCAGCAATTGGGGTAGGGAATATTGCCGGTGTAGCGACAGCGATCACTCTGGGAGGCCCTGGTGCGGTATTCTGGATGTGGATAACTGCATTGGTTGGCGCTGGTACTGCTGTTGTAGAGTGTACTTTAGGGCAGATTTATAAAGACGATATCGGTGGTGAATATCGAGGTGGGCCTGCTTACTATCTAGAAAAAGCAACGGGACAGAGATGGTTGGGAGTAGCCTTTGCGATCAGTACTTTGATTGCATATGGCTGGGCATTGTATACTCCACAAACGCATTCAATCGCCTTGTCGATGGAAGAGGGATTTGGAATTCCGCCTATTGCAACAGGTATTATCGTTTGTGTATTGTTTGCTATCGTAATGTTTGGTGGAGTAAAGCGCATCGGCGAATTTGCTGCCATTGTAGTGCCAATAATGGCTACGGCCTATATTTTGATTGCAATAGTCATGCTGGTACTAAACGCTTCTAAAGTTCCAGGAGTTTTCGCGTTAATATTCCGTTCAGCATTTAATATGGAAGCCGCTTTTGGGGGCATGCTTGGTTCAGCCATTGCAATGGGAGTTAAAAGAGGGATTTATTCTAATGAAGCGGGGCAAGGTACATCTCCGCATGGTGCAGCAGCTTCTCGCGTAAGTCATCCGATTCGTCAAGGATTAATTCAATCATTTTGTGTGTACATTGATACAATACTCGTGTGTACAGCAACAGCATTGATGATACTAATTACTGATTCTTACAATGTGGTAAATCCAGCTGGCGAGATTCTGGTAAACAATATTGGTGATGTCACTGCGGGCGCTCTTAATACCCAGATGGCTCTAAATACGCTTGCGCCTGGATTTGGAGCAAAGTTTGTGGCCATTGCTGTCGGATTTTTCGCATTTACCTCTTGTATTGCTCCTGCTTATTACGGGGAATCAAACTTGATTTATATTATGAAACGTAGAAGCGAAAAATCGTTGATTGTTTTAAGGCTGGTTATTATGAGCGGCATGTTCTTTGGAGCCGTACGGACCTCGGACGTAGTTTGGGCACTTACGGATATGGGGTTAGGTTTAATGGCTTGGGTCAATATTTTAGGACTATTGTTTATTAATGGTATTGCAATACGTACTTACAATGATTATATGGATCAAACTCGAGAAGGGATTGCTAACCCAGTGTTTGACCCTGTTAAACTAAAAATACCACGAGCACATTATTGGGAGAACCGCCTGAAAAGCAAAGTGGAATCAGTTTCTACTGAACAGACACTAAGTTAAGTACAATTAGCTGACAATTGTTTATGGAGCCGCTATGGAGCTAATACGTAGCGGTTTCCACTACTTGTCAGTTAAGCTAATTCAATTGATGCACGGAATAAAGACTGGTAAGATCTGAGCAAATCTATTTGCGAAGGAGAAAACCCATGGGTTATAAATTCGACACAAAACAAGGTCGTGCCAATAGAGAGGATTTAGTTTTCACCGAATGCTCATTACGGGAGAAATACGCTAACATGCTCAAAGAAAATCCATTCCTAAAGCTCTCGGATGTGATTACTGTAATTTTCAGAGATGAAATCATTCGGATGAATCTTCAACCGGGTTTCCGTATTAATATATCAGAGATATCAGAAACTTTGTCTGTTAGTCGTACGCCTGTAGCTTCAGCTATGGACAAACTTGAAAATGAAGGACTGCTACAAAAAGCTCAAGGTTCGAATATGTTACGAGTGGCACCTATGGATATTACGAATCTGATTCTACTATGCGATGCAAGAAAAACAATTGAGGGTGGAGCTGCATATTTAGCTAGCCAGCATATTACAACTACAGAGTTAGATCAGCTAAAAAAATACTGCAACAAGTATGTTGAAGCTGTGTCCTCTTCTGATAAAAGTCAGAGATTTAAACATGCAGAGATAGATGACTCTTTTCATTTGCTTATCGTGTCTGCTTCAAGGAATACATATTTGATGCAGGCGTATTTATTGTTGAGAAATCAGCTTCTACGCTACAGATATTATATAGATACAATTGAAAATCGAGCAGGAGTTGACGATACATTATTTGTCTCTGCCAATACTCATGTTGCAATCTATAATGCATTAAAACTGCGTTTGGCTTCGACGGCAAAAGTAGAAGCAGAAAGAGATTCACAAAACATGCACAGCATATTTTCAACGTTAATATAAACAGTTTTTCGAAAAAAGCGGAGGAAATAATGGTTAAAATCACTTCGAAAACGAATGACATTATTGAGAAAGAAGCTAAATACCTATCCTACACTACTCGAGTTCCGTACTTTCCTCTTGTAGTAGATAAAGCAAAAGGTGTTTATGTTACTGATATTGAAGGCAATGAATTCATTGACTTTCTATCAAGTGCCGCAGTTCTTAACACGGGTCATAATCATCCGAAAGTAGAAGAGGTGGTTATAGAGCAAGCACATAAGTTTTTGCACTATACACCAGCCTACATGTACCATCAACCTCATACAGAACTGGCAGAAAAACTGATTGAGATTACTCCTGGCAATTTTGATAAGCGAGTTGCATTTGCAATCTCGGGATCTGTTGCTGCAGAAGGCGCAGTGAAAGCAGCGAAAGCATACACAAGAAGAAATCATATAGTATCTTTTATGCGATCCTATCACGGAACTACGTATGGTTCATTGAGTGTTTCAGGTTACAGCTCACAAATGAGAAGGAATCAAGGCACCCTAATGCCTGATGTACATTTTGTTCCGTATCCAGATAACTACCGTTGCTCACTAAATGACACAAATTCTTACTGTTACCAAGAGTGTTTAAAACATATTCGACTGCTATTTGAAACCGTAGTATCTCCAGAAGAAGTGGCCGCTATTATATTCGAACCTGTACAGGGTGATGGCGGGATATTGGTTCCAGAAGTCGAATTCTTCAACGAATTGCATAAAATCTGTGCCAAGCATGGGATATTGATGATCGCGGACGAAGTACAGACAGGTTTTGGTCGAACAGGTAAGCTTTTTGCTTCCGAACGTTATGATTTTGTCCCAGATATCATTGCACTCGGTAAAGCGATTGCATCAGGGATGCCTTTATCGGCTATTGTAGCACGTGCGGAAATAATGGAATCATGGGGTGCACCGCAATTCATGTTTAATACAGCGGGAAATGTACTGTCTTGTCGTGCTGCCTTGGCTACTATCGAGATAATTGAAGAAGAAAATTTGGTCGCGAATGCGGTGACTATAGGTGATTACATGATCAACCGGTTCAATCATATGAAGGATAAGTACGAATGTATCGGAGATGTGCGTGGATTAGGTCTATTGATTGGTTTAGATATTGTGAAAGATCGTAGTACGAAAGAACGTGATATAGAAAAAACAAAAAAAATCTGTTGGCGCAGCTGGGAAACAGGATTAATACTCGCTTTTTTCAGTAGTTCCGTGCTCCGTATCTGTCCACCTCTGATTATCACCCTGGAGCAGGCGGAACATGCATTGGATATTATTGAATCGGCTATCTCTGATGTGGAAAAAGGAAGAGTTAGTGACGATGTGCTTCAGAGCATAAAAGGATGGTAAGGAGGAATAAATATGGTAAAAAAAGGAGCATGGGTACGAATTCATAATGTCGTACTTACACCAGACCAAAGAGCTTCACAAGTACCGGATGATACAAAAAAAGTACCTTTGGAAATGTGGGTTAAGGGCCGTTTAATGGACGATGCGGATATTGGAGATACGGTCATTATTCGAACGCGTACTAATCGTGAGGCAAAAGGTGTACTCTTGGAAGAGAATCCGCATTATTGGCATAATTTCGGTAAATTTGTTCCAGAATTGTTGAAAGTTAGTGAACAAGTTTGGGCGGCGTTGTTTGGAGGTGACCAGGCATGACGAATAATTCGTATAATGAAGTCATGGCAAGACGCAGCGAGATTATAAAAAAAGCAGTAGGTATCGATTATGGTAAATACGAGATCGATCGTATTGCCTTTGATTATGAACAAATGATGAATGATGTAGGTTATTCACTGGATGAGGTCAGGAGAATACAGCTGGATCGTGCAGTTGGCAATACTCCTTTGATTGAACTAAGAAACATCACCGAGCTGGCAAGAAAATATGCGCCCGCTGGACATGGTGCACGTATTTTTGTGAAGGATGAAGCAGCGAATGCTTCGGGTAGTTATAAAGCAAGAAGAGCTGCCCTTTCAGTATATGAAGCCAAGAAAAAAGGATATAAAGGAGTAATTGCAGCAACATCAGGCAATTATGGAGCAGCAGTAGCTTCGCAAGCGGCTATGGCTGGATTGCGCTCTATCATAGTACAAGAAACATATGATTCACGTGGAGTAGGACAGCCAGAGATTATTGAAAAAGCAAGAAAATGTGAAGCTCTTGGTGCAGAGGTAGTACAGTTGTCTGTCGGACCGGAACTTTTTTATTCGGTTTTGTTACTACTGGAAAAAACCGGATACTATAATGCATCACTCTACACACCAACGGCTGTTGCATCGGTAGAAACACTGGGATATGAAATTGCAGAGCAATGTCGAGAAAAACTTGGTCGGGACCCGGATGTTGTCATCGCGACAAATGCGGGAGGTGGGAATCTAACCGGTACCGCAAGAGGATTGATAAAAGCGAACTGCAAAGCAAAAGTTGTTGCTGCGAGTGTGAACTTGAGAGGGCTCCATATGGCCTCAGACACGCAATTTAATAAAAAGTCTTTTACTACAGGACATACCGGGTTTGGCATGCCATTTTCTACCTGGCCGGATCGTACAGACGTACCTCGTTCTGCTGCTCGCCCGATGCGTTATATGGAGGATTATCTCACCGTGGCGCAAGGAGAAGTGTTTTATATAACTGAGATGCTTGCCACACTGGAGGGCTTAGAAAAAGGACCGGCAGGAAATACAGCCTTGGCAGTGGCTTTTGGCTATGCACAGACTATGCCAAGAGATGCTATCTTAGTAGTACAGGAAACTGAGTATACAGGTGCAGGAAAACATGTGCAGCCTCAGCTGTCGTTTGCACGCGATAACGGCATTGATATACATTTTGGTAATCCTAAAGATGAAGTGCCTGGCGAAAGTATTATATTGCCCGAAGATCCTTCGCTTATCGCCCCAATCAAGCAAGACATGAATCGGTTGCGACAATCATTAATTCGTAACGCAACGAAAGAATTACAAGAAGAACTAACAAATGAAGAAGTGAATTTTCTGGCTGATGAGACCAACACAAATGCAAACTATGTTAAAGATGTGGTGAATCGCCTGCAAGAGAAATAAATTGAGATAAAAACGGTTCGGCAAAAGCCGAACCGTTTCAGACCGCAGACAAACCCTGAATCGAATCAGGGTTTGTCTTTTTGTGTAGATGTTTTTGTCTTCTTGAAAAGAAAGCGAGCCGTTTCTCTGGACTTTTGTCCGCAGAGCGGTGGATTATTGGCCCG
>DUPV01000055.1 GCA_012838135.1 Clostridiaceae bacterium | reverse complement strand
TTTACCAATGATATATTTCATAGGGTAAAGATACTGAAAATCAATAGATTAACCAACTTTTTGAGCGATAATTTATTGACAATTAGAGTGTTGATAGAATTTTGGAGGTTTTTAGACAGTTTGACGTCCGGCGGCTTGGCGTAGGTGGCGGCTCACTGCTGTTTGCACGGGCGACTCGCTTTCAAATTTGAACAACTGTTTCTGCGAGCCTACACCGCCACTTATGCCAAACCGCGTGTTATCTGTCGTTTACGTCCATACTCTTGTTTTGTTTTCTGAAATTCCACGGAGGTATAGGCGAATTATCATGCCAAAGTCCAATCCTATTTTGACGTGCTTTATTTTCAAGTTCAGCATATTCATCTGAATTATCATATTTTTTATAATGCCATGCCATACCCGCTTTGAGCATTTCGGCACAAATATCCTTTTTATCAGAGGAGTAAACCCAGACAACTGCTCTTTGCCAACGGTCTTTATTCTGAATTTTTATTTGGACTTGTTTTCCGAAAATCAAATCTGAAAGTGTTTGTTTTGAAACATTGCCAAAAGCTTGTCTCTTTTCAGGAGCATCAATACCATAAATTCTACATTTTATTTGTTGGTTATCATCTGTTAATCCGGTGAAAGTATCACCATCCGAAATGCCAACTACCTTTACGGAATATTCTTCACCTTTTTTGAATTGAAAAGTCTCTTTCTTTGCCTTCTTGTTAGTAATTTGTTTGTCTTGAACAGAAGGATTATTCCCGTGTTTTCTGTGGAACGAAGCGTTATCGCAAGAGGCGAGTAGAAAAATGGCTATTAGGAGTATAGATAATTTATTCCGCATATATTTAATTGTTTATTACTCCTGTTTTGGGTATGATTGTAATTAAAAATCGTTGATTCCTTTCGTTTCGCCAGTCAGGTTGCTCTCGTGGGACACCTTTTTCTCCGCTACCTGCAATAACGAGTTCACAGTTTTGAAGTTTATCTAAATAAATACCTTTGCTTTCCCAAAATCTTTTCAATCCTAATGCTCGTTGATAACTCAACACATCATTATTGTGAAATTTATCTGTATTATAGCCGTCTGCAGACGCTTGTCCCTCAATAATTACAAGATATTGGATATCTAATTTACTGTTTATTGTATCTTGCTTCAAATTATTGATTTTTCTTTCTATATCTCGTCCCGCATATTCTATCTCACTCAATAGGCTTGAGTTGGTTATTCTTGATATTTCAAATTCTCCTCTTGGATATTGTACTTGAAGTCTAAAAATATGTTTCTTGAACTCGGGACGATATTCAAAATAATCGGGATTAATTTCGTTTATTGCCTTTTTTACAGATTCTATATGTTCGTATTCAGCTAATTGTATTGCTAATCCTTTATTTCTTTTGTGTAGAAGTGCAATGGTTAAAACAAATAGTACCAACATCACAAAGAACAAAGAAGTCATCAAGTCGGAATAACTTGTCCAAAAAAAGGATTCTTTCTTATTTTTACTCATAATCAATGGAAATTCAATAATAGTTTGATTAAATCTATACTTGAAAATACGACAATGGCAATTCCTACAATTTTACACGAAATATTAATAAAAATTTTTATGTTCTTTTTCAGCTTGAATTGTTTGCAGATTATTTGTCCTAAAACAAGCCATATAAATAATCCGATAAGAGCTTTAATAATTATTCCTGTCATAATCTGATTAATTCGGAAATCCAATTTACGATTTGTATTATAAGATACGATAATCCTGCAAGGGACATAATACTGCATCCTGTTATTATTGCAATTTTCATCATGCGAGGCA
>DUPV01000054.1 GCA_012838135.1 Clostridiaceae bacterium | reverse complement strand
GTTTGCTTACACACTTTTTTCTGTTATTCTTGATCTGATTTTAAAAGTTTGTGGTGAAAATTTTTCTTCATGTTTTCCCCAGTTTGCTTTTCAGATCTCTTTTTCTTCATCTTTAGTTAACAAAGCCTGTTTCTTCATTAATGTATTTCTTTATTTGTTTATATTATAATCTGTGACTTTGACTATCTTTGACTATTAATATGAAAGAATATGAAAAAATATGACGTGTTTCTGAGATTAATTTTGACCATTTCTTTTCATAAGTGACAAATAAAGCTGAAGAGTGGACATATTTAATAGATATGCTATTGTTGTTAACAAGAGCTATGTGCCGGTTTCGTTCATTTCTTTCTGATACCGTAAATAGCGCATTAAAGCAATTTGATGGCTATAACTGTTGTCTGATTCAAAGTAGTGCCCGTCCTTGAAGTACACTTTGACTTTGGTCAACCTGTTTTCCGTGTTAATCGTATGATATAAAATATCCGAAGTTTTATACGTAATCTGCTCTTGATCATTTTTGATTAGAATGAGGTTATCCCCATCAACAAGCAACATATTCTCTTTGACCTTTCCGACAGAAAAGAGCACATAGCCAAGAAGAAAAAACACTGCCGGAAAAAAGAAGTATCCCAAACGCATAGTCGGATTTTTTTTCAACAATGAATATAACATCAAACCTGCAAATGCAGTTGAAAATATCATAAAGCAAATTCCGCTGATTACCATAGAAGATGATCTTTTCACTTCGAATTTTGTTTTCTTCAACTTGTTATCCATATTCACATTCTCCTTCATTACCCACATTATCGTTTCTGCATTAATGTCTGTACCATATCTGTATTTTAGTAAAATAATCTGTGTAAAATCACGCTGGTCCTGAAAAATTATTCTATTTAGGCGGCAATAAGTATATGGTATCATCTTCTGTTTCTATTTCAAAAATACTGCCTTCACTCATTGATATATCCAACGTTTTTCCACTGTCGTCCTCCAGTGTTACAATGGCTCCGCCTGCATAATATACGTAACCGTCCTCAGCAACTTTATCTGCGACATTTTCCATGGACAAATCGTTAATTATGTATCCCTTAAATGCCTCTTTGAGGGGAATATCCATATTCTCACCATCAATCTCTCCATGAACAATGATGTCTTTTTGCACCATTTTTGGAACTCCCACATACTCAACTTTGAAAGATTTTTTATCTTTCCCGCAAGCAAAGAGCATCAAAATCATAACAAAAAGCAAAATAAATAATAGTCGTTTTTTCATTTTTGTTAACCTCCGATTTATTACATTGAGCATACAGCTACCGCTTCAGTTGCTCAGATTATGTCATGGAAAATACCATTGCAACATAAGTCTATCAAAGAAAAAAACAGAGTTTGTATGCGGATAGCATACAAGTGATTTTTGCTCAGCAATTTGCTTTTATTCACAATGATTTCGGCAGGTGTACCTTTTCCGTTAAAGTGTTCCAACAAGTCAATCTGTGTGATTTTACCGTTTTTAATGCTTGTCTCAACGGATACTTTTATCGGGAAAATCTCATAGTTTCCAAGATATTGGCCATCTTCTATTGGATTAAAACTGATTTCTTCGACAGGAAGACCTTTGGCATCGGAGATTATTTTATCGGTAACGAGTTTAGCAGTAAGGAGACATATTAAAACTAAGGCTATTCGGATGATTGTTATTTTTTAAACTGCTTCATCATTTTCCTCCATCTTTTGAATCCCTGCCAAAAGTTTTGACATGAAGGTAATCATTAAATCAATTTCATCCGCTGTAAATTCAGAGAAGAGATTTATAATTTGTTTTGTGTAATAACGGTCCGTATCCTTAAAATGCTTTGCAGTTTTAGCAGTTAGGAAGATACCGAATGCTCTGCGATCGTTTTCGTCTTGCCTGATGGAAACATAGGATTTTTTTTCGAGAGCAATGGCCAGGGTCTTAATATTTTGTCTGGATGATCCCATAATCTGTCCGTATCTAGTGAAAGTTTTTCCTTCCGATATAGCAACCAGGATTAAAAGCATCAACTGTTTTAAAGTTAAATCTTCCATGCCGGCATTGTAGATGGTTTCGATGCGATTGGTCATTACGAAAAGCGAGTAAAACAAGACGGACTTTTTTCCATCAGTCGTTTCACCTTTTTGTTGAATATAATCTTCTATCTTCATACAGCTGAATCCTCTTTTGCATATTCTATAAGGGGTTTTATGGAATTCCTGTCAGTAAAACTAACTTTTCCGTCATAATTGCTGATAAGCTGATCCCCGTCTTTCGGCAAATCTTTTTCGGGCTTTCTTTTCAGATAGTTAACTAACATCCACATTATGGATCTGTGTTTCAGGCTCAGTTTGCTGTAGTCCGGCACCCCGTGCAAGAAGAATACTTTTGTTTTTTCAATTTTAATATCATATTTTTGTAATTTATCGATGCGATCCAATTGAGAAGATAATTCTTCCTGAATCCAACGGGCGTATTGTTCCGTGCTGGCGTAAAGCGGGCGATAAAGGATTAAAGATTTCATAACGCCTCCTGTATAGGTAATATATTACCAATATGATATCATGAGTACAGAATTAAAAGAAATTTATATATTGATAAATTATGATTAAAATATAAGTTAAATAAGGAAACCTCATTTCTTTTTAAAGAGATTATGCAGTTTTTACAGGAGAACTCATGAAGAAGATAATAGAAACATTTGAACTGACAAAATACTACGGAAAACATTTAGGAATTAAGGATATCAACCTATCTGTTCATGAAGGTGAAATTTTCGGTTTCATAGGTTCAAACGGTGCGGGAAAGAGTACAACGATAAGGACTTTGTTGGGATTGATAAATGCCAGTTCCGGAAAAGCGGAAATATTTGACAAAGAAATTTCTAAAAATAAAGAGTACATTCTTTCTCATATCGGCTATATGCCGTCAGAATCAAATTTTTATGGTGATATGAGAGTAGGCGAGGTTATAAAATATTCATCACAATTGCGAAAATTAAATTGTGATGAGGAAGCAAAAAAGCTGGTAGACAGATTCGAACTAGATGCAAAGAAAAAAATCAGTGAATTATCTTTAGGGAATCGTAAAAAAGTAAATATTGTTTGTGCTATGCAACATAAGCCGAAACTTTACATTTTCGATGAACCGACCAGTGGCTTGGATCCTCTGATGCAGAGGGAATTTTGGGATTTGGTGAAGGAGAGAAATAAAGAAGGTGCTACGGTCTTTTTATCATCCCATATCTTATCAGAAGTTCAACATTATTGTCATCGTGCTGCTATTATAAGTAACGGCTCTTTGGTAATGACATCCGCTATTTCTGAAATAATAAAGAGCATGGCGAAAAGGATTGTAATTACCGGTATAAGCTCTGATTTTTATGTAGAGGGTATCAAAAATTTAAAAGTAAATGGTGATGTAGCTTCCTTTTTATATAGTGGCGATATCAATATGATATTGCGTGAATTATCAAAAACTGAGGTTAAAGATTTAATTATTACAGAACCGGATTTGGATGAAATATTTATGTACTACTATGAAAGGAGCGAAACAAGATGAGAGTGTTTTTCCGAGAACTTAAAAGTGGATTTAAAAGCTTTTCCATCTGGACTTTATCGATTGCTTTCTTTGTAGCGATAGTAATGCTTATGTTTCCTGAAATGTCCGGCAATATGAATGCTTTGGACGAAAGCTTTGCCAATATGGGTGGTTTCACGGATGCTTTTGGCCTTGATGTTTTGAAGATGACTACAGCAATGGGATTTTACGGTATTGAGAGCGGAAACATTGTCGGAATAGGAACTGCCATGTATGCAGCTTTGTTGGGAATAAACTCTTTAGCTAAAGAGGAAGGCAAACATACTGCCGAATTTTTAATTTCTCATCCGATAAAGCGTTCAAAAATCGTTACAGAAAAATTATCGGCTGTATTTTTTCAGATTATACTGATGAATCTGGTTATCATAGGAGTGGCTATTTTATCTTTTCAAATAATAGGTGAAGAAATTCAGATGGATCAATTTTTAAAGCTTCATCTTGCGACCTTCTTTATGAATATACAGCTTGCAGCCATCTCTTTTATGATCTCGGCCTTCTTAAAAGGTGGTGGTGCCGGTATAGGATTGGGCTTAGCACTATCTATGTATTTTTTAGGGATTATTGCCAACATTACAGATATGGCAAAGGACTTAAAATACATTACCCCGTTTAAATATGCAGAAGCTGCCCAAATCTTTTCGGAGAACAAACTTCTTTGGGATTTGATAGGAATAGGAATGACAGTAAGTATTATCTGTATTTTAATTGCTTATTGGAAATTCACAAGAAAAGACATAGCAATCTAAAATAATCGGGGCGTTTTTGTCTGCCTCTACGGGTGCGGCTGATCACAGCACGTAGACGGCATCTATCAATAATTAACAAAGTAGAGCTTAAATTTAACGAAAGTGACTGTTATGATAAACATAGAATTGTATAGACAAATCAGAAGATATGGGAAGGGAATACTGATGCTGAATAAATACAAAATTAGTTTCGACATTTGGGCATTATTGTTGTTCCTGATTATTATGATACCAAACTTCATATGGTTAGCTATTCCCGCACCAAATGATATTTTAAGAACGGATTCAATCACGAAAACAATAGACTAAATTGCTTCTATATTTCAGATATTGATGATTGTAAGTTTATGTATCCTCAGGAACAACGAATGTCGAAGACTCAGTGCAACGCCGCTTATAGTGAGCTCTGGAATTTGTTGTCTTCTGTATTATTTCAGTTGGTTTGTATATTATCAGGGTTTAGCAGGTGCAATTGTTATATTGGGTTTGACGGTTTTGCCATGCCTGGCGTTCTCACTGTATGCAATTGACAGAAAAAACCGCATAGCAATGATTCCGCTTTTGTTTTTCACGGTTGGCCATTTAATATGCGCAATTGCAAATTTTATCTTTTAATGAATTCCGGTTTGCAGGGATAAGTTTTTATTAGTAGTTAAGTAACTGAAATTATATAAAGAAAACTATGAAGAGGAATAATCATGAAGGCTTTAATTATTGTAGAGGAACAAGTGGATTTTTGTGAAGGCGGAAGCCTTGCAGTTAATGGAGGTGTTGAAGTAGTTAAAAAAACGACAGAGTTTTTAACAGAAAATGCCGGGAATTATGATCTGATCCTTGCTACCCGAGATTGGCATGAGCCGGACAACAGCAATGGCGGACATATCAGTGATTCACCGGATTATGTAGACACCTGGCCGACACATTGTGTCCAGGGTACTCCCGGTGCAGAGTATCACCCAAACTTAGATACCGGTTTTATTCAAGTACATATCATTAAAGGTATGGGACGTTCCGATTATAGCGGATTCCAAGGTGTAGATTTAGAAAGCGGAAAGTCACTTGATGATATTTTGAAAGTAAATGGAATTTCGCAACTTGATATTATCGGTATTGCAGAAGACCATTGTGTGAGAGCAACTGCGATTGATGGACTTGATTTAGGTTATAAAGTTCGGGTGTTTAAAGATTTGACAACGCCGGTGACTCCAGGTACAGGTGCACTTGAAGAGGTAGCAAGCAAGGGTGGCTTAATTATTTAATCTTAATTATTTAATCGAGTTATATTATTTTAATTAAATAATCTCTTATACGTTAAGCAATAGATTATGTGGGGGAATAAGTCAACATACACTTCAGTTTACAACCATAATAACTACAAGTTAATATTTTTAAACAACAGCCATAGAAAATATATCTGAGAAAAAATTAATTATAATCAACAATTAACAGCATGGTGATAAAATAAACTTAAATTCTATGCAGGAGAACAAAAATGAAATGTGTTGTGGTAAACGGTACAGAACAAAAGGGATGTACCTATAATCTGAAAGAGATATTTCTGGATGAGTTAAAGCCAAGGCAACTTACTGAATTTTATTTGCCCAAAGATGCTCCAAACTATTGTACAGGTTGTAAGCTTTGTTTTGTCAAGAGTGAAACGTTATGTCCGCATTATCAGAAAGTTGAGCCGATTTGGCAGGCTATGTTAGAAGCTGACTTAATTATTTTTGCCTATCCGGTATATGTTCTCAGAGCACCCGGTCATGTAAAAAGCCTTTTGGATCATCTTGGTGTTCATTGGTTTGCTCATCGGCCGGATCCGAGAATGTTTAATAAAACGGCGGTTATTATAACGCAGAGTATAGGAGCACCAAATAAAGAGGCACAAAAAGATGTGAAAACATGTTTAAATTGGTTAGGTGTATCGAGGGTTAAAAAAATAGGTTTCGGTATGATGGAAGGTGTTATCTGGAATGAAATTTCAGAAGCAAGGCGAGCAAAGTTTGAGAGAAAAATACGTAAATTTGCCAGACAATTTCATGATTTAACACCAGCCAACAGGAGTTTGAAAACCAAGTTTATATTTCAGATGTGTAAGATGATGCAAACTTTGCTTTCGAAAAAGACTCCTGAAGGGCAAGAACTAAGTCCGGATTTGCAACACTGGATCGACAATGGCTGGGTTGTTCGAAAATGAAAAATATATAGATAAAACGGTTATTGGTATTTTGTGACATCAGATTAATAACAAGCAAACAGCCACACTTTTTACTTGTATCAGTGCGGCTGTTCTTTTGTCATACTGTTTACTTTTTTAGGATTCTTTGTTTAATTTCAATCAATTTTGCGCTGTACTTACTAGCGTGAACAATTCCCACGACCAAGGAGACAACAACAAATCCATCGCAGAAACCCGCAATAAAATCAAACCACTTTCCTGCTAATCCAAGTCTGTTTAAAACTATCCTCAATATTGAAAAAATTAAAGCAAATACAAAAAGTCTGATTACTGTTCTGCTGAAGATATTTCTTTCCTCGTTACTATACTGTGCTGCTTGTAAGACAGAGTCTTTGACATTTGCATCCATTTTTTTGTCCTTCCTTTCTCCGTTTAAGATTTCTCTGAGATCAAGGTCATAGAACTCGGCTATTTCTACCAGAATGACAATGTCCGGTAAATTCCTGCCTGTTTCCCAACGTGAAACAGTTCTTCTTGCCACACTAAAAATTTCTGCGAAATTTTCCTGTGATAGCCCCTTCTCATTGCGTAATTCTTTTAAAAATTGTCCGATTTTCATTAAGTCCATAAATGACCTCCCTGCATCTTATTTTAGAAAGGCTGTTTAAATTAGAACAGGACATAAAAGGACCATATACAATTATTTTGTCTTGAGACATAGCATGTCCTGTTGGTTCGATGCTAGCATTTTGTGCTGTTTGAATCAATTATGACACATCAAATTTGTCTTTCTATACTGCACTATACATTTACATGGATTTCTTTTCTCAAATCAGGTAGTTTTTGTCACTGGATCGACGCTCATGTATTGATTGATAGTTTTAATTACTCGGTTTTAGTGTTCCTGACTAAATATATTCCCTCGCTTGTATAATACTTAAATTCAATCAATGCTATAGTTCTTTTTCGAACTTTATGATATTCTCGCAATATATATTGATCTAACTGAACAGTTTAACGATTCCTTAAGGTCATCTTTCAAGCGATCCTTTACTGCAGTTCAGATGGCTTTAAGTTTGTGAGGGAGGAGCATATGAATCCGTTTTTAACGAGCAAAGTAAAAGAAAGATCCGGAGGCAGAATAGTCTACCTTGGTTTTTGTGCTTTTATGGAGTTAATCATTATTATGGCGATCATTAATCTCTTAATAGACGAAAATTGGGGAGCTGCTTTATTAGCATTATTATTTGTTCTTGGTTTTGCCAGACCTATTGTTCGAGAAATAATCAAGGAAAAGGATTTTAAAAATGCTAAAGCAATTGCCTCTTATTTAAACGGCATACCTTCAGAGTCGATAAAAATGGCGCAAATAAATCAAAAAATTCCGATTAATGATCCGGTTAAGCAAATAGACAGACTGCTTAAAAAAGAATATTTAATGAATATACATTTAGATTGGGAAAAAGATTTAGTGGTACTTTTGGCACTGGGAAGCAGCAATCGATATGTAGAAATATCATGTCCGAACTGCGGAGCAAAAACAGTGATTTTACAAGGACGCGTCAAAAACTGCGAATATTGTGGAGGCACTCTACTCGGGAAAAAGTCGGAATAAAATTCAAAAGTCATGATAAGTGCAGACAAGATAAGGTATACGTGGATTTTGTGGTTATAAGCGGCAACACATGGAAATACACAGTAATAAGATACATAATTGGCGTTCTAGTACAGTAAAGACCAGAGAGGAGAGTAAATGAAACAATATATCGGTGCCCATCTTTCTGTAGGCAAGGGATATGAGGACATGGTAGATAGAGCGATTGACATGGGAGCAAATACATTTGCTTTCTTTCTGCGAAATCCGCGAGGTGGTTCAGCACGAGCACTTGATGTGGATGATTTGGAAAAGGCTCGGGAAAAACTGGAAAAATATGAATTCGGCCCCCTTGTTGCCCATGCTCCTTATACGATGAATCCGGCGGGAAACAAGGAATCGGTTCTGGTCTTTGCCGAACTTGCCATGAGTGAAGATTTGGATCGCTTGGAATATCTGCCGGGAAGCTACTACAATTTTCATCCAGGGTCACATGTAAGACAAGGAATCGAAACAGGTATTACATTAATTTCTGAATATTTAAAAAGAATGCTTGATCGTCCCTTAAAATCAACCGTTCTTTTAGAGACAATGGCAGGAAAGGGAACCGAAGTAGGAAGTCGTTTTGAAGAACTTGCCACTATTATCAAAAAGGTTGATCGCGATGATTCTTTAGGCGTTTGCCTTGATACTTGCCATATTCATGAAGCAGGGTACAACTTGCAAGATATAGACAGTGTTTTACAAGAATTTGATGAAGTGATCGGACTTCAATATCTTAAAGCAATTCATATAAACGATAGTAAAAATCCGAGAGGTGCCCGTAAAGATAGGCATGAATTACTGGGTGAAGGAGAAATAGGCTGGGATTCTATTATAGGTGTACTCACGCATCCACAACTTCGTCATCTGCCTTTTATTCTTGAAACGCCTCAGACAACGGAAAAAGGGTATGGTGCTGAAATTGCCGAACTCAGAAAACGTAGTGCGCGCATATTGTAAATTTTATTATTACATAAAGAACTTTTTTATTAGTAGAAACAACAAAGTAATTTCACGGCAAATTGAAAAAATCAAAAAAGATCACTTAATTTCTCTGCCACATTTTCTTTTCTCTTTGCTGTTTCAGCCTGATCTATTTCAAAAGAAACTCTGATTACATCACCCTCTTTTGCTACGGGAGGCAAAAGAGATTTTTTAATATTTATTATTTCTCCCTCGATCTCACATACAGCATATTCATTTTCAAAACGATCAATTATCATAATAATCATACAAAACCTCTATGAATTGTGTTTCTGATAAAAGTTTATGGAGTACAATATCTCTTATAAAACTCCATGACGATACCTTTTATATATCTATGAATTATATCTTGTATATACATACATGTGTGTCGCATTATGGGTTACATCTTTTGCAAGGAACATAACCCTGATCAATTGCAGTATTTCTGTCGAAGATCGGCACTTTATTATTTGGATTCATTTGATCAACAGAACTGCAATTGCTATGGTGAAATTTCCCCGTATTCGCATTTCCTATATACGGTGCAACTGCAGATTGAGTTGTTGGTGCCTCGGTAGCTAAAGCAGTTGTTGGTGGAACTGATGTTGGTACAACTGTCTGTGTAATTTGTTCGATAGTAGTTGCACTGGTGGCTTGAGGTTCAACAGAGAGAGGCGCTTGTGTAGTTACTGTTTGAATTGCTTCCGTCGTTGGCAAAGTACCGGCCATCAGTTCATTATTAGGATTTTGATTAAACGATATACTTTTTCCATCTGAAGATGCAATAATGGACTTCTGCAAATCAGTTCTGTATATATCAATATTGTTGTCCCTTAATCTTTGCAATACTTCAAGATTCGGATAACCATAAGAATTATCTTTAGCGCAGGAAATAATGGCATAACTTGGAGTAACAGCTTTGATGAATTGATCGGTAGTGCCGGTATTTGAACCGTGATGAGCAACTTTTAACACGTCAGCAGTTATATCTTGATTGCTGTTAATTATTTCAGACTCTGAAATTACTTCAATGTCTCCCGTAAAAAGAAATGAATTGTTGCCATGATTTAATTTTAGTGCAATAGAATAATTGTTTAAATCTTCATAAGAATCGGAAATGGGTGCAATAATAGTGAAACTGGCATCACCTAAATTATAGATGTCACCAACAGCTGGCTGCAAAACCTTAGCTCCGCTAAAGGCAACAGATGTAAGGAAATGATCAAAGGTCTCAGAAGTATGAGTTACATTGGGCATAATAATCGTGCCTATTTTGATGTTTTCTACAATTTCAATAAGCCCGCCAATATGATCTTCATGTGGATGTGTTGCGATTACATAATCTAAAAAATCAATGTTTTGATCTTGTAGATAGTTATAACTACTTTGATCCTGTGAACCGCCGTCAATCAGCATGTTATAGTCATGATTTTTAATTAAAATGCTATCGCCTTGTCCTACATCCAAAAAGTGAACTTCTAGTTTTTCGAGATGTTTTGGCTTGATTTCTTTTGTCGCAGCTACAGCAGTTGTTTTTTTAGTTTTTTCTGATTCAGTTTTTTCTGATTCAGTTTTTTCTGATGTTGTTTCTTCTGTTGTAATACTTTCCGTTGTTTCAGAAACAGATGCCTTCTTTGTTTCAGGACGATCATACTTTGAACAACCTATGAGTAGTAAAATTAATGCAAGAAAAGTTAAAATTATTTTATTGTGTTTTTTCATGTGCCGGAAAGGCCTCCCCAATTAATAGATGTAAGTATATTAACATGAAGCTGGAGATCCTTTCCATTGGCTGAATTCTATTCCGCATTGAGTTCATTTTTTCATGCAATTAAGGAGAGCTGTGGAAAGTTAGTAAAATGTATATAAAATTAAATAATGTATCTTTGCTCAAGAAGATTCTAAACAGATTAATTACTTGTGAAGGATTTGTAAAAATTTACTTAATATTCATTGAAAAAACAAAATAATATTGTCACAATAGAGGGCAGCAGATTTATATTCTGGTTATTCTAAAATGGAGTATTTAGATTTTTATTATAGTTGTTCCAAAAATGAGTATCAGATTTATAGTTTGATTGTTGTAAAAAGATAATATTGAATTTATTGTCCCTGAAAGGAGTGCGATCTATGGATCAATTAACTGTTATTCTTATAGTTTCATTTGCGGTTGGTATACTGGCTTTTATTGTAGCTTGGCTGCTCTATCGCTGGTTGGTTGGTATCAAGGTTGAGAATAAACGAGCGCTTGAATTGTCGGAGTTGATTCGTGACGGATCTAACACTTTTCTTAAACGGGAGTATCGCTATTTGACATATTTTTCTTTGGCAGTTGCTAGTTTAATTTTATTGTTTCTGCCCAAGCCGATTTGGCAGGGAAGTGTTCTGACTAATATTTCTATGGCTTTAGCCTATATTTCCGGCACAGTTTTTTCCGGATTAGCAGGAAAAATTGGCATTGCAGTTGCGACACGAGCCAATGTTCGTGCAGCTGAAGCTGCCGCTAAGCATGGAATCAGTCTGTCTTTTCTCAGCGGTTTTCGCGGAGGAGCGGTTATGGGTATGGCAGTAGTCGGTGCCAGTCTGCTGGGCGTATGTGGAATTTATGCTCTGACCGGTGATGCGTTGACCTTGCTGGGATTTAGTTTTGGAGCCAGCTCAATGGCATTGTTTGCTAAAGCAGGCGGTGGTATTTTTACCAAGACGGCGGATATCAGTGCCGATCTGGTTGGTAAAGTTACCTTGGGAATGCCCGAGGACGATCCGCGCAATCCGGCTGTCATTGCCGATAATGTAGGTGATAATGTCGGTGATGTTGCTGGTATGGGTGCAGATTTGTTTGACTCCAATGTTGCAGCTATGGCAGCTGCGTTGGTTATGGGAATATCACTAGACCAACAGGCAGGCGGTAATTTAAATGTCATGACGGTGTTTTGTTATGCGACGGTAGGTCTGTTGGCATCTATCATCGGCGTAGGCACCGCTCGTTTGAAAGAGGGTGCAAATCCGACAAAAGTATTGAATTCCAGTACTTATGTGACCACAGTTGTGTATCTTATTTTGACTGCAGGTTTGACTGCTCTGTTCAATTTCTCCTGGAGGGTATGGGGAGCTGCAGCTGTCGGGTTAGCTGTAGGTTTAATAATTGGTCTGACAACTGATTATTTTACGAATGATGAACGTCCGCCAGTTCGTACTGTAGCCAACATGTCTAAATCAGGTCCGGCCTTTACCATTCTTTCGGGCATTTCTTATTCCTTTATCAGTGTGCTTCCCGCTATGCTGGGAATTGCGGTTGCAGCTTTACTGGCATACACTTTATGTAGTCCGTTGGGTGATGGTTACGCCATGTATGGCATTGCAATGTCTGCCGTGGGTATGCTGTCAATTGTGGGTATGATTATTTCCAATGATGCTTATGGACCAATAGTTGATAATGCACGCGGTCTGGTGGAAATGGCGGATTTGGGGGATGATGCTTTGGAAATAACGGATGAATTGGATAGTGCCGGTAATACGGTCAAAGCCATTACAAAAGGATTTGCAATCGGCGCTGCGGGTTTGACGGTCATTTCCATGTTAGGTGCTTACATGACCGAGGTTAATGTGGCGGCAGTCGAACAGGGGATTGTTAAGGCAGGTGAAAACCTTTTAGAAGGATTTGATATCATCAATCCTTTAGTCTTTTTCGGCTTAATTGTCGGTGCTGCCGTTCCGGCAGTCTTTTCAGCCATGTTAATGCGAGGGGTAGACAGGAATGCCGTCCGTATGGTTGAGGAAATTCATCGCCAGTTTGATGAAATTGAAGGACTGCAAGAAGGCAAGGAAGGTGTTGTTCCTGAATATGATAAATGTATTTCCATAGCGACTGACGGAGCATTGCGAGAACTCATTCCTGCCGGTTTATTTGCTATAGTAGCAACTATTGTCGTCGGTTTTACCGGAGGCGTTTCGGCGATTGGCGGATTCCTGACCGGCAATATTGTTAGCGGTTTATTGCTTTCACTTTTTATGTCAAATGCAGGCGGTCTCTGGGATAATGCTAAGAAGTATGTAGAGGCGGGTAATTGCGGAGGAAAAGGTTCTGAAGCCCATAAAGCGGCGGTTGTCGGTGATACAGTCGGTGATCCGTTTAAGGATACAGCCGGACCTTCAATCAATACGCAAATCACAGTGGTGTCTTTGCTCTCTTCCTTGATGGCATCCATTTTTCTTGCATTTTCACTATTTGGTTGATGTAATTAATTATGATTGTTGAAATGCCGTAAGAATATCTCGTAAACGTTGTTCAGTATCTAGATCTTGTTGCATACGCTCGGCTACACCCGGCATTGATACGGTTGCAGCTAAACCGTGAACCATTGACCACATTGCCA
This sequence comes from Clostridiaceae bacterium, assembly GCA_012838135.1. Lineage (GTDB taxonomy): Bacteria > Bacillota > Clostridia > Saccharofermentanales > DTU023 > UBA5436. Next base: position 56,212 of record DUPV01000054.1, on the reverse strand, counting down.
GCAAGATATTGTGTTTTTGTTCTTCGGATATGGGGAAGTTTTCAAAAATCGATTCAGCCGCATGTTTGAGTACCGAAAAAGCAGGATTTGCATTATCTTGATAATCAAAAAGAATGGCTTCGGCATGGTTGCTTTGGCTGAATAATATAGAAAAACAGTTAGGATTTTTCAAAAAAAACAGGACATAAGTTAGGCCGAGTTCAATAATGAGTGATTTTTTTCCGGAATAAAGTTTTTCAGTTTCTTGCAGTTCTTCAGTTAATTTAAGCATGACATAATTATTGATTGCCTGGATAAAATCATTTTTGTTTTTAAAGTGTGAATATGGGGCAGCAGGACTTACGCCACAGTGTTTTGCGACTTCTCTCAGCGAAAGTTTTTCCTCTCCGTATTCTGTCAGCATGTGCAAGCCTTGACGTAACAAGGCTTGAGGAAGATTTCCGTGATGATAATTTTCTTTTGCCATCTTTACTTCTGGTTTTTCAGTCATAGTTTTGGTTATCAATTGTATTTTGTTTAAAGTATTCCTGATCAATGAATCGTATAAATAATAAAATGATACTTAAAACTAAAATACTAATCAAATAGCCGACAATTGTTTCTCGTTCAAAGAGCAAGTACATAAAAGATAAATTTAAAAATGTGTGAAATAAAATCGAAGGTAAAATACTTCCTTTTGCTTGATTGTTGATGTAAGTCATCAACATGCTGACAGGAATTACAGAAAGAGTGAAGAGACAATAGTGCGCAAACCCTAACTGGAAAATTTTTGTGAAATGCCAGAGTCCCCAGAGCAGTCCGGTGATTAGAGAGCTAACCCATGGCTTTATATGTTTTCGTAAAATAATGTACAGATAACCACGCCAACCTATTTCTTCACCGATGCTGCCAATCAATGTTGTAATTACTGTAAATATTAATATTGACGGAGTGGTAAAAAAAGGTGACTTTATGAAAGATTGACCTGTTGATTGTAAGATTAGATATTGCGAATAAACACTGACAAACGGAACAATGATAATGAGAAGCCAACTCCAATTGAGTTCAGGCTTTACAAAAAACTTGATAGTCTCCGAGTAACGTTTTTTGCTGATAATGGCAGCTAAGCTTGGAGCCAGTTGTGCTGACATTGTCGTAAGTAAAACAGTTTCCGCAAAACCGAGCATTAGAGTTTTACAAATGAAAGAAGATAAACCGTATAATAATCCTGTAAAAAGAAATACTAACATGTAGAACAAATTGACTTGACGAAATATATTTTTAATTTCCATGATAACTCCTTGAAATTACCTTCTAAATATCTAAATAATAAGGGGATTCGCTGAAATTTATTATTTGCACACTAAAATTCCTTCAATTTTAAAAGAGGTCTTTTTTGAAATCCATCATTTAAACAATGAAATTCCAATAAAATTGCAATTTGAACATAAATTACTTTTAAAATTATTATTAACAATAAATACTTCAAACCTTAATCTTAACAGTGATAACTTAACAGTGATTAGATTGTAGTATTAACTATTCCCAAAGTCAAGTGACTCAGTTATCACTTTTTAAAGAATTTACCTATAGCTTTTAGAGAATTTGCATGTCACTTTTCAAAAATCAAAATAATGTAAAAAAATTCAAGATTAAAACAGAAAAGCTTAAAATCAACATTAGAAAATGTAAAATTGAAATAATATGATTATTATTGAAATAAATATTTACTGATGTATACTTTGAAAGACTTTAATTATTGTTGGTATATTGGAGGTTTTTTATCAGCAAATATTTAATTGCTATAATAATTATTATTTTTATATTGCTATTGATTTTTATTATCAAAGGACTGAACAACACGTTAATCGTGACAAAATATAAAATGTTATCACCTAAAATTGATAGTTCGTTTAAGGTGGCGCTTATTACAGATTTGCACAGCTGTTATTATGGTGAAAATCAAAATGATTTAATTCAAGCGATTGACTCTAATCAACCTGATTTGGTGTTTTTTGTCGGAGATATTATCGATGATAAAATGCCGAATGATAATGCATATATTACTTTGCAACGATTATCCGATAAATATCCCGCTTATTATGTTTTCGGGAATCATGAATTTTATACGGATGGGATAGAGCAGATTAAACAAAGGGTCAGTGCTTTAGGCATGAAGATTTTATCCGGTGAGCAAGCTGAAATTGTCATTAAGGGTAACAGCTTAATTATCAAAGGTCTGTCTGATCCGGAAATCGGCAATGTAGAATATAACCGGCAATTAAAGGCAATTCAGAATAGCGATGCAAGTATTTTTACCTTTTTGTTAGCTCATCGACCGGAGCGGATTGACGATTATAATCAAATACGACATGATTTGGTTTTGAGCGGACATGTTCATGGCGGTCATTGGCGCATACCGAAAATTCTGCCCGGAATTTTTGCGCCGCATCAGGGCTTGTTTCCTCATTATACTTCCGGCTTTTATCAATTAAAACATAGTAAAATGTTAGTCAGTCGCGGATTGAGTCGGGAAAATATTAAAATCCCGAGGCTCTACAATCCGCCGGAAATTATTATTTTAGAATTGGCTAATTGTTGATTATATATTTTATCTTTTATAAATATTATTCTGAAAAAATCAAGAATTAATTAAAAATTAAATTATCTATTTATGTTTTTTTGTTACTATAAATAGCAATAGACGATAACAAAAGCGTAGTCTGGTTTTGGAGGTTAACGATGCGAAGAATAATAGCGCTGGTTTTAAGTATATTAATCATAATTGCAGCATTCACTGCTTGTGTAAATGATCAGAATATTAATTCTGCAAAAGATAATAAAAAGCCTCTTTCACCTGATAGTGATCAATCAGCAACTAATGCAAATGATCGAATAGGTGATAATGACTTAAAAAAAGCAGCATTAATCAGTCCTGTTTACCCTCAGATGGCTCAATATCCTGATGAAATGTCTTTTATTGATACGAAAACCGGTGAGTTTGATGATAAAGGTTTCAAGCAGGTTTATGATGCATGGAAGGCTGATCGTAATAAACAATTTGCTTATAAAGAAAAATATTCCGGCGATTATTACAGTTATTTCGCTAGTACATCAAAAACAATTTTGGCTGATCCTAATCAAAAAAATCCGGTATATTCACCTTTGAGCTTATATATGGCATTAGCTATGTTAGCCGAAACGACAGACGGTCAAAGCAGAGAACAAATCTTGAATTTATTGGAAGCACAAGATATGACAAGCTTAAGAACTGATGCCGAAGCAATCTGGAATAGCAATTATTGTCAAGATGGTGCTCTGAATAGTGTATTAGCCAATTCATTTTGGTTGGAACAAGAATATGATTATCAAACAGATGCCATTGAAGCGTTAAGTAAATATTACTACGCATCAGCATTTCAAGGTGAAATGGGGTCTCAACAATATAATGAGCAATTACATGCTTGGATTAATGATAATACCGGCAATTTATTGAGCGAGCAAGTTAATAACATAGAATTTGAATCGGATACGATTTTAGGTTTGGTTTCGACAGTTTTATTTCAAGCAAAATGGACCGATGAATTTTCGGAAAACAATACTAAAAAGGCTGATTTTCATGGTGCAGATCACGATGTTGAGATTGATTTTTTAAATCGCAGTGACAGTGATACATATTATTGGACGGAAAATTTCGGGGCTGTTAAATTGTCATTGGAATCCGGTGGCAATATGTGGTTTATGTTGCCTGATCAAGGTGTTGAACCGCTGGATATCGTCAATAACGATCAATTTTATCAATTGCTTGAAGATGATACTTGGAAAGATCAAAAATTTCTGACTGTAAATTTCAGCGTGCCAAAATTTGATGTCAGTGCAGATTTTAATTTAAATCAATCGTTACAGAATCTTGGAATTAAAGATGTATTTACTCTGGACAAGGCAGATTTTACACCTTTACTTGCTAATGATTCTGATCCTGCTTATTTGTCGACAGTAAAACAAGGAACCCGTGTTGCGATTGATGAAGAAGGAGTGACCGCTGCCAGTTTCACTGCAATGATGACCTGTGGTGCTGCAATGCCGCCGGAAGAAGAGATTGACTTTGTTCTGAATCGACCTTTTGTATTCGTCATCAACGGTATAAGCGGTTTACCCCTATTTGTTGGTATCGTAAATCAATTAGATTCATAAAAAACAGAAAATTAAAGTAACAACGTTGCAATTTATGATAACAAATCATGACAAAAAATGTTAGATTGTCACCAATTAAGCTGAAAACTTCAATAAGGTGACAACGTTTCAACTTTTGCTGAATGATAGTGGCAAAAGTCACGAGGTTGTCACCTTGCTTATCTATTCTCAAATTCAGCTTAAAGTCCGGTTGTTCTAAACCTGAGCTAGAGCTTGGTCAATATCGGCTATGATATCATCAACATTTTCAATTCCGACTGAAAAGCGAATTAAGTCGGGCTTTACGCCTGCAGCTTCCAGTTCTGCATCATTCATTTGACGATGAGTTGTAGAAGCCGGATGCAAAACGCATGTTCTGCAATCTGCGACATGAGTTACGACAGCAGCCAGTTTTAAGGAATCCATGAATTTTGTAGCACCTGTACGTCCGCCCTGAACACCAAAAATGATAACTCCGCTGGAACCGTTAGGTAAGTATTTTTTAGCCAGTTGATGATCGTCATCGTCTGTTAAGTCCGGATATTTGATCCAAGTAACTTTCGGATTATTTTTTAAATGATCTGCGACTTTACGAGCGTTGGTACAATGTCTTTCCATACGTAAATGAAGAGTTTCCAAACCAATATTCAATAAAAAGGAATTATGAGGTGAGGGGATAGATCCTAAATCACGCATTAGAGTAGTGACCATCTTGCCGATATATGCTGCTTTACCGTATGTCTCAGTAAAAATTGTTCCATGATATGTTGTATTGGGTGTGGTAAGTTCCGGAAATTTATCGGTATTGGCTTGCCAATCAAAATTACCGCTATCAACCACGGCACCGCCGACTGAAGTGGCGTGTCCGTCCATATATTTGGTAGTAGAGTGAATTACAATGTCAGCTCCCCATTCAATGGGTCTGCAATTGATTGGCGTTGGAAAAGTATTATCGACAATTAACGGTACACGATGTTGATGTGCTGCCTTTGCAAACATTTCAATGTCTAAAACTTTTAATGCGGGATTTGCTAAAGTTTCGCCAAAGACACATTTGGTCTTAGGCGTAAAGGCTGCCTTGAGTTCTGCTTCAGAACAGTCAGGTTCCACGAAAGTAACTTCTATACCTAAATCTTTCATCGTATGTGCAAGTAAGTTATAACTTCCGCCATAAACTGCAGAAGAACTTACTACATGGTCGCCCGCATTACAGATGTTGACAATCGAATAAAAAGTGGCTGCTTGTCCGGAAGAAGTCAGCATTGCGGCAACTCCGCCTTCGAGAGCGGCAATCTTATTTGCCACTGCATCATTAGTCGGATTTTGTAAACGTGTATAGAAATAATTGCTTTCTTCTAAATCAAAACACTTTGCCATATCCTCACTAGAATCAAACTTAAATGTTGTAGATTGAATAATCGGTAAAACTCGTGGATCGGTGTTTTTAGGATTCCAACCGCTTTGGACACATTTTGTATCAATGTTGTAAGACATAATTCACCTCAAATTGATAAATTTTAAATATAATGGATATAAAATAACACATAATCCTAATTTTGAAAAAATTACTGAATTAATTTAAGATGTTTTTTGTTAAAAACCATAGTAAAAGCCGGTTTTGTCAAAAACTGATAAGATTAATTGTAAAGTGATATAATTGACAGGATTAAACTTTACACTAGAGAGGGATATTGATGACCAAAACTGAACGTTATGATAATGAAAGTATTTTTGCCTTGAAAGGTGCTGATCGGGTTAGGTTAAGGCCTAGCGTTATCTTCGGGTCCGATGATTTAAACGGCTGCCAACATTCGTTTTTTGAAATTTTGTCTAATTCAATTGATGAGGCCAGAGCCGGATTCGGATACAAGATAACTGTAACCAGATTCAAAGACGGCAGCTTACAAGTTGAAGATGAGGGGCGGGGTGTACCGGTCGATTTCAATGAGAACGAACAACGTTATAATTGGGAATTAGTATACTGTGAACTGTATGCCGGCGGTAAATATAATCAAAATAATTCTAACTATGAATTCAGCTTAGGCTTAAACGGTCTTGGTGCTTGTGCAACTCAATATGCTTCCCGTTTTTTTGATGTAGAAGTTGTCAGAGATGGTTTTGTCTATGAACTACATTTTGAAAAAGGTGAAAATATCGGCGGATTGAAAAAGACGCCGACCAATCGGAAGAAGACGGGTACGATTCAGCGCTGGTTGCCGGATGACGATGTTTTTACGGAAATAAATATTCCGAAAAATTATTTTGTTGATATTTTACAAAAACAAGCTATTGTCAATCCCGGTGTTAAATTTATATTTATTGATAAAACAGATCAGACAACAACTGAATTTATTTATCCTGATGGCATTTTAGGCTACGTAAATGAGCTGAATGCACTTACCCCTTTGACTGAAGGTTATCTGTTTTCCGGTGAAGATTGGGGTAAAGATCGTAGTGATAAAGAAGAATATAAAGTACAGGCTGATATTGCTTTTGCTTTTAACAATGAAACCAATTTGCTCAGTTATTATCACAATTCAAGTTGGCTTGAACATGGCGGTTCGCCGGACAGGGCTGTGCGCAATGCTTTTGTTGCTGAATTTGACCGGGAAATTAAAGAGCGTGATAAGTACAAAAACAATGAATCAAAAATTATTTTTACGGATATTGAAGATAGCTTGATTTTGATGGTCAATTCTTTTTCCAGTTTTACTTCATATGCTAATCAAACGAAAAAAGCGATTAATAATGTTTTTATCCAACGTTTTTTGACTAAATTAATTCGTGAAAAATTGCAAGTTTGGTTTATTGAGCAAACGGATGCTGCGGAACGAGTGATTGATCAAATATTGATTAATAAACGCAGTCGGGAGAATGCGGAAAAGCAACGACTGAATATTCGTAAAAAATTGATGGTTTCAATTGATAATATGACTAATCGCATTAAAAATTTTGTGGATTGCAAATCAAAAGATGTCAGCAAACGTGAATTATACATAGTAGAAGGCAATTCAGCTTTGGGTTCTGTTAAAATGGCACGCGATTCCGAATTTCAAGGTGTTATTCCGGTGCGCGGCAAAATCCTTAACTGCTTAAAAGCCAGCTATAATCAAATTTTTAAAAATGATATTATTGTCGATTTATTGAAAATACTTGGTTGCGGAGTCGAGATTCACAGTAAACATAATCGTGATCTTTCTGATTTTGATTTAGAAAAATTACGTTGGAATAAAGTAATTATCTGCACCGATGCTGATGTTGACGGATTCCAAATTCGAACATTGATTTTGACTATGTTCTACCGTTTAACTCCGACTCTGATTGAGCAAGGTAAAATTCATATTGCAGAATCACCTTTGTTTGAGATAACTCATACCTATAAGAATATTGAAAAAACTTATTTTGCCTACACCGACCAGGAAAAAAATGATATTGTAGAAACCTTATCAGAGGGGCGAGTTCATCTGCAACGTTCAAAAGGTTTGGGTGAAAACGAACCTGAAATGATGTGGCAGACCACAATGAACCCTGAAACCAGGCGTTTAATACAAATTGTACCCGAAGAAAAAGAAAGAATGTTTAATACTTTTAATTTATTATTAGGTGATGATTTGGCAGGTCGTAAACAATATATTTCCGATCATGGTCATAAATATATGGATATGTTGGATGTTGTATAAAGATGAGTAAATATAAAGATTTTCAGGTTGATCATTCGGACTACATTGATTTAGTTGAACGTTCACCGATTACCAGAACTTTGAAAAGTAATTATATGCCTTATGCAATGAGTGTCATTGTATCAAGAGCTATTCCGGAAATTGACGGTTTTAAACCCTCACATCGTAAATTGCTCTATACAATGTATCGCATGGGTCTGATGAAGGGTCCACGGGCTAAAAGTGCCGATATTGTCGGTCAAACGATGGCATTAAATCCGCATGGTGATCAAGCTATTTATGAAACGATGGTCAGAATGACCAGAGGTAACGGGGCATTGATTAATCCGTGGATTGATTCAAAGGGTAATTTCGGTCGGGTATATTCCAGAGATATGCAGTATGCGGCGTATCGCTATACTGAAGCAAGACTGGACAAGAGTTGTGAAACACTTTTTTCCGGTTTAAATAAGAATGCTGTAGAATTCGTAGATAATTATTCCGGAACTTTCCGGGAACCGGTATTATTACCGGTAACTTTTCCGACAATTTTAGTTAATGCTAATCAAGGCATAGCTGTCGGTATGGCATCTAATATTTGTTCTTTTAACTTGCGAGAAGTTTGTGAAGCGACTTGTGCATTAATTGATGACAAAGAAGTTGATCTTTTTCAATATATGCCGGCTCCGGATTTTTCTACCGGGGCAAACATTATTTATGAAGAAGATGTAATGCAGAATGTTTATGAGAATGGTCGCGGTTCAATTAAAATGCGGGCTGTTTATCATATAGACACCAAAAATAAATGTATTGAAATTACTGAAATTCCTTACTCAACCACAGTTGAAGCAATTATCGAAGATGTAATTGAACAAAATAAAAAGGGCAAACTGAAAGAAGTAGTCAATGTACGCGATGACACCGACCTTAACGGTCTCAAACTGACAATTGATTATCGACCGTCGGCTGATCCTGAATTATTGGTACAAAAATTATTTTCAGTTACAGCAATGCAGAGTAATTTCCCCTGTAATTTTAATCTTTTGATTAAGGGCAAACCACAAGTTCTGGGTGTAAGAGATATTTTGCTGGAGTGGTTGGCTTGGCGACGTGAATGTTTAACGGCTGAATTTACTTTTGAAATCGAAGAAAATCAAAAAAGATTACATATTTTAAAAGGTTTGGAAGCAATTCTGCTCGATATTGATAAAGCAATTAAGATTGTACGCGAAACCGAAAAGGACGATCAGGTTATTCCGCGTTTAATGGCCGGATTTTCGATTGATCAATTACAGGCGGAAGCTGTTGCTGAAATTAAATTACGGCAATTGAATCAGGAATATATTATTCGCAGGATTGAAGATATTGCTGATTTAGAAGCTGAGATTGAACGTTTGCAAAAGATAATCGGTAATCGGCGAAAACTCAATCAGGAAATCAAAAAGCAATTAAAAGATGTTGCGAAAAAATATGGCAGAGAACGTTTAACTCAAATTATAGCTGAAGAAAAAATTGAAATTGCCGAAGAAGAGGATTTTATTGAAGATTACAATCTCAGATTTTTCTTTACGGCTGAAGGTTATTTGAAGAAAATTGCTTTGACTTCTTTACGCAGTGCAGGAGATTTGAGATTAAAAGAAAACGATCGGATAATCCAAGATATAGAAGCAACTAATAAGTCAGAAGTTTTATTTTTTACCAATAAAGGTGAGGTGTATAAACTCAATGCATATGAAATTCAAGATGCAAAACCGTCTGAATTAGGGGAATACACACCCAATTTATTGGAATTGGAAGATGATGAAAGGGTAATAGCAATCCATGTAACCTCGGAAAAATACGAGGGATACTTAATCTTGGGTTTTGCAGATGGACGATGCGTAAAAATTGCAGTAGAGAATTATTATACAAAAACGAATAGACGTAAATTAAGAAATGCTTTCTACGATGGTTCACCCTTAATCGGAATTCTTTATCAAACGGACGAAAATTCAGGTAAAGATATTATCATGCAAAATAATCAGGACAGAATGATTTTGCTCGAAAGTGATCGGATCGGCCTCAAAGCAACCAGAAATTCGCAAGGTAATAGAATTATGTTATTACGTGGTAATTATCAGGCTGATTATCTTGGATATGCTGAACAATTTTCAGATAAATATGATCTTGATTATTATCGGGTCAGAACTTTACCGGCAGCCGGCAGATTCATTAAAGAAGAAGATATGTCGGCAAAACAGATGAGTTTAACCGATATAAGTGATGATTAAAATCAGTCATGAATAAATATACGTTTAAAGAAAAAAGGAAATCCGGAAAAATAATTTTGCTTGGTCTGGTATTACTTGCAGTTGTAATCAGCTTGTATTTTATTGTGCGATATAATAAACAAGTTGAATATGAAAGTTCATTTGAATCATACCTGGATCAGGGTAAATATCAGGAGGCTTTGGAACTGTATCGGGAAGTCCAGAATTCCGCCATTTCAAGCAGTGAATCATCTGAGGAAAAAGAGCGTTACCGAAATTTACAATCTTCATATGAAAAGATAGTTGAGTCTAAAGTCAATCAAATTTTCGAACGTTTAAAATTAGGCGACAGTTTGAGTGAGAAAGACAATGCATTTATTGCAGGTCTTGAAGAGTTAACGGCTGCAGCTGTTTCCCCGATTTTGAATCATGAAACGGAAGCATGGCTGGACGGAAAAATTGATTATGACCATTGGAAACACATTTTAAAATCTTTTCAAAATTTTCCTAATCTTAAAGTAAATGTCGATAATTTATTGAATCAGGAAGAAAATTTAAAACTTGCAGCAGCGGAGTTTGCATCAGCTACTGAAATTAGTAATATCAATGATTGGAATCTAGCTTGGAGAAAATGGCAGGAAATAGCTAACAATCAAGAGTTAGGACGATTTTCGCAAGATTATGCAGGATACCGCTTGAAAATCTTTCAAGAAGAAATTTATCGCGATTTAATTGATATAGCAGATCAGCATATTTCCGGAGAACGTTATTATTCAGCTAAACAGATTTTGGATCGATTATTTGATGCATTTCCTGATCAACCGGAGATTACAGAAAAATTGCAAATCTGTAATGATAAATTACCGAATCGGATAGTAGTTTGGGAGCAGAATGTTGAAAATCTTGCAATCAGACCGCTAACCCTAGATCCGGAGCGGGCAAAGCTAGGTCCGTATAAAACTTTTGCCGAAACCGGTTTGCTCACACCGCAAGAATTTGAAAATTTGTTAAATGAACTTTATTTGAAAGATTATGTTTTGATTTCAGGTGAAAGTTTTATGAATTATCCTGAAAATTATCCACAAGTTTTAGTTCCGGCCGGCAAAAAACCTTTAGTATTGGTTTTTGACCAATATCAATATTCAACTCCATATCGGGAATCCGGTTCAGCGGAACAGCTTGCATATGATGCGGAAAAAGATCAATTTGTCAGCAGATTAACTGCCAATAAACCTGAAACTGCAGTTGAAAATCAAGATTGTATCAGCATTTTAGAAAGCTTTATTGCGGAACATTCTGATTTCAGTTTTAATGGTGCTAAAGCCAGAATTGCACTTACGGTCAATGAAAATATTTTGGGTTATACAATCAATGAAGAACAGACACAAAATATAATTCAAAGAAATGCAGAATTAGATTTGGAAAATTTTATTTTGACCGATAAAACGGAGGAAGAAAAGAATAAGTTTTATCAGTTGCAATCCGGCGATTTAGAAACGGTGATTTCAGCTTTGAAACAACACGGATTTACTTTTTGCAACGGTACTTATAGCGGTGATGATCTCGGATCTCTTTCCTTGGCAGATTTGGAACAGAATGTTGAACGATGGAATGCCACGGCAAAACAGTATCTGGGGGAAATACGCTGTATGGTTTTTCCGGGTGGTTCACATGTATATAATAGTGAAGAAAAATTGCAATTTTTAATAAATTCAGGTTATTGCACTTTTTACGGAGAAGGACCAAATACTTATAACTTTTATGCCAATACATATATTCATTTCGATTTTACCTCAATTAACGGATATACTTTAATGAATGCTGAACAATGGAATTTAGATCGTTTTATAACAGGCAATTCAGTTTTAGAAAATTGGCGGGATTAAATTAACTTCTGTTTTGAAGAATTGGCATAACAAGAAAAAATTCGGTTTTGGAGAATTTGCGTGATTGAGAAAAAAGCTGACTTGGAAATAATTGACATTAAGCCTCGTGGTTATTGTAAAGGGGTAATTCGGGCATTAAGTATTGTAAAACGCACTCGAGAGGAAAACCCTGAAACTACAATCAGCATACTTGGTAAAATTGTTCATAATCGCTATATAACGGAAGCTTTGAATTATTACAGAATTAAAACGATTGATATTCCGGGATTAACCAGAGAAGAGCTGCTGCAATATGTGGATCAGGGAATTTTAATTTTGTCAGCTCATGGCACAGGTAAAAGGATTGTTGAAATAGCTAAAGCCAAGGGGCTTACCGTAATTGATGCGGTCTGCAATGATGTAGTTTCAACTCATGATATAATCGGTCATGCTTTAGCTCAAGATACACAGATAGTTTTTATCGGTAAAAATATGCATCCGGAAACGGAAGCGATTTTACAGAATTTTCCCCGTGCACATCTAATTACGCAAGAATCTGATATTAACATTTTAAATCTTGATTCTACGAAAAATATTCTTATTACCAATCAGACAACTTTATCAATTTTGGAAATTCAGAGCATTATTCAAGCCATCTTGGATAAGTATCCACAAGCTGAAGTCAATAATGAAATTTGCGGTGCAACCAGAGTTCGTCAAGAAGCTATTATAAAACAATCTAAGCTTGACGCATTAGTTGTTGTAGGAGACCCTAATAGCAACAATACAGCAATGTTGGCACAAATCGGTTTTGAACACGGAATCAAGCACGTGGTACGAATTGAATCAATTGAAGACTTAATGCTGGATGGATTGAAGCAAGGTTGGCGTGTTGGTATTACATCAGGAGCATCGACTCCAACCTACTTGACTGAAATGGTTTCGCATTATTTAAAGAATGTGGATTTAACAAATCCACAAAGAAAACCGGAAATTGATTTGACGAAAATTTTAGAATAATTTTGTGAGGGAATGATTTGTTAAAGCGTTGGTATGAAAAAAGTTTGAAACCTGATTATCGGTTTAAAGATTTACTGACTATAGACTGGGCAGAATTTAAAGCAAAGGGTATTAAATTGGTCTTTCTGGATATTGACAATACTTTAGCTGAACATGGGTCAAGGCAGGCAGATGATTATGCTCGGGAAGCAGTCAGTTTAATTGAAAGCTTTGATTTACCAATATGTATTTTGTCTAATGCGCTCAGTGATCGGATTACCGATTATGCAAAATCTTTAGATGTCCCTTATATGGCACAAGCGAATAAACCCGGAACAAAGAAGATTCTGCAAAAAATAGCGGAATTAAATTTACGACCTGAACAAACTCTGATGGTAGGCGATCAGATTTTTACCGATATTTGGGCAGGGAAAAGGGCCGGCTGTGTCACAATTATGGTTGAGCAACGTTTTGCGAATGAAGCTATTCAAATCAGATTCAAGAGAAAATTAGAACGATTTTTATTTAAACGTTATGAAAATCGCTAATTGATACTAAACTTGCAACACTGTTATTATTAATTTAGAATAAAAAACATCAATTAAGTAATAAAGACTGTTTTGAAAAAACATGCTGGGAGCTGTGTAAACAATCCGGTCTTAGCCCGAAATGCGGGCAGAGGAGGTTTATATGATAAGTGCAGGAGATTTCCGTAATGGTGTATCATTTGAACGAGATGGCGATATCTTTCAGGTAATTGAATTTCAACATGTTAAACCGGGAAAAGGAGCTGCTTTTGTCAGAACAAAATATCGCAATCTGAAAACCGGCACCATTAGAGAAGATAGTTTCAATCCATCTGAGAAATTTAAACGTGTTACTTTAACCAGACGGGATATGCAATTTTTATATGCAGATGGTGATTTCTATTACTTTATGGATAATGAAACTTATGAACAATTACCGATTACCGGAGAAGTCTTAGGTGACAGCTTGAATTATTTGAAAGAAGGCACATCTTGCCAAGTAGTTTCATATAGTGGAGAAATTATCAATATTGAATTGCCGATTTTTGTTGAGCTCTTAATTACAGAGTGTGAACCTGCGGTTAAAGGTGATACGGCTACAAATGCAACTAAAACCGCAATCGTAGAAACAGGGGCGGAAATTAAGGTTCCTTTATTCGTCAATCAAGGTGATGTAATAAAAGTTGATACGCGTAGCGGAGCATACGAAGAAAGAGTCCGCAATTAGAAATTCAAACAATATTACGGTAAAGATTATGCCATATTTTACTGACAATTCGATTAAAGGTGAACGCTCAATGTCACAAGGCTTTGTCGCACAATATGCGGCTGAAGCCGCTCGCCAAATCGAAGGTGTACTCGATCTTGATTCCGGTGTTTTAGTCAGTATCAAAGAAGCTTTGGGTGTAGAACATGATGGTCGGGGTGTAAAGGTGGAATTTGGTGCTGACAATTCAGAATTCGTGACAATAACGATATATCCGATTTGTCGATTCGGTTATGTATTACCGGAAGTAGCTTGGAATATACAAGAAAAAGTAAAAAGGGATGTAGAGCTATATACAGGGTTAATCGTTGATTTTGTGCATGTTCAGGTGATGGGAGTTCGAGCTGAATCTGAATCTAAATCTAAATCTATTAATCCGAATATGACATAGTGGAGAATGAATATGAATCGTTTAATACGAGTAGTACGCATAATATTATATTTCTTTCTGGCATTGATTTCATTATTGTTTATTGCTGCTTTACTCAGTGAAGAATTGATGAGTGGTGTGATTACTTTATCGGTACGAATTGTCAGTCAACCGCGCAGTAAAATTTTCTTTATCGTTTTGTTCGGTATTTTATTTGCCGGCGGAATTATTAGTTTGGTTAATACTATTTTATCCGGCAGACTACGCCGGGTAAGAGTGATTGAAAGTCAAATGGGATCAATTGACATCGGAGTTGATGCTATCGAGAGTGTCGCGCTCAATGCGGCACAATCCGCTCAAGCCGGTGTCAAAGCGGCTAAAGCTCATATTGCACCTTTTAAGGGTGATAGATTATCGGTCAGACTTAATGTAATGGCTTATTCCAACGTAGAATTACCTGCCATGATGGCAAGAGTTCAAGAGAGAGTAAAAAAAGATGTTGAACGGTATACCGGTATTGAAGTTGCGGAAGTAATTATTAGGGTTAGCCGGGTTGATACAATTGCAGCAAGGATCGAGTGATCAGGCAGGAGATGATATGCGCGATAAGAAAAATATTTTTTCTGCTCTGTTAGATCATTTAAATACCGGAGGTTCAGGTAAAAAAGGAGCGATAATCGGATTTGTTGTTGCTTTATTGTTAGTAATCTTCGGTTTGTTGAAGACAATTTTTATTCTGATTTTAACATTGATCGGATATTATATCGGCGTTAGACATTTTTCTGATGAAAAATCAATAAAAGAACTTTTTGATCGAATATTTCCACCCGGAAGATTTAGATGAAAAATCCGGAAGATTTTAATAAATATTAAGGTAGTGAAATAATTGTTGGAGGGATAAGTGAAACGCAGTTTAGTAAGAGAATATGCTTTTATGTTTTTGTTTCAAATTGAAATTCAAACTGAAAATGTGGAAAGTCAAATTCACAATTTTTTAGCAAACTATCCTGTTTCCGACAACCAAGCGGATTTTTTTGAATCGCGGGTGAAAGGTGTTATTTCTGAAAAAAGCAAATTGGACGATATTCTTGAACCTTTCTTAGTCAAATGGACTTTGAACAGATTGCCCAAAGTAGATTTAACAATACTGCGTTTAGCAATTTTCGAAATGAAATACATGCAGGATATTCCGAATAATGTTGCGATTTCTGAGGCTGTACGTTTGGCAAAAAAATATAGTACAGATGAATCACGTTCCTATATTAATGCAATTCTCGGTAATGTTAACCGCGAAGTTTTGAATGAAGGCAAGTCGGAATGACTTATTCTGTTTCTGAATTAAATCGTTTAGTTGCAAAGATTCTAGATGATAATCCCAACCTGATTAACATCCAAGTTTATGGTGAAATATCCGGCGGTAAACTTTATCCTTCCGGGCATTATTATTTTTCTTTGAAAGATGAGAGTTCCAGCGTCAGTTGCGTGATGTTTCGTTCAAATTACAGTCGCATCAAGTTTTCTCCGCAAAACGGTGACAAGGTTTGCTTAAAAGCTAAAGCGAGTATATATGAAGTTGCCGGTCGTTTCCAATTGATTGTTAATTCTATGGAACCGCAAGGAATCGGTGATCTGCATCAACAATTTGAATTACTGAAAAAAGAACTGGCAGCTCAAGGTTACTTTTCTGAAAAAACTAAAAAACCGCTTCCTTATCTGCCGGATCTGATCGGGGTTGCTACATCCTCGGAAGGTGCTGTAATCAGAGATATAATCAATGTATTGCGTCGTAGATTTCCCGGATTCAAGATGCACTTTATCCCGGTTGCTGTTCAGGGAACCGGAGCGGCTGAGCAAATAGCTGATGCGATTAAGCTTTTTAATCAGATAAATGAAGTTGATGTAATTATTATTGCCAGAGGCGGTGGTTCAATTGAAGATTTATGGGCTTTCAATGAAAAAATAGTAGCAGATGCAATTTATAATTCGAGAATTCCTGTGATTTCTGCAATAGGCCATGAAACAGATTTTACGATTGCTGATTTCTGTGCAGACTTAAGAGCTCCGACCCCTTCAGCTGCTGCAGAATTGGTTTTACCGGAAAAGAAGATGTTGCTTGATAATATTCAATCCGAACGGAATAAAATAATAAAGGCATTGGAACGTCAGTTATTTAATGCTAAGCAGACCTTGGATTTTTTGACAGAAAGATCCGTTTTTAAAAATCCTGTGATTATAATTGAACAACAAAGACAAACGATAAAACAATTAAAAGAACGTATCGGACGTGAGCTTAAACATCTGACGACTAATCAAAAAAGACAACTGAGATTTCTTTATGATAATTTAAAGGCTCTAAATCCTTTTTCTATTTTGGAACGCGGCTATGCTTATATCGAAAGTTCAGAGAATGCAACAATAGATTCTGTCAATAAAGTTTCTATCGGTCAACAAATCAAGATTCATTGGTCTGATGGCAGAGCTGCAGCTGAAATCAATGAAATTAACAAAATTATGCATCAGGAGTGAATATGACTGAAAAACTACCATTAGAAGAAATACAACGAAACGAGATGCCAGTAGAGGAGCTTCATTCGGAGAATCTTCAAGCTGAACAGGAGAGCAACCAACCTCAATCTTTTCAGAATTCGATAACTGAACTGAAAAGCATTGTTGAACAATTGGAAAATGTACAAGGCGATCTCGATCAATCCATTAAACTTTTTAAAAGAGGGATGGTATTGGCAAAATGGTCAGAAGAATACTTGATGGAAATGGAAGAACAAATAACCGACATCATTAATCAAAGTAAAATCGATTGAATTTGGACATAAAAGAGTGTGAAAAGTATCTTTGAATAATTACGCGGAGATTGTTTTGAACAGTTGGTTAAATATTGAAAACAGTTGAAAATAGTCATTTGAATAATTGTTCAACGCTGAAGGGATCTTATAATGAATAAAAACATGCAAACATATGCTTATTATTTAGATCAAATTGAAGCTGAATTAATGCGCTGTACTTCCGAACCCAAAATAGATTCGGAGCAAACGGTAGTTGATGCAATGCGTTATAGTTTGTTGTCAGGCGGTAAGCGAGTTCGTCCGGTTTTAACGTTAGCTGTTGCGAATGCTTTAGGTTCCGCAACTGATCAAAATCTGCTGAGTTTAGCATCTGCAATCGAAATGATCCATGCCTATTCCTTAATTCATGATGACCTTCCCGCAATGGATAATGATGACTTAAGACGAGGCAAACCGACCAATCATATTGTTTATGGTGAAGGCATGGCTGTCTTGGCAGGTGACGGTTTACTCAATTTAGCATATGAAGAATTATTTGATCTATGTAAAAAACAACCTGTATTGAACAAAGCGTGCCTGAATATTGCTCATCAAGCCGGGGTTAATGGCATGATCGGCGGTCAAAGCATGGATATGACAAAATTCGAGTCAGATGATCCTGAGAAGTCATTGCAATATTTAATCAAACTGCAAAAGTTAAAAACCGGCGGTTTGATCAAAGCTGCAACGTTAAGCGGATATTATTTCGCTGAAGCAATGCAAAACACGGATAATTTCAATTCGCAGCTGGAAGAACTGTTCATTAAATATGCTGATCGCTTAGGTCTGGCATTTCAAATCAGAGATGATTTGCTTGATGTAATCTCAAATGAGGAAAAATTAGGCAAAACTATCGGTAAAGATGCACGTGATAAGAAATTAACTTTTGTGACTTTACTTGGAGTTGAAGGATCGAAAGAATATGAAAATAGGCTATATGATGAAATAGTTTCGATTTTAAATCAATTAGAAAAATTAAATGTCAATATTAATTTTCTTAGCTGTTTTACTTCGGTTTTAATGCGTCGTGATTATTAAGGCAAAGTAAATTATAAGATGCAATAGAATTCAATTTTATTATTTGCAATTAAGAGATTATTAAATACCGGGGAATTTCATTACATATTTATACGAAATAAGCTATAATGATAAAAAATTGCGGAGAATGTATCAAATGAAAAGAATTGCTATTTTTCCCAATAGATCGCGTGATCCTGATTTTCAGGTTACAAATCATTTGGTAGAAGAAATTGTTAAAAGTGGAGGACAACCGGTTATTGAACCGGAGTTGGCAGGTGGTTTTCGCTCTCCCCATATTGAATTCAATTCTTATAACGATTGTGATTTTATTATCTGTTTAGGTGGCGACGGCACTTTTTTATCTGCGGCTCATCATCCGACTTCTAAAGGTTTGCCTCAGATCGGCGTAAATTTGGGTAGTGTAGGTTTTCTTACGGAAATTGAACCTGACCAAATTGCACAAGCTGTTCCATTATTAATTTCCGGGCAATATCAAATTGAAAAGCGGATGATGCTGGATGTCAAATGTTTTGATCAGAATTCGAATTTAATTGATCACGGATATGCTCTGAATGACGTTGTTCTATGCAGAGGAGGCGGTAATACCGGTATTTTGACCTTTGATTTAACGATTGATAACAATGCGGTTGAACGCATACCGGGTGACGGTATAATTGTTTCCAGTCCCACTGGTTCGACTGCTTATAATCTTGCTGCCGGCGGACCGATTGTTCACCCGCAAGTAAATGTAATTTTGATTACGCCTTTAGCACCTCATAGTCTGCATAATAGAACTTATATTGCAGGCAGTAAGGCTGTAGTGAAATTACAATTAGTGAAAAAATCCGGACCGGCTATTTTTTCAATTGATGGCAGACAAGATATTGCGGTTGAAGCGGATCATTATGCTTTACTAAGCGGTTCGGAATTGCAGTTTAATAAAATTTGCTTAAGCGGTGATAAATTCTATCAAACATTACCGAGTAAAATTCAATTAAGGGGCATGGCAAGATGAATCCGTCAAAAAATTTAAGACAGAGCAGAATTCTGCAAATAATAAAACAGAATAATATTGAAACGCAGGAAGAATTGGTTACTGCATTAAAAAACTTTAACATGGATGTTACACAAGCCACTGTCTCCAGGGATATTAAAGAACTTGGTATCTTGAAAGTTGCAACCGGTCACGGAAAACAAAAATATGTACCGATGAGTCAAAGCGGTGAGGGAGCTTCCGGACGGTTTATGACAATTTTCAATGAAGCGGTCATTTCAATCGAAAGTACATATAGTTTTGTGATTATAAAAACTCTTCCGGGTATGGCACAAGCTGCGGCAGCTTCACTTGATTCTATGCATTTGGAACAAATTATCGGTTCTATAGCAGGAGATGATACCATTTTTGCTGCGACCAGATCCGAACAGGATGCGATTCATTTGAAGGCGATTTTACTTTCAATTTCCAATATTCATTCAAATCAAGATATTTAAGAAAAAAATTTAAAACGACGATTCGAGTTAGGAGCAAAAATAACTAAATGTTGAAAAAAGTCGAAATTAAGAATTTTGCTTTAATTGAGTCTGCTCTTTTTGAACCGGGAGAACATTTAACTGTAATCAGCGGTGAAACAGGAGCAGGTAAATCTTTACTGATTGATGCGTTGGGCAGTCTGACCGGTAAAAGAGCTAATCGCGAAGTTGTGCGTACCGGATTTGATTATGCCAGAGTAGAAGCCGTTTTTATCTTAACACCGGAATTACAAAAACAAAACTTGACACGTTTTCAGGAGATGACGGACGATGAACAATTAATTCTCAGTCGCGAAATATATGCAGATGGTGGAAGCCAAGCCAGAATCAACGGCCGTTTAGTAAATAATGCTTTGTTGCGTGAAGTCAGTGAACATTTGATCGGCTTGCATGCCCAGCATGAGCAACAACAGATTTTCGATTTAAAAGAACAAAGAAATTTATTGGATAATTATATCGGTGATTCAATTACGGATTTGCTCAATCAATGGCAAACTTTATTAAAATCGAGAAAAATAATGGCTGAACAGCTGAGAGAATATGGCTTGAACCCGGCGGAACGTGCGAGGCAGCTCGAATTACTCCAATATCAAATTACTGAAATTACGGATGCTGATTTAAAAATTGATGAAGACAGAAAATTACTGGAAAGGAATAAAATCTTAGCGACACTTTCCAGAATGAAGCAAGATTTAGGCCAAGCAAGAAATATTTTGTCAGCTGATTCTGAACATGGGGCAGCCAGCCTGATTGCTCAAACTGCAAGTATGTTAGATTATAGTTCACATTTTCACGAAAAAATCGGTCAATATCAAGAACGTTTAAAACAATTGGCAACGGAAGTATCCGAACTTGCAATTAATTTAACTGACGTTTATCTGGAACTTGAAGCGGAACCGAATGAAATTGAAACTATCAACCAACGTTTAGATCAGATTGATAAATTGAAAATTAAATATGGAGATACGATTGAAGAAATATTGCAATATTTGTCAGATGCCGAAAAAAGATTGAATATCCTGAAAAAAAGTGAAAAATTATTCGCTCAATGCCGAGCTGATTTATTAATCAATGAACAAAAAATGAGCGAATTGGCTGAAAAAATTCATAGACTGCGTATTGAAGCAGGTAAAGAATTAAGTGAAAAAATTTCTCTTGCTCTTGCAAAACTGGCAATGCCGAATGTTAAATTTTCAGTAGAGGTTAAATTGCTGGAAAAATCTGAAAAAGGCTATTACGGTCTGTTTGGCAGAGATCAGGTTGAATTTTTTATTCAACCGAATATCGGAGAGCCTCTTTTGCCGTTAAACAAAATAGCTTCCGGTGGTGAAGTATCACGTATTCTTTTAGCGATCAAATCAATTTTAGGTGAAAATGAAGATCTGGCTGTTTTGATTTTTGATGAAATTGACAGTGGTGTCAGCGGAAATACAGCAATAAGTGTTGCTCAAATGTTAAGAGAAATTGCTGCCAATAAACAAGTTTTATGTGTATCACATATGGCTCAAGTTGCAGCTGCTTCCGACACTCATTACTTAATTGAAAAATCAATTCGAAATCAACGAACTTCAACTCAATTAAAGAAACTTGATCTGTCAGAGAAAATCAGTGAAGTTGCCAGATTATTGTCAGGCAACCCCGATGATCAATCAGCAGTTAATCTTGCCCAAGAAATGGTAAGACAATATAAACAACGTTAGCACTAAATTATCTCATATCTTCGAGAAAAGTCATCATATCCGAAGGGAGTTGAGCCTTGAATTCCATATGTTTTTTGGTAATCGGATGAGTAAAACCTATCAGCCTGGAGTGAAGAGCCTGTCGCTTAATCATCTGATCCAGGAGCAATTGCTTTTTATTAATTAGTGATTTGAATTTTGACTGATACTCCGGTGCAATCCTTTGAGGACTTATTTTTAATAAATTGATATCAATTAAATAGTTTTGTTGTTTATTATGGTCAATGAAGTTTTCATGAATTGAGTTTTCATGCAAGTAGAGAAAATGTAGATTAGGATCAATTTCTAAAATGTTGAAGTTTGCTTGATGATCAAGTTCACAATAGTTAGTTATTCCATATAATCCGTCGCCAAGCAACGGATGTCCATGATATAAACTATGAACTCGTATTTGATGAGTTCTGCCGGTTTCAAGTATAAACTCAACCCAATCAAAATTATGCTCTTGAAAGGAATAGAGAACTTTGTAATTTGTAATAGCCGCTTTTCCTGCGAGGTCAATGACCCTAATCATAATGCTATTTGGAAAACGCATAATAGGTTGTTCGATAACACCTTGTTCTTTAGTCCAATGACCATGAGTCAGAGCCCAATATACTCTTTTAATCGGATTCTGGACAAGACGATAATGAGCATGAGCATGTTTAGCTATTATCAATGCTCCTGAAGTTTCTCGATCAAGTCTGGTCACGGGATGCAGAATTTTTTCTGAGAGCAGATCCAGCAAGGTATTATCCGAATGTGACATTGTCGGATGTACTACCATGTCAGACGGCTTATTTAAAACTATCAAATGCTCATCTTCGAATAAAACTTCAACTCCGGGGATGCGATTAGTTTTAACAGGTAGCAATTCGGAATAATTTTGACTGGAATGGGCAACAATTCGGTCACCTGTATGTACAATGTCAATCATTCGTCCCGGCTTGCCATTAATCCATAAATTGCCGTAAAGACGAATTCTTTTTTGCATTTGAGCAGAAATTTCAAATTCGTCTATCAAAACGTCTACAGCTCTTTTCGAATCTTGATTCTGATTTACAGTTACTTTAAATTCCATAACGATTATTTTATTATTTATCAATTCATTATACAAATTACCTAACACAATTTGACGTTTGACAGTGATTTTCTTACAATATAAAACGTGCATTAAATAATTTTTACAATTTATCATTTGCAACTTGAAATATGAATATGGAGGTGATCGCCATTTTGCAGTTTATTGGTGGCTTATTAATCGGATTGGCAATAACAGTTGCTGTTACCGTTTTTTATAAAAAAGGCTTAAGTAAACAAAGTAAGGAACTTGCGACTGAGCGAGAACAGATAAAAGAAGAAGCAATTAAAATAATTGCTGATGCTGAACTTGAAGGTGAAAATCGCAAGAGAGAACTATTATTGCAAACAAAAGAGGAAGTTCATCTCACTAAAACAGAATTGGAGAAGTCTGCTCGGGAGCAAAGAACTGAGCTACAACGTGATCGTAATCGACTAAATCAAAAAGAAGAGAACTATGAACGCAAAGTTGATATTCTTGAACGTAAAGAAGAGGCTTTGCAGCGTAGAATAGAAGATATAGATCACAAAGAAAATGAGTTAAGTGAGAGAGAATCTGAGATTATTGCTGAAATGGAACGTATTTCCGGCTTAAGTATAAGTGAAGCCAGAGAACAGGTTCTGGAAGAAGCAAGAGTCGAATATCGTCATGATATGGCAATGATGTTGCGTCAAATGGAAGAAGAAACAAATGAGATTGCTGAACGCGAAGCAAGAGAGATCATTGTGAATTCAATTCAACGTTATGCATCGGATTATGTTTCAGAATCTACCGTATCTGTTGTCGATCTGCCCAATGAAGAAATGAAGGGCAGAATTATCGGTCGAGAAGGCAGAAATATCAGAACAATTGAAAGTTTGACAGGTGTTGACTTAATTATAGATGACACGCCTGAAGCAGTAATTATTTCCAGTTTTAATCCGATCAGACGGGAAATAGCCAGACTTGCTCTTGAAAGATTGGTTTTCGATGGAAGAATCCATCCTTCCAGGATAGAGGATTCTGTTGAAAAAGCAAAAAAAGAGATTGAACAATCGATTAAGGAAGCCGGTGAAGAGGCGGTATTTGAGACCGGCGTAGTTGGTCTACACCCTGAAATAATACGTTTACTTGGTCGTATGAAATACAGAACAAGTTATGGTCAAAATGTCTTAAAACACTCAATTGAAGTGTGTTGGTTGACAGGTGCTATGGCAGCAGAACTGGGATTAGATGTTATGTTAGCAAAACGAGCAGGATTACTGCATGATATCGGTAAAGCTACTGACTTTGAGCTTGAAGGATCTCACGTCCAAATCGGATCCGAAATTGCGAGAAAGTATAACGAAGAACCTGTTGTGATAAATGCAATAGAATCTCATCACGGTGATACTGAGACAACAGACTTAATTGCCAATCTGGTTGCTGCAGCAGATGCAATATCGGCTGCCAGACCGGGTGCAAGGAGAGAAAACGTAGAAAGCTATATTAAGAGAATTGAAAGTCTGGAAGAGATTGCCAATTCTTTTGCAGGTGTTGAAAAAACTTATGCTGTACAAGCCGGACGAGAGATTAGAGTCATGGTTAAACCTGAAGAGGTTTCTGATGATGAAATGATCTTAAAAGCTCATGAAATCAGTAAAAAGATTGAAAGCGAATTAACATATCCGGGTATGATTAAAGTACAGATGATTCGTGAAAGCCGCGTTTCTGACTATGCAAAATAAAATTAAAGCCGAGTTTAACATTGAGTTGGACTCGGCTTATTTTATGGTACAATAACAAGAATATGACTAGTATTAATATTTTATTTATCGGAGATGTTGTAGGACGTTCCGGCAGAAAAATTTTGAAAGACAAATTACCATTACTTAAACAGCAGTACATGCTTGATTTTGTCTTTTGCAATGGCGAAAATGCAGCCGGTGGTTTAGGTATTACTGCAGATATTGCGGGAGAATTATTGAACTCCGGTATTGATGGAATTACTCTTGGCAATCATATCTGGAGCCAAAAAGTTTGGCTGCAACAAGCTGCTCATTTCAAACAGGTATGTCGTCCGCTTAATGCTCCGGATGATTGGCCGGGTTTTGATCATGTATATATAAAAAAAGATAATTATGATGTTTTATTAATCAGTTTAATGGGTCAAGCATTTATTAAACCTATTCTGGCAAATCCTTTTCAAGTAATAGATCGAATGTTGTCAAAGTTTAAGGAAAAATATCACACAAAAAATATTATAATAGATTTTCATGCTGAAAGCACAGCTGAGAAAATAACTATGGGCTATTTTTTGGAAAATAAAGTGCTTGCTGTTTTAGGTACACACACTCATGTCCAAACCGCAGATGAACAAATTTTGGGTAACGGTACCGCTTTTATTACTGATATCGGTATGACAGGTCCTGCTAACGGAGTATTGGGAATGAACAAAAATGTGGCTCTTGAATGGGCGATGAACTTGCTGCCGGCCACGTATGATATTGAGAAAGATTCTTTTACTATGCTCAATGCAGTATTGCTGACAGTTGATCCGAATGCCGGTCAAGCAAAAAAAATAGAAAGAATTCAAATTTTCGATCATGTTTTTGCATAACATTTTAGATAGATTATTTAAAATAAAATCTGAAAAACAAGCTGAACAAAATTTTCAAAGCAATAATAACAGAAAAACAATTCTGATATTACTTATAGTTTTTGTGTTTTTGCTCAGTTCCTGTTCGATTTTTTCCAAAGAGAATAAAAAAGAAACCAAACCGGATCAGGAAAATCCCGAAATGAGCATAGTCGCAGATGCTGGAGCAACAGAATTAATTGAATCTACTGCGAAGCCGATTGGTGAATCTTCAGTTTTACGAATTTATTGGCAAGCACGCGACGATTATAATCCGTTGAATACTTTTGATTATTCAGGCAGAGCTGCCTACCAATTAATGCACCGTTCGATTTTCAAAGTAAATAAGGCCAATCTTTTGAGTATGGATTTGGCACGTTCAGCTTCATATATTGCCGATAAAAATCTGTATCAGATTGAATTAGTTCCCGGCATAACTTATTCAGACGGAACATTGATTACAGCAAGGGATTGTGCAGCATCAATTTTACAATATAAAGCAAATCTCTCGAAGTACTTTGCTGTGGAAGAATCCGCAAAGGAAAATTCGGAAATAGAGCCGGAACAAACGAAAAATCAACAAATGGAACCGAAACAAAATCTTGCAGAAATAATGCACAAATATCCGGATTTACTTCCGGTAAATAATGATTTGTTGACACAGCATGATGAAGACTTTGTATCTGTAGAAACTTTAATTCATGAATTAGATCGTTTATCGTTAATTAATGAAGTAAAAGCTGTTGGTGATCTGACTTTAGAAATAAGTTTACGAGATCCGGATGATGAATCTTCGGGAAATGATGCTGATGCAAATAATCAAACTTTAGAAAATGATGAAATGCTCGATATTACTGAAGAAAATAATAAAGAGACTCCAGGGAACACGGAATCTTTAGACGATATTGACAATACTGAAAATACAGGAGACTCAGAAAAAAGAATTTATTATGAAAAGGATCCCGGATTGTTGTTTGGATTGACTATGCCGATAATTCCCGAAAATTTGATTGCAACCACTAGTTTGCCGACAATTACCAGTGGAAAGTACTTAGTAGAAAGAAATGAACAGGGTAATGTTTCATTGAGGGCAACTGATTCGGATTTTGTTTTACAAAAAATACAATTGATTGCATTTCCCGATATTAAATCTGCGATGACTGCCTTTGTTGAAAATAAATTGGACTTTATTTATCTTAACGAATCAAATTATAATATATTTTGTAAACAAAATAATGCCAACATTTTATCATTTCCCGGTCAGAGATATTATTATCTTTCTTTCGGCAATGGAGAAACGGTAAATATTCCTGAAATTAAAAAAGCTTTAATCAATATTTGGGAGGTCAGAGATGATCTAACATCAACCTTGACCGGAGACCAATCTAGCAATCGTTTACCTTTACAATATAATGATCAGGCTATTTCTGCATTCAATCTGTTTGAACAACAATCTGATCGCCTTGAGGTTCAAACTATTCATGAACTTAATAACAAAGATATCAGGCTAAAGGTGATTGTGGCAGACAGTACCTTGGAACGAAGTTGGGCTTTTGCATTAAGAGAGAAATTACTGGATACGAATATCAAATTAGAACTTGAATATATTGAACCTGATTTATATCAAACAGCATTAGAACAAGGTGATTACGATTTAGCTTTTAATCAGATTAGTTTATTCTATCCAATGAATATTCTTGATGTTTTTGAACAAATAAAGCCTTCCGTCATGGAAACATTGACTGAAAATGAAGCAGAATTGTATCAAGAAATCAGTGATTATTTTTATTCAGTTAACCGCAAAATAGACCCGAAGATTTTAAATGAAAAAAACAAAGCATATAGAGATTTTATTAATCAAAAGTTTTCTGAATTAGATATTTTGGGAATTGGTTTTGCTCCGGTCGGTATTTTCTTAGCGAAAAATATTGAAGGTTCTTCAGAATCTCATCTGGCAGAGCCATATTTAGGTTTGGAGGATTTATGGGTTTGGCAATAATCATTTCACTCATAATTATTGTGTTGGACCAGTTAAGTAAATATTGGATTTTGAACAATCTTCCTTTGTATGAAAATATCCCGATAATCAAAGATTTTTTTTCACTATTTCATATAAGAAACAGAGGTGCTGCTTGGGGCATGTTGTCAAATCAAAGCTGGGGAATTTATCTTTTAACAGTTATTTCGATAGCTGCTTCGATTTTTATTTTTTATCTTATTTATATAAATAAGATAAAACCGGTACGAATTACACTTGCTTTAATTTTAGGCGGCAGTATCGGGAACTTAATTGATCGCATCAGATTTAATAATGTTGTAGATTTTTTGAGTTTTACTTTTGGTGATTATCATTTTCCGACTTTCAATATTGCTGATTCTGCGATAGTAGTCGGTGCAATTTGCCTTACTCTATATTTGATTTTTAAACCTGAACAATTAAAAAACATCAAATTATTTAACAGAACTACTGTAAGTTCTATTGTTAAGTCAGAAATCGAATCCGAGGGCAGTTTAACAGGAATAAAACCGAGGGATGAAGCTGGAGATGAACTTGATTTTATAGAAGAATCGGAGACAGAAACTAAAGATGAATAATAATTTGTCAGATGAGAGAATTTTTCGTATGGACAATTCAAAAGTCAGATTGGATCGCTGGCTTGCAGAACAAATGCCTGAATATTCTCGTTCGCAAATTATTGAATGGATCAAAGATCACAAGATACAAGTTGAAAATTTTCCAGAACTGAAAACGAAAATTATTCTGCCAGCAGGTACAAAAATTACGTTTCGTGTTCCGGCAAATCAGATTAGCTTACAGCAACCGCAACCGCAAGCTATGTCGCTCGATATTATTTACGAAGATACAGATATGCTGATCATTAATAAGCCGATTAATTTAACCGTTCATCCCGGTGCCGGCAATCAGGATAAAACCCTGGTAAATGCCTTGTTGGCACATACAGAAGGCAAGTTGTCAGATCTTGCGGGACCTGAACGAGCAGGTATAGTCCATCGTTTGGACAAAGATACTTCAGGCTTGATCTTGATTGCCAAAAACAATCGTTTTCATTCAGCTATGGCTGATTTATTTAAAAAAAGACAAGTTACACGCATATATCGAGCTTTAGTTTGGAATAAACCTGAAACAAAGACCGGAACAATTGATGCTCCGATCGGCCGAAATCCAAGCAATAGAACCCAAATGGCAGTTGTAGCAGATGGAAAACCAGCACTTACACACTATCGATTAATAAAAGATTTTGTTAATAAAGATAATAAGATTTATGCAAGTGAATTGGAAGTTGAGCTTTTTACAGGAAGAACTCATCAGATCAGAGTACATTTAGCTTACATAAATTTACCAATTATCGGTGATCCGATATATAATCTTAAGAGAGATGATTTTGGAATACCGGCACAAGCTTTGTATGCGGCACATCTTGCATTTATTCATCCGCTAAACGGTGTTCCTTACCAATTTGAAGTGGAGCCACCTGATTATTATTGTACTGCTAAAAAACGTTTAGAGAAAATAACAGAGATTGTCCTTTAGGTAATTCTAAGGTTGTCATCAGAAAAATGCTATGATAAACTTGGAAATTTAATTGTTTGATTAGAAAATATATTTTGAGGATTCATGACAAAAAACAAAATATTAATACAATTAGCGATTACAATTATTTTGATCATATCAGGTTTTATTTTGAGTCGCCATTTTACTCAAATCAGGTCTGAAATGGATTCGACTTTAAATCTTGCGGCAATTCAAGAAGCCAGATTGGAATTGGTTGAATTGCAAAATGTACGAAAAAATTTAGAAATTGATTATAAAAATTTACGTAAGGAATTAAATGATTTATGGTATGAAGTTATTGATGCAGATGATGATGAACAATTGGAATTACTATATAAATTGGCAAGAACGCGTGAAATAGCCGGACTAACTGAAGTTAAAGGCAATGGTGTAATCGTGACAATCAATGATAAAGAGAATTATGATCCGCTTTCAGATCCGATTCAATCATTAATCCATGATCAAAATATAATCTATTTAGTTGATTTACTGGTGGACAATGGTGCGCAGGCTGTATCAGTTAATGATTTGCGTATTGTGAATTCCAGCCAGATTTTTTGCATCGGTACGACGGTTCTTTGCAATAATCAGAGAACAATACCGCCCTATGAGATTAAAGCGATTGGACCTCAAGATCAGTTAAAAGCTGCACTGGACGCGGATCCGCTCTATCTCAAATTGCAGAAAGAACCTTATTCTGTAAGATTTTCCAGTGTACTGGTTAACGATTTAGTCATAAACGAATATGAAACAATCGGTACAATAACTAAAGATATTGAGTACTTAAAAATAGCAACCGATTATGAAATCCCGAAAAAATAGGAATGGGTATATTTAAACAGGATAATCAAATAAAAGGGGTTGTAATGCGAATCAAAAATTCAATAATAAAATACAGTGCAATAACAATAATTGCTGTTATTTTGGGAATTGCTTTGGCTTTACAAATTAAAACCAGCAATATTGCCGCACATGAAAGCATAGATCTGACTGAATTACAAAATAACGTCCGGAGTTATGCTGAAAAAAATGCCGAACTTAATGACCGAAACAAAGAACTGTACAGCGAAATTGAAAAACTTCGGAATGCCCAGTTAGAAGGAGATATCAATTATCAAGATATTTTAGCGGAACAAGAAAGACTTTCTGTTTTTGCCGGTCTAACAGCTGTTCAAAATTCCGGTATTACTGTAACTCTGGGTATGGCAGGACAGTCAATGATTACAGATTCGTATATCCGTTTTGTGGTCAATGAACTTAATGCATTGGGTGCACAAGCCATTTCGATTAATGAGCAGAGAAAAGTGGCGACGACGGAGATCAGAGCAAGCAGTGAGAATATTATTATTAACGGAGTAGCATATCCACGCAGTGAAGATTTTATTATCAAAGCAATCGTTCCGCCAGAACAGCAAGATTCGATAGTTTTGGCACTGGAAACACTTAAAAATGCTTTGAAGGAACAAATAGATTCCGAGCAACAAATTGAAATGATAATATCTAAGGAACAGAAAGTAGTGATTCCGGGTTTAAATGAAGACAGCATAGCTTATAAAACGAATTTATTAAATCCGGCAGAAGATAATGAATAAGTAAAATTTGTTTATGGAAAAGGATTTATCATGAAAGGATCAAACATATTCAGATATGGCAATAGAAAATTTTGAAGTTTCACCACTTGAGGGGATCAAGTTATTGGGGCAATTAAATTCCAATGCCAGACAGATAGACGGGGCTTTCGGAGTTGAGACTGAATTATCTGCCAACGGTTTATCAATCAGCGGTGAACCGGTACAAATTGAAAAAGCGGTTCAGGTATACCAACGTCTATTGGAAGGTATCAGGCGCGGTGCCGATCTTGATACTCAATTGGTAAATTATTTAACCAATGCAGCTTTAGCCGGCGATGAAGATGATGTAGACTTTAGTCCGGATTTAATCTGTATAACAGCCAAAGGCAGACCGGTATATAGCAAAACTGCCGGTCAGAAAAAATATGTAACTACAATTCAGAACAATGAATTAACGTTTTCGATCGGACCTGCCGGTACAGGGAAAACTTATTTGGCTGTAGCAATGGCGGTTAAAGCTTTTCGGGCTCAAGAAGTATCTCGGATAATTTTGACCAGACCGGCAGTAGAAGCCGGTGAGAAGTTGGGCTATTTACCGGGTGATCTTCAAATGAAAGTTGATCCATACATGCGACCGCTTTACGATGCACTATATGACTTAATGGGTTATGAAGCATATCAAAAGAATTTGGAAAAAGGTATAATTGAGGTATCACCTTTAGCATATATGCGTGGCAGAACTTTGGACGATTCCTTTATCATTTTAGATGAAGCCCAGAATACTACTCCGGAGCAAATGAAGATGTTCCTGACCAGAATAGGTTTTCATTCCAAAGCGATTGTAACAGGTGATATTACTCAAATTGATCTGCCTTCCAGTACCAGAAGCGGTTTGATCGGGGTACAAAATATCTTGCAAAATATCGAAGGAATTGAATTTGTTCATTTGAATGCAAAGGATGTCGTGCGCAATGATTTGGTGCAAAGGATAATTGTTGCTTATGAAAAAGCTGAGAAATCAGCCAATAAACGTAGAAAGAAGGACTAATCATGAGCAAACAGACGAACCAACAGATGCGTAAAGTAAAACTTGGTAAATCGGGTACACGCGACAAAACAGCTCAAGGTAAAAGAATTTTTTCAGGTATTTTAACCGGGATTGTTGTTTATATTGCAATTTGTTTTATTGTTTATAAAGGATCTTTGCCCACAACTTATAATTTGAAGGTTAATGATATCAGCGCATATGATATCCAAGCTCCCAGAACTTTTGTAGACCAGAAAGCAACAGAAATCAGAGCGAAAGAAGTCGAAGATGCTGTTCCGAAAAAAATGATTAAAAACGATCAGACGACAGCGGTGTCTCTGGCAAATATTGAATCTTTTATAGATTTGGTGAATTCCAGACGAGAGCAATTATATTATCGTAAAGATGTGAAACCGACTGAAACAAAAAAAACCACAACAACTACTCCCAAAGATCCGGACGCTAGTCAAACAACAATCCATGAAGAAGATGCTGCCGATAATGAAATTAATGTTTTACAACCATCGCAAGCTGAAATAGCAACTGCTGCAACTCCAATGCTTTCAGAGATCAATCAAAGTTTTGATATTAATTTAGATTTGAGTTATGCAGTTCGTTTATTAAGTATGGAAGAATCCCGTTTCAATTATTTTTCAGAAAATTTGCAAAACATGTCACGGTCAATCATGCAACAAGCGATGGATTCCGATCAACTTTTACAAAATATTCAAGATCATTTATATAGAAATTCTGAAAATCAGGACTTTTTTGTATCGGACAATGAAATTTTGGATTATGTTTTGAAAAATTTACTTAAGCCGAATGTCCAGTATGATAAAATAGGCACGGACAAAGCCAGAGAAGATGCAGCTAATCAGGTGCGGAATAATCCGATTATGATTAATGCGGGAGCCAGGATTGTTTCCCAAGGCGATGTTATTACGCAGGACGTCTATGATATTCTGGAAGAATTAAATTTAACCGATACAGGAGAATTCGACTGGCACAAATTTTCCGGAATAGCCATGTTCAATTTGTTTTTGTTACTAATTCTGATACTATATTTTAAATCCTTTCATGCGAATATTTTATTTAATGGACAAACTTTATGGTCACTGATTTTATCTATTTTTATACCGTTGATTGTGGCCTATTATATGGCGGATACATATCCATTGTCGCCTCCGATCTATTTTTCGACAATTATTATCTGTGCATATTTTGATTTAAAAACCTCAATTGTTGTTTCAACGGTTCTTGCACTTGGCATAACTCCGATGTCTTCGTTCCATCCTTATTTCTTACCGGTGTCTTTGGTCGGCTGTTTGGCGGCAGCATTCTTTGCCCGCAAAATCAGTCGACAAGATAATTATATAAAATTGATCAGCGCTACCATGATAGCAAGTCTAAGTACAGTATTAGCATTGGGTATCATACAAAAAGATACAATTGTCATTTTGGTGAATAATGCAGTTACTGTGACAATTTCTTCAATGATTTCCGTCATTGCGGCAATTGGTGTTATGCCGATTTTTGAAATAATTTTTAATACAGTTTCACCAATTAAAATTATTGAGTTATCTCAGCCGGGGCACCCTCTGTTAAAACGCTTGTTTACTGAAGCGCCGGGCACATCACAACATTCTATGATGGTAGCAAATCTGTCTGATGCCGGGGCAGAAGCCATCGGTGCTGATTCAACTTTGGCGCGGGTCGGAGCTTATTATCATGATATAGGCAAATTAGAAAATCCTTTGATGTTTACGGAAAACCAAATGGGAGAAAATCCACATGATCGTTTAACACCGGAAGAAAGTTGTCGAATTATTACCGCTCATACTGAAGACGGTCTAAAACTGGGACAAAAGCATCGTTTACCTGAACCTGTATTGAAAATGATTTATGAGCATCATGGCACAACGGTACTGCAATTTTTCTATCATAAAGCGAGCGAAATTGCAGAACTTGAAGGAAAAGAAGCTCCGAACAAAGATGCTTATCGTTATCATAATCCGTTGCCGAGCTTTAAAGAATCAGCAGTTTTAATGTTAGCGGATTCGGTTGAAGCCGCGATGAAATCTTCACAAATTGATAATGTGCAGGAAGCGGAAAAATTTATGCGTAGTATATTCAAAATTAAAATGGATCAGAATCAATTGATTAATTCCGGTTTGTCTTTTCGGGATGTTGAGTTAATTTTAGAAGCTTTTTTGCAAGTTTATGCAGGTCAATTCCATAGCAGAATCAAATATCCTGAGACGAAAGAGACAATGTCCAATGAATAAATCCGAACTAAGCTTGGAATTATTTCTTCCGAAATTTTGCCTCGAAGAGCAATCAACAACTTCGGAGCAATTTTCAGATTTGGAGAAATCATCTGATTTAAAACGATCTTCAGATTCAGATTTGCTGCAAATATCTGAAGCCGAATCAGTTTTGTTTAATGAATTAAAATTTGAACAAACAGATTTGCTGAATAATCTTTTGCTTGAACTCGGCAAGGTAATCTTAAATAGAGAAAGAAATGTTCAGCAGCTTTTACGTCAACAAGAATTATCCGCTCAGATTGAAGTTGAATTGGTTACCGGTCAAGCCATGCGGCAGATTAATGTTTCAACCAGAGGAATTGATGAAATAACCGATGTTCTGTCATTTCCTAATTTCAATTTTGCGTTATTCAACGAGAGCAATAGGTCGACAAAATGTGAAATAGCAGATTATGATTTTACTATTGAACCATATACATGGCTTGATCCAACTGCCGAATATGGCACGATCAGCTTAGGTGAAATATTGATTTGTCCTCTAAAAGCTCAAAAGCAAGCTGACGAATTAGACCATTCTTTAATTCGTGAACTATGTTTTTTATTTATGCATGGTCTACTGCATTTATGTGGTTACGATCATCAAACTGAACAAGAAGCTACTCGGATGTTTACTTTACAGAAAAGCATTTTACCCGAATTGGAAAATTTAATAAGTATTTATTTTAATTTCGAGGAATAACATGCCGAAAAATAATTTCAGATGCGGATTTGTTACACTTGCCGGACGAACTAATATTGGAAAGTCAACTTTGCTTAATCAAATTATGCAAACGGAAATTGCAATAGCCACGCATAAACCGCAAACAACCAGACATTTGATTAAAGGAATCTATCAAGATGAACAAAGTCAAATCATTTTTATCGATTCTCCGGGCATGCATAAAGTGACTGATCAATTAGGACGCATTATGCGCAAAGCGGCTTCAATTGCAATTCAGGAAACAGATGTCGTTGTCTTATTAATTGATGCGAGATCCGAGTTAAAAATAGGAGAAATAGAAAAACAAATTATTGATTTGGCGATTTCAAGCAAGATTGATTTAATTTTAGCAATTAATAAAATAGATTTAGTGGCTAAAACAAGAATCTTGCCTTTAATCCAAGAATATATTAATTAT
Organism: Clostridiaceae bacterium; assembly: GCA_012838135.1. Taxonomy (GTDB): domain Bacteria; phylum Bacillota; class Clostridia; order Saccharofermentanales; family DTU023; genus UBA5436. Next base: position 21,223 of record DUPV01000054.1, on the reverse strand, counting down.
GCCAATTTTAAAGCAGTTGTTCCAATTTCGGCAAAAAATAATGACGGAATTGATCTATTGCTTACAGAAATTAAAAAGATATTGCCGTTAAATTCACCTCTGATTATTGATGGCAGTTACACGGATCAGACTGAAAGAATTTTAGCGGCCGAATACATCAGAGCAGAAATTATTGAACAGATTTCCGAAGAAATTCCCTACAGTGTGGCAATTAAAATTGAAGAATTTAAAGAATTATTCGACATTAATAATCAGCGATCCGGAGTGCAAATTCATGCTACGATTTTTGTTGATCGCGAAAATCATAAAATGATTCTTTTAGGGAAAAAAGGCAGACAAATTGCTGCTCTGGGTAAAGCAAGCCGGGAGCGGATCAGTGAAATGCTGGATTGTCCTTGTGATTTAATGTTATTTGTCAAAGTCAGAACTGATTGGCGCAATAAGTTTTCCCAGCTGAAGGAATTGGGTTACAGCAGTCAAGATTTGAGTTTATGAGTTTTATTAAAACAAAAGGATTTGTTATTCAAAGTATTGCCTATCGGGATTCAAACCGTTTGCTTAAGCTTCTTACTCCTGAGCATGGCTTAATTACATGTTCTGCTCAAGGTGCAAAAAGCAGAAAAAGCACTTTGCGGGTTGCCAGTAATCCTTTTGTATTTGCGGAATTTGAATTATTTTATTATCGTGAGCGCTACCGGGTACAGGCTGCAAGTATTATTGACGCTTATTTACCGTTAATGGAGGATATTAAACGTTTGACTTGCGTTTCTCATTTGGCGGAATTGGTTTTAGATGTTTTGCGGGATAATGCCAAAGGCAAAACCAGTTATCCTTTTTGGGCATATGCATCTTATAAAATTACTACTGATTCGGATCCGATTTTAATGACTAATTTAGCCCAGTTAAAATATTTGTCGGAACAGGGATTTGCACCTTGGATAAATAATTGTCTGATTTGCGGAAAGGAATTTTCTGCACAAGGGGCGAGGTTCTATTTTGCTGAAGGCGGTGCCATTTGCGAACAGATTTCTTGTCGTAAAAATATCGGTTCTTCATCAATTATGGATCTATCGCTCGGCTCGTTAGCGGCTTTGAGCTATCTTATTCATAATCCTTATGAAAAATGTTTTAATATGCAATTATCCGAACAAATTCGGCAAGAAATTATTAATTTTTCCGAACGCTATTTAACTTTCGTTATGGAAAAAAGTTATCAGAAACTCGATATGATTAAATCATTGGAAAATTTTGAACAAGGAAATGTTAAATAAGCAATATAAAATTATTTTTGTCCGTTATTAAGTTTTACTTTTGAGAACTTGTTTTTGGTTAAATTGCTATTTGTGGTACAGTTATAGGAAATAATAATTCTATTTTGAGACGGATGCAATATGAAGAAAAAATACAAACCAAGTCCTGATGCTAATGCAAATTCTAATCATATTTCTTTAGTTAGCGATATGAAGGATTTATTGTTATCACGTGCCAAGTCAGCTGCAAATAAAATTGCTTTTCGTTACAGAATTTCACGTAATGAGATCAGAAATGTGACTTTTGCCGAGTTTGCTGAGGAAGTTATTGCATTAGGCAGGTTTTTGTTGCAACAAGATTTTCAAAATAAACATATTGCTATTATCGGTAAAAATTCATATCAATGGATAGTTGCTTTTTTTGCAATTACAATAACCGGAAATGTTGCAGTTGCACTTGATAATTCGCTTGACAAAAATCAAACTTTAAAACATATAGAACATAGTGATAGTTGTGCAATTTTCTGTTCTAAAAATCATTATACGGATTTGAATTTATTACTAAAAGATTCGGATATTTCAGTTTTCAAATTAAATAAGTTGAATGAATTGAGCGGGGATAGTAAAAAATCAGGTTATGATAGTATAATCAATCCCGAGCAACCGGCTGCGATTTTTTACACCTCAGGTACATCGGGCGATAGCAAAGGTGTTATTTTAACTCATAAGAATATTGCTTCGAACATTAATGCCAATCGTGAAAAATATATTGCTCAAGGCTCTACTCTTTCAGTTCTACCTTATCATCATGCATATGGACTGGTTGTAGCAATATTATCTGTCTTTAATGAAGAACATTCTGTCTTTATTAATAGCGATCTTAAATTATTATTAGAAGATTTCAAAGAAGCTACTCCGATAGTAATGGCAATTGTACCTCTATATTTGAAACATTTTAAAAAACGTATATTAGATGAAGTAAAAAAACAAAAAGCTGAACGCAAATTTGCTTTCGGTATAAAACTTGCAAAGTTTTTGCTTAGATTCGGCATAGATATCAGAAGAGTAATCTTTAAAGATATATATGCCGAATTCGGCGGTAATTTGTCTGAGTTAATTTGTGGCGGAGCACCAAATGATGATCAAATAATTGAATTTTTCAAAAACATCGGAATTACTGTTCTTAACGGTTACGGATTGACAGAAACATCACCTGTTGTATCTACTGAAAAAATCGACGATACGCGTACTGCCAGTTGTGGAACAGTACTCAGTTGTTGTCGTGTTCGAATTGCTCAAGACGGAGAAATATTTGTCAGTGGAGATAATGTATTTGTTGGTTATTACAAAGATGAAAAGCTGACACAGGAAGTTTTGCAAAACGGTGAATTTGCAACAGGGGACTTAGGTCATCTGGATCAGGATGGATTCCTCTATATTACTGGTCGCAAGAAAGATTTGATTATTCTTTCTAATGGAGAAAATATTTCACCGGAAGAAATCGAATTAGAGCTTGGACGTTTTCCGGGAGTAGCTGAGGTAATTGTAGTAGCTCAAAATGATAAATTAGTTGCTCATGTTTTTCCTGAAGAAAATTATTTAGGAGATATTGATTATTTTAAACAATTGAGAAAAGAGTATAATTCTACTGCTAATCAGTATAGAAAAATTGCCGATATAATTTTACGGGATAAAGAATTTATTAAGAACTCCAATCGCAAAATTTTGCGTCATAAAATATAATGAGCAGGCAAAATACACGTAGATTTTTTAAAAAGTATTTTTTATCAGCATCGATGCCGGACTATTTTTAAAAATACAATGTATCAATAATGATCTTGCCAGAAGATTTCGATCTCAGAAAGCAATTCTTGATGTTGATCAAATTGTTTAACCAACCAATCATCCGGGAAAATAGTCTGCCATTCGGGATTTGAATAGCGATCGTCGATTAATATGGCAAAGCCGACATCCCGCTCGCTTCGGATCAATCTGCCTACAGCTTGTTGTACTCGATTAAATCCGGGATATTGATATCCGTAAGCTCGTCCGCCTTCAAATTTTTCGGCATAATATTGAGTCATGATTTCCCGTTCCGTTGATATTTGCGGCATGCCGGTACCGATAACAAAAACGCCGGATAATTTTTCGCCTTGCAAATCAATTCCTTCATTGAAATGGCTGCCTAAAACGGCAAAAGCTAACAGACTTCTTGTACCAAATTGTTCGAACTTCTTTAAAAAAGCTCTTTTTTGCAATTCTGTCATATTTCTGTTTTGAAAGATTAAATCAATTTCATAAATAGATTTAATTGTTTTCTCGATTGCCTTTTTGATTTGGAATAGATATTGATAAGACGGAACAAAAATCAAATAATTGCCAATATGTTTCTTACAAGTTTCAAAAATGAATTTTGCAATCAAGGGCATTGTTTGTTCACGATCTTTGAAACGGACTGAATATTCGGTCAAAGCAGCAATTAATCGGTTTTCATATGGAAATGGTGAAGCTAACAACAACATTTCAGCCGGCTGTTCTCGGAGTTGACAGTTTAGCAAAGCATGATAATAGTTGATTGGTGATAATGTTGCAGAAAAGAATATGATCGGATGTTTGTTTAAGTAACAATCTGTTAAATGTTTTGCAGTATCCAAGGCTAACAAATAAATATCGGCAAAACCGATTTGACTTGGTCTGAATGCGGTTATATAGGCTTCATTGAAATAAAATTCAGCAACCTTGACAAAATAAAGTAAATCAAACCAAAAGTCCAAAATTAATTGTCTGCCTTCAAAAATTCGCTGCTGGTCAAGGAAATCTCTAATCAGATAAATTAATCTGCCGATTTTGCTTAAAAATATATCCGGCAATTGTCTTACACCGATAAAGCTTTGATCAATTAACCATTGAGCATTTAATTGTACAGAAAAAAAGTTGTTATGGTCAGGTTTTTTACAAGTTTTAAATATTTCGGAAAAATTTTGCAATTCATTAATCATGACTTCCAGAGTATTGATCAATGAACCATATTGATTACTGAAATTAAGCTCAGGATATTTTAAGATATTGCGAATTTTGATAATGTCTTCGCCTTTGATTCCGGCTGAATACATCGTCCTTGCTCTGGCTGGAAGATTATGAGCTTCATCAATCAAGATTGCAGTTTTATTATGCTCGTCCTGAATTTCGAAAAATCGTTGAATTTTGGCTTGCGGATCGAAGATATGGTTATAATCGCCAATAATCACATCGCAAAACTCAGAAAAATCCAGTGATAGTTGATGCGGACAAACCTGATGTTTTAAAGCGATTTCAGTAATATTGTGCGGTTTGATTTCTTGTAAAGGCAATAAATCGTTAATTGCATCGGGTAATCTTTGATAATAGTCAATTGCGAAAGGACAAATTGTTTGGTCACAAAATATATCCGGTTGAGTGCAAATTTTTTCTTTTGCCTGAAGCAAGATACTGCGAATCATAAAACCGCAATTACGTAAAAGCTGTAGACTGTGTAAAGCAATGTCTCTGGTGGCAATCATGGCAGTTGCATAAAAAATACGATTGACATATTTTGCACTTAAAGCTTTGAGAGCAGGGTAGAGTGTAGCCATAGTTTTTCCGATGCCGGTCGGAGCCTGAACTAAGATAGCATTGTTATCCCTGATTGTTGCCAAAGTCTGACGCATCATTTCTCTCTGACCGTTACGAATAGTTGCAAAAGGAAAACCTGAGTTTTGAATTGATTTATTGCGAATATCTTGCCAGAGAAAAATATTTTGCATACGAAAAATATATTCCTGACAAGTTGCAGTCATGAATTCAGATAACTCATCCCATGTAAAGACTCTACTTTTTTCAATAATTTCGTTATGATCAGCGGCAATATAAATCAATTTTAAAGTTATGGTATCATGTTTAAGAGCTTGTTCAATTGCTTTGATCAGATCCGGCGAATTTAATTTAATGTTTTCTGCATAATTTTCTGCTTCAATATTCTTAATCAGATTGGCATATATTTTAAGTTGTGCCCAATGCATGGGGTCGCCATGTTCCGGTAAAAAAACACTGTTACCACGAAAACTCTTAATTTCATATAAAACAATTTGATGATTTTTAATAGTTAAATTATCCAAACGACCGTTGATTTTTAAATTAAATTCAGACGCGGAATAATTCCCGGATAAACTTAATTCGGAATACACGTAATCAAATCCCATAACAGATATATCATCAGATTTTTTCCCGGAAACTGCGGTTAAATCGTCACTGTCGGGTCCATCTGTTGAGAGCTTCATCTCTAATTTCTCGTCAGCAGCAGTAACTGAAAAACTGTTTAAGTAAGCAGAAAACTTTTGATGGATTTTGATCCCGTCCAATGAATCGATCCCGCCATAAACAGGCACAGCTAAACCGCCGCTGCGATGGATCATTTCTGCCAATCTTCTGGCTGAAATAGCGATTTGGTTTTTGTCAGATGATGTATTTTGCATGTAACTTGATCTTATCAAATAGTTCTAAGAGTTCAAACAAAAAACCGAAATAATTTGGCCGTCTTTTAATTTTTATATATTAAAGTTGTAAAATATCACGCGACATTAAAATACCATAATTCCCAAAAATGCAGATATTATGATCAGAAAAATCGGAGAAATACTTTTTTTGCGCAATGTTCTTGAACCAAAAGAAATACTGATCAGAATAGCAGATATTATGATTGCCTGTATGTTAAAGGTGATGCCGGTTGTGATTGTGACTACATTATTAATTATCATATAACAAGCGGTTGCAAGAATTATACCGATAATACAAGGTATTAGTCCATTGAGTACAGATTGAATATATTTGTTTTCAAGAGCGGTTTTGAGTAATGCTGTAATAAGCAAAATGATAATAAAGGCGGGCAGAACGACGGCGAATGTTGCAATTGCCGCACCGATCAAACCGGCTTGATTGCTGCCGACATAGGTAGCTAAATTGACCATAATCGGTCCCGGGGTGCTTTCACTGACTGCAATCATGTAGGTAATCATGTCATCATTTAACCAACCATATGCCAATACTACATCGCGAATTAACGGAATTGAACTGTAAGCACCACCGAAAGAAAAGCATCCAACTTCGAAAAAACCGAGAAAAAGTTCCCAATAAATCATTTTGCAGCACCGCCTTTCGATTTAGAGTTATCTTTGACAAGAAATATAACTAAATTAATAGCGGCAGCAATCAGCAATAAACTGATTGAAGAAAAATTCCAAGCGAAGATGTTGATCAGCAACATTGTAAGAAAAGAGGCAAACATGATGATTAACGGAACCGGTTTCTTAGGCATTTTGTTTATCATTTTGGTTACAACATCAAGAATTAACACGCCTACTGCAATTTTAATGCCTTTAAAAGCTTTAGCTATAATCATGATTTCCAGAAAATTATCAAAATAAATTGAAATTGTATATATAATTATGAATGAAGGTAAAATCATTCCCAGGGTCGATATCAGAGCTCCAGTAAAACCCTTCTGTTTGTAACCGACATAAGTTGCACAATTAATTGCAATCGGTCCCGGTGTAGATTCGGCGATAACAGTTAAATTCATCATTTCATCATGAGTAATCCACCGGTTTTTTTCAACACAAGTTTGTTCAATGATTGGGATCATCGCATAGCCGCCACCAAACGTAAAGAGTCCTATTTTAAAGAATGTCAGAAATAAATTTAGTAATAGTTTCATGTTTTTTGTCCTCAATTTACTTTAGAAAAAATATATAAGCATTAACTTAAATTCATGTAAATTTATAAATTAATATTCTTAATTTTAAGATGAATAAATGTCAAAAACAACTAATAAAGTTGTAAGACAAACTTACTGCCCTTTTATAAAATAATAGTAGTGCTACTTATTTTAAAATAAGCAGAGCAAAACAATTAATCTAAATAAGATTCTAAAGCATCAAGATTGAGAATGGTCAACATTTCATTTTCGATGTGAATATAGCCGAGTTCTTCAAATTCACCAAGTTTTCTGGTTAAAGAATCTCTGGTTAAACCTGAAAAATTGCTCATCTCGGTACGATCAAATTCCATTAGAATTTGAATTTGACCATTCTTATTTATTCCGAAATTTTCTGCCAAACGCAGGATTAGACCGGCTGTTTTAACTGATGAATTGATGGTAGCCAAACGGTTAATCAAATCTTCTGCCCAGCGAATTCTCGCAAAACTTTGACTTAAAATTTCTTTCAATACAGGTTTTTTATTGGAGAAATAGGTATTGAAAATTTTCGAGGGGATAGCAATGACAATCGAGTCCAGCAATGCTTCACCTGTATACCAATATTTGCTGTCAGATAATAGATTGTGACCTCCGACAAAAGAATCTTTTCGGTAAATGTAGAAAATCTGTTCTTTCATATTAGGCAATACATTAAATATTTTAATAGCACCGGAATATATGATGTACATATAGTTAGGATCATCCCCGCTGTGAAATAAAATTTCCTCTTTTTCTAATTTTTTGATAATCAAATTATGTTGAATATCATTTAAAATATCCGGATCAATATGTTGTAACAATGGTAAATTGGAGAAACATCCGATGATCTTGTTATATTCTTCAAGGGTGACATTGCTCTCGAGGGCAGAACTTTCAACTTCTTGCTTTTCTATTAGATCAATGCGGTCCTTGCTCATTTGTTCTGCTAACAGAACATTAGCATAAACTTCAAATTCTTTTGCTTTTTCTTTATCCATAGGATCAACATTTTCCAATAAATAGGGCATGTTTAATTCTTTGTACTTTTCTTTGCCCATTGTATGATAAGGCAATATTTCCAATCGCTCGACCAAATGTTGAATCGGTTCGATAGTTTGGATTAATTGTTGCATAGATTTTGTATTATCAGTATAACCGGGTACCATAACATGGCGAACCCAAATTTGTCCGTGAAAACCATAATTCTCAAGCTCGTTCATAAAATCGATCAACGGTTTTTGTTGAACAGAACACATATCAAGATAAGCTTGTTCAGAGAAGGCTTTAATGTCTAGAAGAATCGTATCAACATAAGGAAAAATTTGTGAATAATATTTCTTTTGACCGTAACCTGAGGTATCAATACAGATGTTGAAATCATTTTCTTTTAAAAGTCTTACAGATTCAGCTAAAAATTCACCTTGTAATAGAGGTTCCCCACCGGAAAACGTGATTCCGCCATCCTCACCTTGGTATGGTTTATAGCGATTAGCTGATTTTAAAATTTCAGACGGAGTTACAATTCTTCCGCCATCAAAATTTTGGGTGTCAGGATTATGACAATATAAACAACGCAGAGGGCAACCTTGTAAAAAGAAGATGGTACGAATACCCGGACCGTCAACTAAACCCATTGATTCAATTGAATGTAATTGTCCCGTAATTTGTTGTTCTTGCTTATTCATTGTCAATAATTCCCTTACTGTTTTAAAACACGGTTTCTGTCCAGAATCTTGAACTGTACAAATTCTGGTATTCAGACCTCCGACTTTGAGAAATACTGAAAAAAGTGAATGCCTCTTGGAGGCAGTCACTTTTTAAGATTCATTCGTAAAGATTATAAAGCTTCATGGAATGTTCTGGCAAGAACATCTTCTTGCTGTTCCCGGTCCAATTGATTGAATCGTACGGCATAACCGGAAACGCGAATCGTAAGGTTCGGATATTTTTCAGGATGATTCATGGCATCAATCAATAATGCTCTTTCCAAAACGTTGACATTAATATGGAAGGCATCTTGTTTGAAATAACCGTCTAAAATATTTACCAAGTTATTAACTCTTTCCTGACTATTTTTCCCGAGTGAACTCGGAATGATCGAGAATGTATTGGAAATACCGTCTTGGCAGCATCCTTGATATTTTAATTTAGCGACTGAATTCAGGGATGCTAAAGCGCCGGACTCATCTCTGCCATGCATAGGATTTGCACCGGGAGCAAACGGTTCACCTTTTTTACGACCGTCAGGTGTAGCACCTGTTTTCTTGCCGTAAGTTACATTTGAGGTAATGGTCAATAAGGATAATGTATGTTCTGCATTGCGATAAGCAGGTGTTTTTTTCAAGGCATCCATGAAGTACTGCGAAACGTCTTGAGCAATGTTATCAACACGATCATCATCATTACCGAATTTCGGGAAATCTCCTTCGATTTCAAAATCAACGGTAATTCCGTTTTCATCACGAATCGGACGAACTGCAGCGTATTTAATAGCGGATAGGGAGTCGGCAACAATTGAAATACCGGCAATGCCAAATGCCATAAAGATGTGAACTTGCGGATCATGTAATGCCAGTTGGCCGGCCTCATAAGCATATTTATCATGCATGTAATGAATGGTGTTCATCGTATTCACATAAATTTTTGCTAATTTGTCCATTACTTTTTTGAAATCGACCATAACTTTATCATAGGTTAAAATTTCTTCTGTATTTTTCTCGATTCCATCAATTACCTTGATTAAATTACCGTGTTTATCTCTTTTGATTTCATCAATACCACCGTTCAGAGCATAGAGCAAAGCTTTACCTAAATTCGCTCTGGCACCGAAAAATTGCATTTGTTTACCGACTTGCATTGCCGATACACAGCAAGCGATTGCACAGTCATCGCCATAAATCGGACGGAGCAAATCATCATTTTCATATTGAATTGAATCAGTTCGGATACTCATTTTGGCACAATAATCTTTAAATCCGCGCGGCAAATCATTTGACCATAATACAGTCATATTGGGCTCAGGCGATGTATCTAAATTCGTTAACGTATGTAAGAAACGGAAAGCGGTTTTGGTTACCAGAGTACGACCATCTTCACCCATACCGCCGATACTTTCCGTAACCCAGGTCGGATCACCGGCGAATAATTCATCATATTCAGGCGTTCTCAAATGACGAACCAAACGCAACTTGATTACAAATTGATCAATTAATTCCTGGGCTTTTTTTTCGGTTAATGTTCCGCTATCTAAATCACGTTGAATATAAATATCCAAGAAAGTTGTGTTCTTGCCTATACTCATAGCTGCGCCGTTATTTTCTTTGATTGCGGCTAAATATCCGAAGTAGAGCCATTGAATTGCCTCTTGTGCATTATAAGCAGGACGACCGATATCAAAGCCGTATTTTGCTGCCATTGATTTCATGGCTTGCAAGGCACGAATTTGCTCGGAGAATTCTTCGCGTTTACGAATGATTTCTTCAGTTGCATCGCCGGTCAGATTCTTTTTATCTTTGATACGTTCTTGAATTAAATAGTCAATACCATATAGAGCAACTCGACGATAATCACCGATAATTCTGCCGCGACCATAAGCATCAGGCAATCCGGTCAATAAACCGACAGATCTGACTGTGCGCATTTCATCGGTATAAGCATCAAATACACCGTCATTATGGGTTTTACGGAATTCAGTAAAATGTTCTTCCATTTTCGGATCAATTTCTAAATTGTAAGCTTTTAAGGAGCCTTTAACCATTCTGAAACCGCCATACGGATTCATCATTCTTTTCATGGGCTCATCAGTCTGTAAACCTACGATTAATTCTTTGTCCTTATCTATGTAACCGGCATCAAATTTGTCAATGCCGCTGAAGCGAGACAAATCAACAGTAACGGTCTTGTTACGCACTTCATCCTGAATCATATCATTGACTTTATTCCATAAGAATGTTGTATTTTCAGTAGGTTCCTCCAAAAAAGAATCTGTTCCGGTATACGGTTGATAATTTTTTTGGATAAAATTTCTGGTATCGATTGTTTCAGCCCAATTATCAAGTTTAAAACCTTGCCATGCTTTTTTTCTTTCTTCTGTAAAATTATTGCTCATAATATTCCTTTCCAACGATTAATTTGACGAATAATATTTTTTATTTTAATAAGGAACTAATACTGATTTATATACTCCGGATATGTTTAGCATAAATGAATGAATATTCAATGCAGTGATTGTTATCACGATTTTAGAGTTAATCTTGAGGTAAATAATAATTACTATATTTAGCTAAAAACATTTATGTATCTGAAGAGCATTACAAGTTGTAGAGAATTTTCAGAAAAGATTTGAAAATTTTTTGTATATATGTATGCTTGACAGAGATTAAGATTGTATTTTTTATGGGATTATCGTGGAATTATAAAAATCTATATAAAAAAGAATGGAGGATATATTATGGACCTGTTCAAAAAGAAAAATCAAGCATTAGCAGGCAATGAGCATTATACTTTAAGGTGTAAGCAATGTGGTCAAGAAGTTGTAAACATCCCCGGAGAACATACGCCGGAGATGCAATATTACTTCCATCCTAAAACTATGGGAGTGGTTTCAGTCGTCAACGGTCGAACAATTACATATGGCGGATTTCAAGAATTTTTCACTTTACAAGTATCGGCAGACCAAAGCGCAAAAATATCCACTACGCTTGCGGATTGCATAGTCACAATCCATGAGCATTTAGTTTCCCATAATAAGCCTTTGTATATGCTTGTCATGGATATACTTGCAAACAATACAGTTAGTCATACTTATTTTGCCAAAAAGATCGGCAGTGAAGGCTTGGAATATCACGGCTTCGATTTTGGCATTCTGCACGATCGAGGACGCGATTTTGAGATTAACCCAAATCTTTGGGCAAGTGTTGTTGTGGCTGCAAGCCCGAATATTAAAATCAAAGGATTTCCGATGGGAACAGATTACTCCAAGGCTGTATTGCCGGGCATCCATCTGAAACGGCAAGTAAGTGTAAGCATGTTTGATTATCAGGAACATGTCACGATGGCGGTTAATGATCTTTCTGCCATGTGCGGCACCGCTGTTTTGGGTGGTACGCCTCTCGAAAAGAATCGAGACTATATAAGAAACTTAGGTAAAGAACTCTATAATGCACACGGCATGAAAGCCATGCAGGATGTCTTTTTTACTGTAACAGAGCGTTACCCTGTGCTGTGCAGTCAATTATCCTCAATATGGAACGGTGTCGGTGATTGGGCGGATTAGAATGTAATCCTCGCTCCCCCTGAGAAGGAGCGGATATACGTACTCAATAAAAAGGACCTTACGGATGCTGAGGAAACAGAGCGATGGATAGTCGCACTAGGGCTTTCGGAATCAGGGTTGTTGCTACAGACAGTAGCAAGGTAGAGGGCGAGGCGTTTTATTCAAGATCTTCGATGACCACAATAGAGTCGAAATCGACGCCGCGATTTGATTTTATTTTTATCGGTTTCGCATTTACGCCAAAACAGGTCTTTAAAGTCTCCGCCGTTAGAATATCTCTCACAGGGCCATGAATCCATTTTCCGGAATATATAATTAAACAATCATCTGCCAGTCGAAGAGCGTGATCCGGGTAATGTGTGTTGATTATAAAGGACATATTGTTCTCCCTGACCAGCCTTTTAATCATCCTGAGGATCGAATACTGGTTCTTTAAATCCAGATGCGATTCGGGCTCATCCATGACAAGCATTTTAGGGGATCCGGCCAAAGCACGCGCAATAAAAACCATCTGAAGCTGTCCCCCGCTTATTTTTGTACATAGTCGGTCTTTCAAATCCAAATCGAAGATTCCCACCATTTTCATAGCATCATCCGCCCTTTTTATATCGGCTTTGGATGGGACACTTAATCCGGACAACTGCTTATTACACCCCATCAATACCATTTCGCCCACTCTGTAGGGAAACGACATATTATATGCCTGAGGCACATATCCAATTTCCATGTAATGCTCGGTTTTGTACGCTTTTTTACCATCAATATGTGTTGCACCCCGGTTCCATTCAAGGATACCCAGAAGACATTTAAGAAGAGTTGTTTTCCCGCTCCCGTTCGGTCCTACGACGGCAAGAACTTTTCCTTGTTCAACCTTGAACGAAATGTTTTCAAGCAATGGAGTATTTTTTTCATAACGGAAGCTGCCATTTATTACTTCTACGACCATGGTTAATTCCTCTCCATCTGATAGAAAGAGAATGCAAAGAAAGGTGCGCCGACCAAGGCAGTTAAAACGCCGATCGGAATCTCAGCCGCCGTCAATGTTCTGGCAATCAGATCAACGATTATCATAAAAATACTGCCTGACACACATGACAGTGGCAACAAATATCGGTGGTCGGAGCCGATTAAAATCCTGCAGATATTCGGCAGTACAAGACCAACCCATGTAATAATGCCGGTTACCGTAACACATGCCGCCGTAATGACCGTCGCTGCAACGATGATTATTGTCCTTACTCTTTTGGCATCAACCCCCAGAGTATGCGCCTCCTCATCTCCAAGGGATAAAATGTTCAGCTTCCATCGCATTGCCATGATAACAAGTATTCCGACCGTTACCGGAACTATGATCGAAATGACATCTGCATAAGTGGTGTTTGAAAAGCTTCCCAAAAGCCAAAATGTAATGACCGGAAGCTGATCTTCAACATCGGCAATGAATTTCATGAGAGAAATCAAAGCGTTGAAGACTGATGATACAATCATTCCGGAAAGAACAAGAGTTAGGGGAGAAGAAGTTTTACCCAACTTTGAAATGGTAAAAGTCAAAAAGACACTGAGTAGACCGAATGCTAAAGCAAGCGATGTCGTTACAGTTCCCACCGAGGAAGTAAGTATAATTCCGAGTGAAGCCCCGAACCCCGCGCCTGCGCTGACCCCTAATACATCCGGACTTACAAGCTGATTGCAAAAAATTCCCTGATATGCTGTGCCTGCGACAGCTAAACTTGCACCCACTATGATGTTCAAAAGTATTCGAGGGAGCCTTATGTTCATCACAACAACTCTGTAGATACCTTCCGGCTTTGTCCCAATCCCAAAAATATAAGAATTCAGAGAGTCGGCTATTGTATTCAGAACCTCCTTGGGCGGAACTAAAAAACGGCCCAAAAAAAGTCCGGAAAAGCCGATAAGCACACCGGCTATAAGTATAATTAAAAGAAGCAAATAATACTTTCTTTTTTCGTTCACCCAAATCTCCTCCACCGAACAGCCTACACTTTACAACGGATGACCAAGAAGAAGCTAATTCTTCCGGTCATCCTCTATATTTATGCTTTATTCTGCCGGTCCGTGCGGCCAGATAATTTCCTCTGCCAAGTCTTCTGTAATTTCGACACCGTACCTGCGTTGGTAATAAGAAATCAGATTTGAAACAAACTCCTCTTCGGGATATGTGTCCGGATAAGCTCTCATAACCATCCACTGGGCCATCATAGGAGAGTCGGCATTCGGTGCGGTCCAGGCGGAAATTCCTTTCGGTGTATAATAGATACGGCCGTTCTTGAATGCTTCTACCTGAGACCAGTCCTGTCCACTGATGGAATTGGTCAGGTAATCCGTTTCAGGTAATCCGCCGTGGACAATAATGATATCCGGATTCCATTGGTAGATCTGCTCCATGGTCACCTCGACACCGTCGCCCTCAACTTCTGCGGCGACATTGATCATTCCGCTTTTTGTTATCCATGAATCACCGTATGTGTTGGAACCGCGGACTGTGATCTTTTCTCCGGTATTGTTGAAAATCATGAGTGCTTTTGGCTGTGGCTGCCCCTCAACGGCAGATAAGCATTGTGCAACCTTTTCATTTGCAGTTTTCCATTCTTCTTCCAAAGATGTATCGCTATCGACTCCGAATATCTCTCGCATAAATTTATCGCGATTGATCGTAGTCTGCTCGTTATCCTTGCTGCTTTCCAGGAAGTTGAGAACAGGCATCGGCAAAACATCCAATCCTTCCGCCTGCTCCTTTCCATAGACGATTACCAAATCCGGTTCCAAAGCCAGAATTTCCTCTACATTACAGGTGTTGCCCTTTATCCATGTAGTGTTGATTTCTCGCCAGTTCGGAACGATGAGATCCATAACCTTCGAGTTTCCCCAGGTAAACGCGCGTTCCGTTGCACCGACCAACCCTGCCGAACCCTTCATCACATCAAAATAAGTCGAGGGAACAGGGGGAGAGGCGATAAGAACTCTTTTAATCTCGTCCGGTGGGGGCAGTTCAATTTCTTTGCCCGTGAAATCTGTAACAATTCGTGTATTCGGTTTTTCCTGTTCAGTATTTACCGAAGACGGGGTTTCACTATCCTTGTTTCCGCAACCGGAAAACAATGCTACCATCATCATACAGATAACAAGTATCAAAGCTAACTTTTTTTTCATTTTGAATCTTCCCTTCTTTAATGTTTTTTATTGTTTTTTTAACATATTGACCAGGGCAATAAGGCCGTGGATTCCACAATAACCTAATCGGGGTCCATCGATTTTTTTCACAGGATTTGCTATGCGGATGCTATTCACAGATGATTGCTTTTGAAACTTATCTATGGTAAACTCGTCTGCCAAGACATAATCATAATCAGATATATCCGAAGAAAATGTTGCTATATCCCTGTCTTCAGTATTGATATGACATTCGGCTTCCATATCCAAACCTTTTAATAAGTTTGTCAGCCCCTTCGCTGTCTCTGCGCTTCCGCATATATAAGCGCGCTTTCCTCTGAGAAAGCTCAGCTCTTTTATTTCCACCCAAGCCGAATTGAGCTCTTCATCCAAGCTGCCGGACGGACTACGCTTTATGAATTCTCCTATCTCATTTGCCCATCTTTTGATATCTGCAGGTCCATACGGTCTGCCGCAAACATATGGTATGCCGAATCTTTCTTCCAACAAGATCGCCGAATCCAGTGCTTCTTCCCGTAAAACCAGATTGATATCCGCCCTGCTCATAGATCTGATATTCTCTACACTGCAGTCGCTCGGAAAGACGCAGTTTACACTCATCTGAAAATAGCTTTCCATCATGCGGGATATCTCTTCCGCATCCTGATAAAACCCATATTCATCGCAGCAGCTTCCAAGCAAATTGCATCGGAGCGTATTATCTTTTTCCATGCTTTCCACAGCAAACATTTGAGTCAGCAGGTTCAGCACATATCTGATCCCTTTTTCCGCACCTATCTTCAGACCGCAGTTCGGAAGAAGGACGACCGCTATGCCGCTTTTTTTCTCTGCAGATTTGCAGAGGCTCTCAAGGTCATCTCCTATAATCTCCGATACGGGTGCCTGCGAGACAAATATCGCTTCGGGCTTAAACCGGTCCGCTATTCCTTCAATTGCCGAGAAAAGACGATTGCTGTTCCCAAAAATGATTTCATCCTCTTTTGTACCCAGCGTGTACATGCGGTTTTTAAGACTTGTGCCTAAATGAGCCAAAGAATGATAGAAATATGCAAGTGTCCCCTCCGGGCCATAATCGATGACAGCTATATCTCTGACTCCGGATAAAGCCCAAAGCATACCCATTCGCTCGGAAGGCGGGGGGAGAGTCTTATACAAAGGCACGCTAATCACACCCCTTTTCTGCAGGTGTCTGCATCGCAGCACTTTCGAGCCGCAGGAGGAAGTTGTCAATCGAACGAAAACCCAAATGTTCCGGCTCAGCCATAAAACAGCCTATATGTCGAATTCCAAGGGCGGAAACTTTTTCATGCGGAGCATGTCCCACATAAAACCTGGGACGAAGCGTTTTTAGAGCTTCTTCCATCGGCTCCCTCTCACAGGCATGTATCACATACGGATCTTCACCTGCTTTCAGCAGATTTGCGATCGCCTCCTCGCTGCCTCTGGACAAACAAGCGGAGGCGACCACCAGCGGTTTCATCTTCAGCTTGCTTAAAAATGCGACGGATTGAAAGGGATCCGGAGGAAGGCAGCCTGCAATAATTGTTTCCCCCTCAACGATACAGCTGACTTCCGATATGCGTTCCTTCGTATGTGCAGACAGCCTGCTAACTTCGTCTTGCCAGGCGACTCTAAGGAATCTTCCGATTGAAAGATATGTCTCCTCGATTGTTTGATGAGAAAATGTAGACTCGAACAAAACATACGGAATACCGTATTTCTCCTGCATAATTTTTGCGAGCCTGATTCCTACACGATCCGTAACAATATTGAGCTCCGCAGCTGTCAATTGTTTAATGTGTTCCAACCTGACGCGTGAAGGGAATTCCATGTTTATCGTAACACCGTTTTTTTCGAGCATGGCCCCAAGCTCACTCTGTCGGAGGCTTCCCTTTGCATTCCCATGAAAGATTCTTCCCAACAAATTCACCGAATGAGGAATCGTCTCCTGCTTTGATAATACAGGGGCTATCGCTTCCAGCATACGCTCAATCGCTTTGAAATAATCAGGGCAGTGGTGGTCATAGTTCGAAGTATGTACGGGGAAAACCGGCTTTCCAAGCGCATTTGCAATATCGGCTGAAATCGCTCTCAAGTCGTCGCCTATCAATTCGAAAACGCAACTTGATACCAAAAACAGGGCAGCAATTTCCGGGTCTTCCAAAACAGCTTGTGCAGCAATCTTCAAACCGTCAGCGCTGCCGAATACGACATCATTTTCATCCATGACATAGGTGTAAATGCCGCTAAGCGTGGGATTGTCCAGTCTTATAAGTGTTCCTACCTGCGGGTAGTAAACACACTCCGGCGCTCCCACAATCAGAGTTGCCGTATCTTCGAACAACTCATTGAGCAACATGACTCCATGCAAAGGGCAAATCACACCACTTGACTGGCAATGCAGTCTGCCGATAATATCTTTACTGCTTTCTATCTCGGAAACTCGGTTTAGAAGACTCAAACAACTCATAATATAATCAATCACCAAACACTTTCCGGGACAGCTCTTTGTAAATCAAGGCTTGCTTACTGTCGGGAAAAGCCGCCACAACGGTTTTATGTTGCCGTTCAGCCTCCTGAACTATCGAATCCCTTGGAATGACATGCAAGACCTCCGCATTCATTTCTTCTGCCGCTTTTCTTACGATATCCTCTTCATTTTCCACATTTTTCTTGTTGAGTATAAGACCTCTGAATTGTGCATAGCCTCTTTCAATATTCGAACGAACTGCACTGATAATATTATTAGCAGCATACAAAGACATCATTTCACCTGATGTGACAACATATACATCGTCCGCATATCCTTTTCTTATCGGCATGGCAAATCCACCACATACAACATCTCCGAGAACATCATAGAAAACGATATCGGGTTTGATCTTCTCATAAACATGGAGTTCCTTGAGCTTTTCAAATGCAGTGATGATTCCTCTTCCCGCACATCCCACGCCGGGAGGTGGTCCTCCCGCTTCCACGCAATACACTCCGAAGTCACCTTTAATTATTATATCTTCGATCTCGACACGATCGTGTTTCTCGCGCATTGTTCGGAGAACAGTGGAAATTCTGTCTCCTCCTGTAATGTTGATCGTCGAATCTGCTTTGGGATCACATCCGATCTGCATCACTTTTAACCCTTGCTGTGCAAGAGCAACCGACATATTAGAGACGGTTACGGATTTCCCGATTCCTCCTTTCCCATAAACAGCGATTCGTTTCAATAGGACCCCCTCTCCCGATCCGCTTCCATCGTTCTTACCGATGGATATAAAAACAAAACAACACATGGCTCTCCTTCAGAAAAGCCGTGTGCTGTCGTAGCGCACATGTTTTGTAAAACCTTGTTTTTTACCCTAAGGCAAAGGAAACTTCTGTTCCGGCAACTTGCTTCTTGCAAGCTAAATTCCAAGCGATTGTACTACATAGTCACCACTTTGTCAAAAAGCGAATCTTTTTTGGCGGCGTGCGAGTGTCCTTATAGGATTTAGGTCATTAAATTGGATGTCAAAAGCCTGAAAAATGGATGAAAAACAAAAGAAAAATTGCCGGATACAGCTACCTTCCGATGGTGCGGAAAACAGGACTTGAACCAGCACGATCTTGCTATCACTAGTACCTGAAATTAACGCGTCTGCCTGTTCCGCCACTTCTGCAAGTTTAAGTAAAATTAATCATGATCAAATATATTGATTTTTGCAAGGAGTCTGCTATTATCCTAAACTTGAGTAAAGAATTATATGAGACACACGGCATGAAAACCATGCAAGATGTGTTTGTCGCTGTAACGAAGTGTTACCCTGTGCTGCGCAGTCAGTTATCCTCAATATGGAATGGTGTCGGTGATTCATTTTAGTTTAATTTAATTTAGTGAATATAAGGCATAAAGCAAGATGTAGAAAACTTGAAAAGAAATTGGGAAATAACTTAAGTCCTGCCAATAAAAACACTAATCAATTTCGTCATAGTTAGTGAAAGGAGGATTAAAGCATGAATAATGAAAGCTTGAGAAATAAACTTATAGCTTTACAAAGCGGCGATAAGATTGCATTTGAAGATATCTACAACCACCTAAAGACGCCGATGTATACGATTATCTTGCGAATTACGCGGGATAGATCGTTATCAGAGGACATATTACAGGAAGTTTTCTTCAAATTGTATAAATCGCCGCCTAAGCTCCCAATCAGGAAGCCTCGTGCATATTTATTCCAGATGGCGCGCAATTTGGCAATTGATTATGTGCGAAAGCTTCCGCAGTATGCTAATTGGGATAGTGTTGAAAACTTTGTGTATCTTCCGCTTGACGACTTTTCTACAAAAATGGATATTGATCATGCCATGAAGACCCTGCCTTTGCAGGAATGTCAAATAGTGTCCTTGCGCATTAATGGCGGACTGAAATTTCGGGAAATTTCCGATGTGATGAATATTCCTTTGGGAACAGTTCTTTGGAGATACCAGAAAGCTATTAAACAATTACGATCTATTTTATCCGGAGGTGTAACATGAAAAAATTAATAACATTTTTAATAGTACTCACGTGTATTTTATCTTTTTCAATAACTGTGTTGGCAACTGATTCAGAAGGCAATTCAGAGTTTGTTGTTCTGGAGTCATCGCTCAATCATGATACTTATGAAAACATCGTAGCCCTGTATGAACACTGGGAAACAAACGGTTATCCCGATTATGTCGGATTTGTATACAGTACGGACGGAAGTACAAACAATCTTACCGTTCTTCTTGTAGCAGATGACGGTACGGCGGAGGATCAAATTCGCAGTATGCTGATAAGCGATTCCGGCCTTTCCTTTGGAAGTGCTAAATATTCATATAATGAGTTAATGGCAATTTCTAAAGAAATTTCCTCCGAATATTTAGAAAATAATAAACTATTTTATGGTCTCGGTGTCGGTTGGGGAGGAGTAGGTGACGGAGAGCCGGGCTTTGGCGACAGCGGAAGAGAGGCGCGTGTTGTAGTAGAGGTAGATAGCAGCATATTTGCCGAGTATACAAAACTGTTCAAGGAACTTTATGGCGACAAGGTTGTGGTATTCGATAGCGAGGCTTTTGTGGATGAGAGTGACATAGCTGAGGCAAAAAATACAAGTCTGTTGTGGTTGCTGATACCGGTGATGCTTTTGGTCGGAGTCGGCATTATATTTGCGATTCGCACAAAACTGGTTCCGGCTTTGCAAACAGCGACAGGCTCTGTTGTTACGAAAACTGCTCCTATTAGCAGAAAGCAAACGATAGAAGCAGTAAAAAATAGTGAAGTTTCGCCCCGTGCCGAAGTATTTGATTCAATTTTATCCAAGATTGAAAAAGAGGATATAGAATAACCACAAAGAGCTAAGCTCCTTGTGGTTATTCTTCATGGTGCGGAAAACAGGACTTGAACCTGCACGATCTTGCGATCACTAGCACCTGAAGCTAGCGCGTCTGCCTATTCCGCCACTTCCGCATTGATTAAGCAAAACTAATAATAATCAAATTAATTTGTTTTTGCAAGGATTTTACATAAATGAAAATCGAATCTTAATTTAACTAATAAGAATTATTATTATTTTAGACTATAAACCATTATAAATATGATAAAATCATTATTTAACTTTATCTACTTGTTATTTTCTACTCAAAATATGTTATTAATAATATTAATTAGTTGAAAAGCACTGAAAATCATTAATTCATGGATTATTTTTTTAGTTTGCTATAGAATATATATTCATTATAATTAATAATTATACAATT
>DUPV01000005.1 GCA_012838135.1 Clostridiaceae bacterium | reverse complement strand
CCGATGATTACTTTAACCTCAAGTTTTCATGTTGCGATGACAGGTGTCGCAGCCGGTAAAAATCTGATTGATTTTTTTGCTTTGCCTGAACAAGATGAAAAGCACAAAAATGAAATCGACGATAAGGAAAAGGCTATTATGGTAAAAAATCTTACCTTTTCCTACTCGAACGAAGAGCGCAAAGTATTAGATAAAATCAATGCAGAATTCACAAGTAACGGCTATACAGCAATTGTCGGTACATCCGGTTCGGGGAAAACAACTCTGGTACGGTTGCTGGTGGGTCAACTGGATGGTGGTGAAAAAGCGATTTTTCGGGGAGAAAATTCATATCTCACCTACAAAAAACAATCTATTACGGAAAACATGATTCGTATTGCACATGATGCGCATGTCTTTGAACAAACGATTCGTAAAAATTTATTAATGGGTAAAAGAACAGCAACAGATGAAGAATTAATCAATGCGCTTAAAACCGTTCAGCTTTATGACGAAGTTGAACCACGCGGAGGTCTCGATTTAAAAATTAAATCCGGAGGCAGTAATCTTTCCGGCGGTCAAAAACAACGTCTTGTTTTGGCAAGGGCGATTTTACACGATGCCCAAGTATATGTTTTTGATGAAGCTAGTTCTAACATTGATGTGGAAAGTGAAGCGATTATTTTGCAAGTAATGGAGAAAATTGCAAAAGAGAATATTGTTATTCTTGTATCCCATCGTTTATATGCCGGTAAAAAGGCCAAGCATATTTATGTCTTAGATGACGGCAAACTGGTTGAAGAAGGTAATTTCGAGCAATTGATTAATCAGCAAGGGGTTTACCACCAACTGTGGCAAGGTCAAAAGCGATTTGAAGGAACCAATCTATGAGAAAAAGAAATTCCTTACAAATTATGTTTGATTTAATGATTTTAGCCAAAGAAGAACTTTCGGATTTAATTATTGCGATTATTGCCGGTATTATTTCTTTTCTCTCAAGTACAGGAATTGCTGTATCAGCAGCTTTACTAATTGTAAAATTAGCCGGCTTTGTTAATATATCTTTCACAAAAATTATTTGGCTGATGGTGATTTTTGCGTTTATCAGAGGGATTACCAGATACTTAGAGCAATATCTGAATCATTTAGTGGCTTTTAAAGTGTTGCGTATGTTGCGGGACAAAGTATTTGCTGCAGTCAGAAAACTTGCTCCGGCAAAAATTGAAGTAAGCAATAAAGGCGAATTGATTTCAATGATAACCGGAGATATTGAAACAATTGAAGTTTTTTACGCTCATACAATTTCTCCGATATCAATAGCCATTATTTGTAGCAGCGTTTATCTTGTCCTGATTTCAATTTTTTCACCGATCATTGCTTTAGTGACACTAATTGCTTATTTAATCATGGGAGTTGGTTTGCCGATAATTTTTTCTAAATGGGCAAAGAATACGGGACGTGCAATTCGTCAAGAAATTGGCAGTTTAAATAATATTTTCTTAGATATTTTACGTGGTATTACTGAAATTATGCAATTTGCTTATCGTGATAAAGCAATTCGCAAAGTACAAAAATCAAATCAATCATTAGTCAAGAAACAAGCAAATTTAATTGAACAATTGGCTCTTTTATTGGCTTTAGAAGATACGATTGTGGTATTAACAACCGGTATTGTTGTTTTAACAGGCATAAAGATAAGTCTTGCTTGGTCTATTCTTTTACCTTTGACATTCGGTATTTTCTTCAGTTTTCCTGCGATAGCGAATGTGGCATCACTCGGTAACGGCTTATCCCAATCCTTAGCGTGTGGTGAACGTGTCCTTAATCTGTTGGAGGAAGAGCCGATGGTCAATCAAGTGACGGACGGAGTTGACTTAAATCTTAATAATGAGATTGCAGATCCCGTTATTAAGATCGATAATCTGACATTTGCTTATGATGAGCAACCGATTTTGCAAAATTTCAATTTGGAAATTTCAAAAGGTGAAGTATTGGGCATTCAGGGAGAAAGCGGCTGCGGCAAATCAACTTTGCTGAAATTGATTATGCATTTTTGGCGCGTAGATCAAGGCGAGATACTGGTATCAGGTCATGCGGTTGAAAAAATTAATACACAATCTTTGTGGAACAATATCAGCTACATGACGCAAAGCACAGAGTTTTTCGAGGGAACAATCAGGGACAATTTATTGATTGCCAAACCGTATGCGACAGATCAAGAATTAAAAGACGCTTTACGAAAGGCATCTGTTTTGGAATTTGTAGAAAGTTTAGAAAATGGTTTAGATACTACATTGACCGAATTAGGTGACAACTTTTCGGCAGGAGAAAGACAACGTTTCGGTCTGGCAAGATGTTTTCTGGAAGATACGAAAATTATGCTGCTAGATGAACCGACCAGCAATCTTGATGTATTAAATGAAAATATTATTTTAGAAGCTTTAAGACGAAACAAATCGGATAAAACAATAATTATGGTTAGTCATAGAGCAAGTTGTTTTAAAATTTGTGATCGGATCATTCAAATGTCGGAATAGGAAAAGTTCATGAGCAAGCAATACAAACAATTTCCGAATTTAAGAAAGATATTAGTCATAAATAAAGAAGAAGAGCAGGAAAAAAAGAAATTTGAAAAAAAGATTTTCTTTTTAATGGCAGCAATTTATTGTGAGGACCATCATTTAACAGAAAATAATAAAATTTCAGTTTCAAATTTAGAGTTTCCGGACGAAATAGAAAGCTGGATTTTAGAGAGAAAACGCATTGCTAATTATCGATTATGTGCTGCTTGTTATGAATTGGTAAATAAGGCTTTTCAACATACACAGAGATGCCCTCACAGTACTTACAAAACATTTTGTCACGAATGTCCGACAATGTGTTATCGAAAAGAGGACCAGGAAAAAATGCTTCCGATTATGCGGTATTCCGGTAAAAAAATCATGTGGAAACATCCGATATATACTTGGCGATTTATAAAAAATCTTCTAAAGAATAAAAACAAAATTAAAAATATGATAAGAGAGGAAAATAGAGGAGCAGAGGGATGAAGAAAATTGAATTTAAAACTTTTACAATTAAAGATATTGTTTTTTTAGCAGTAATTACAGCTGTTACATTGCTGGTTTCCGGACCGATTGCGCCAATTGTTATGACCGTAACCAAATTGGGTACACAAGCATTTGCAATGGCATTACCCTTTGCTTTGTTCACATCTATCGGTTTACGCAAAGTGAAAAAAAGCGGATCACTGACCATAATAGGCATATTTTCCGGTTTGGTCCTTTTGTTAATGGCACCGGTTATGTTCTTTAATCAACTGATTGCTTCTTTTCTTTCAGAAGCAGTGGCATTAATTCTTTTTAAGAGTTATGAACATAAAAAAGCCATCCTTTTTAGTGCCGGATTGTTTTCTTTCTTTACAATTCCGACAACAGCAGTGGTTAATATCTTGGTAAAAGGCAGAACAATTACAGAGCAAATCGGCAATCCCTTAACTTTTATTTTATACATTTTAGGTGCTGTCGTATTAGGTTTTATAGGAGCTGCGATCGGCAACAAAATTTCTGACGAATTAGAAAAAGCCGGTAAATTATAGGTCTAAATATGTGTAAAGAAAGCTATGCTATTCATCCGATTTTATCATTGATTTACAGCCTGTTATTATTTGTAGTGGGCTTACTGTTTGTCAAACAGATTTGGTTTTGGCTTTTCTTCGTCACTTTCCTGATTCTCTTTTTACTATTCAGATTTGAAAAAATCATCATCAAGACAATCCCGTTTATTTTGATTTTCGGATTAATAATGTCGGGTTTGACAATTATCAATGGCAATAAATCAGATGTTTTATACGCTTTTTATCGAGTGCTCGCTCTAGGTTTAGCAGCAATACTTAGTATCAGTGTAAAACCGATTAATCTTGTTCGGGCATTCAACCAATTGCATTTTCCACGCTGGATCAGTTTAGGTTTTTTGATCGTCATTAGGTTTATGCAAATATTTTGTGAAGAAATTAAGCAAATCAGACAAGCCATTGTTTTGAGAGGTATTCGATTTATAAATACACCTGTTTTATGGAGCAGAGCTTTCTTTATTCCGCTGATCATACGAGTGTTAAGCATTTCTGAGGGTTTGGCTATTTCATTGGAAACAAGAGGATTTGCCACAAACATCGAAAGTAGTTCATATCAGATTATCTGTTTTAAAAGAAGAGATCTGATCTTTTCTTGTCTGTTTCTTGCTTGTTTGGCTTTTTATATTTATTGGTTTTCAGGAGGGTATAGATGAGTTTAGCCTTAGAAATAAAAAATCTATCTTTATCCTATGATTTGACTGAAGAAAAATCTGATGCAGATAAACAATGGGTATTTCAAGATCTCAATTTTCAAATCGAATCGGGTGAATTTATCTTGGTTGCCGGTCCTTCCGGTTGCGGTAAATCATCATTGATGAATGCGATTAATGGTGTTATCCCTAATTTGAAAAAAGCTCAGGTCAGAGGAGATATCTATATACAAGGCAAAAGGATTACGGACAGCACGGTTCGTGAACGCACAAAATTGGTCGGCAGTGTATTTCAGAATCCAAGAGAACAAATTATTTTCGATGAAGTGGCAGATGAAATTGTTTTTCCCATGGAAAACCTTGGAAAATCGCCTCGGAAAATG
>DUPV01000053.1 GCA_012838135.1 Clostridiaceae bacterium | reverse complement strand
TTTGGAGTGCCGGAAAGGACGCGGAGCTTTTCACACTATATGGTGAAAAGGTTTATTTCAATCGAAACAAAAAGCTTTTTTCGAGTGCACTTGACGGTAGTAATACCAAACGTCTAAGGCACTATTCACTAACTGACGGATATTATTTAATAGGATTAAGCGCGGGAAAATCCGGTTTGTGGGTAATAGAAGCCAGGACAGACACAGGCGATTGCATGGCACGTCTTTTAGAGGATGACGGAACAACGGTTATAGAAACCGAATCATTCGAGGCAATACCTTATGGTACTCCTCGAACGGACAGCAACGGAAGGCTCTACTTCCCATCTGCCTATGATGGATTTAACACTATTATTCAAATAGACAACAAAGGAAAAGTCAACTCTCTTAAGCTGGACGGCAGAGTAATTTCTATCGCAACTGACAACGGCGGGCAGATTTACGCATTGGTGTCAGACGCATCCGGACCTTCGCTTTACTTTATTGATAAAGACGATAATTGGAAAAGAGAAATAAATCTCATGCTTTCTGATAACGCGCAGATTGAAACAGGCGATAGTACATATACACTCTATGCTCGGGACGGCACGGCACTTTACGGTATCTCCTTAACTAATGGAGAAGCAAATCCTATATTAAACTGGCTGGATTGCGGATTAAAAGGCGTAGTAACTTTATTCCCGACCGGAAACAATGAATTTCTCTGCTATACATCTGAAGGTTTAGTCCGCCTGATGCGGGGCGAAGCAGATAAGAGGCAAATTCTTACTCTTGCAACATACGCAGCACGTGGAAATATAAGAAGCTCACTGGAAGCGTTTATTCTGGACTTTAACGCTCAAAATGAGATGTATCGCATAGAAACTATTATATATGACAACAGAGATAAATTAGCACTGGACATAATTACAGGGAAAGATATCGATATATTTGACATGGAGGAGCTCCCAAAGGATTTATTCTCTCAAAAGAACTTACTGGAAAATCTATATCCCTATTTTGACACAGACCCTGAATTCGGGCGAGAGGACATTCTAGACGCAGTACTGCGAGCCTATGACCAGGACGGTTCGCTATATGTATTGCCCACTTATGTTGCGATAAGAGCTTTTATCGGATTTAAGAGCATTGTAGGTGACGGCTATAACTGGACCTGGGATGAGTTTTTCGAAAAATACTCAAGTATGCCGGAAGGTTCGGAGTTAATTGCTGGAATAAACCGGGAACGCATGCTGGATTTGTGTGCGTATTATGCTTTCAATGATTTTGTGGATTGGGAAACAGGCGAATGTTCCTTTGACAGTCCGGAATTTATAAGTCTATTATATTACTTAACTACATTCCCTGAGCAGGATATATATAATCCTGACGAAAATCTGGACAATTTCATAAATGGAAAGGCCTTTCTTTTAAATTACACCAAGTTTCCATACCTAATCACCTCGCCTGAAGATATAGCAGGGTTTGATGCCGCATTCGGGTCGGGTAATTACACTTTCAAAAGCTTCCCATCTGACACGACTGTTGGTTTAGATTTGATTAATGGTCTAAGCCTGGGCATTGCATCCGGCAGCAAAAACAAAGACGGAGCCTGGGAATTTCTACGGACAACCTTACAAGCAAAGGACAACCCTGTTATTGAACCCTTTGGCTTCCCGACAAATAAGGAAACGTTAAATGCAATAATATCCAGATCAACCCAGCCTTTTCCCTTAAAAGACGAGAACGGAAAACCATATCCCCGATCCAGAAATATTTACAACACATTCTATGAGTTCGAGTTTGTGACGCAAGAACAAGTGGATAAATTCTATGAGCTTTTAGATGCAAGTGATCGTGTTATTTATAAAGACAATTTTCTGACAAGTATAATCCAGGAGGAGTGTATGGCATTTTTCGCCGGAGATAAAAGCGCCGAGGAAACCGCAAGACTTATCCAAAACCGTGCGAGTATCTATGTCGAAGAGCAACGTTAAGTACGCAACCACACCCACCTGTACAACACACAAACATCATGTAAACATCAAATAAACGCCCGTAATCTGCGGTATTCAGCGGTTTTCTCACATCTGCGTAAACATCAAATAAACATCAAATAAGAAACAGCCCAATTACCCAGCATGCTATTTACCCCGAAATAGTTCAGAAAAACGGGCAAAAGCCTTGAAATCTCAATG
>DUPV01000004.1 GCA_012838135.1 Clostridiaceae bacterium | reverse complement strand
CACCCTCTACACCAAAATAGAAGCGTGGCATACCGGCTTCCTTTTCTTCTTTTGCCTCTGCGTTGCCAATTTCTTTTTTTCCCTCTGTGTTGCCCCTGCTCCTGCCACTGCCACATCCGCACAGCGATACCGTAAACATAAGAACAAAACATAACAAAATCTCTTTTCTTTTATTCAACACACATATCCTCCTTTCAGAGCCATTAACAGTATCAGACCTCATATCGATTAATGTGAGTGCAGCCGGGAACTCTCATTCTAATTGATATCTATTTGATACTGTCAAGAACGGACTGGATATTGTTCAGTATATCGTTTATTTCGTCCAGGTTGTCATTCGTTGATCCGCCGCGGAAGTATCTGCTCCACGCCCGGTTTGCCGCATCGTACACTGCCTGTCGTGCGGCGTTGTCGGCCATCGCTGCCTCACCGGTTCGTCTGCTGTAATCTATGGCCTCGGCAATGTATTCTTCTGTGAAAGCCAGACTTGACACTGACTGTGTAAGCGTTTCTTCGACGTTCTCAAAATCTTCTGCCGGGGCGATAACGCCCGTTACGTGCATCCCGGCAGTTGGAGACATATCGACGCCGTCAACATAATATGGATCTGTATTCCACAGTGCCGCCATGAATAATCCGGCACAGGCACCGCCGTTCGAGCCGCGTACCCCGGCTAACAGCAAATCTTCATTTGAACTTATATTAGTATACGCTGTTTCAACAGGTACATTCTTCATCGGCATAAAGCTGTCAAGTACGGGTAGGCTAAAGCCGAAGCCGTATTTATCAGAAAGGGTTTGGAGACTGTCGAACTGATAGAAAATGCTGCTCGCGCTATTCATGCTGACTGCCGGTGCATCGGCGTAGAGCGCGGCCTGGGGATAACCCGCATTATTGATGTATCCCGCCCAAGCATTCTTTGCCTCTTTGCTTTTGTTGAGTGGTCCTAAGTTACCATAGTAGAAAATCTCATAATCAGGATTTTGGGGATCCCAAGCGCGAAAACCAAAGGTAGTGTATTTCCCCATAGTTTGTATCTGCCACCCTTCCGGTAACATGACAGAGAAGAAACCACCGTCATAATTTACGAGATTAAACTTTGTCACTTGAGGTTGAGGTTGAGGTTGTGGTTGTGGTTGTGGTTGTGGCTGTGGTTGTGGCTGCTGTGGTTGTCGTTGTCCGTTAGGATCATTCCGGCCGCTTTCACCCAAGTCTCCAGCATCATAATAATGGGCGTCCGGCTGGTAAGAGGTCACTGCCTTAGTGAGCGCTTCAAGCGTTGCATCACCCTGACCCTGCAAATATTTACAGGAATACTGTATAGCTGAATCACCGGTATAGTCCGCTAAAATTAGAAGTTCTATTGTATGATGATCTGCTGTATAGCTGTATGAGACGCTGGGAAGCGACTTGTCCGCGACGGTATAGTTCTGAAGTTCACCTACACTAATCAGGTGATCACCGTATTGTGTACGTAAACGTCCGGTTAAATCGTTAAAAAAAGCCTGCTCATTGAAGTTGCCGTCGCCTACGTTGCGGTATACCAGCAAGTATGGTATAGAGCCCTTTGATTCGATGTATATTGTCGCGCCGTTTTCATCGCTCCATTCGGCGTAATAGTTACTGTCATAGAGGAAAGAAAAATTCTGTATCGCATTTGAGAATACAGCGTACTCGCCAGACAGTGTAGTTGGAGTACTTCTGTTGGGTATTATGGTTTCTTCTTCTAAAGCGGAGAGGTCTATCCCACCGATTCCGAACAATTTGTCTATGTCTGAACATATATAGGTCTTATTGCCAATGGCGGCATATCCGTCTTTGAACGTAAATTCCACTGATCCGCCTGTATCAGAACTAAACCGATAGGTCACGACCTGTTGGGGGGCGCTTGTACTGACGCCTTGGGAAATATATTCACCTGTTACACGTAAAGATGATAGCGCATTGAATACCTTGTTTGTAATTTCAGCACTCGTTATTTCCTGCGGCGCCGCTTTCATCCCATTATGCTCAACATAAACAACTAGCGCATCCGGAGCTTTACTGTTGTAGCCTTTTGCCCATGTTTTTACCATGTCATCGTAGAATCCAAAGAGCGATTTGCCGCCTCCGCATCCGGTAAGAATCGCAGTAAACAATAAAGTGACAATAAGCAGTAACGCTGCTACTCTATGTTTTCTCATCACATATTTCCCCCCATATCAAATTCCCGCAATTATGCTGCATAGCTAAATATTTGTATAACTCTTTAGATAATCGACGGCACATCTATCAGCCTTAGAAACTCAACGACATAACTTGTCGAACTATAGTTTACCGAACAGAAGATCATATTTACAGGTTGGAAGAGTACAGTTGTGAAAAATATGGAGTATAGGTTTGGTAGAGGAACCCATTCTGATAAAAAATTGTTATGAATTCTCGTATTAATAACAAAGCCCTTGACGTAAATTATTTCAAGGGCTTTATGTTTTCAATATTTTTGTTTATATAAATATGATTAATCTAAAAATTGTATTGAGAACAGTAGGTAAAATAGTAATTAGACTTAAATTAAATCCAAGGTCCAATATGTTTTTGATAGATTTTTTTGATGATTTGTACAGATAAACTGTAAAGGATCAGCAAAACACAAAGCCAAAATAAAAAATGTAAGGGCAATTGTCTGAGGTCAAGCACAGTAGCTAAAGGTGTAAATCCGATAATCAGTGCGATGATTCCGACCAACGAAGTTGAAAACAGCAGAGCCGGTGCAGGTTTGCTCTGAACAAACGGTATTTTTCCTGTCCTGATCATATGAATGATAAAAATTTGTGATAATGTGCCGAATAAAAACCAGCCGGTTTGGAAATAAGGAGCAGTCGTCATTGAATTATAGCCGAATTCAAACCAGAGAATTATATAGCACAAAATATCAAAAATTGAACTCAAAGGTCCCATTATCCACATAAAGCTTTTTAATGATTTAACATCCCACTTTTGCGGTTTTTGAACAAAGTCCGCATCCATATCGTCAAAAGCAAGTCCCATTTGGGCAAAATCGTTTAGCAGATTTTGCGTCAATATATGTACCGGTAACATCGGCAAAAAGGGCAGGAAAATACTGGCAACAACAACAGCGATCATATTGCCGAAATTGCCGCTGGCTGCCATTTTGATATATTTCATAATATTACCGAAAGTGCGTCTGCCCAGAAGGACACCTTCTTCAAGCACCATTAAGTCTTTCTCCAATAAAATAATATCAGCAGTTTCTTTAGCAATATCGACCGCACTGTCTACGGAAATTCCGACATCTGATTGACGTAAGGCGGGTGTGTCATTGATTCCGTCACCCATATAACCGACTGTATGTCCATCTTCCTGCAAAGCTCTGACCACCCGTTTCTTTTGCATCGGTGATAACTTACTGAACAAATTACAATGTTTAGCAACTTCTATTAATTCCAAATCGCTCATCTGTTCAACATCTGTACCAAGGACAATAGTTTGAACATCAATGCCGACTTTTTCACAGACTTTCAAAGCAACACCTTCACTGTCTCCGGTCAGAACAACTGTGCGAACACCGTGTTCCCGTAATATTTTAACTGCACCCCTGGCACTTTCTTTCGGCGGATCTAAAAATCCGACAAATCCGATCAGGACCATATTACTCTCATCAGCAATCGTAAAGTGATCTTCATCCGGCACTTCATTTTTTTGGGCAACAGCCAACATTCTTAAACCGGCAGTATTATATTTTTCATATGTAGTCATCGCGAGCTTACGTTCGTCTTCACCTATGGTTTTAACCTGACCGTTTACTTCAACAAAAGAACAAATCGCCAACATTTCTTCAACTGCACCTTTGGTGATCAGCTGACGTTTTCCTGTTTTGTCTTCTAAAATTACGCTCATACGACGACGCGAGAAATCAAAGGGCACTTCGTCTATGCGGGTATAGTTTTTGATGATTTCTGGAAAATTATATTTCTCGGCACGATTGATAATTGCAAGATCAATCAGGTTTTTCAGTCCGGTTTGAAAAAATGAATTCAAATAAGCATGGCGTAATACTCTGGTATCATCCAAACCGGTTAAATCCATATATTTTTCCAAAACAATTTTATCTTCGGTCAATGTACCGGTTTTATCCGTACATAAAATATCCATTTCACCGAAAGTTTGAATTGAGCCTAAAGTACGGACAATTACGTTTCTTTTGGACATAGCAAGAGCACCGCGGGCAAGGGTTGAAGTCATAATTACCGGCAGCATTTCCGGAGTCAGACCGACCGCTATACTGACAGAAAATAATAAAGCACTGAACCAATCGCCTTTGATAATTCCGTTAATCAGAAATATAACCGGTATGATAATTAACATCATTTTAATCAACATTGAACTGACCGAGGCAACACCGCGCTCAAAGCTGGTCTGAGCTTTCTCACCGCTTAACGAAGTTGCGATCGAACTGAAAAAAGTATTTTCTGCAGTATATAAAACCACAGCAGTTGCCGTACCGCTGACCAAATCGGTACCCATCATGCCGATATTTGCTAAATCAGTTAGTGCCGCATCCGGGTCACCGGCTGTATCATATTTTTCCACAGGTGCTGACTCCCCTGTCAAAGCGGCTTGCGATACGAAAGTGTCTTTTGTCGAAATAAATCTGACATCGGCAGGAATCATATCACCGGCGGAAAACTTGATCACATCACCCGGAACTACATCGGCAATATCGATTACAACCAGTTTGCCGTCTCTGATCACATCGGTTTTGTTGGCGACCATTTGTTTAAGACCTTCTGCTGCT
>DUPV01000052.1 GCA_012838135.1 Clostridiaceae bacterium | reverse complement strand
TAAAATTGCAAATTCCGGCAGGACAAGCAACGCCAGCACCACCGGTAGGACCAGCGCTTGGACAACACGGATTGAATATTGCTCAATTCGTTAAAGAATTTAATGAAAGAACTCAACAGGATATGGGATTAATTATCCCGGTTGAGATTACGGTCTTCCAAGATCGTTCATTCTCTTTTATTACCAAGACTCCTCCGGCGTCAGTATTACTGAAACAGGCTGCAAAACTGGATAAGGGTTCCGGTGAACCGAATAAAAGCAAGGTTGCAACAGTACCTTGGTCGGAATGCTTGAAAATTTCTGAAATGAAAATGAAAGATTTAAATGCCGCTGATGTTGAAGCCGGTGCAAGAATGGTTGCAGGAACTGCACGTTCCATGGGCATCAAGGTCGACATGGATAAGTAAAGGAGTCTGACATGGCAAAAAGAGGCAAAAGATATCGAGAAATTGCTGCTAAAGTAGATTTTGAAAAAACTTACGAACCGGATGAAGCAATTTCTTTGTTGAAAGAAACAGCAACTGCCAAATTTGATGAAACAGTTGAAATGCACTTTCGTCTGGGTGTTGACTCCAGACATGCAGATCAGCAGGTTAGAGGTGCAGTTGTTTTACCACATGGTACAGGTCGCAAAGTAAGAGTCTTAGTTATTACTCAAGGACCGAAAGCTGAAGAAGCGGAAGAAGCCGGTGCAGATTATGTCGGTGGTCAAGACATGGTTGATAAAATTAAAAATGAAAACTGGCTCGATTTTGATGTAGTTATTGCAAGCCCGGATATGATGGGTTTGGTCGGGCCTTTGGGTCGTATTTTGGGACCTCATGGCTTAATGCCGAATCCGAAAGCAGGTACGGTAACAATGGATATTAAACAAGCTGTTGCCGACAGTAAAGCCGGTAAAATTGAATACCGTTTAGACAGACAAAACATTATTCATTGTCCGATCGGTAAAGTTTCTTTTACTGAAGAACAATTATTAGATAACTTTAATGCTTTGCTTGATGCGGTTATTAAATCGAAACCCTCAGGAGCTAAAGGAACATACATCAGAACCTTGCATATAGCTTCAACAATGGGACCGGGAATTAAAGTTAATTCTAAACAAAACTAAGATACAAATTGTATCTTAGTTGGAAATTAATCAGCAAATATACAAACAAGTTTTGTATTTTTACTAAAGCAAATAATATTTGCATTGCGCTGAAAATTAAGCTAAAATTGATGCGCATTAAACAATTAAATATTACCTTAACGCCAGAGACAGCCGGAGTTCTTGTAACATAATAATTTCCTGCCGAGGTGGACCAGTAGGTGCTTTGCAATAATATTTACAATAAATATTGTGATAAATTACTTTTATGTAATACTTCCTACCCCTCCCGCTCAAGCGTGAGGGGTATTTAAATATAAGAAGGAGGTATTGCAATGCCCAGTCCAAAAATCTTGGAAAACAAAAAGCAAAGAGTCAATCAATTGGCAAATGAACTGAAAGATGCTCAATCTATAGTTTTGGCTGATTACATGGGTCTGAATGTCGCTCAAGATACTGAAATGCGTACGGCTTTCCGTGAAGCGGGAGTCATCTATCGTGTTATCAAGAATTCAGTGATTTCACGTGCATTTGATCAATTGGGAATAGACGGTTTTACAGATGAATTGACCGGACCTACAGCAATTGCTTACAGTGTTGATGACATTGTTTTGGCACCAAAACTGACAAAACAATACGCCGACAAAATTAAGAAATTTGAAATTAAAGGCGGAATAATGGAAGGTGCTAAAGTTGATCTTGAGCAAATTCTCAAATTGGCAAGCATTCCTGATCAACAAACACTTTATGGTCAATTGGTTTCCGGCTTAATCTTCCCTGTAACATCATTGGCGATGACATTGAATGCTTTGGCAGAAAAAGCTGCTGAAGAAGGTAAAGAAAATGTAGCAGATATGGTTGTTGCAGCAGATGATTCAGCTGAAGCTAAAGAAGAAGTTACAGAAGCAGTTGCCGAAGAAG
>DUPV01000051.1 GCA_012838135.1 Clostridiaceae bacterium | reverse complement strand
TGTTCAGCCAATTCAAAACCGTTCTGAGTTTGACAAAGAGTTCTTAGGCGTTCCCTCGCCAATTCTTCTTCTGAATCACTCAATAAAATACAGATTGAATCCAGATCACTTCGTCCGATTCTCCCTCTCAGCTGATGAAGTTGGGCTAAACCGAAGCGTTCTGCATTTTGAATCAACATCAAAGTTGCCTTAGGATTATCCACACCAACTTCGATTACAGTTGTACTGACCAAAATATCAATTTCACCCTCAATAAAATCTTCCATTACTTGATTCTTCAAATCAGCTTTTAAGGAACCGTGAATTAAACCGATCCTTAAATCCGGGAAAATATCTTGTGCTAGTTTTTCGTAGGTTGTTTCCGCCGATTCCAAATCCGATAATTCGGAATCTTCAATCAAAGGACAAATCACATATACTTGTTCGCCACGTTCAACAGTATTACGCATTAGCTCATATATTCTGGCCTTATCTTGTGAAGTAGCTGTATAGGTCTTAATCGGTTTTCTGCCGAGAGGTAATTCTTCCATAATTGACAGATCCAAGTCACCGTACAGAATCAAACCCAAAGTTCTGGGAATCGGTGTAGCCGACATTACTAAACGATGAGGCAGATAATTCTGTTTGTCAAAGTCTGCTAAAGCAGATCTCTGGGCAACACCGAAACGATGTTGTTCATCGGTAATGGTTAATACCGGTTTTTTCAGAATCAAATCTTTTTCCAAAACTGCATGGGTTCCGACAATTACATCTACTTCCTGTTTTTCCGCTGCTTCAAGAATATCGCGTCTTTTTTTACCGGCAGTCTGTCCGGTAAGTAGTTCTATCCTGATTCCTGCCGGTGTCAATAAAGAAGTTAAAGTATCCATATGCTGGCGAGCCAAAATAGAAGTCGGTGCCATAAAAATGCCTTGACCACCCGACCATGTGGCATATGCTAAAGCAAAGGCTGCTACCATTGTCTTGCCGGAACCGACATCACCTTGCAGCAATCTGTTCATCGGTTTAGGTTGGCGCAGATCACGCAAAATATCATTAATGGCCTTGATTTGAGCATTAGTCAAAGTAAAAGGCAAACTGCTGCGCAAGTCATTCATTTTCTGTTTGGTTGTTTCAGACGGTAACAAAGCTTCAGCTTGTGATTCCGCTTGATTCTTTCGCTTCAAAAGATAAAGAGCGGAACGAATTAAAAATAATTCTTCAAATGCCAGGCGTATTCTGGCGAGCTGATATTCATATTGAGCTTGCGGTTGATGGATTTTTTCCAAAGCATAATTTAAAGTGCATAATTCATGATCCTTTCTTATCTGATCCGGTAACGGATCAATCAGATAATTATCATAAAGTGCAAGTACTTGATCAACTGAGTTACGCACAATATTCTGAGTTAAACCGGCTGTCAGAGGATAAATTGCTTGAATTTTCTGTTGCTCATATTCTGTTTGAGTAAAAAAAAGCGGATTTTGTAAAGAAAACTTATTTCCCTGACGTTGAACTTTACCGTGAAAATAATACTCAAAACCTGATTGCAATTTTTTTGCTAACCAAGGCTGATTAAACCAGATAACGGAAATAACAGTTACACCATCAGTTAGTGAAGTTTTAAGCCATGATAATTTGCCTTTGGACTGCATGGTCGGTGCAGCAATAATTCTCGCCTGCACCGTAACCACAGCTCCGTCCTGTATAAGATGCAGCGGTGTAATTTCAGTCAAATCTTGATAATCCCGTGGAAAAAACAATAGTAAATCTTCAAGATTATTAATATCCAATTTCGCAAAAAGTGCTGAACGCTTCTCGGAAATTCCTTTTAATTTTGTCAGTCTGACTTGTTTAAAATCCATCAAAAGCAACCATTTTCCTGATTTTGTTGACGTGCCGTAATCAGCCTTTTTTGTACTGTTTTGCGTTGCGGATATTGGCACAAGTCTGCTAACGGACATGCCAGGCAGTTACGACAACGTGCTTTGCAGTATTCTCTGCCATGAGTTACCATAAAATGTCCCCACCTGATCCAATCAGCTTGCGGCAACACTTTCATCAATTCCAGTTCAATACTATGCGGATCGGTTTTATTCGCAAGACCTAAGAGTTGACTGATTCTGCCACAATGCGTATCCACTACAATTGCCGGAATTTGATAATAATCACCCCGAACCAGACTTGCAACCTTGGGACCGACTCCGGGCAAACCGAGAAGTTCTTCTCTTGATTGAGGTACTATGCCATCATATTTTTCGACAATGATCTTGGCACTACCATACAAAAATTTGGCTTTATTGCGATACAGACCGACCGTACGGATGGCTTCCGTAATCTGTTCAAGCGATGCTGCAGCAAAATCATAAACCGTAGGATAATCAATAAACAGTATGGCAGTTACACGATTCACCTGCTCATCCGTAGTTTGTGCTCCGAGAATTCCACCTACCAACAATTCCCATGCATCACGATAATTTAAGGTTTTTTCTAAATCGGGATACGCTTGTTCCAAAGCAGTAATCAAATTCAAAGCCAATTCTTTTTTTGCTTTCAAAGAAAGCCTTGCCATATTTTTTCCTCAATCTAAAATGTTATTTCGAATCCAAATATAATGTTTTAACAAATTCTTTATTCAAGTTAGGACGATAAATTTTGATTCGCAATGCATCACCCGGCATATAATTCAAAATCAATGAACGGAATTCACTACCCGAATTAATTGTATAATTATCTATTGCAAGGATAATATCATCTTTTCTTATATCGCAGACATATGCAGGTCCATCCAAAAATACATTCAGCACATAAGCGCCGGTCGGCAAATTATAAGTCTGAGCTAAGTTATTATAATCTGCATCCGACAACAAAGTTGTTCCTGTCCAAACGACCTCTTCATTAATTTTGCCCGACAGAATATAATCCAAGCGCATGGTAATTTGATTAGAAGGATAAAAAATACTAAAACGATCACTCACAGAACGTATGCCGGCAGAAGAAGAAATACCGATTGCTTGACCACCTGTATTAACCATTAAACATCCGTTTGAAGTGCTGGGAATTGAAGCATTTGATTGAATCTCTGTTATACCGTAGCCCGATTCAAGCATTTTTGTTGTACCTATTTGAGTAACAAAACCGGGAAACAAGCCGCCCTCAACCGCAAACTTATCAGGGAAACCGATTCCGAACACTGCTTGTCCCATTGTAGGATGATAATTCGCAAACTCAACATACGAAATTTCAGTTAAACCTATACTATTAAGATCAGCTTGAAAAACAACCAAATCACCTTCCGGATCAACAGCAATCAAATTTAAATCCAGTAATTGTAAACTATGATTGGTTTGCAGCTTTAATTCAATTTCAGGATTAATTTGATTCAGATTCGTAAAAACATCTTTGATTCTTTGATATGTAGTTAAAAAGTAGCCTTCCGAATTAATAAAAAATCCGTTTGCAATTACCCTATACATATTGGTATTCTGACCTGAAGAAACTTTACCGGATAAAATCGCTCCTGTCTTCGAAGAAAATTCTGCATATATTTCACTTAAAGGACGTTCTGAATAAATCGACCAAGAAAATCCGACAACTGATTCAAAAGGAAATTCCCGCAATAATATACGTTTTTCTTCCGCCATTTGATATTCCTGGGCATAAGTTTCAATTTGTTTTTCCTGTCCCTGTTGTTCTTGCTGGCCCATCTGTTCTTCCTCTTGACTTTGCTTGTTCTGTTCGATTTCAGCAGTAGCTTCCGACAATAGTTCAGTGGGGGCATTTTCTTCAACCGATTCAGTATTTGACAGAGATTCTTCAAAATCCGATCCAAAGACTTCTTGCTTATAATAGTGCAAAACAAAAGGTAAGCTTAACAATATAGAAACAAAATAAACAACAAATTTTTTAGGATTACGATAGAAAAATTGCATAGCTTACACCATCCTAATTAAATTTTTCTGGCTTTAGTTTTATCCAAAGTAAAAGTAAAGCGGGCACCACCCAGAGAACTTTCACCTAC
Source organism: Clostridiaceae bacterium (assembly GCA_012838135.1). Taxonomy (GTDB): domain Bacteria; phylum Bacillota; class Clostridia; order Saccharofermentanales; family DTU023; genus UBA5436. The sequence goes on along the minus strand of DUPV01000051.1, from coordinate 10,108 downwards.
AAAAATACTCTGTTCATGCATCGAAAGCAAATTGCGGGCAATATACAGCCCCATTCCCGAACCTTCAGAATTTCTGCTCTTACTGACTTTGTAAAATCGCTCAAAAATATGTTTGCGATCTTCAAGAGCAATCCCTTCACCGTCATCTTCAATTGAAATCGTAATTTTTTCATCGTTTTTCGGTAAAATTCCGACCCGAATGAATCCTTGCTCAGGAGTAAAACGAATCGCATTGCTCAGAATATTATATATTACTCTTTGAATTGCGTCGCGGTCAGCTACAACGGATAATTCCGTATCACCAAGTTGGCAATCGAGATTAATGTGAATTGATTTCTGATTGATCATTGACATCAAACTGGAAATAACTTCCTGAGTCAGCAACTCAATATTAAAAACTTCTTTATGCAAATTTTTATGTTGATCAATTGTCGTCGTATCAAGTAAGTTGTCAATTAATTTTTGCAATCGGTCTACTTCCTGAAATACGATATTCAGATAATGTTGCCTGCTTTCCGCCGGAATGGTACCGTCCTGAATCGCACCTAAAAAACCTTTGACTGAGGTGAGCGGCGTGCGCAAATCATGGGAAATTGAAGCTGTAAATTCATCACGTTCCCTTTCCTGCTTCTCCCATTTTGAAATCAAAGTATTCATCGTGCGAACCAAAATCATAATGTCATCTTCCCGACGATCAATTGATTCATGAATATAAAAAGGCTTTTTTTCTTTATCCAGAATTACTCTGGCCTGTAGATCACCATGATAGACATCCTCTGCAGTCTTAACCACTTTGCTGATCGGTCTGGTTACATTTCTTGACAAGATAATAATAATCCCGACCGCAATCACAAAAGCAATTAAAAAAGAAACCCAGAGGCTTTTTTCACCTAAAACAAGTGAGAATTGACTTTCGCCTATAGAATAATGCAACATAACTTCACCACTATAGCCGTATCCACTAGACAAAGGATAGGAAACCGTAATCCATTGTTGATTACCAGGCAATAGATTGTGAAAATTGCCGATAGCCACAAATCCATCGACATTAATTGCACTTGTATTAAGCATGTCTTTAGTCAAAGTGAGCTTATTGTTTTCATCTTTGCTTAGATTTTCTCTTGCGATTTTCGGCATTGCAGAATAGTAAATGATTTGTCCTTTGCTATTAACTAACCAAACAATACTTTCAGTTGATTTTGCCGTAAATGCCAAATAACTTTGTTCACGAGCCGAATTCAAGTTGATGTTATTTTCATCCATATTGTTTTCAACTCGTTCGGCAGCAGCTTGAGCAGCACTTAATAATTGAATTTCCATTTGACCGATTTTTGCTCTGGAATATAAAAAAGAATAAATAACAGCCAAAATAATAAAAACAATTAAGATCATAAAAATCATCCAAAACAGAGTTTTACGATAAAAACTTAACTTATGAAAAGGTTTGCCGGTTTGTTTAGCCATTACTATCTAACTTCAAATTTATACCCTACACTCCATACAGTTACTAAATCCCATGCATCATGAGGAAAATTGTCCAGTTTTTCTCGCAAGCGCTTAACATGAACATCAACAGTACGAGATTCTCCTAAATAGTCAAACCCCCAAATATTTTCCAATAATTGTTCTCTGGTAAAAACCCGGTTCGGATTTTTTGCAAGAAAATACAATAATTCCATTTCCTTCGGAGGTAAAGAATAAGTATTATCTGCCAAGTGTAAAGTGTAATTGTTGCGATTAAGAATAAAATCCGGATACTCAATTATATTATCATCTTGTTCTCTTTTAACATTCTTTTGTCCTAAGTCGCCGCTGACTCTACGCAAGATTGCCTTCGCCCTGGCAATTAACTCTTTAGGTTCAAACGGTTTTGTCACATAATCATCAGCACCTAATTCCAAACCTACAACCTGATCCAGGGTATCACTTCTGGCAGTCAACATAATTACAGGAATATCCGAAATTTTGCGCAAATCCCGCAAAATATCAAAACCACTTTGTCCCGGTAACATTAAATCCAATATCAGTAAATCCGGTTTAATTTCTTCCAGTTTTTGGAGAGCAGTTTCTCCGTCAAGACAGGTATACGTATCAAAACCATCTGCATCAAAATACAATTTAACCAATTCGTTAATATGTGGATCATCATCGACTATCAATATTTTTGTCATATTGTTTCCTTTTCTATTTGAATGTTTATTTTGAATGTTTATTCCGGATTCCTATCTGTTTACTTACGGCTTAACATTTCTACCATATATTCATTATATTTTTATTCGTTTTCTGTATTTTCTTCTGATTCCATGATGTAATGCAGTTCATTGATAAATGATTGCAGATCATCAAAATCTTTATAAACTGAAGCAAATCTGATATATGCCACTTCATCAATATCTTTCAATTGCGACATAACCTGTTCACCAATTTCGGTTGTAGGAATTTCCTTGCGTAATAGATTGCTGTTCTGATTTTCAATCTTATATACGATTTTCTCAATCTGTTCTAAAGTAACCGGTCGCTTAATACAACTTTTTAAGATACCTTGAATCAGTTTATCACGATCAAATTGCTGTCGGCTACCATCCTTTTTTATCACTACAAGTTTTACGTCTTCAACTCTTTCGTACGTTGTAAATCTCTGTTTGCATCGCAAACATTCACGTCTTCGGCGAATACTCTCGCCATCATCAACTTGACGTGAATCACTCACTCTGTCTTCTGTATGACCACAAAACGGACATTTCATAACAATCCTCCGCAAAAAAGTTAAAAAACCGGTCAAGATAAATCTACGACCGGCCGAATAAAAATTGCATAGTGAATTATTAATTAAATTAATGATTCACATTGTTTATTATTCATCAAAATTTATTCATCAAAATCATCATCATCTTGCAAAATCCAAGGTAAGATTCTGCCACCGCGTGATGATTTATCTGATCTATCTTGTTTTCCGGGACGTTCTCTGGCGGAATCGTCCAAGGATTCTGTCCGGTCAGTTTCAGTTCTGAGAGTATCAGCGGAAACTTGATGGACCAAATCAGCTACCGCCTCTTTGTCTCTTGACGGAGCCGGTCTAAAATTAGCATTCGAACTGAAACTCGTATTTGCTGCAGTATCTGCAACTCTTGCTGAATTCTGACTCATAGTAGGCAATCCAAAGCCGCCATCCGCACGTTCTTCAACCGGTTGGATTTTTTGACGATTAAGTTGATCTTTTCTTTCAGTTGTTTTCAAAAAATCTAAACCGTCTCCATTAAAAACACTTGCCGAATCGCTTCTTCTTGGCTCAGATAAATTTCTTTTTTTATCTACGCCCAAACCGGCAAAACTCGGTTGTTGAGCTAATCTGCCGCCGCTGCTTCCACTTCCGGCACCGGTATTGGAAAAACCGCTGGCAATAACTGTAATCATCATTTCATCTTGCATGTTCTCATCAATTACAGCACCGAAAATGATATCTGCATCAGGTGATGCTGAATCACGAACTTGCGAAACAGCTTCATCAATTTCTTTGATACGCATGTCCATGCCACCTGTAACATTGACGATAACACCGCTTGCTCCGTCAATTGTCGTATCAAGCAAAGGACTGTTGATCGCTTGGCGAATTGCGGTAGCTGCTCTGCTTTCACCGGTTGCAGAACCGATGCCCATATGACAAATACCGGCGTTAGTCATAACTCTTCTTACGTCGGCCAGATCCAAGTTAATTAATCCGGGAACTGCAATTAAATCTGAAATTCCGGTTACACCAAAACGTAACACACGATCGGCTAAACCGAAAGCTTCATTCACCGTAGTATCCTCACTGGCTATATCAAGCAATTTATCATTAGGTACAATGACCAATGAATCTACATATTGCTCTAATTCTCTAATTCCGCGTTCAGCATTTTGCGAACGTCTGGCTCCTTCAAAGCGGAAAGGACGTGTTACAACACCAACTGTTAAAATACCCAGTTTCCTGGCAATTTGTGCTACGACCGGAGCAGCACCCGTACCGGTTCCACCACCCATACCGGCCGTTACAAAAAGCATATCTGAACCTTCAATTGCTTGTTCTATCTCTTCAGCTGATTCTTCTGCCGCTTTTTGACCCATTTCAGGATTCGCACCGGCACCTAAACCACGAGTAACTTTCTCACCAATTTGAATAGGTATCTGAGCTTTTGATCTTTGCAAAGCCTGAACATCTGTATTCACAGCAATAAACTCAATCCCCTGAACTGCATTTTCTATCATTCGATCAACAGCATTACATCCGCCGCCACCAACACCAATAACTCTAATTATTGCGCCTTGGTTATCTTCCATTCCAAATCCCATACTATAATCCACCAAGAGAACAACTCCTTTCGAAGTTAACATGTAATAACAAGTTGACTTCTTATATTGTTTTACCCGTTTATAGGTTTTATCAATTATATAATTAATCTATTCATTTTTTAATTTTACACTAAACAAATCCCAACAACAACTGAATTTGTTACGTTTTCGTTGCAGTTATTACAACTTTATTATGTAGTCCTTACAACTTGACTCTTAAGTAATTTACTATAAACAGCTCACATTTTGCAAGCTATCATCTGAATTTCTATTTTTTCTTAATTTTATTTTTCTTCTCTTCAAAGATAATTATTAATTGGCGCCAAATCCTGTTTAAATTTTGAAAAATCTGAATGCCCAAACCGAAATATACAACATAATTCAGAGGAATATTTATCAGCAGACCTAAAGCAGTCAACACTATCGAAATCAAAGTATTTCCTAAGAAAGACAGAACAACCAATTTATTGTTGTAGTTATTTTCCAGAGAATCTCCGATTGTACCTGTTAAGGAAGTTAAAGCCGAAATAACCAAAATAGCAATATACATACCATATGCTTGCGGTATCGGCACATTCAACAGTAATCCGATAATTAATCCGATAATCAGACCGATTAAAGGTATCATTATTTTCCTCCGTTCGTATCAGGTTTAAAGGTTCTGGTTTCTCCGCGCAAATCTATCGTACCTGAACCTTTATCGGCTATGACGTTACTATTTATCACCTGTTTCAGCCATATAAAATGACTTTTTAGATCACGTGACTTATTACAGATGATTAATAATTTTTGATCGCCTATAGTCAATCTTAAATATATATTATTGTTAATCGTCGGTTCTATGACATCTATCTGATGTAGCAGTTTTTCATCTTCATTATCTAAATCAGCTTCAACTAAAGCCGACATCGTAAATATAGCATTTTCTAAATATTCCGTTTGTTCAACTTCCACTCGTTTGCCCAATGCAAGATTTGTAATCGTAATACCTTTAATGATCGGTAAATCTTGTGGCTCCTGATCCAGAACTTCAATAACAACTCCCTGACCATCAATTGTACAAAATCCGTCCGGTATTTTGATCCAGCCAATCGCAATTCTTTCATCTACATCAAATATCAATTTGTTTGGAAATGCGTAGCTTATCGTAATATCGGCAACTTGAGGTAGTTTTTCCATTACTCTCTGCTCCGCGTTTGTGTACCGCCCATTAAAAAAATCAGATAACGTACCGCCCATCCCCTTCAAAAAATGTTGATTTTGGTCAATTTCTGCAGATTGCAGGATTTTTTCCGGAGCTATGAAATCAGCATTTCTAATTTCGATTGTTTGAATTCGAAAAACCGGAAGCCAAAAAAAGAGTGAGATTAAAATAGCTAAACACATTACAATAATAATTAATTTACGGTACTTGGCAAATTTGATTTTCGCCTGTTTATTCTGTTGCATTTCTTTTTTTATAATTCATTAATCTACGTAGAAGAAACAATTTCTTCTACTATATCAACAATTTTGGAAGCTGCATCCGGTTTTGACAAACTTTTGGCTTGTTTACTCATGCTGAATAAAACTTGGCGATTCTCAATCAGATATTTGATTTGCTCGACCAATACTTTCGCGTCGAAATCTTTTTCTTCAATCAAGGTAGCAGCATTACGATCTACAAATGATTTGGCATTAAAAAACTGATGATTATCTGTGGCAATGGCATAAGGAATAAAGATTGCCGGAGTCGATGTCGCTGCAGCTTCAAAACATGCAGAAGCACCGGATCGGCCGATATATAAATCAGATGCGGGTAACCAAAGTGTTGTATCCAAATATGATTTTATAATGAAATCTTCATTCTCATAAGGTGATAATGCATTTTTCAAATCATCATAATTTCGATTTCCGGTACTCATAATCAACATCAATTCCGGAAATTCAGTTTTCAATTCCTGCCACATAGCTGATTTAAATAAGTCTAATATTGCCTGATTAATTGAATTGGCGCCTAGACTACCGCCTATAATCAAAACTACAAATTTTTCCGAAGAAATTTCAAGACGTTTTCTGGCTTCCTCCGATTGCATTTCAAAAAAAATCTTGCGCACGGGATTTCCTGTCAAATGAATATTTGAAACATTTTTAAAGTGTTCTTTTGAAGAATTAAACGAAAGGCAAACCGCTTTTGCTTTTTTGGCAAAAAAACGATTTGCCTTACCGGGAAATGCATTCTGTTCATGGATAAGATAAGGAATTTTCAAACGCATAGCAGCCAATAATAATGGAGCACAGACAAAACCACCTGTTCCGATCACAGCAGAAGGAGGAGTCTCCTGCAAAATACGAATACAATTTCGATAACCGGAACAAGAAGATTTAGCAAATGAAAATATTTTTTTGGCAGAATTCGGCAAGCGACTGGCTTTAATTGTCTGATACGGAAACCCCGCTTTTTTGATCATATCGTATTCAACACCGTCTTTCGTGACAAAAAAAACAATCTTGCTGTTCGGATCTCGATCCTGAATCGATTCCGCAATAGATAAAGCCGGATTGACATGACCACTGGTTCCTCCACCTACTAAATAATACACTCTTTGTTTCATCTGCTGTTCTCCGATGCAGGTGCTAAATTCTGAGATAATACCTTATTCGCAGTTTGACCTGTACGTGATACACATAATACCATACCAATTTCAACTAAAAACACAATGTTTGATGTTCCGCCATAACTGAAAAACGGAAGCGTTATTCCGGTAGCAGGTATAACCTCGGTCGCAACCGCTACATTTAATAATACCTGAAGTATAATTAAAAATGAGTATCCCCAAGCAATTAAGCAAGCAAAAACGGAATTTGCATTTAAAGCAATTTTTACTCCGATAAAAAATTGAATAGCAAATAAGATTAAAACACTCATTGTGCCCAAATAACCCAACTCTTCAGCAATTGCCGGAAAGATATAGTCATTATGAACTTGAGGCAAATAATTATATTTCTGTCTGCCTTGCCCCAGACCGACTCCGGTCAAACCCCCGGTTCCCATTGCAATTTCAGCTTGTCTGATTTGATAACTTTGATCTTCGGAAACTTCATCCGTTGCTTCAAATGTTTCAATTCGTTTTGCCGAATGAGCAAACTTGTTTTCAATGAATTCACTTAAGGTCATACCTTTGGTTACAGGTAAAATTAACGAAACCAAAACTGTTATGATTAAAAGAATTGGTAATAATTGAATGATTCCGCTCAACCATGATTTCCAGGGAATACGAGCTGCCAGAAAAACTGCAAAGCATAAAACGAGAAAGATTATTGCACCAGACAAGTGAGGCTGAATCACGATTAAGATCAACCAAAAACCTAAAATTAACACCGGAAACAGAAAATCGATACGGCCATCCAACCAAAATTGCTGAGAAGGACTTTTAGCCTGGAATTTTCCTCTAGCTCTCGCTCCTTTTGTAAATGAAAAATAATATGCTAAGAATAATACAGATGAAAACTTCGCTACTTCAGATGGTTGTAAACCTATCGGACCAATATTGAGCCACCTGGTTGCCCCCATTTCATTTCTGCCTTTGACAATTACCAGAATTAAAAGAATCGTCGTAAAAACATATGCTCCTAAAACAAGCCATTTCTTATTAAGACTTTTTATTTCAAAAAAATTTGCAATGAACAAACCTGCACCTAAGCCTAATGCTATCATGCCCGCTTGGCGAATGAAATAATATTTTGAGTCATCAGCCTGAGTTGCAAAACTGGTACTCATACTGGCAGAAAACAACATAATTAAACCAAAACAAACCAAAACAATCGTCACAATTAATAAAGGCGCATTCAATCTGCGAAATTTCCCTAATTCACTCAAAAAATCTGCTTCTTTTTCTTCAGGTTTCTCATTTGGTTTGCTCAAAGTCAGATCATATTGATTATTTTCATTTCTTTGTATACTTCTCATAACATCCTCGCAGGTTTAAGTTAATCAATCTGTTTTTAATTAAACACTATTAAGCTTACTAAATAATGTCTAACAAGCTACTAATTAATCTCTAATGATTTCAAATAACTATCAATACCCCAAGTATTCCGCAAATAAGCCCGGCAAGCACAAAATTTGTGACAATTTTCTTTTCATGCCAGCCTTTTAATTCAAAATGATGATGTAATGGGGCCATCTTAAATAATCTTTTACCGCCGGTAGCCTTAAAATAAAGCACTTGCAACATAGTTGATAAAGCTTCCACAATATATATTAAACCGGTAATCAACATCAACCAAGGCATTCCAACTACCAAGGCAATTGCTCCGAAACCTGCGCCTAAAGCCTGTGATCCGGTATCACCCATAAAGACTTTCGCAGGATAAAAATTATAAACCAAGAAACCTGCAGACCCTGCAGCAATTGCAAGACAGGCACCTATCATCGGATTTATCGCTGCATTACTTCGATAAACAACATATATGCTTAAACCTAAAGACAATGCGGAAATTATCATTAAACTGGAAGCAAGTCCATCCAAACCGTCCGTAATATTAACGGCATTTGACATAAAAAATAAATAAAGAACGATGAATATTAAGTAGAGATATTTCCAATTTCCTACGATTATAACTTGTCGGTTAACAAAAGGAATATAGATAAAAGGTTCAAAATCTGAAAACCATAACAGCCAAATTGCAAACAATACACAGATTATTATTAAACCGATTGTTTTTTGAATCACGGAAAGCCCGTCTTTTGTCACTTTCACTTTAATATAATCATCTAGAAATCCTATCAAGCCAAAGAGCAGCATTAATAAAATAATCGCACTGTAGCTGATCCAATTTCGATTAATAAGCGGTAAAACAATCGCGGAAAGCATTAACGGTATTAAAAAAAACAAACCACCGAAAGTGGGTGTTCCGCTTTTAACATAATGAGTTGTCGGTCCATCCGAACGCACTGTTTGCCCTAATTGCAGTTTTTTTAAATAGCGCAAACCATATTTTCCTATGAACAAAGTCAGTAAAACAATAAATATTGCATTGAGCCAAATTAAACTATTCAAACTTAAACTCCTGTGTCTCAATCTTTTGAGAAATCTTCTCCATAGCATAACTTCTGGAGCCTTTAACCAAGATACAATCGCCGGGTTCAATAATGTCAATAATATCTTCTGCGATTGAAGCAGAATCCGGAAAAGTTTTTATTCTTAATCCGGGATTAATTTGTTTCACACCTGCCTCAATCCACTTGGTTTCTTCACCTACCAGATACAAAATATCAATTCCCAAATCAGCAATTTTGAAACCGATATTTGTATGTAAATCTTCGGCATACTGACCCAATTCACGCATTGCACTTATACAAGCAATTTTTCGTCTCGAACCGGCTATCATGGCTAAGGTATCTAAAGCGGCAGTATTTGATTCAGGCGATGAATTGTAGGAATCATCGATTAAGATTAAGTCATCCTTTTGGACTATTCTCTGTCTGTTTCCGGTATTGGAAAATCTGAGACAACCTTCAACTGCAATATCCATATCCAAACCCAGCGCATACGCACTTGCTAAACCAAACAAAGCAGCCCTGATCAAATATTTACCGGGTGCTTTGATTTTTACCGGCCAAACCACTTCGGGATCCAAGGTTGTTTTGGCAATGAAAGATGTTCCGCTGGTTTCCACTTTTAAATCTTCAGCCCAGAATACAGGAAAATTTTCAAAATCCGAACCGATTTCTTCAAATTCATTACATATACGCCAAACCGTTGTCGTGCCCTTAAAAGCCACTGCCCAAGCATTG
>DUPV01000050.1 GCA_012838135.1 Clostridiaceae bacterium | reverse complement strand
TTTTAAAGCAAAGAATTATTAATTCTCGTGTAGGTCGTGCTCTTATTGCAATTAGAGATAACCAATTAGCTGCAAATGGATGTGGTGTAAATGTCCAAAAATATAAAATTATTTCTTTTGCACTTTCTGCATTTTTTACAGCATATGCGGGGGCGATGTATGCACATTTAGTCACTTTTATTAGTCCGGAGAGTTTCCAATATGCTCAATCTGTATTATTTTTGACAATGCTAGTCTTTGGAGGAAATGGCAATTTGTGGGGACCGGTCTGGGGAGCAGTAGTTATTACGCTTGTACAAGAAGGTTTGCAATCACTGCAAGATTATCAAATGTTGATATACGGATTATTCCTTCTAATTGCGGTTACTTTCTTACCACAGGGACTCTATGGGCTTGTTAGAAAATTAATTAGTCATATTGGTCATAAGAAAGGAGCTAGCCAAGATGCTTAATATAAAAGACTTAACTATTAAATTTGGTGGTTTAGTTGCAGTAAATGAACTTAGCTTCGAGATTAATCAAGGTGAGATTTTTGGACTAATAGGACCAAATGGAGCCGGGAAAACAACGTGTTTTAATATGATTAGTGGCTCTTTAAAGCCTACCTCAGGAAAAATAGAATTAGATAATGAAAATATAACGGGCCTGCCTATGTATAAAATTAATGAGAAGGGTATTGCCAGGACATATCAAAATATAAATTTATTTGGTAATATGACAGCCATGGAGAATTGCTTAGTCGGGCAACATTCAGAAATGAATTCCGGGTTATTTTCATCTGTGTTAAGAACTTCAAAACAACGTCAGGAAGAAAAAGAAGCTAAAGAAAAGGCATTAGAAGTTTTAGACTTCGTGGGCATCAGTGACAGAGTTAATGATATATCAGTTTCTTTGTCTTACGGTGAACAAAGGTTATTAGAGATAGCCAGAGCCTTGGTAAGTAATCCTAAATTAATATTATTAGATGAACCTGCTGCCGGTATGAATCTAACTGAAAAAAATAATTTGATGAATTTAATATTGAAGATTAGAGAACGGGGGGTAACAGTCCTTGTTGTTGAGCATGATATGAAATTCATAATGAATTTAGTCGATAGAATTTGTGTATTGAATTATGGCAGTGAATTAGCGACGGGGTTGCCGGAAGATATTCAGACGAATCCTGATGTTATAGAAGCTTATCTTGGAGGAAGTTAAAACTATGTCAAACGAATTAATATTGGATGTTAAAAATTTAAATTATCATTATGGTAAAATTCATGCAATAGAAGACATTTCTTTCCAGGTATTCAAAGGAGAAATCGTCGCGATTATAGGCAGCAATGGAGCTGGTAAAACAACAACATTGCGTATAATTTCCGGACTATTAGGCAAACCGTCAAGTGGTACTATTGTATTTAACGGTCAAAGAATAGATGACATGGAACCATACAAGGTATCCGGATTAGGTTTGATTCAGGTATTGGAGGGACGCTTGGTTTTTCCGCAACTTACTGTTGAAGAAAATTTGAAAATGGGTGCTTATTTAATTAAAGACCAAAAGTTAGTAGATGAAACCATAACATATTGTTATGACTTATTTCCCAGATTAAAGGAAAGAATTAATCAAAATGCCGGTACTTTGTCCGGCGGAGAACAACAAATGGTTGCTGTTGCCAGAGCTTTAATGTCACAGCCGAAATTACTTCTGATGGATGAACCTTCAATGGGATTGGCACCTATTGTTGTACAAGATATTTTTAAAACAATTAAAAAAATTAACGAGGATGGCATTACCGTAGTAGTAGTAGAGCAAAATTCCAAAGCAGCTCTGAATATTGCATCAAGAGCATATGTGCTTGAAACCGGAAGAATAACTTTAGAAGGAACTTCGGAAGAATTACTGTCAAACGATGAAGTCCAAAAAGCTTATCTTGGTATTTCATAGCGGGTTAATATATAATAATTGCGTAAAACATATAAAAAACAGAAATACAGAAATATAAAAATATATATAAATAAGGAAGGAATATAATATGAAACAAGCAAGAGTAGTTGGACCATCAAAAATTGAATTTGAAGAAGTTGAAAAACCAACAATTAATGAAAATCAGGTTTTAGTAAAGACATTATATTTCGGTATTTGCGGCTCTGATATGTCAGTTTATCACGGTACGCATAAATACTGTAAAGATCAAGTTGTAATGGGTCATGAAGTTTCTGTTGAAATTGTTGAAGTCGGAGCCAATGTAAAAGACTTTGCTGTTGGTGATTTGGTCACAGTGGAGCCGCAATTAACATGTGGAGAATGTTATCCGTGTATAACGGGTCGTTTCAATGTTTGTGAACATTTAAAAGTGATGGGTATTCATGCAGATGGTTTCAATGCCGAATATGTTGCCGTAGATCCTGCATTATTGCATAAAGCACCTCAAGATATGGATCCGCAATTATTGACATTAGTCGAACCGTTAGCTGTAGGAGTTGCTGCCGTCAAACGTAGCAATCGCCTCAAAGGTGGCAATGTGCTTGTTATAGGTTTCGGAACAATAGGTCACTTTGTAGCACAAGCTGCTAAAGCCTTAGGTGCAGGAAAAGTGATGGTTACGGATCTCAATGATGATAAATTACAATATGCATTAGAGTGTGGAATGGATTATGCAATAAATACAGGAAAAGAAGATTTAAAAGAAGCAATTGATAAGAATTTTGGCAAGCGCAAATGTGATGTAATAATTGATTGTGTTGCACATCCAGCTGTTTTCCAACAATTATTGGAAGTGGCTCGTCCTGATTCTGATATTGTTGTAACAGGCAATTTTACCAAAATTTTTGAATTTGAGGTACCTTTAATTCAAAGGAGAGAAATTAATATACTAGGGCATTTTATGTATGTGCGGGAAGATTTTCATGATGCCATCGATTTATTGTACAATAATAAAATTGAGGTTTCTAAAACAATTACAGCTGTATATGATTTTGCAGATTACAAAGAAGCCCTTCAATATATTGATGATAATCCTCTAGATGTTATGAAGATTTTAGTAAAAGTAGCTCAGGATTAAGTATTAATTTTTCAGTTAAGTTCGCTGCAAGTTTTCCAAGGAGGACTATGGATTATGAACTTACAGAACAGAAAAAGACCGGCAATAACTAAGCTTGTATCCGATCAGAAAATTCCTAAGTTTTTTAAAGCTAAACAAATATTTGAGCGCCCTTGTATAGGGCGTTCTTATATAGAAGATACTGTGTTTAAAACATTGAACCGAGATCTTCTGAAAAATAAAATTAAGCCGGATATGAGCATAGCCATTACGGTAGGTTCCAGAGGGATCAATAATATTGATGAAATTACAAAATCAATTGTTAATTTCGTGAAAAAACAAGGTGCAAATCCCTTTATCATTCCTGCCATGGGAAGTCATGGCGGAGCAACCGCTGAAGGACAAAAAGAAATGATAGCCGGATTCGGTGTTACAGAGGAAACAATGGGGTGCCCCGTTAAATCTTCAATGGAAGTAGTACCGATTGGGAAAAATGCCGAAGGCATAGAAGTTTTTATTGATAAATATGCGTACGAAGCTGATGGTATCATAGTTAGTGCCAGGGTGAAACCACATACAGCATTCAGAGGAGATTATGAAAGTGGTCTCTTGAAGATGATGGCAATCGGTTTAGGCAAACAATATGGCGCGGAAGTGTGTCATGAATCCGGATTTCACAATATGGCAAAAAACATACAGTTGTTTGGCAGGACAATTCTAGATAATTCAAACATCTTATTTGGTTTGGCTATTCTTGAAAATGCGTATGATGAAACATATCGTTTAGAAGGCATAGATTCTTCAGAGATTTTTGAAAAAGAACCGGAACTTCTCAAAGATGCATATGCTCATATGCCTAGAATATTAGTTGATGATTGTGATGTTTTACTTGTTGATGAAATTGGCAAAAATTTTAGTGGTGATGGTATGGATCCGAATATCAGCGGAAGATTTATCCGTACCGGCATCAGCGGAGGGATTAATGCACAAAAGGTAGGTCTTTTTGGTTTATCAGAAGTAAGTCATGGCAATGCTATAGGCATAGGTTTGGCGGAGGCCATGACTGAAAGAATTGCCAATGATTTAGACTTGAATAGCATGTATATGAATTCGATAACAAATACAACTTTTAGTGCAACTAAAATCCCGATGATTATGGAATCAGATAAAGAGCTGATTCAAGTTTTGATAAAAACATGTAATGAAATCGATAAGGAAAATCCGCGGATTATTCGTATTAAAAACACATTGCATATTGGCGAAATACTTATGTCGGAAGCATATTTAAATGAAATAAAAGATATTGATAATTTAGAGATAGCAAGTGATCTGTTTGAATTGGAATTCGATGAAAATGGAGACCTGTGGTAAAAGTATTTTTAAGTAGAGTAGAGAATTGGATTCTGCCCGAGAGGTGAATATGAGATTGTTTATGATAAGGCATGGTGAAACTCAGTGGAATAAGTGGCACAAGCTGCAAGGTCAGGTTAATATTCCACTAAATGAAACTGGTGAAACAGAAGCTCGAAAATTGGCTGAAATATTGCAAAACAAAAAATTCGATGCGATCTATTCAAGTCCGTTAAATCGCTGCAGAGAGACTGCCAAAATAGTTTTCGGTCATGATGCAGATATAATACTTGAACCATTAATTATGGAAATGGCTTTCGGAATATATGAAGGTTTTGCTTATGAAGATACAGATATTGACGAAAGTCATGATTTATACAATTATTTCTATGATTTAGGTAATTACGTCCCGCCTAAAGGCGGAGAATCAGTCCGGCAAGTAGCGTATCGGGCAAAAACATTTCTCGACAAGATGCTCATTCAACATGAAAATGAAACAGTCATTGCTTTTTCACATGGTGCATTAATCTATAATACAATTTCTGTTGTACGCAATTTAATTTTGACTCGACGGGACTTAATCAAATCAATCAAAAATTGTTCAGTTACTGTTTTTAATAATAATTCCGGGCAACTCAGTATAGAGCAAGAAGCGATTGATGTAATTGGAGGCGAAACTTTAATTCTATAATAATATATCTTATACATTAACCCGAATAAATAATTATTTAATTGCAAAGTTACCCAGGATCACTTAATGAAGGAAGATTTGGCTTAAATAAAAAATTCCTCAGTTTCAGGCTTTGAAATTGTAAATCGGTTTCATGATATCTATGATGTCAACTGATTCTTTAATAGCGTCAATAATATCCTCTAATGCTTTATATGCCATTGGGGCTTCATCAAGTGTTGAAGCTTTGACCGAAGTGGTATAGATTCCTTTCATCTCCTTTTTAAATTCAGCTAAAGAAATTTCAGACTTTGCTTTGGTTCTCGACATAATTCTGCCTGCACCATGTGGGGCTGAGTAATTCCATTCCGGGTTTCCTTTACCATATGCCAAAATTGAGCCATCTCTCATATTGATCGGTATCAGAACTTTTTCTCCTTTTCTGGCTGAAATTGCCCCTTTGCGTAAAATCATTTCTTCTGTATCAATATAATTATGAATAGTATGGAAAGCATCTGTGCCGGTAAGTCCGGTTTTTTCCAAAATGATTTCAACCATTTTTTCTCGATTTCTTTTGGCATAGTTTTGGCAAATTTCAACGTCATGTAAATAGTCGTCCATATATTTGCCATATAAGAAACATAAATCTTCCGGTATAGTAGGTTTTTTCTCTGTCCAATATAAGTTTTTAAGAGCAACCTGGATTTCTTTACGTCTACCTTGAGTTTTGTAGAATTCGATGATTTGATCTCTTTGCTTAAAGTAGGCTTCTTTACCTTTGTTCAAGTCAATGGCAAGTTTTTGATAAAGATCTGCAACTTGTTTGCCGAGATTTCTACTTCCACTATGAATTACCAGGTAATTGGTTCCGTCTTCAGCTCGGTCAATTTCAATAAAATGATTACCGCCACCGAGAGTACCAATACTACGTTCTATTCTTTTAGTATCATACAAATCCCTATAGCAACGCATGACGGTTAAATCAAATTTTTCCCTGCGATTTTCCCAGACATTTTTACCGGAAGGAATAAAATGTGCAACCTGATCAAACCTTTTCAAGTCGATATCATTTTTACCCAAATTGACTGTGTACATACCGCAGCCGATATCTACACCGACAATATTGGGAACGACTTTGTCTTTGATGGTCATTGTTGTGCCGATTGTACATCCTTTACCATAGTGTACGTCAGGCATGATTCTGATTTTGCTTCCCTTGGTAAATTCGTAATCACACATTCTTTGGATTTGCATAATTGCATCTTTTTCGATCACTTTAGCAAAACTGATTGCCGTATTAAATTTTCCTTTAATTTCTAACATTTTTGTTCTGCCTTCATTAGTTATTAGATATAGAATTCCCGGGGATTTTATGCAATATATCATAGAACTTTTTTATTGTCATCTTGTCACTGGTCTTCAGAATATATTTGCTGTGTTCCGATGAATAATATGAATTCTATTCCGGAGTAGAATCCAAAATAGAATTAAGTAATAATATAAGGTACTGAACGTATAGAGTACAGGAAATAGAACAAAAAAATGATGGGAATATTAAGGATATTTACAAAATAAAATGGAACGTATAGATAAAATTTTGGCGAAATCCGGTTATGGAACACGTAGAGAAGTAAAGCGATTACTTAAAGAGGGCAGAGTTGAATTAGCGGGTGAAATTATAACTGATGGAGGTTTAAAAGTTTCACTGCAATCGATCAACCAAATTTCAGTTGATGGTAATCAAGCGGAAATTCATAATTCATTGACATTTATGTTGAATAAACCGCCGGGTTTTATCACAGCTCTAACTGATACACGTCATGATACAATAGCTGAATTTATTCCGCAAAAATGGCAAAATAAAGGCCTTGTGCCGGTCGGCCGCTTGGATAAAGATACCGAAGGCTTATTATTGCTAACCAATGACGGCCAATTATCACATCGGATTTGTTCACCGAAATGGGGAATCGAAAAAGAATACCATTTAATAACTCAAGGTCGCCCGTTTGACCAGCAAGATGTTGAAAAATTTGCTCAAGGTTTTAAAATACTTGACGGAACCGAATTCAAACCTGCAAAACTGGAATTGGTTGACGGTTTCGAAGCTTATCTTACAGTCTGCGAAGGACAATATCATCAGGTAAAACGGATGGCAAAATCTACCGGACGCGAAGTCAAATATCTGAAACGAATTCGGATTGCCGATTTAGAACTTGATCCTGACTTAGCGCCGGGTGAAATCCGTATCCTAACCGAAGCTGAACGAACTAAATTATATTCTGCCTGCCGGCTTGCAGATTAGAGCTGTAAATATCCCAAAGAGAATGATGTTTATAGCTCGAAAATTGTATGTTTCACCGAAAATCAGATGACAAACATCCTCTTAACATGGATTTTACAATTGTTTTATCTTGTAATAACAAACTCCAGATAAGCTAA
Source organism: Clostridiaceae bacterium (assembly GCA_012838135.1). Classification (GTDB taxonomy): domain Bacteria; phylum Bacillota; class Clostridia; order Saccharofermentanales; family DTU023; genus UBA5436. Next base: position 38,923 of record DUPV01000050.1, on the reverse strand, counting down.
CGTTGGTTATGAAGAAAATCAAAGAGAAGAATTGCTTTATTATTTATTCTTCTGTTTTTTCAGTCTTCTATAACTTAAAAAACATTTTGCAGTGATAATGAGTAAGTTACAAAGTACAAACAGTATTAATGAACATTACTTATTATCTAACAAAAAAGTTAATCAATATACTATCTGGAGGTAGAAAAGTGAAAAATTTAAAGAAAATCTTAGTTCTTATGCTCGCTTTAGTTATGATGATTTCAGTTGTAACCGCATGTGGTGGCGACAAAAAAGATGAAAAAGAAGAAAAAGAAACTAAAGAAGAAGTAAAAAAAGAAGAAAAAACTGAGAAAGAAACAGAAAAAGAAACAAAAAAAGAGACTGAAAAAGAAACAAAAAAAGAGACTGAAAAAGAAACAGAAAAAGAGGTTGAAGTAAAAGAAACTGCAGCTGACGGTGGCAAAATGACCGGACAAATTAATGTTTATACTCGTGATGCCGCATCAGGAACTCGTGAAGGTTTTGAAAGTGTTGTTGGTTTCAAAGATCAATTAACCGATAATGCTAATGAAGTTTCCTCAAACGGTGATATGGCAACCAAAGTTGGCGATGACGTTCAAGGTATTGGTTATGTTTCATTAACAACTGACTTTGCAGCCAATAACCTGCAACCGGCAAATTATGAAGGCGTAGAACCTTCAGTTGAAACCGTAATTGACGGTTCTTATCTTTTAAGCCGTCCTTTCTGCTATACAACACGTGCTGCAGGTGACTACGAAAGTGACGAATTAGAACAATTAGTTAAAGCTTTCATCGTATTCTTGACTGAATCAACCGAAGGTAAAGAAGCTGTTTTGAGTGCCGGCGGAATCGTTGATGTAGAAGACAGCAAATCATGGGATGAACTCAAAGCTGATCATCCGATCGTTGATCAAGATAATTCAGGCCTCACTATTACAACCGGTGGTTCAACATCAGTTGAAAAATCATTGAAAGCTGCTTTGGAAGCATTCCAACCTTTAGCAGGTAACTTTGATATGGTTGTAAACCAAACAGGTTCAGGTGACGGCTGGAAACGTACATTAGGCGGTGACAAAGACGGTCCTAACGCTTCAGATATCGGATTTGCTTCACGTAAATTCAAAGATGAAGAGCCAACAAAAGATGCCATCAGTGCAGATAAATATTGTGACGATGCTATCGTAGTAGTTGTTGAAAAGAATAATCCGGTGAAAAACTTCACAAAACAAAATCTATTTGATATCTTCACAGGTGCAGCTGCCAATTGGGAAGATATTGCTAAATAATTATAATAACTTAGCAAAGAAAGTTTTATTCAAAGCAAGTTTCGGTAATTACTGAAACAATAAAATTAAAATATGTTTCAGTAGTTTCTTCTAACTACTGAAACAGCAGAATAAAAGAGAGTTTCTATGACTACTGAACAACAAAATAAAAGTAAAACTTTAATAAGAGAACGGTCTGCAAAGCGCCGTTCTCTTTACAAGTCTGTCGATCGTACTATGCAATTTATTTTCCGCTTATGCGGATTGATTGCTGCATTGATGATTATTCTGATTGTTTTCTTCGTAGCCGCGCGTGGTATTCAGGTTTTCTTACCGGGCTATGAAAATCCCGTTTCATTGGGAGAGTTCCTGACGGGTATGAGATGGCGTAGTGATCAAGGTGTTTACGGCGTATTATTCATCGTAATTAATACGATTATCACGGCTTTTTTTGCCGGATTAATTGCTTTCCCCTTATCTGTATTGTCAGCTTTAATGATTGTGAAAATTGCTCCGAAAAGATTAAGTAATGCTTTAACTACGGTTGTTGAATTACTGGCGGCAATTCCATCAGTTGTTTACGGTGTTTTTGCCTCAGGTGCTATTACCGACATTGTTGAAAAAATAGCAGGTTGGTTTAACTATACTACCTTTGGCGGTAACTCGATGTTGGCAGTTATTCTTTTATTGGCAATAATGATTTATCCGACCATTACTTCGATGGCAGTGGTTGCAATTCGTGCAGTTCCGGAAAGTCATGAGCTTGGTTCTTTAGCACTTGGTGCTTCCAGAACACAAACCAACTTTAAGGTTGTACTTTCATCTGCGAAATCAGGTATATTTGCCGGACTAATCCTGGGGTTAGGCAGAGCATTCGGTGAAGCGACAGCTGTTTCAATGGTTGCCGGTAATGCTTTCGTTGGTCCGACTTGGAATCCGTTTGATTTAACCAGAACATTAACCACAACAATGTTATCAGGCTTACATGAAACTGTAGGTGTCGATTATGACGTACGTTTCTCGGTCGGTATTGTTTTAATGATCATTATTCTGATCACCAACTTAGCGATTAATGCATTACGTAAAAAAATGGAGTCGGGAGATTAGTTATCTGATTGATTAGAGGATTTTTATATTCTTTTGTGAATGAATTTAATCATTTTTATCTAACCAATTTGTTTAGTTTTCTAATCTCTGTAAACTATGTAAGAAAATATGAGATATTAATATGAATAGAATAAGAATAATAAAAGATAGAATAGCTGAAGGCTTTACCTGGCTGTCATCTGGTATTTCCGCTCTTGTGCTGATTGCGATATTCGTGTTTATTTTTAAACGTGGCTGGTCTACTTTAAACTGGGATTTGTTGAAAAATAATTATAATTCAGAAAATCTGATGGCTGGTTATGACCATATCGATTGGGATGAACATGGTGCTTTCACAGCTCCTGATACACTCCCTGAGGATGCCTTCTTTTCGGAAAAATACGGTGTGGCCTTTGTAGACAGCATTAATGCGGCAAAAGAATCACAGATGGAAGTTGTTTTTCTCGATCCTGAATCACCTTTACAAGATGGAAAAATCACTACTGCAGGACCCAGACAAGGTGAAAAATTCGGTATGGAAGAAGGCTTGTTTTTGAAAAAAATATCCTATATTAATCTTGAAGGCGAAAAGAAATCTGCCGGTTTAACTGCAACACAAGGTAAAACATCTGAAGAATTAGTTTCAGTCTTGGATAATGATTCTCAGGAAGTAGTTGACTTTTATGCTCAAACTGAAGGCGGCGGACTTAAAGGTTCTATCATTACAACTTTACTTTTGATTGGCCTAACCTTGATTATTGCTTTACCGATCGGTGTTTTTGCTGCAATTTATTTACATGAATTAGCCCCGAAAAACAAGCTTACAGCTTGGATCAGATCTTCGATTGAATTATTGTCAGGTGTTCCGAGTGTTATCTTTGGTTTAATGGGTATGACAATGTTATTTCAAGTTACTCGTTTAATGGGTATAACAGGACAAAGTACGATGTTAGGTGCATTAACCTTAGCAGTTATTCTTTTACCTGTTATTATAAGACAAACCGAGGAAGCTTTGATCAATGTTCCCGACGGATATAGAATGGCTAGTTTGTCAATGGGTGCTACTCAGTTTCAAACAATATATAAAATCATCATTCCTAATGCTATGCCGGGTATTTTAAGTGCAACACTTTTGTCGATCAGTCGGATCATCGGCGAGTCGGCAGCTCTGATTTTTACTATGGGTACAGCGATCATGGATAATCCTGCTTGGAATTCACGTGGTACTTCCTTAGCAGTACACATCTGGACAGTTATGAGTGGAGAACAACCGAACTTTGAACTTGCTTCAGCAATTTCAATTGTAATTTTGATTATCGTCTTGATTTTGAATGTAAGTGTAAAATACATTACTTATCGTATGACAAGAGATAAAGATGATCAAAAGAAAAACAATAAAAAAGCAAAAGCTACAGCTGAAACTTGAGTTTAAATTTTAAATAAGGATTTTATAATCCTCAATTTAGGTGGCAAATACAATAATAGAATTTGATTTCACTTAACATAAAAGTTATTCTAAAGTTGTTATTGAAGGAGTAATTATTTAAATGACACAACAAATACAAGTAAAAACTGATAATGACAATGCGTTCGATATAAGAGAATTTGATCTTTACTATACGGATTTTCACGCTTTGAAGAAAATCAATATGGAGATTCCTTTGAATAAAGTAACTGCATTTATTGGTCCCTCAGGCTGCGGCAAATCAACCTTACTACGTTGTTTTAATCGTATGAATGACTTAATTGAAGGTGTGAGAACTGAGGGAGAGATTTACCATCATGATATTGAAATTCACAGTAAAGAAGTTGATGTTGTTCAATTAAGAACTGATGTTGGAATGGTGTTTCAACAACCCAACCCATTTCCGATGTCGATATACGACAATGTTGCTTATGGCCTACGTTGTCAAGGTGTCAGGGATCGCAAAATTTTAGATGAAGTGGTTGAAACTTCGCTCAAACAAGCTGCACTTTGGGATGAAGTGAAGGATCATCTCAATCGCAATGCGACCAAGCTTTCCGGCGGTCAGCAACAGAGGCTGTGTATAGCACGAGCAATTTCTCTGACTCCGGAGGTTATTCTGATGGATGAACCGACATCAGCCCTTGATCCGATTGCAACAAATAAAATTGAAGATTTGATTACTGAGTTGAAGGAATCGTATACAATAATCATTGTGACACACTCAATGAGCCAAGCGGCACGTGTTAGTGACATGACTGCTTTTTTCCTTTTGGGAGATATGATCGAATTTGACGTTACGGAAAAAGTTTTTCATAATCCTAGAGATAAAAGAACTGAAGATTATATTTCTGGAAAATTTGGTTGATTTTTGAAAAACTTGGTAGAATTTTGATTATATTAAGATTGAAATGGGAGAAAGGAATAAGAATATGTCTCAACGTATAAATTATCAAAAAGAATTGGAAAACTTACATCAAAGCATGATCCGTATGGGTTCTGATGTTGAAGAATCCATTCATTTAGCAGTTCTTGCTTTAACTGAAAATGATGTTGAATTAGCAACAAAAGTCATTGATCGTGATGATATAATTGATGATCAGGAACGTAAGATAACTCAAGAATGTATCTTGTTAATAGCTCGTCAACAACCGGTTGCCAGTGATTTGCGTAATATTGCAGCTAATATGAAACTGGTTACCGATTTGGAAAGAGTAGCCGATCATGCTGAAGATATTGCGGAACATGTTGTCTTTTTGAATGATAAAAATTATAGTGTTGTTGTACCACATGATGTTGTAAAATTGACCGAACATACATTAAAGATGATTCATGCGGTCTTAGATGCCTATGTTGAAAGCAACTTAGACAAAGCAAAGCAAATAGTTATGATGGATATTCGTGTTAATGCGCTCTATGGCAAATTAAAGAAATATCTCGTACGTCAAATGAAACTTGATCCGGAAGGTGCTCCGGCGATGGTTGAAATGTTATTGGTTTGTAAGCATTTGGAACGAATAGGCGATCATGCAAAAAATATTGCAGAATGGATTGTCTATTTTATTGAAGGTGAGTATATAACATCTTCAGAAATCCGAAAAGAAGTTGAATCAAATGAAAAAGGCAGAGGCAGCAGTGAGTGATCAATCATTTGTAGTTGTTGTAGAAGATGATCAATCAATAGCCGAATTAGTCCGATATAACCTTGAAAGTGAATCTTATCAAGTTTTACATGTTGAATCAGGCGATGAATTATTTCAAAAATTAAGCCGGGAAAAAAGAAATGTCGATTTGTTTATTCTGGATGTTATGTTGCCAGGCATAGATGGATTTGAGATTTGTCAGGCTCTAAGGAAAAACCAGAAGTATTTCTGGTCATCTTTCTTGTTTCTAACTGCACGTTCAACAGAAAAAGATAAGTTGGAAGGTTTTAATGTCGGTGCGGATGATTTCTTAACAAAACCTTTCGGGATGAGAGAGCTATTAGCGAGAGTGAAAATTCTGGTCAATCGGAGCAAGGAAAGGGTGGCGTTGAGTGAAGGTAAGACTTTTAAATCTGATCAACTTGTCGGTAAATCTGAGTTTGCAGAAGATGATATTATCTCTATAGGTGGGATTACTTTAGATGATGCCAGACATCGAGTTTATGTAAATGATCTTGAAGTTGCAATGACACATCGTGAATATGAATTGCTTAAATTTTTGATGCAAAATAGCGGCTTGGCTTTTACCAGAGATGATTTACTAAATCATGTTTGGGGATATGAATATAGTGGAGAAACCAGAACAGTTGATGTTCATATTCGTCAATTACGTCGCAAAATCGAGACCGATTCTTCTAAACCGATTTATATCCAAACTGTACGAGGTGTCGGATATCGTTTTGCTGAAAGCAATGAAAGTTAAGATGATGCGAGTTAACAAGATTTTTCAAGAGAGCTTTCTATGAAAAAACGCTTAAGAATATTGGGAAATATTGTAATCATTTTAGCAATAAGCATAGTTTCAATTTTGAATTATCGAGAATTAAGATCAAAACTTATTCAAAGTTACGAGAATTATTTAGCCAATGTTACATCATTTTTTGATCGTGCATTAAGTCATAATATAGAAAAGTCGGGTTCAACTGATGATTTTGCACTAATTGACGAGGCAGATAGGACGAAGGAAAAAAGTCAGGCGGAACTTACAAAAGAAAGCAATCATGAAGATAATCTTGTTAACCAAGAGTTACTTGAACAAACGATTGGTATTACATTTGAAACCTTCAATGTATTAGCATCGGACTTAAGAATTACTGTAATGGATGAAACCGGTAAAGTCCTTGCAGACAGCAATTTTCCCGGTGATAAATTGAATAATCATCGAGCCAGGCCTGAAGTCTGGGGTGTGATTTCAGGTGAAGAGAGCCACTCTAATGTGCGTTTTTCAAATACAGAATCTGTTGAGCGCCTCTATTTTTCAGCTAGATCTAGTCACAATAACATGATTGTCAGGGCTGCCGTATTGATGGATATCTTAGGCAATGCAGGATCGACAATTACGCTTTCCAGCTTAGTAATTGGTGTTGTAGCATTGTTGACATTCAATTTAATTTTAAGCTTACTATTCAAAAAGCAAGATAAACATCAAGCTGATTTAGAGCGAGTTTTGGCAAAGATTCAGTCCGGAGATTTGTCTGCCAGGATGGAAGAAGATCGCCACACTTTTGCTGATTATCATAAGTTTGCCGAAAATTTTAATCTGACTGTAACAAATTTTGAACAGGACTACAAAGAAATGCAGGCTGGACGAGCATGGCTTGATGCAATGGTTAATTCACTGATGGAGCCATTGGTAGTGGTAAATCAGGACTTACAAATCGTTTTTGCCAATAAATATGCCAAAACTTTATTCAATCGGGATATTGATCCTGAAGAAAATCCTTATCCTTTTATACTGTTAACACATGAAGATAAATTAGATGATCTTTGCCAAAAGGTTTTTGCTAATGGCAAAACTGTACGTAAAGAGTTTCAATTGCAGGTAACCGGACGCTACAATGCTTTCCAAGTTATGATTTCTCCGGTTGATGTAGATCATGTAGTTGTTTTATTCAATGATGTTTCATATGAATATGAAGCCCGTGAATTGCGTTCAAGCTTTGTGGCGAATGTAACTCATGAATTAAAAACACCGTTGACATCTATTCGCGGTTTTGTTGAAACTTTGCGCAATCGGAACAATACCGCACCTGAACAGGTTAACAATTTTCTGGAAATAATTGATGTTGAAGCTGCCAGATTAGAACGTTTAATCAATGATATTTTGCGTCTGTCGGACATTGAACGCTTAAATACCGATTCCGATTTAGAAGATTTTGATTTAGTTGAATTGTTAGATGAATGTTTGGTTCAATTAGATGAACAAGCCAGCGAAAAACAAATTAATCTGATTCCGAGTGATGATCCGACATTTTTGCCTGTTAAAGCTAATCGTGATCGCATTAAGCAAGTGTTATTGAATTTATTGGAAAATGCGATTAAATATCATCGCAAGCAAGGTAACATTTGGATTGATTTGAAGCGTAAAGGAAGATTTGTCACAATCAAAGTCAAGGACGATGGTTATGGTTTTGATGAGCAATCTGCCAAAAGAGTCTTCGAACGTTTTTATCGGGTGGATAAAAGCCGTTCCCGTATACTGGGCGGTACCGGTTTAGGTTTATCGATTGTCAAGCATATTGCTTTATTGTATGACGGCGAAGCCAGTGTCAAAAGCATACCCGATAAAGGCAGCACTTTCAAAGTAATTTTGAAAATCTAGGTTTGTTACGTTTGTCAAACATGCGATTTCCCATGTAAAATATTACAGTCATTCTTAGCTTTACATAAATAGCCTCTTTGTGTACGATAAAACATGTCAGTAACCTATGAATAAGAATTTGTTTTGAGTAAAATTAAAACAAGTCTTATTTGTTTTTAAGTATATTTTCATTTTTTGCTTCTCTATAATTTGGATTTCTTCTGGTAATCTCTTTACCTTCCTGCGTTCTTTCTAAAATTATATCTTTTTCAATTGTGCGAAAGCTAAAAGCATATTTCTAAAAAGCGTACTGATCGAGCTATTATCTAATAATCCCAAGTTTAAAATTCTATTTTAATACCGTTATCAATAGCATAACCGTATTTCATATAATTTCCTTTCTTTAATGAAACTATAATATGACACCGTTCAAAGAACTGATATTACGATGTCTGAAAAATGTGTCACAACTTAACACTTATAATTCTCATTCACATATGTTAATAACCATAGAAAAAATCGTTAAGTCTGTTATTGGATGTTAAGCTAAAGCCAATTGTAGACATCCGTCTACAATTGATGTATTTTGATTGTAGGCGCGCGTCTACTTAAAAGACCATATCTCGTACACGTGCTCTATTACTTGCAAGGAGATCTTAACGATGTTTTTAAAACTTAGAAACAATGAAATAGTTACAAATGAAAATACGCTAAAGAGTAAAAATAAGATTAATGATAAAAATTTTAGAAAATCACAACATTTATTGAGCTTTTTATGTCCTTTGATAATTATGTTTATTTGTTTTATATGTATCGGATTGAGTCCGTTCGGTAATAACAATCTAATGGCAATGGATGCCTACGCTCAGTATTATCCGATGTTAAGGCAAGCAATGAGGCCGAACATATTTGTAAAATCCGATTGGTCATTTACCGGTGCTCTTGGCTATAATCAATTAACCCAATCAACATACTATACGAATAGCCCGCTCTGGTTGATACTGCATCTTATACCGGAAAAATATAGCATTACGGGTATTCATTTCATTGTTCTGCTGCGTTTCGGTTTAGCAGGTTTAACTTTTTCCTATTTCATTAAACAATATTTTGCTAAACTTTCTCGCTATACTTTTATTTTTGCAACTGCCTATGCTCTATCTTCTTACACTCTGGCCTTTATTAATCAATTCATGTGGCTGGACATTGTTATTTTATTGCCTCTTGTGGCAGCTGCTCTCGTACGCTTATGGCTAAAGGGTCATTTTCTACTTTATGTTATAAGCTTGGCTTTAGCTTTGTATACAAATTTTTATTTAGCTTATACGTTATGTCTATTCGCTTGCCTTTGGTCGCTTTATCTCATGTTCAAAGAAAAAGTTTCATGGACAGAACGTTTCAGCTATTTTATAAAATTTATATTCGCCTCAATATTGGCTGCAGGTCTCACAGCTTTTTCCTTGATTCCTACCTATTTGGCTTTGCAAAAGACTATTGCCTCTGATTTAGGTCATCCGCAGAAGATAAAATTTTATCATTCGCTTCGCGATTATTTACAAAAATTATTACCATTTCAAAAAATCTCATTGGCATATGAGGCAGCAAATATTTATTTCGGTTTAAGTAATGTTGTTTTAATCATTCTGTTCCATTTGAGCAATAAGAAAAAACGCAAAAGTATTCTTTTGATTTCAGTTATCCTCTTCGCTTACTTGAGTTTCAATTGCAATATTTTTGATTATGTGTGGCATGGTTTGCATTTTCCTAATCAATTACCGGCAAGACAAAGTTATTTATTCATTTTTGTCATGTTGCTTTTTGCTTATCGAGCTTTTACGAAAAACACTCTTTTTTTTCAAAGAAAACGTCAACAAAAAATTTTATGGCTAAAGAATATATTTGCAATTATTTTACTGACTGAGCTTTTTCTTAATGCTTTATACACTTTACATAATTATACTTGGAAAGCAAATCATGAAACTTATATTAAATATGAGAAGGGAATGCAGTATCTGGTTGAAAAATATGCTCCGCAGAATAATGAGTTTTATCGTATGGAATTTATATTTCCTCAACATAATCAGGGATTACGATACGGTTATAACGGTATCGGCTATTACTCATCGTTGATGTCTAAATCTTGTTATGATTTTTTTCAAAATATCGGTATGGAAGTATATGCTGAAAATGTGAGTGTAAATTATGTACCGAATAAATATTTAAATAATCTCTTCAGCATACGTTATCTGATTCAAAAAGAAGATGAGCCTGTTCCGGTCGAGCATCTTAATCTAAGAAAAATTGAAAGTTATGATAAATTAACTTTATATGAAAATCCAAATTATTTACCATTAGTATTTGCCATTGAAGATGTCGATCGCATGAATACACAAGCAAAAGACTTAAGGAAATTTTTGCTGACAGTAAAAGATTTACCTGAATATCCAACTACAGCCAAGTTTAATCTCTGCAAAGAAAAATCGATCATTCCCCTGCAAATAACACATTTCACACCTGATAGAATTAAAGGTGAAATGATCTTATCCGAAGATGCACAATTGCTTACCGGTATTGCGGCTGAAGCAGGTTGGGAAATCCGGGTTGATAATAAATCAATCACGCCATTTACCGCTTTTGATTATCTGCTGGCAGCCCCGCTCAAAACAGGGAAACATAGTATAGAGCTGATTTATCATACCCCGGGTAAAAATCTCGGCATAGGGATTATGATCATTAGTATTTGTTGCTTAAGCATCTGGCTTTATGTAGACAATTGCCGACGGAAAAAGTATATTATTAATAGAAATCCCGGCACTATTAAGTAAAGAGCTACAATAAAAGATCTGAACAGCGAATTTACAAAAGATGAAGAAAATATGTCTAAAACTTATAAATCAGATTATGACAGCAAAAAAACCGGAAATATGATGAGAAAGGCTCAAAATAACGATGAATATAACAGATGCTGAATGGAAAATTATGGAATGCCTGTGGCAAGAGGCACCGCAAAGCGTGCGGCAATTAACTGAAAAGTTACAAACCGAAACTTCATGGAAAAGGCATACTGTCATCAGTTTTTTAAATCGCCTGGAAGCCAAAGGAGCTATCAAGAAATGTGAGGATTCTGATATCTATCAATATATTCCTCTTATTTCCAAAAAAGAAGCATCTCAAGCAGAAGCTAAAACTTTTTATGATAAAGTGAAACCCAATTCTTTATTGCAGCTCATCAGTTATTTTTCTCCTGAACAAGCATTGACTGAAGAAGAACAGCAAGCTTTACTCGAGCTGGTTGAATCATTAGAAGAGAAGGGAAGAAAGTGATAATGGCTCAACAATTATTGGAGTTTTGGTGGCAGATCGTTGTTTTAATCATTCTGGTATCTGTCATTCGCAAAATCAAATTTCTGCGCATATCGCCAAAACCAGATACGCTTTATGGTTGCTTCCACTGATTCGCTTACTAATACCGATCCGTTTTATACCGTTCCCTATCGTATATGAATACGAACAATCTAATATTTCCGTCAAAGCAACAGCAAACATAGTACATTCATCTTCATCTAAGCAGATCAACTTTCTAATTTTAATTCTATATCTTTTCATTGCTATTTCTATATTTGTTGTCGCTATATGTATTAATTACCGGCAGAGCAAACATATTAAGCAAAATAGCTATTGGCTGAAGGACAATATTTTCATTTCACCATATTGTCTGAGTGCTGCCAGCACAGGTATCGGTAAAAATAGTAAAATCTATATTTCTGAGAATATATATCGAAATTATCCTCAAGGAGAAATTGATATGATCATTGCCCATGAACAAGGTCATATTGCTCATTTTGATTTTTTATGGAACTTATTGCGATGCATAATACTTGCTCTTTTTTGGTACAATCCATTTATTATCTGGGCAATCAAACTCTCGAAAATTGATGCCGAACATGCTGCTGATGAGTATGCTTTACAAAAGATAGCTACACCTTGTTACAAAAAATATGCTGCGTTATTAGTCAAAACACCATGTCAAAATCAGAGTCCTGTTATTTTACAGCACCTGACTTTTCAAACGGAATATTCAAGTACTTTTAAGGAAATAAAAAAACGGATTAATAATATTGCACGATCTCTGGAAAACAAAGAAACAAGAAAAGCAAAAAAACATTTAACGTATGCCATAACTTTCATCTTCATTCTGTTTTTTATCGGTATTGGCTTTTCCTATCCTAAAATCACTTATGCTCAAAAAGTGAAAGCCGATCAGTTTCCACCAACTGAAACAAGATATACCATGGCTTCAATAGCATTTGAAGATAATTCTGAAATTGCTCCAACCAAGTCCGAATCTAAGAATTACGACTATCCAACTGTTGAAACAACAAAAGTAATTGCAGAGAATTCTGAAATTTCTCCAACAAAGTTCAAATATGAGAATGCCAACTATCCAACTTCTGAAACAACAAAAGTATTTGCGGAAGATAGAACCGTCCAGAGTTTTTCTAATATCGAGACATTTCCCGATCCTAATATTACAACAATTCCCTATCCCGAGTACACAACAATTATTTTCGAAGAAAATAACGATCATCAAATTGTTGCAACAAGTGTATCCTACCCCTGATTATTGGTTATTGTAGATAGTTAAAATGTATATAGCCACGGAGAAATAAATTCAGACTTTTATCAAAAGCTCTGGAAACAGATTGCAGAACGTGGAATCAACAAATCCAAACTCCGTGATGAGGCAGGTTTCGCCCTGCTACGTTGTCTTGGTTAAGCCATAATGAGCCGGTCAATATGGTAATCGTAGCACGGATTTGCAAATACTTGAAGTGTAATATCGGCGATATCGCGGATTGCATTCCTGAGATCAAAGAATTGTATAAATGGCGTAATTTTGATAAAATTATGCCAAATGGGAGGTGGATTTAATGATTGTAATTCGTCCTGTATCAGATTTACGCAATCGGTTCACAGAAATCGAAAAAACGGTTAAAGAAGGTACGCCGGTTTACTTAACAAAAAACGGCTATGGAACTATGGTTGTCATGAGTTTAGAACAGTATACGGCTCTGACCGAAGATGTTGAAGCAAAACTTGATGAAGCTGATCGCATGGCAGCAACGACAACAGAACGCTACACAGCGGATGAAGTTTTTGGTCGAGTAAAAGAACGTATCAAAGAATATGAAAAACTATAAATTGCGATTTCTTTCTCTTTTTGAAAAAGACTTAAACCAAATTGTTGACTATATCAGTCTGCAATTGGAAAATCCATCTGCTGCTTATTCTCTGGTGGATGATATATATGGTCGTCGAGACTGGGAAAACCAATTGTAAATAATGTGATCAATGTAAATATGCAAAATGGCATACATTTCTTTCAGAGTACAAAACAAATTTGGATTATTCCGGAATTTGAAGGCCTCCGTCAACAAGCGTTCCCGTGTACATTGAATATGCTCCGTTGACTTCATTTTTTTCAGAGATTTTACCGTTATATTTTACGATAACTGCGTCTCCGACTTTAATACCGCCAAACTCTACACATCTTCTGATTCTGATATCGTCGGTGTAGATCTTATATACCGTTCCGTCCTCTGCGTCGTTACAGAGAGCACTGTCATCAATCAATACGTAGTCATCGTCAATCTCTGTTAGTATACCGGATACCATTAATTCGTACGGAATGGACTCAGCTTTTTCAGAGTTGTTTTTTGCATAATTGATGATCTTTCCTGCAGCATCCTTGCCGATGTAATATATATGGCTGTAACTGAAAAGATTGGTTGCAAAATATCCATCCTCAGAGATATAGACAGCCAGCTTATATGCGCCCAGAGCTTCAGATGTTGCAGTAAAGGTCAGATAGTTACGGTCACTTCGTTCAAAGGAATCTGTTTTATCATACAAAGCTGCATCTCCGCATTCGCTGAGGATTTCCCCGATATACGCATCATCAGTTAGCTCGAACTCACCTTTGTCATCGTATCCCTCATAAATCGTGAAATGATTAAATGTCAAGTTCTGATCCAAGCCATAGAGGTCCCAAACATCTCCGAAAGTAGCCGGTTTTGAGATGTCATTCTGCATGTAAACATAAAACTCTCCTTCGGTACCTGCCGCAATAAGTCTATCTTCAGATACACCATTAATTCTATAAACCTTAAAAGTCTCGGTATATTTCTTGTTGGTATATGAATCAACACCTGTTGCTTCACATGAACCAAGCGGATCTCCAAGTACATTCTCGCCAACAGGGTTTGATAATTTGATACCATACTCCTTGTCGTTAAACTTAACGGTAGTGTACTTTTCGGCAATAGTCATGTATTCCCACGGCCACTCCATAGCCATCTCAGCTCCGGAGATATGGTATTTATATTTTTCGGGATTAACATCATTACCGCCAAAGATCGATGGCAGTATTACAGCACTCATTACGAGGCACAGACAAGCGGCAATCGGAAGGAGTTTTTTCCAAATATGTTTTTTGTCCTTTCTTATGCTTTTTTCTGCTGAGTCAATATATTCAGGATTGATGCCGCCAATGGCATCTAAAAGTTCATAATCTTTCATAGCGCATAACCTTCCTTTTCCAAATGTGTCCTCAGTCTTTTTCTGATACGAAACAGCATGACTTTGACTTTACTTTGGGAATAGCCATATCTATTACAGATTTCAGAAATCGTATCAAAAAACCAGTATCTTCTGACGAATACATTTCGCTGTTCTTCTGAACAAGTATCCAGAAAAGCATTGATGATTTCGCTTAAGACACCGGCTTCAATTTCCTCCACAACATAGCTTTTTCCGGGAATACATTCTTGCATTTCCTGTGTAAGTTCAACAAACAGAGCTTGTCTTTTCTGTGCAGAATTTCTTCTGCATATATCTATAGCAATATGCCGTATGATTTTCCCGAGAAAAGCAAAGAGGTATGTCCTTGGCTCATGCGGCGGTATTCGGTTCCAGGCTTCAAGGTAGGTATCATTTTCACATTCTTCAGCTGACTCTTGATTACCAAGAATCCTGTTTGCAATCCGCCGGATCCTGGTTCCGTATTTCTGTGCCGTCTGAGAGATGGCGGATTCGTTTCTGGATAAATAGAGCTCTACAATTTTTGAATCGTCCAATCTGATTTCCTCCTTCCGACATCTTATTATGTTATTAAGGCCTTCACCCTATATAGCGGATTTTTATTATCTTAGGTTACATAAAATATTATTTTCATCATAATACTCTCAGGAGCATTTTTTAAATGTGATTCTCTGTATTGTAAACTTTAATAAAACTTTTTATTATTTAAATAATATAGGTTTAGACAAAGAATTTATGTATTTGTTTAAATCAGGTGAGTTGTAAAAATGGAAGTTGCTGATAAAAAACAAAAGATCAGTAAGGGTTCTTAACAAATATCCCGGGATAACAATACTGTTGATTAAGTGTTATCGGGGATCCTGATACTACAGGAAGGAAGTGAATAAATCTCTATGTTGAAAAATAAAATTATAATAGTTCTTTTAATTATTAATATGTTACTTTGTGTGGCTTGTCGAGATCAATCAAATAGAGAAGATCCTCATCAGGAAGACTCTGTTGACCGGGCAAGTGAGCAAGAAGAAGCGAAAATTTCTTTTACTAAAGAAGAAAATACGGGATATTCTAAAAATCAAGAAAGCAAACAAGAAGAAACAATAAAAACAAGCGCTGAAGAAGAAAGTTCAAAAGTTACTGAAAAACAAGAAATAAACACAAGGGCATACGATTTAAATATTGGAGACAAAATATCCGTTAAAAACAGCTTCCCCGTCTATGAGACTTCAGATAATGCCAGGGATGATAACTTACAATCATCTACTTATGAACAAGGAGTTTATTATGTCTTTAAAAAGACAAATGATGCCATTAATATAAGCAGATATGCGGATTCGCCGGGTGGCTGGACTCGATATACTTGTCTTGAAGAATATGAACTTTTAAGTAAAAAAGTGAATCAGGATCAAGAACCAACTTCGGATAAAGAACCAACTTCGGCTCAAGAACCAACTTCGAGTCAAGAACAAATAAGTACACCTGATATGAGTCAAAGTCTTGCCTGGTCATGGGGATATCCTGATCAGTCAGCCTATATGCAGGAGTATTCTGCCATATACAAATTGAATGTCAGTGAAAAAATAATCTATCTGACATTTGATAATGGTTACGAATACCAAAATTTAACAAGCCAGATCTTAGACATTTTATTGGCTAACAATGTCAAGGCAGCATTCTTTACAACCTCTTCGTATCTTTCAAATAATCCGGCATTAGCAAATAGAATGATTAGTGAAGGTCATAACCTGTCTAATCATACAGCTAACCATCTTCCGCAAGGCAAATCGTCAGCAAGTGAGATTAAAGAAGATATTTTAGGCTGGGAAGACACCTATAGGAATGTATTGGGAATGGAGCCCGAGACCTCTTTAATGAGACCTCCCGAAGGCTCCTACAGTGTAGAATCTCTTAAAATCGCTCATGAATTAGGCTATAAAACCACCTTTTGGAACTATGGTTATGGGGACTGGGATACAAATAACCAACCGGACCCCGAGGACTCTTTAAGGAGACTTTTAGAACATAATGAACCGGGTTCGATAATCCTTTTACACTCTGTATCTCAAACCAACGTTGATATACTGGACCAATATATTAAATCAACCATATCTCAGGGTTATAGATTTGAAGTATTAAAATAATCATTAATTCGGATTATTCAACCATTTTCGCAGCCATGAAAAACTTACTTTAGTGAGAGAAATTATTTCATCAAAAACAATCTGATCATAAGTTATAGGGTCAACTGACTGTCCATCAATTTGTATCTTGTAATGCAGATGCGACCGGACTATTGTGAACTCCTTATAAATATACGTGATGCTGATCTGTTTTCTTAACTTATCCGATAAGATTTGATAAGATTAAAGATAAAATTTGAGGTGGATTAATGGAAGATTTAGATCAAGTTGAAGCCAAGCAAAAGGAGCAAGACTTGTCGCAAGAGCAAAAAGCAAGTCATGTCCAAGTGATTGCGAATGAGATTCAGAGATTGACTGCTGAAGTGGAGAAGCTTAATCAAGCTTACTACGATCTGGATGCACCTTTAGTATCTGATGCAGAGTATGATTTGCTTTTAAGACGATTACAAGACTTGGAGGCCCAATATCCTGAATTTACTGCACCGGATTCGCCGACTCAACATGTCGGGGGTCAAGTTGCAAGTCAATTCGCATCGGCACCTCATCGTTTTCCAATGCTTAGTTTGAATGATGTTTTTTCAACGCAAGAGGTTTTGAATTTTACCCAAAATATTCGGGAGCAATATCCTGATGTGACTTTTATTGTTGAACAGAAAATAGATGGTTTATCGGTTAGTCTCGAATATAGATCAGGTATTTTAACTCAAGCTTTAACACGTGGTGACGGAGTAACTACGGGCGAAATAGTTACGGAAAATGTACGTCAAATTCAGACTGTACCTCAGGTGTTGCGAGAGCCTGTTAATGATTTGGTGCTTCGGGGAGAAATCTATATGACGAAGCAGCGTTTTGACCAGATAAATCAGCAACAAATAGAAAAAGGAGAAAAAACATTCGCCAATCCGCGTAATTCAGCCGCCGGAACATTGCGACAACTGGATTCGAATATAGTTAAAGAGCGTGGTTTGAGTATTTTTATTTTCAATGTGCAATATTGGGAAAACATTCCGGATCAAAGTCATCATTCTGCACTGGAACACCTCAAAAAACTCGGTTTCCCAATCAGTCCGGATTTTTTTATTTGTCAAACAGATGAAGAGGTTGTGGCAGCAATTGAATCTATTAACCAAGCTCGGCCAAACCTTGATTATGGGATTGACGGAGCAGTAATCAAGGTTGACTCCCTAGCTCAAAGGGAAATCTTAGGCAGCACTTCAAAAGCTCCGCGTTGGGCAGTTGCCTATAAGTATCCGCCTGAACAGCAACAGACAAGAGTGCTTGATCTGATTGTCAATGTCGGACGTACGGGTAGAATTACTCCAATGGCAATCCTGGAACCGGTTGTAATAGATCAAACCACTGTTTCGCGCGCTACACTTCATAATCAGGATTATATCAATACTCTGGATATTAGGATCGGAGACACGGTAACCGTGCAAAAAGGTGGTGATATAATACCGGGGGTTATTGCCGTAGATTATGCAAAACGTCAGCCTGAAGCCTTGCCGTTCGAATTGCCTGAACACTGTCCTATTTGCGGTGCTCCGACTGAATACTTGGATGATGGAGCAAATTTATATTGCACAGGCTCGGATTGTCCGGCACAATTGGCACGAAGAATCGAATATTTTGCTTCAAAGAGTGCCATGGATATTGAAGGTCTTGGTGAATCGACTGTTGAACGTCTGCTTGAGAAAGGACATTTAAATCATCTTTCAGATATTTATCGTTTATTCGAAAAACGCGAGCAGTTGATAAGCGAAGGTGATATCGGACGTACCAAACGAGTCGATAATTTGTTAAACGCAATTGAAAAATCGAAATCAAATACATTTGATCGATTTATTGCTGCCTTAGGAATTCATAATATCGGTCCGCAAACAGCGAAGAACATCATTGAATATTTTCCAGATATTGATTTACTGGCTAATGCGAAACAAGAGGATTTGCTATCGGTTCCTGATGTTGGTCCGACCAGTGCTCAAGCTATTGCAGATTATTTTGCTCAAGAGCAAACACGTGCCCTGATTGCCGAGTTTAAGGAATTAGGCTTAAATATGGTTCACGATAGATCTCAATCAACAAATGATAATCCGGTTTTGCAAGATTTACGTTTTGTTATAACCGGAACATTGCAAACGATGTCACGCTCAGAAGCACAAAAAATAATTGAAGATCATGGTGGCAGTGTATCCTCATCTGTTTCAGCTAAAACAGATTATGTTGTCGCAGGTGATAATGCAGGCAGTAAATTGACGAAAGCTCAACAACTGAATATCAAAATTCTTATAGAAGCTGAATTATTAGCAATGTTAGAATAAGTGAATGATCTGAAAAGTTCAGCTAAAATAAACAAAATTAAAATTAGTAATTATCGTATTAAAATAATTAAATAGTCAGCATGATGAGCTTTGAAATACAAGTTAAATTGAAAATATATTTCATTTTATTTTAAAACTTACCGGCAAAAAATATTAAAATGATTGAAATAATAAAAAAACTGCCTGAGTCAGAACTATTCAGATAATGAGATTATGGTATTATAATTATAATATTTAGCAGCAGGAGCATAAACGTGCCTTTTTATTTCTTATTTTCATTAGGTGTCAGTCTGACACTGGCAATTGCTTTGCTTGCATTGTTAATCAACAGATTGCAAGCCAATTGGACCAGACAAAACAAAGTAGGTATATCATTCTTACTGCCGGTCTTAATCACTATTATTTTTATTTTTGTTATATATCTTGATACTCAACCTAAGGTATTGGATTTAATAAACTTAATTCAGGGCAATACGAAAACGATTGAAGCACAAAGTGAGGAAATTGAAGTACAAGGTAATAATTTGATCATTAATGATCAAATCTATCTTTTGAGTCCATTGAGCGAGAAAATTTTTGAACAAAAAACTTACCGTTTTAGTTATTTGCCTAACAGCAAAATTATTGTTCATCAAGAATACGACACAACTTTACCCAAGATTTATGAGGTTCCCGTTGATGAAAATCCAACCGGTTCTGATCCGATCAAACCGGATAATCCTGATTATCCGTCAGGTACTACGACTCCGGTGGAAGTTATAGATCCCTGATTTTGATAATAATTGCAATCCCGGGCTTTAAATCAAAGTTGTCTATTTTGAAAATGTGACAATATCGGTTGTGAACAGAATAGACTTTAGCAAAACGGAATTTAGAAAGCAAAATAATGCAATTAAATGTTAAAATGATCTTGTTATTAAGAATCTATTATCGATGAAAAAGTGAATTTGCATTGAGATGGTTGATTTGATATAGTTGTTTTACAATTTAATATGATTTAAGGCAATGAGAAGGAAGAAGTTGATTTCCGAATAATTGAATTGTTTTTCAGGCATAGAAATGAAAGTTAAATCAATTTAACTTGACTTTAGATTAAATATTAAGTTTAAGATTGAAAAATTCAGTATTTAACTTTAGACTACATGATTTAAAATTAAGTTACAATGAAAACTTATTTGGCATAATTCGGACAGAAACGAGCCGCCTTTGAGCCGCGGACCGAACAGCAATCAGCTAAGTAAGCTCCGCCGTAAGTCCTGACGATATAAGGAAAAAGTATAAAAATACTTAGTGAGTGCGGTCAGCTGTGAAGCAGATCGAATTTAGGTGGTAACACGGACTATGTTCGCCCTAAACAGAAGTATCTGTTTGGGCGTTTTTATTTTAGAGGAGGTTTTTATGAGAACTTTTCAGAAATCTTCAAAGCTGTTTAATGTAGCTTATGATGTAAGAGGACCGGCGCTGGATGAAGCAATGCGCATGGAAAATGAAGGAATTAAAATTTTAAAATTGAATATCGGAAATCCGGGCGCTTTCGGTTTTCACGCACCGCAAGAAGTTTTGAACGGTGTTGCTGATGGTCTAAGAAAAGCTCAAGGCTATTCCGATTCCAAGGGTTTATATGATGCCAGAGAAGCAATTGCCAAATATAGTTTGAATAAGGGTATTGAAGGAGTTACACCAGACGATGTTTACACCGGTAATGGTGTTTCAGAATTAATCCAAATTTGCATGCAAGGTCTTTTGGATGATGGCGATGAAATATTAATCCCGGCACCTGATTATCCTTTATGGACAGCTATGGCAACCTTAGCCGGCGGAACGGTTAGGCATTATATTTGTGATGAAAAATCAAATTGGCAGCCGGATATTGCCGATATGCGTGCCAAAATTAATGATAAAACCAAGGCCATTGTGGTAATTAATCCGAATAATCCGACCGGAGTGGTATATTCTGAAGAAATTTTGTTAGAAATTGTTAAATTAGCTCGTGAGCATAAACTAATCATTTTTTCCGATGAAATATATGATCGTTTGATAATGGACGATATAAAACATACATCTATTGCCGCATTAGCTCCTGATTTATTCTGCATTACTCTAAACGGTCTTTCAAAATCTCATTTGATTGCAGGATTTCGTCTCGGCTGGATGTGTCTTTCAGGTCCGAAAATTGCTGTGAGAAGTTATATTGAAGGTTTGAATATGTTATCGTCAATGCGACTTTGTTCGAATACTCCGGCTCAACTTGCTGTACCGCCGGCTCTCACTTCACTGGAAGAAACCAAAGCGATGATTAGTCCCGGTGGCAGAATACATGAACAAAGAGAAGCGGTATGCAATGCATTGGATAAAGTAGATGGTTTATCTTATGTTCGCCCACAGGCAGCTTTTTATGTTTTTCCGAAACTGGACATTGAGCGTTTTGGTATTACAAGTGATGAGAGATTTGTTTTTGATTTTCTAAGAGAACAACATGTTTTATTGGTTAGGGGTGGTGGATTCCATTGGGTTGAACCGGATCATTTCCGTATAGTATTTTTGCCTGAAGCAGAAGTATTAACAGAAGCAGTCGGCAGATTGGCAGAGTTTTTGAAGAACTATCGTCAAGATCATACAGACCAACATCTGCTTTTTAAACATCAGTAATGGTATTTAACGAAGGTGCACAATTAAGTTGTACCGTTAAATAATCAGATAAGCATAAAAAGTGTACAAGTCCAACGCAGAAAAGTTGGTTTTGACTCATAGTTTAAGTTTAGTAAATTCCGAATTATTAATATAAAAGTGAAGGTTATAGTAGTCTTCACTTTTATATGATAAAGATGATTGGCTAACGGAAGTTTCGATTTGTTTAATCTTTATCTTTGAACAATTACCGAAAATTCAGACGATACCGAAAAAAATGAATAATCTGATTAGGAATTAGGTTCTTAAGGCTTCTAATGCGGATAATTTCATAGCACGACGAGCGGGCATGACACCTGCCAGCATACCGATAATTGTTGCAAACCCGATTGCTCCTGCAACCAGCCATAACGGGATGATTGATAGCGGACTTCCGTCTGCACCTACAGGATATATTCCGAGTGCTTCCATACCTTGACCGGATGCATTGTTTAATATTGCGGAAACAATGAAACTCAAGCCAATTCCTAAAATACCGCCGATTAAACCGATAAGACATGCTTCCGCCAAGAAGATGTTGCGAATATTCTTGAGACTACATCCTAAAACTTTGAATATGCCGATTTCCTTTGTTCTTTCATAGACAGACATCATCATGGTATTGGCAATGCCGATTGCAGCAACGAAAAGTGAAATACCGCCTATCCCGCCGAGAATCATTTGTTGATTAGCCGATTGCTGACGCATTGAATCGATAAATTCAATATTCGAATCAACCTGAAAACCCATATCGCGGATTTGTTCCATGATTTCTTTGGTATGTTCCAAATCGGTTGAACCGACAATTATACTATTGTAGATGACTTCACCCACAGGTTTGCCGCTTTTGGATTTTGGTTGGCCGGGCCAAGCTTTACCTTTGAATGTTTGATGCAAAAAATCTTCCAGCTGTCCAATTTCCGTATAAGCCGAATATAAATTCGGTGACCAATATTGTTCGTCAGGTGATCCCATGATTCCGTCAACATGTAATAAATGTTTTTTAGGTGGTGTACCTTCACCGCCTTGGGAATTATAATATGCATCTATATCCCAAGTTGCAAAACTTGGTTTATTAATTAAATCAACTTCTGCAGGTTCCCAATGATGAGAATTCGGATTGTAGAATTGGTTGGCAAGATCGCTGCCGATAATTAATGGTAAATGATCTTGTTTTTTTGTGAAATCCGGTAGTTCGCCTTCTATAATGTGGATTTTTTTCGTAGCAAGTGCATCGGCAGTCATACCTTCAATATAAATATAATTTTCGTAAACACCTTGCTGAACACGAATTGAAATATTGAGAACAGGCGATGCGTATTTGACATTTGGCAATTGTCTGATTTCATTTACCGTTTCCATATTTAATTTCTTTTTACTTGCTTCAATTTGGCTGACATTGCCGCGCAAATCAATCATCATGCCGCCTTCATCATTTCTCACGTTAACGGTGGTCAAATCAGATGACTGATCGATCATAGCCATCATTGCCTCACTTTGTCCGATGCCGATTGAAAGCATGGTTACTATTGATGCTGTACCGATAATGACTCCTAGCAGAGTCAATATAGAACGTAATTTGCGACGCCATAAATTAGTTAGACTTAAACTAAGCAGATCATACCATTTCATCGATTTCAGCCTGTTCTTTTTTTGCTTTGCGGATTCGTATAATTTTTACAATGATACCGAGTATAATAAGTCCGCCTGCTCCAATTGCAGCCCAACCCCACCAAGGGAATTTTGTCATTTCTTCACCCATCATGTTCGGATTATCTCCCATCGGGAATTCACCGCCGGGAAATTCTTCGCCGGGGAATTCTTCCATATAACTGCCGCCTTCATTGATATATAATTCGAACGATTTATCGATTTTAGTTACTTTGCCCACAGCATCTTCAAATGTAATTTGGAAAGGAATTTCGTTATCAAATGTGGCTTGCATTGCTTTTACCATAAAATCAACATCTTTAGAATTTCCGGATTCCAAATTTCCGATAAAGATTTCATTTTTTTCCAAAGCACCCTCCGGAATTACAATTGTTAAGTTATAAAGAGTTGCTTTGCCTTTGTTGAATACACTGAACATAATATTAGCATCATCGCCCACTTCCAGAGTATCGGGCATGATTTCTATTTTACTTAAATCAAAACGCAATTCCTGATAAACCATAATTGAAATAGATTCTTCGGCAGTATAGGGATTACCTTTAGCATCCTCATATTCAAATTTTAATTCAAGCGGATAAGCCTTTTGTTCGATCGCAGCATTTGTTTTAAGTTTAACTTCCTGTTCGATTTCCGTATCTTTTTCTATTTTTTCAATATACATTGTGGAAGCGCCGCTTACAGGCATGAAAACCGCTGCATTTTCGCCCATACTGCTTAAAGTAACTCTGATGTTTTTTACATCGGAAGTCTTCGAAGTGTTTTTCAGTTTGATTTTGGCAGTAAATTCAGTACCGCCGAGTATATTTTCCGGATCAGTGGTAAAACCGGTACTCATTACACGAGGAATTGATTTATTTTCTTCTTCAGAGCCGGATACACCGCTGACATAACCGCCTTGTGAAAATGAACCAGGATCGAAACTGTTATTCGGATCATTATCCGGTTCCTGCATATTGACGTCCGGTAGGTCAGGATTTGAGATTTTTACAAAGAAATAACGTTCGGCGGTTTTACCGAAACCATTTTCATCGCTGAAAATAATTTCAAAATTAATGCGATAATAACCGGAAACTAAATCATCTTTAATTTTTAAATTGCCAAAATCAAGGCTTCTTGATGCGGTTGCAATATTTGTGAAGCTATCTTTTTCGATCAGTTCACTAATACTGAAAAATTTATTTGTAAGTGAAGCATTGTAAACCGTTTTTTCGACTTTAAAAGGAAAAATGTCATCATTATTATCAATTTTCAATGTCGCAGAAACATCGAAAGCATAACCGGAACCGACATTAATTAGGGGAATTTCTACCGAGATGGTATCACCGGTATTGCCGTCGAGCATCGGTTTTTCGCCTACTAAAATATGAGCTCGTTTAGGTTGATATATTGGTGCAGGAGTTTGCGTAGTTGTCGGATCAGTTGTTGAACTAGTTGTCGGATCAGTTGTTGGACTAATTGTCGGATCAGTTGTTGGACTAATTGTCGGATCAGATGTTGGACTAGTTGTCGGATCAGATGTCGAAGAAGATGAATCGGTATCCGGAGAAATTGTTTCCGGAGCTTT
This sequence comes from Clostridiaceae bacterium, assembly GCA_012838135.1. Taxonomy (GTDB): domain Bacteria; phylum Bacillota; class Clostridia; order Saccharofermentanales; family DTU023; genus UBA5436. Next base: position 13,862 of record DUPV01000050.1, on the reverse strand, counting down.
TGGTGAATCATTAATATCTCCGGCGAATACAGTTTTGTTATAACCAAAAGCAAAAATATTCATTGATAGAAAAATGCTTAATAATAAGCCTGTTATTCTTTTGACAGTGTTGGTTTTATAAGCTTGCGATTTTATGTTATTCATTGTTTTTAGATCCCTTCTCAATGGCTATTATTTTACCGTCAGAAATACGAAAAATTCGATCCGCATATTGAGCTAAATGTTCATCATGAGTGACCATAATTAAAGTTTGATTATTTTCTCTTGATATTTTTTGCATTAATTGCAATATTTCCGCACTGGTAGCTGAGTCAAGATTTCCTGTAGGTTCATCGGCAAAAACAATTGCCGGATTTACGACCAGAGCTCTGGCAATACCGACGCGCTGTTGTTGCCCGCCGGACAATTCATTCGGTTTATGATAAACATGGGTATTCAGACCCAATTTATTGAGTATTCTAATTGCAATTTTTTTACGTTTGCTGATTGGTGTGCCACGAAAAATCAAAGGTAATGCTACATTTTCCCAAGCTGTCATGGTCTGAATTAAATTAAAAGATTGAAAGACAAAGCCTACCTGATCTCGTCTGAAATCAACCAGTTTTTTTTCGCTTAAACCGACAATCGGCAAATTATTGATAATGATACTACCCTTGCTTGGCGGTTCAAGACCTGCCATCAAATTAAGTAAGGTTGATTTTCCGGAACCGGATGTGCCCACAATCGAGCAAAACTCGCCGCGTTCGATTTCGAAAGATACTCCATTTAATGCAAAGACGGGTTGTTTTCCTACTCGATATACTTTCTTTAAGTCATCAACTTTAATGATAATATCTTGCTTTTTTATATTTACTGCATTTTGCTTTTGAAGCAAAAATATATTGGTGTGGGGATTAATTGTAGAAATATCGGTCATTTGTACACCTCGCTTAGATTAATTCTATTATATGTTAAGCTGAACAAAGTAAACAATTATTAAAGTTTAGGATTTAATTAACAAAAGATGATCATTTTTAATTTTTCTTAATTATTAAACTTTTGCATTAGCTAACACTCAGATAATGTATCGGTTTCTCCAAAAATATTATGACCCATATTAAATGCAGGAAATACATCCCTCTAAACAGTACTGAGAAACTCTTCTGAGTACTTGACGGTGGTCTGGACGATATTTTAAAATTTATTAATGAGGAAGATCATTGATAGAGATTGAGAGAGTTCTGTTAAATTGAAAAAAGGAGATGAACTATGAAAAATCCACTGAAAGAACAATTACTTAAGGGAGAAGCCGCTTTTGGAACTTGGCAAATGACAACAAGTTACGACACTTCTTTAATTTTATCCAGTGTAGGAGCGGACTGTATTATGATTGATCAAGAACATGGTTCTATGGATTTAGAAAAGGTCGGAGTAATGGTCAGCCTGATCCAAAAAACAAATACAGTACCATTAGTTAGAGTGCCTTGGCATGATATGGCTTTAATTAAAAGAGCGCTGGATACGGGTGCAGGCGGTATTATGATACCCATGGTAAACGATAAAGAAACTGCCGAGAGAGTTGTTTCTTACTGTAAATATCCCCCGGAAGGTGTTCGTGGAGTAGGTGCAGGTCGTGCAGCTTTGTATTTTAGTGGTGGAGGTGATCCTGACTATATAAAAAATGCAAATAAAAATATTCTGGTAATTTTACAAATTGAACATCATTCTGCAGTAAAAAATTTAGAAGAAATCCTGTCGGTTCCGGGCATTGATGTGGCTTTTGTAGGACCTGTAGATTTAAGTTACAGTATGAATATTATGGGAGAGGTTGATCATCCGGAAGTTCAGGCTAATATAGAAAAAATTGCCACAACTTGCAAAAAATATAATGTTGCATCCGGCATATTTGCATCAGAAAGCAATATGCAGACATATTATGATATGGGCTATCGTCTGTTTTTAGGCGGTATTGATGCTGCTTTTATTTATCAAGGGGCAAGTTCTCTCTTAAAAACATTTAAAGATTTGAAGCGTTAATTTACCGGAAAGTGGGTAAGTAATGAACAGAACGATACTTTATGATGAGCATCTTGCGCTTAATGCAAAAATGGTCGATTTTGCCGGTTGGGAAATGCCTGTGCAATATACCGGAATCAAAGATGAAACTCTGACTGTTCGTCAAGCTCAGGGGATGTTTGATGTATCACATATGGGAGAAATCAGAATTTTAGGAGCAGGTGCCGGAGAATTTCTGGATTATGTTTTATCGCGCAAAATCAGCCATAAAAATCCGGAATTGACCAACTATGCATTTCTTTGCTATGAAGATGGCGGTGTTGCAGATGATTTAATGGTTTATCAATTGGATACAGATGATTATTGGTTAGTAGTCAATGCTGCGAATACGGATAAAGATTTTGCCTATTTAGAAGTGATGTTGACAAAGTATGATCGGCAAAACGAGATTTTAATAATTAATGAAACGGCTGATTATGGTTTAATTGCAATTCAGGGTACGGGTAGCTTAACTCCGACTATAAATGCATTAGCTCCAATCTATCCTGATTTAAATATCTCGGAAAGAGTTGAAGCTTTAAAGAGATTCAGGCAGGTGAGTTTTCCGCTAGATGATAAGCGCATGGTTGTTTCTCGAACCGGCTATACCGGTGAAGACGGTTATGAGGTTTATTTGCCTGTTACCGATACAATCAAGCTGTGGCAGAACTTATTAAAGGAAAATGTCAAACCTTGCGGTTTGGGAGCACGTGATGCTTTAAGATTGGAGGCAGGATTGCCTTTATACGGGCATGAATTGAGTTCGGAAATTAATCCTTTAGAAGCCGGCTTGGGTAAATTTGTTGAATTAGAGCGTGACTTTGTCGGCAAAGCTATGGTGGATAAACAACAAAGGCAGTTGATTGCGCTGATTTCTCAAGATAAATCGATACCGCGTGACGGTTATAGGGTTTTTATACAAGACCAAGAAATAGGTTATATTACATCCGGCAGCTTTTCTCCGACTTTGAATAAAGGCATTGCTTTTGCATTAGTTTCAACAGATTTGGCAGAAAATACGACAAAAGTTGAAGTTGCAATCAGGCGTAAAAATCACATTTATAAGATTACAACAACACCTTTTGTATAAAAATTTTATTAATACTGTATTATTTAGTCGGCAGCGAATCAAACATGATCAAGTAAGCTAAGACCAAACAATTCGGTTCAATATGTATAAATAATTAAATTTTACAACTTTGGAGGAAAAATATGGCTGAGTATAGAGATGATCGTTATTACGTAGATTCACATGAATGGATTTTGTTCGACGGTGATACCGCAACAATCGGAATATCGGATTTTGCCCAAGAGGAGTTGGGAGATATTGTTTATGTAGAAGCTGATTCAGTTGGTGAAAAATTAGAAAAGGGTGAAATTTTCGGCAGTGTTGAATCAGTCAAAGTTGCATCAGATCTTTTCATGCCGGTTGACGGTGAAGTGTTGGAATTCAATGAGGATCTGGAGGAAGAACCGGAATTGATCAATGAAGATGCTTATGCTGCTTGGATTATAAAAATCAAAGTATCAGATCCTGAACAAATTGAAGATTTGTTGGATGCTAAAAAATATCAAGAAATTACTGAATAATTCACACATATAGTTCTGTTTGATTGAAGATAAATTGAAGATAATAAGAACTCTTGGGATTTCTTCGTCTTTAATTAACGGAACATACATTATCGATCGGAGAAACATATGAGTGGATATATACCTATTAGCAGGGAAAAACGTACTGAACTTTTGGAGTCAGTCGGATTAAAATTAGAAAATTTATTCGATATCATTCCGGATGAAATAAAAATTAAAAACATGAATTTTTCCGGCTTAAACGCTCAAGGTTTAAGTGAACAGGAAATAATTGCTCAATTGACTAACTTGGCCGAACGCAATCAAAGAGTTGATCAATATGATTCATATTTAGGTGCCGGTTTTTATGATCATTACACCCCGGCTGTGATTGATCATCTGATCGGCAGACAGGAATTTTTAACTTCCTACACACCATATCAGGCGGAAATGTCACAAGGTACTCTCCAAGCTATCTTTGAATGGCAAAGCTATATCTGTCGCTTAACCGGACTTGATGTTTCAAATTCTTCGATATACGATGGTGCCTCAGCAGCAGCTGAAGCTTTGCTTTTAGCTTGTCGTCAGACGAAAAAATCAAAAGTATGGGTTTCCGAGGGATTGAATCCGGAATATTTAGCAACAATCAAAACATACTTCCATGCTGCCGGTCTGGCAGTAGAGGTGGGTGCTTTGAATGAGCAAGGCACTGCGGCAGGAACATATCCTTCCGGTGATGATTATGCCGGATTTTTGATTCAAAGCCCGAATTTTTTCGGTATAGTCGAAGATATGAGAGCATTAGTAAAAAAGGCGGAACAAAATCAGGCTTTGTCGGTTGTTTCCTGCGATTTAATCAGCCTGGCAATGTTTAGATCGCCCGGAGAAGTTGGCGTAGATATTGCATGCGGTGAAGCACAACCATTAGGAATTCCCTTGAATTTCGGCGGACCTGCGGTAGGTTTTCTGGCAGCAAAACAAAAGTTGATGCGCAAGATGCCGGGCAGAATTGCCGGTCAGACTACAGATACAGAGGGGAAAATTGCTTATGTTTTGACGCTGCAAGCCCGAGAGCAGCATATTCGTCGTGAAAAAGCCACTTCCAATATCTGTACAAGCCAAGCTCTGCTGGCAACTGCAGCTACAATTTATTTAGCACTCAACGGAAGTTCCGGTTTGAAAGAAGTGGCAGAACAATCTGCGGCTAAAGCGATTTATTTACAAGGAAAATTAATTCAGACAGGCTTATTTGAGCTAGTTTACAACAAACCGTTTTTCAGAGAATTTGCTCTCAAACTAAAATATGGCGGTTCACTTGATTTATTAAATAAAAAACTATTAGAACATCGAGTAATCGGCGGTTTAGCATTATCAGACGATATATGGTTACTGGCAGTCACCGAGAAAAAATCAAAAAAAGCAATGGATGATTTTGTGACTTTGGTATCTAACTTAATTCGGAATGAAAACGTACTGGGAGGCTGACATGAAATATCAGACAAATTTAATTTTCGATTTGCCGGAGACCGGAGATAATGCAAATCGTATTTTGCGAAAATGTGATGTGATAAAGCCGAATTTTGCAGAATTTTATGGTGAAGATCTCTTGCGACAAGAAGATTTGGATATACCGAATTTATCTGAAATTCAGGTCTTGCGCCACTATACGAATATGTCTTCGAAGAACTTCGGAGTCGAAAACGGTCCATATCCTTTGGGTTCCTGTACGATGAAATATAATCCGAAAGTCAATGAAAATATGGCTAACTTGCCCGGGTTCAGAAATACACATCCGCTCCAGCCGGTGGAAACTGTCCAAGGTAATTTGACTTTACTTTATAATTTGGAACAACAGTTAAATGATATTTTAGGCATGGATTATTTTACTTTTCAGCCTTCGGCAGGAGCTCATGGTGAGTTGACCGGAATTATGATGATTAAAGCTTACCATGAAGCAAACGGAGATTTTGCACGGAAAGTGATGTTAATTCCTGATTCTGCTCATGGAACCAATCCGGCATCAGCTGCTATGGCGGAATTTGAGATCAGAGAGATTAAATCAAATACTGACGGTTTAATTGATGTTGCAGATTTGAAACAAAAAATTGATGACAAAGTTGCAGGTATCATGCTAACCAATCCCAACACTTTAGGCTTGTTTGAAAAAGATGTACAAGAAATTACCGGATTAGTTCATGCTGCCGGCGGTTTATGTTATTACGACGGTGCAAATGCCAATGCGATTTTGATGCAAACCAGGCCGGGTGATATGGGGTTTGATGTTGTGCATCTCAATGTTCATAAAACATTCGGTACACCGCATGGCGGTGGCGGACCCGGTGCTGGTCCGGTCGGAATTAAGAAAATATTGGAACCGTTTTTACCGAAACCGGTAATTAAAAAAACAGACAATTCTAATCGTGCTAAATTTATTTTAGACTATGATCGTCCTCAATCAATCGGCAAAGTGAGGGCATTTACCGGCTCTTTTTCGGTTTGTGTTAAAACATATGCTTATATTCTGGCTTATGGCAGACAAGGTTTAGCTGAAGTTTCGGAAGCGGCTGTTGCCAATGCGAGATATCTTTTGGAACGTGTGCGGAATTCATACCATGTTCCCTATAATGAGCCGGCAATGCATGAGTTTGTTATTACTGCTGCTTGGCAAAAGGAGAAGTACGGCGTAATAACTACTGACATTGCAAAACGCCTGATTGATTACGGTTATCATCCGCCTACGGTATATTTTCCATTAATTGTACCGGAAGCGATGATGGTTGAACCGACAGATACGGAAACCTTGGAGGGTTTGGAAGGATTGGCGGATGCATTCAATGCAATTGCAGAAGAAGCGGTCGAAAATCCTGAGTTATTAAAAAATGCGCCGCATGATAAGCCGATTACCAGACCGGATGAAACCAAAGCTGCCCGTAATCCGATTTTAAAAGCCTGAGTCACATGATTTGCAAGTAATAATGACTAAAAACTGATTGTTTGCTCGAATGAATTTAGCAAATTTGATGTTTTGATCGTTAAAAGCTTCAAAGTTGCAAAATGGTTTGAAAATCAAAGCATTATCGAGTAAAATTGATAAGGTAAAATTAATAAAGGTTAGTATATTATAATATAAAAATAATGCGGTGCATTGTTTTTAACGAAATTAGGAGGAATAATTAATGGCAATTAGAGTAGGTATAAACGGTTTTGGACGTATTGGGCGTATGGTTTTTGAAGCAATTTGTGACCAAGGACTGTTGGGTGATAAAATTGATATCGTAGCAGTTGCTGATGTTAGTACAAATGCAAAATATTTTGCATATCAGCTAAAATATGATTCTACACAAGGTAAATTCCGGCATGAACTCGATACTGAAAAATCAGATCCAAGTTTGGAAGAAGACGATATCATTATCGTAAACGGTACAAACAAAACAAAATGTATCATGGCAACAAGAGAACCGAGTAGTTTACCCTGGAAAGAGTTAGGTGTAGATTATGTTGTTGAATCAACAGGTTTATTTACTCATTCAGATCAAGCTAAAGGTCACTTGGAAGCCGGTGCGAAAAAAGTAATTATTTCAGCTCCCGGTAAAGGCGAAGTTAAATTAATGGTTGTCGGTGTTAATGAAAATGAATATGATTCCGCAAAACATAATTTAGTTTCCAATGCTTCTTGTACAACAAACTGCTTAGCTCCGGTAGTTAAAGTAATCTTGGAAGAAGGCATCGGTATTGAAAAAGGCTTGATGACTACAATCCACTCCTATACAGCTACACAAAAAGTTGTTGACGGTCCTTCGAAAAAAGACTGGCGAGGTGGACGTGCTGCCGCCATTAACATTATTCCTTCCACAACCGGTGCAGCTAAAGCTGTCGGTCAAGTAATTCCGGAAGTTGACGGCATTATGACCGGAATGAGTTTCCGTGTTCCCACACCGACAGTATCAGTTGTAGATTTAACATTCACAGCTAAACGCGATACCTCAATCGAAGAAATTGATTCATTGATGAAAAAGGCATCAGAGACCTATCTCGAAGGTATCTTGGGATATTGTGATGAAGAAGTTGTTTCAACTGACTTCATTGGAGATTCGCGCTCTTCAATTTATGATTCACTTGCCACACTGCAAAACAATCTACCCGGCGAAAAACGTTTCTTCAAAGTTGTATCTTGGTATGACAATGAATGGGGTTATTCAAACCGTACAGTTGATCTATTAATGCATATGGCAAAAGAAGACGGCAATCTATAATTATATTTTAATATGGTCAGCAATATTTTTAATATTCATTAAATAAACAATAAAGTAAACAATAAAGGGAAGAATCTGCAAAAACTTTCCTTTTCTATGCAAAATCAAAAATTGATATAAATTGTTTCAATAGGACTATCTCAAAATGAAAAACAATTTGAGGTAGTCTTTTAAATTGTTAATATCATAAAAGTTTTATTATTATAAAGGCGTATCAAAGAGAGAGAGTTTTCTGCTTGCCGTACTTATTTTATTAATATAATCAGGTGATAGGGAAGCAGTTTTAATTGCCATTAATTCAAATAACTTGCTAAATTAATAAAATAATAGACAATAGACATATGATACAGTTTTGTTCAAATACAAATTTTATTTTGAGATAGGATTGTGTATACTTAGCAAATTAAATAAAACAAGATCTTTATGAAAATAAGGCTTAATAGTTTTGAGGTTTTATGATATTTAAAAATTGGGAAAAATTGCCGAACTTTATGAAAAAAGAGGAAATAAAGCCATATTATGATATTTTATTTAATAAAAAATGGACTCTCTTTATAAAAAGACTATTAGACGTGATAGGCTCTTTATCTTTATTGATTCTTCTATTCCCCATTATGTTGATAATAGGATTGATTATTACTATTGATTCACGAGGCGGAATATTCTACAGGCAAGAAAGAGTGACTCAATATGGCAGAATTTTTAAGATATTTAAGTTTAGAACAATGGTAAAAGATGCTGATAAACTTGGTACACAGATAACGGTTTCCGATGATACAAGAATCACCAAAGCCGGTAAATTTCTTAGAAAATATAGATTAGATGAGATCCCGCAACTTATAAACATACTAACAGGTGATATGAGTTTTGTAGGAACCAGACCGGAGGTAAAAAAATATGTTGATGCTTATAGCAATGAAATGCTGGCAACGCTGTTACTACCGGCAGGTGTCACATCAGAGACAAGTATTAAGTATAAGGATGAAGAACAAATTTTAACAAATGCAGAAGATGCTGACAAAATGTATATTGAAGTAATTTTACCGGAAAAGATGAAGTATAATTTAAAAAGTATTGAAAAAACATCTATTCTATATGACATAAAAATAATTTTCAGTACGTTAACAAGAATCGTAAAATAATATATTTGTGTAAGCAAATAATTTAATAAGCTGATAAAGTCTGAAATTCAAAAAACAGAGAATAGTTGGATTAAATGAAGTTCTTTCTCAATTATTACCTTGATCTGTAGAACCTTGCTTTGTTGTGAAGTTCACCTTGTATTACTTGTTACAGTTGTTTTGTGAAAAATACTGTAAATTAAAAGGTAATCAAGTTTTGTTACAACAAATTGTCAAGGATGATTTTATGAATAAATTATTGATTTATTATACAGTACCTTTTTTAATTCCTCTGGAAGAAAAGGAGTCTTATGAAGATTATCTCGATTATGCAGCAATAGCAAAGCGTGACGGCATTCCTTTTGAGATGATCAGTTTTCAAGATTCGCCCGGCAGATTTTTGACAGATACTATTATTTATGAAAAGCTATCTGAAATAGGAGATGAGGCTTTTCCGATTACGGTTTTGAATGATAAATTTATCAAGTGTTCATCCCTGCCGACCAAGGAAGAATTTGCAGTTTGGTTTGAGAGTTTGAACAATATAAGCTTTGCCAGTCTGGTTGAAGAAGCAAGTAAAATTGAGCACCATCATTTTCCCAGTGAGGAAGAAATAATAAACTGTTCTTGTTCAGGTAGTTGTTTATACTGTGACCCGACTTTATGCGGTATATGCGATTTCGATTAGACCTGTTTGCTTGAATTGGACTTGATCAACCTACAATGATCAATATGAATTTGCAGAAACTATCAAACATCAAAAAAATTTTGTGTTAAAAACAATCGAGGCTCTATATACTATAATTAGCAGATAGCTGTTTTTGGTTTAATATTTTAATAAAAGTGATGAGTTGTGTTATGGCTGAAAACCAGGCACAATTTAGAGATTGATCCGTCTTGGATTGTTCAGTTAAATGGCGTAGTCCAAGGTTTATATGCAGGAGTGCGTGCTTTCTCAGAACCCGGAGATAAAATATTGATAAATACGCCTGTTTATGTCCTTTTTACAGAGCAATTAATTGAACCATCGGGAAGTAGTAGAAAATCAGTTGATTATACAATCCGGCAATTAACAGTCTTAAAGACAAAATCCGAGAATAACGTTTTATTGATTCAATTTAACTTTTTAGCAAAAATAAACTATAATATTTTTGCAATTACAGTTGAAAATGACAAGATGCATTGAATACAAATATAATAAAAAGAGAGGGATATTATGGATTTCAAATTTACGGATGAAACACAATTATTGCAGGAAATGGTTAGAGAATTCACGGAAAAAGAAATTCAACCTATTGCGGCGGAAATTGATGAAGAAGAAAGATTTCCGGAGGAAATGGTAGCTAAAATGGCTGAATTGGGATTTTTAGGCATTCCATTTCCGGAAGAGTACGGTGGTTCAGGTATGACTAATTTAGATTATGTCGTAGCAGTAGAAGAAATTTCTAAAGCATGTGCCAGTACAGGTGTTATTGTGTCAGCACACACATCACTGGCAGCTTGGCCGATTTACAATTATGGAACAGAAGAACAAAAACAAAAATATTTGATACCGTTAGCAACCGGAGAAAAATTAGGAGCATTCGGCTTGACAGAACCGGGAGCAGGTACTGATGCAGCCGGACAAGAAACGAAAGCAGAAGATAAAGGTGATTATTATTTATTAAATGGGAGCAAGATTTTCATAACTAACGGATACTATGCTGATATTTATATAATCTTTGCTATGACGGACAGAGAGCTGGGCAATAGAGGTATCAGTGCATTTATTCTGGAAAAGGGAATGCCGGGATTCAGCTTTGGTACAAAAGAGAAAAAAATGGGAATTCGTGCTTCAGCAACTTATGAGCTAATCTTTGAAGATGTCAAAGTACCGAAAGAAAATCTGCTGGGTGAACTGAATAAAGGTTTCGGTGTTGCAATGGCGACACTGGATGGCGGACGTTTAGGTATCGGTGCTCAAGCATTGGGTATAGCAGAGGGAGCATTTAACGCAGCTTTAGCTTATGTTAAAGAACGCGAACAGTTTGGCAGACCACTTGCGAAATTCCAAAATACTCAATTTAGATTAGCAGATATGTATTCACGTATTGAGAGTTCCAAATTGACGTTATACAGAGCAGTTTGCCTGAAAGATGAAGGAGTTCCTTATTCAACAGAAGCAGCAATGGCTAAGCTCTTATGTTCAGAAACAGCTCGCGAGGTTACATGGCAGGCAGTACAGTTGTTCGGCGGATACGGATACACGAGAGAATATCCGGTAGAACGCATGATGAGAGATGCAAAAATCACTGAAATTTATGAAGGTACCTCTGAAGTTATGAAGATGGTTATCTGGGGACATTTAAATAGAGTAGATAGTATATGATGGATCATTCTGTTGTGGAGTGCCGAACCGATTGTCCGCTAAATAAGGTACAGTGAAAAAGGTTTGCTGGTTAGTTCAGCAAACCTGACTATTTTTCTAATAGAACAGGAATTAAGAATTAAGAGTGGAGGGGTTTAGTGAATATTTTAGTTTGCGTAAAACAAGTGCCGGATACCACAGAAATAAAAATTGATCCGGTAAAGAAAACGTTGATTCGGACCGGTGTTCCGAGTATCCTGAATACCTATGACGCTTATGCTTTAGAGCAAGCGTTGCAGCTGAAGGATAAAGATCCTGACAATGTAAAAATTGTTGTTGCTTCCATGGGACCGCAGCAAGCGGAATCAATATTGAGAGATTGCTTAGCGGTCGGAGCAGAATCGGCTTATCTGATTACGGATCGTAAATTTGGCGGATCTGATACCTATGCAACGAGCTATATTTTATCTCAATCTGTAGCGAAGATAGTAGAACAAGAAGGTTCTTTCGATATGATTTTTTGTGGTAAGCAAGCGATTGACGGAGATACTGCTCAGGTAGGACCACAATTGGGAGAACATCTCGGGTTGCATCAAATTACTTACGCCATAAATATTAGCTTAAATGAAGAAAAGAATAAGGCGTTGATTACTCGTGAGCTTGATGAAGGAAAAGTGGTTGTCGAAGCTCAACTTCCGGTGCTGGTTACGTTTACTAAAACAGATGATTTGCGCTTTGCTTCCATTAAAAATAAAATGAAATCCAAGAGAGCGGAAATTAAAGAAATCAATTATGATGATTTAGCAGGAATAGACGATACAAAAATCGGTTTAAATGGTTCACCAACTCGAGTTGTGAAATCTTTTACACCGGATGTCAAGACGGATGGTATTATCATCAGAGAAGACAATCCTGATGAGGCATTTGAGAAATTTGCCGCAGAGCTTGAAAAAGTTAAATTGTATTGACGGTGAGGGGTGGATATGTTTGATAATAAGAATTTTTGGGTTTATATAGAAACGAGAGAAGATGGCTCTGCGAAAAATGGCGGGTTGGAACTTTTAGGACAAGCTCGTGTGATGGCAGATCAGGTAAATGAGGAAGTCATTGCTTTGATCGTCGGCAAGAACGTGGACAAAGCTATCGAGCAAGTCAAAAAATCCGGTGCTACTTCTGCCATTACAATTACCGGTGATTTATATGCGGAATATAATACGGATGTATACACCAATGCGATAGTTCAAACCGTCAATGAATATCAACCGAATGTGATTTTAATTTCAGCTACCAGCCAGGGAAGAGATTTGGGCCCACGTATGTCAAGTCGTTTACATACGGGTTTAACGGCAGATTGTACTGCATTGGCTTTTGATGTTGAGAAGAAAGAGGTTCAATGGACCCGTCCTGCTTTTGGCGGAAATCTCATGGCTACGATTATCTGTGCAGAGCATAGACCGCAGATGGGAACAGTTCGCCCGGGTGTTTTTGAGAAGCAAGAATACGAAATTTCTCCTAACTTTGAAGTTATTACCAAGGATATAGACTTTCCACAAGAAAAAATTCTTTCCCGAATTGTGGAGGTAATAGTAGATGAAGATGCAGGTTATGTTGATTTGGAAGGTGCAGAAATTATTGTTTCCGGCGGTCGTGGAATCGGCAAGCCGGAAAATTTTAAATTGATAGAAGAGTTAGCGGAAGTGTTAGGCGGTACGGTAGGATCTTCACGTGCAGCAGTTGATGCAGGCTGGATTTCGCATGCTCATCAAGTAGGGCAAACCGGAAAAACTGTCGGTCCTAAAGTATATATTGCATGTGGAATCTCCGGACAAATCCAGCACCTTGCAGGGATGTCAGGATCAGATGTTATCATAGCGATTAATAAGGATGAGAATGCACCGATTTTCAGGGTTGCAGATTATGGGATTGTAGGCGATTTGCTTACGATTGTCCCGAAATTGACCGAAAGAATTAAGAAGAAGAAAAAGATGTAATCCTATTAGTACAAGTTTTCTTCAAGTTATTCGGCTTTATGAAATATGAAACAAGAAGAAAACAAAAATAGCTTAATGCAATAATTTAAGAATCTTGAGCTGCCGGTCCTGATGGAACGCAGCTCTTTTACTTTATAAAACAGTATGACGGCGAGCATCAAATCTATAGTCATCTGTTTTCAAAGCCGATATCCTCAACTGCTTTGCCGGCAAGGTTACGCCTATACCGTGTATGAGAAAATTGTATTGTTCAGCTATAATCTCTGACTGTTCTGCAGGAGTTCTTGACCTCTGGCAACGACCGGCTTCCAAGCTTTTGTACAGAAGCCGCAGATGTTTCCGGGGGAGAAAAGGCTGAAGAGAAGCCAGGAAAAAAGCATAAGCCTGTAAAGCAAACGCCCGGCCAAGTTGTGGTTAGTGAAAAAAAAGGAAAGAAGAGCGCAGGAAAAGAGTTGACAAGGAAAAAAGTGTTTGCTATGATTGTCAAGCACTCAAAAAACGGGTGCGGCCACGGACCTTGAAAATTGAACAGCAGACAAACTATGAA
>DUPV01000049.1 GCA_012838135.1 Clostridiaceae bacterium | reverse complement strand
GGCCGACTGTGGATTCCGTGCAATGTCAGCTCGTGAACCCCGTCAGGTTCGGAAGGAAGCAGCGGTAAGCGGATCCTGACATGTGCCATGGGTCGATCTGCACCGGTTGCAGACCAATTGTGACGAAGTCTCACAGGAGGTTTTATGAGTCATATTGCCCTTTATCGTGAATGGCGTCCTCAAACTTTTTCCGATGTTGTAGCCCAAAAGCAAGTCGTGTATCCTTTGAAACAATCAATTATCAACGGCGAAATCGGGCATGCTTATTTATTCAGCGGTACACGTGGAACAGGCAAAACCTCTGTTGCAAAAATCTTTGCCAAAGCAGTTAATTGTTTAAATCCGGAACAAGGCAATCCTTGTAATCAATGTGAAATTTGCCAAGCAATCAATTCAGGTTCATTGCTTGATGTCATGGAAATCGATGCTGCTTCCAATAACAGTGTAGATAATATCCGAAGAATCACCGATGAAATTGTTTTCATGCCGACACGGGCTAAATACAAAGTATATATCATTGATGAAGTTCACATGCTTTCAACCGGGGCTTTTAATGCTCTCTTGAAAACTCTGGAAGAACCTCCGGAACACGCTATCTTCATCCTGGCAACTACAGAACCTTATCGCATTCCGGCAACTGTCACCTCACGTTGTCAACGTTTTGATTTCCGCCGAATCCCTCAGGATTCAATCATTGAAAAACTTTCTCAGATTGCGCAACAAAGTGATATCGAAATTGATGAACCGGCACTTTTAGCAATTGCCCAACTTTCAGACGGTGCTTTACGCGATGCAATCTCATTATTGGATCAGGCAAGTTCCGGTATTGAATCCCGGATTACCAAAGAAAAGCTCTTTGATTTGGTAGGTATTGTGCAAGACCAATTCATGTTAAAACTCACCACTGCTCTTCTCAATCAAGATTTACAAGAGGTCTTACAACTGATCGATGAATTAGTCATGTCAGGCAGGGATCTTGAACGGTTCGTCACGGAATTTGCTCAATTTTTAAGAAATCTTCTGGTTACCAAAATTACCGGAAATCATGAGGAATGGTTCGGCTTCAGTCAACAAGATCTTGATCATGTCAACATTTTAGCCGCACATGTTACTGAAAAAACACTTTTGACATGGATCGAAAGCATCGCCAGGTTAGCTGCCGATTTGAGATATACCGGAGATATTCGCATCGCAATCGAAGTCAGCTTAATCAAGCTTCTCAATCAGGTAAATCGATCAAATAACTCAAATGAAAATAAATCTGCACCTGAACCTGAACAGGAGGTACCTGTACTCAATCAAGATAAATCTGAACCTCAACAAATCAAATTCGTGCCTGAGCAAGATGAATCCGTACTCGAACAAATCAATGCAGAAAGCATTGAGGAAGAACCTTTTAAAAAAAGCACACAAATCTTTGATATTACTGAAAATATTGCAGATCCGAAAAATGTTGAAAACGCCAAGATTACTGAAGATGTGGCAACAACTGCAGATATAGGAATCGCTGCAGGTACTGATGTCATTGCAGATACTGAATTCATTGCAGATGCAGAAATTGTTGAAGATGTAAAAATTACTGCAGATTCTGAAAATACAATTGAAAATATTGTTGAAGAAATTAGTGAAGATACTGCCGATGCAAAATCTATACAAAAAAAGCAATGGCAACAAACTTTGGATTATTTAGTCAAAGAACATCGAATTGATTTGAAGATGTTGCTCTCACCTGCTACAGTTGAATCAAATAATGAACATTGGAAAATCTCATATCAATCAAATTTAAAAAGTCACTGTAAAACTGTCGGTACAAAAGAAAACAAGGCTTTAATTGAACAGACTTTACAAAATGTAACCGGCAATAAAAAAATCAAACTTGATATTTGTTTGATTGATGAACAAGAAACTATTGAGGATAATCTGAATCCTGAAGAGCCGGCCTGGATGCAAGAAATCAGAAAAATGGCGCACGATTTAGATATTCCCATAAAAATGGAGGATTAAGATGGCAAAACGTAGAGGCGGATTCCACGGTGGCGGTGCCCCGAATATGAATCATTTAATGCAACAAGCTCAAAAAATGCAGCGCGACATTGAGAAAGCTCAGGAAGAGGCTGCCGAAATGACCGGTGAAGCTACCGTCGGTGGCGGCATGGTTGAAGTTAAAGTTGACAGTAATCATCAAATTACCGAATTGAAAATAGATCCGACGGTAATTGATCCGGAAGATCCGGAAATGTTGCAAGATTTATTCATTGCTGCAGTAAATGAAGCAAATCGTGTACTGGATGAAAAGGTCGAAGCACACATGGCAAAAGCTACCGGCGGTGCAGGTAACTTAGGTATGTTCGGTCTGTAAACATGCAACAGTTTCCAACCGCAATAGCAAATCTGATTCGAGAATTGGGTAAACTTCCGGGAATCGGTTCAAAAACGGCTCAACGCCTTGCTTTTCATATTCTTTCACTCAATGAACAGGAAGTGAGTGCTTTAGCCGAGTCGATAATTACTGCAAAGAAATCAACCACTCTGTGTTCTGTCTGCTGTAATTTAACCGAAATTGATCCGTGCCCAATTTGCAGCTCTGCCAAAAGAGACCATTCCATGATCTGTATTGTCGAGGAACCGCGTGATGTCGCAGCAATGGAACGCATGAACGAATATAACGGTCTTTATCATGTTCTGCACGGTGCGATTTCTCCGATCGATAATATCGGTCCGGAAGACATTAAATTACGGGAGTTATTAATTCGCTTGCAACAACATAATGAAGTGGAAGAAATCGTTTTAGCTACAAATCCGACGGTCAACGGTGAAGCTACAGCCGTGTATCTTTCCAGACTGTTAAAACCTTCAGGCATAAAAATAAGCCGTATTGCTTCCGGCTTACCCATGGGCGGTGATTTAGAATATGCTGACGAAATTACTTTGGCCAGAGCTTTTGAAGGCAGACAGGAACTTTAGAAAATCCGGCTGACCAGCCGGATTAATCTTCGACAAAAATATATTCGTCGGCCGTCACCAGACCTAATTCATCTCTGGCAATAATCTCGACAAATTCTCTCGAACCTACTTTATTGCTTAAATCTATAATTTGAGCTTGTTCAAGTTTAGCTAATTCCAGTTCAGCTTTGAGATCTATTTCTTTTAAGCGCAGCCTTTCCATTTCTTTGTTTTGCTTGATAAGGATAGAAAAAACAATAGCCAGAGCTAAAACAAAAACTAAGCCCAGCAAAATTTTGCCGACAATTCCGCGTTCGGTTTTCTTTTTGTAATGGCGTTCTTGTTTAGAATAGGAAAAGATTCTTTTCGAACTCATGACTTTGCCTTTCTTCAAAATAATCAGAGATGTAAATTATATTTTACTTGGAGAAAGCTAAATTTACAACAAATTTACTATTAAAAGCATGCTATCCTTGTTTAACTTCAACAAATAGTTAGCTTTTTGTAATCTCGTTGTAACAATACCGAACGCTCAAAGCTTAAAGTATCTGATACATTGCTTCTGCTTCTTCTTTACGAACAGAATTTAAAAGTTTTTTTACTTCCACTCTGGTTTTTTGTTCACCGAAGCTGAATGTAATAACATCTCCCACCTTCAGCTTGGTACCGGGCTTGGCAATTCGATCGTTAACCGTAACCCTGCCCGCACCTGCCAGATCATTGGCTACGGTACGTCTTTTGATTAAGCGTGAAACTTTGAGAAATTTATCAAGTCGCATATTATCTCCGTTCATGGATTTCTCAGATTTCGCATTTAGCTTGATCCCAATATTGATCCAATTGTTCCAAATTTAAATTTTCCATTTGTAAATTGTCCTGATTGATTAACTCTTCAACTTTACGAAAACGCTTTTGGAATTTCTGAGTTGAGCGGTTCAGAGCAATTTCAGGATCAATATTTAGATGGCGTAAATAGTTTACAACTGCAAACAACAGGTCTCCTGCTTCCATCTCAAGATTTAATTCAGCTTCATCTTTTATCTGATCATGCCGGACCTGAGCACTTTGTGCCTGATTATTTTTTGCGGTAGGACTGGCAGGATTTGCCTGTGATTCAACTGATTCGATGCTTTGCATTTGAATTTCAGACAATCTGTTTCTTGCTGCATCAACTTCCGTCAATTCTTCTTTTATTTTGACCAGTGTATCCTCTGCTTTTTCCCAATCGAATCCCGCTTTAGCCGCTCTTTTTTGTACTTTATAAGCTTTGCTTAAAGCAGGAAAACTTTTCGGGATATCTTCTACCGAATCGGCAAGCAATTTTTGCCCTTTTTCTTTGCGTTTGTTATTTTGCCAAGTTGCCAAAGCATCTTGCACATTTGTTGCAGTATCTTGCCCGAAAATATGCGTATGGCGTCTTATCAGCTTTTGAGCTAAATTATCAATAACATCCTGTATGGTAAATTCGTTTTGTTCAGAGGATATTTGCGCATGGAAGATTACCTGGAGCAACACATCACCCAATTCGTCTTTCAGACGTTCAGGCAATTGATCATCAATCGCTTCCACTGCTTCATAAGCTTCTTCAATCATATTGGAACGCAAACTTTGATGAGTCTGTTTTTGATCCCAGGGACAACCTTGATCACTTCGCAAAAAATAAAAAATTTCTACCAATTCTTGCCAGCTGTAATTATCTTTAATTTCAGAAAATTTTTCCTTCAGCTTATCTAATATTTCTTGTGATTTGTTTTGCATCTGATTACTTTCTTCATAAAAAAACAGTTTAATTCTGATGGTCTTCGATTAGTTTAATTTGAAATTGAGTAAAATTGGTCGGCTCGGAAAATTGCTCGGGAAAGAAAATCGTTTGTCTGAATTTGGCAAATTCTCGTGTGTTTTTCGAAAGCCACATCAAATTGGGCAAACCTAATTCATGGCATAATTCAACTAATGCAACATCCAGAGATTTTGTAAAAGGAATATTTTCTCGGATTTGAATCGGTTTAACAGCTATTTTTGTGACATGATCACCTGTAAATATTTTGCCTTCTAATCTCATTTCAAAGCTATTTCTAACACTTCATCCATTGTTTGAACTGATGTTATTTTTAAATATTTACTGACAGATTCCGGAACATCGTCTAAATCTCGTTCATTTTCCTTCGGGATCAGAATTTCTTTAATTTTTGCCCGATGAGCCGCTACGGATTTCTCTTTCAAGCCGCCAATCGGCAATACTCTGCCTCGCAAAGATATTTCACCTGTCATCGCTAAATCGTGACGCACTTTCTTGCCGCTGATTGCTGATGCTAAAGCGGTAGCTATGGTTATACCCGCTGACGGTCCGTCTTTCGGTACGGCTCCTGCCGGAACATGAATGTGTATATCATGTTTCAGCATGAAGTCTTCCGCTATACCTAAATCTTCTGAACGGCTGCGACAATAAGTCAGAGCTGCTTTCGCACTCTCCTTCATCACATCGCCCAGTTGTCCGGTCAAATCAAGTTTGCCGCTGCCCGGCATAATATTCACTTCAATATTCAAAGTATCACCGCCGGCATAAGTCCAGGCCAAACCGGTTGCACTGCCGACCAAATCTTCTTTTTCTGCCAGATCATAGGTATACTTGCGCTTTCCGAGCAAACCTTCGAGGTCGGTTTGCTTGACACGATAACACTCAACTTCTTCTTCCGCAATTTTGATTGCTGCTCTGCGACATACTCTTGCCAATTCACGTTCCAGTTGACGTACACCGGCTTCCGCCGTATACCAGCCGATCAAGCCGGTCAAAGCACCGTCTGTCATGCTTAATTGTTTGGCATTCAAACCGTTAGCGATAATTTGTTTCGGCAAAAGATGTCTTTTGGCAATTTCGAGTTTTTCAACTTCCGTATAGCCGGAAAGTCTGATTAATTCCATGCGATCAAATAATGGTCCGGGTATTCCTTCTATTGAATTTGCCGTGGTTATAAATAAAACATTGGATAGATCATACGGTATTTCTACATAATGGTCCCGAAAATTATCATTTTGCTCCGGATCCAAAACTTCAAGTAAAGCTGACGAAGGATCACCGCGGAAATCATTGCCCAACTTATCGATTTCATCTAACAAAAACAGCGGATTGTCGGTATTGATATGACTGATACCTTGCATGATCCGACCAGCCATTGCTCCGACATAAGTTCTGCGATGACCTCTGATTTCAGATTCATCTCTGATGCCGCCGAGTGACATCCTGATATATTTACGTCCTATGGCTTCAGCAATCGATTTGGCAATCGATGTTTTGCCGACACCGGGAGGACCCACCAGACACAAAATCGGTCCTTTAACCGCTTTGATCCCTTGCTCGATTTGCAATTTGCGTACAGCCAGATATTCAATAATCCGTTGTTTGACATCTTGTAAACCGTAATGGTCCCGCTCCAAAATTTTTCTCGCAAGTTGCAGATCAAGTTTTTCCTGATCCGTTTTACCGAAAGGTAATCTTAAGACCATTTCAAGCCAGTTGATTTGTACTGATGCTTCAGGGAAATTAGCCGGCATCCTTGCCACACGATCTATTTCTCGTTCAACTTTTTCCCGATACTCTTCCGGAATACCGCTTTCTGCAAATAATTCCCGCAGACGATCAGCTTCGGTTAATTCACTGCGAGCTTCGGATAATTCGTCTTCGATCGTCCGCATCTGTTCACGTAAATAATAATCACGTTGTTGCTTATCGATCGACTTTTTAACTTTACGCTCGATTTCCTGACCGTATTGAAATAATTTCAGCTCTTGACTTAAATACAATATAATCCGCTCTAATCTTTTTGCCAAATCTTGTTCTTCAAGCAAAGCCTGTTTAATTTCATGTTTAAAATTAACATGCACACTGACCAAATCTATCAATTGATCATAGTTTTTCAAGGTTTTGGCAAAAGAAATTGCATCCGGAGGTATGAGTCCGGTTTCAATTGCATATGTTTCAAACAGATTGATGATTTCGCGGTGTATTGCTTCAAGTTGCAACTCATCAATTTTTTTAGAGGCAATATCGAAAGGCACACGCGGATACTCTTGGAGTTCAGCCATATAGTAACCTTTGCCTTTACGTATTAAACGCTCAACTTTTGCGCGATAACTGCCCTCAGTCAGAATTTTAAAATAATCGTTTTTTACTTCTAAAACCTGAATAATATCGGCAACCGTACCTACTCGATACAAATCACCGGCTTTCGGTTCTTCCGTTTCTAAATCTTTTTGAGCTAATAATAAAACCTTACGCTCGGATTTCAATGCTTTATCCAGAGCCAGCAAAGTACCGGCACGCCCTGCATCGAAAGCTAAAGTAAGTTTCGGGTATGCAACAATTCCACGCAAAGGAATGACCGGTATCTGAATATTAGCAGTATCTTGGGAAAGTTTCTGTGTCATTAATTGTCCTTGTTTTCCGAGTTTTAATTTTCCATAATATTGTCAATTTTTGCAACTCGACGCGCATGGCGGCCACCTTCAAAATCGGCATTCAAATAACTCCGCATAATTTCTATAGCTAATTCAACCCCGATTGTACGACCACCCATTGTGAGCACATTGGCATTATTGTGTTGACGTGCCATTTTCGCTGAAAAACAATCTGTTACCAAAGCAGCCCGAATTCCTTTGATTTTATTTGCGGAAATCGAAACCCCGATTCCCGTGCCGCAGATTATAATACCTCTGGGATCTTCTGCCTCACTATTCAAAACAGCATGGCAAACTTCAACTGCTTTATCCGGATAGTCAATGCTTGTATGGTCATAAATTCCTAAATCTTCAACCTCATAAGCATTTTCTTTTAAATAATTATACAGTTCATTTTTTAAATCAACGCCGCCCTGATCTGCGCCTATATATATTTTCATGTATTTCCTCTAATAATCATATGTTCTGTTAAGTAAAAAGATAAATCAGTTTTTTCAGTTAACAGACTTATAATCTTTCTTCTGATTTATTTTTAATCTAAATCTAATTGTTTACTATCTAATTATTCTATCACAATCGCACATCATATATTACTGTGCTGATCAAGTAATCAAACCGGATTTTAAATCTAAAACGACAACTTGACCGGTTTTTAATAATCTTGTTGCATTCTCGGCAGCATAGATCAAAGGAATCTGCAAAGCCTGACAGACTGTTACCGCATGACTTTCCGAATCGGGATCTTCGACAATTACGGCCTTAGCTCTTCGAATTAACGGCAATAGTTCAGGTTCTGTCGCCTCACAAACCAAAATCAATTCTTTCTGCGGTCCGTAACAATCTGGATCATGAATCATTTTTTCTATTTCTTCACCGGAATATAGACCTAAATTCAAAACATCACCTGATACCTTATCTTTGCCGGAACCACTCACCCGAACCCCTTTACCATGCGTGAAAGCTGAACCTACCGTGGCAACTTTCATTGTATTGGTTGTACCGCTCATCCCGACCGGTGTACCGCACGAAATGATGATGGTATCCCCGTCTTGAGCATGTCCTGATTCTTTCGCTATAGTTTCGGAAACAGCAAACAGAGCATCTGTATTATCGAGTTCATCAATCAAGAAGGGATATACTCCCCATGACATGGCTAATCTGTAACGAGCGGATTCAGATACGGTCGGTGCCAAAATCGGGCAACCCGGTCTGAAACGCGATACAAGCCTTGCCGTTCTGCCGGAGTGAGTTATTGCAACAATTGCTTTAGCATCCAATTCATAAGCCGAGGAACAACAAGCATGACTTACTGCATCTGCCACATTAATTGAAACATCTGTATCGATTTTTTTAAATGCTGCCCAATAATCATATTTTTGTTCCGTATGGAGAGCAATATTGGCCATCGTTCGCAGAGCTTGCAAAGGATATTTACCCATTGCAGTTTCTCCTGACAGCATAACTGCCGATGTACCGTCCAAAACAGCATTGGCAACATCACTGACTTCCGCTCTGGTCGGTCTGGGGTTGCGTATCATTGAATCCAGCATTTCCGTAGCAGTAATACTTACTTTCCCGCTTCGATAAGTTAATTGAATCAGTTCTTTTTGTATGGTCGGCACTTCATATTCCGGAATTTCTACTCCCAGATCACCCCGCGCTACCATTATCCCATCAGAAACTTCAAGAATTTTTTCAAAATTATTGACACCTTCCTGATTTTCAATTTTTGAAATAATATTAAT
Organism: Clostridiaceae bacterium; assembly: GCA_012838135.1. Lineage (GTDB taxonomy): Bacteria > Bacillota > Clostridia > Saccharofermentanales > DTU023 > UBA5436. The sequence goes on along the minus strand of DUPV01000049.1, from coordinate 18,519 downwards.
TGATTTGCAATTTAATTTTTTGAGTACACGTCTGATTGCTAAAACATCAGCTGCTTTTCTAACAAAGGAGGCAGCAATAAAATCAAATTTCTGTTCAACGGCAAATTCAATATCAGCTTCATCCTGATTTGTTAATGAAGGTAAATTTAAGGATACACCGGGCAAGTTAATACTTTTATTATTCGAAAGCTCGCCGCCGTCAATTACTTCACATATTAAATCACCTGAATCAAAACCCTTGACTTGCAATGAAATCAAACCGTCATCAATCAAAATGCGTGAACCTTCCGATAAATCCTTGCTGATATCTTTGTATGTAATACTAAAGCGTTGAGCATTGCCCAAAACATCTTCTTTGACTATCCTGACTTCTTCTCCGGCAACAAGTTCCACCCGATCATTTTCAAATTTATGGGTACGAATCTCCGGACCCTTAGTATCCATTAAGATTGCAACTGCTAAACCCAATTCTTCTCTTAACTTTTTAATCAAATTGACTTTTTCCAGATGTTCAGCATGGGTACCATGTGAAAAATTAAGCCGGGCCACATTCATACCGCTCAACATCAATTGACGTAACATTGCTTCATCGGAAGTAGCAGGTCCGATTGTACAAATAATTTTTGTCTTTCTCATAAAAAATCTCCTGAAAAATTAATTGTAAAGTAAACTATAAAAATCATGCTTAAATATTTGATTCAATTCTAATACATTATGGCATACTTTAACATCTTATGTTTCATTTTAACCATTATTTATGTAAGAATCACATGAATATATTCGGAATTATAATAAAGAAAGAATTCGTTCCTGCTCGCTGCAGCAATCAGATGAGAATAATAAACATTGGATATGTCACACCGATTGAATACCGGCTTCCTGCCGGATAAAATAACATCAGAACTGTCCAACATTTTGGGTTCAGTTCAGTTTCCAATGAGTAAGTTATATTGTTTTATTATCAAAGTTTCAATCTCTCCTGAAGATATCTCTGGTATATACTTTATCTTGTACAGAATCTAATCTGTCATCATATCTGTTAGCTATAATAGCATCAGATTCATTTATGAATTTTTCAAAATCATTTATTACTTCACTTCCATAAAATGTTTTGCCTTCCGTAATGGAAGGTTCATAAATAATTACTTTGGCGCCTTTAGCTTTAATTCTTTTCATAACACCTTGAATTGAAGACTGTCGGAAGTTATCCGATCCGGATTTCATAGTCAGTCTGTATACTCCTATAGTTATTTCTTTCTCCTTCGATGCATCCCAAGTAATTGATTCTGAATAATCATAATATCCTGCTAATTTTAATACTTGATCTGCAATGAAATCTTTTCTGGTTGAATTAGAATCAACAATTGCTCCAATAATATTATTAGGAACATCGGCATAATTGGCGCGTAATTGTTTTGTATCTTTAGGTAAACAATATCCACCATATCCAAATGAAGGATTATTGTAATGATTTCCGATTCTGGGATCCAATCCTACGCCTTCTATGATGCTTTTTGTGTCTAAACCTTTAAATTCTGCATACTTATCTAATTCATTAAAAAAAGATACTCTTAAAGCCAAATAGGTATTTGAAAATAATTTAACCGCTTCTGCTTCCGTAAACCTCATGATCCTGGTTTCTATATTTTCTTTTTTAGCTCCTTCTTTAAGCAAATTACAAAATTCATTAGCTTTCTCAAACAAATACTCATCTTCCAAATCTGTACCTACTATAATTCTGGACGGGTAAAGATTATCATATAAGGCTCTGCCTTCTCGTAAAAACTCGGGACTGAAAACGATTTTATTATCGTTATAATATTTTCTAATCCTTTTTGTATAGCCAACAGGTATGGTTGATTTGATGACGATAATTCCTTCAGTATTGACTTTGCGAACTAGTTCAATAACTGCTTCAACGGCTGATGTGTCAAAGAAATTTTTAACAGGATCATAGTCGGTTGGTGTAGCAACGATGATAAACTCAGAACTAGAATATGCACTTTCAGCATCCGTAGTCGCTACCAAATTCAAATCTTTATTCAGCAAGTAATCTGATATCTCATTATCAATGATTGGTGATTTCTTTTGATTTATTAAATCCACCTTTTTCTGAACAATATCAACTAATACAACTTCATTACTCTGTGCTAATAAAACAGCATTTGATAATCCTACATAGCCGGAACCTGCTACTGTTATTTTCATTCTCTTCACCTTTTCATTTATAAAATTCTTTATACCATTGTGCAAATTTTCTTAAACATTCTAAATGTTGGAGTCAACGTTTGTAACCCGTTGATTACGAACCACTTACCATCTTATCGTAAGCGTCAAACCTATCTGCGTTCCAACCAGATTTATCCGAGATTTTTAAAATATGCGGGTGTCAATTCGGCAATTTTCTCGAATTCATCAGTATCACGTAATTTTGCTGCTTCTGTCAGGGTATAAACCAAGTAATTGTATGGATCAACTCCCGTCTCTTTGGCTGTCTCAACGAGAGAGTAGAGAATGGCACTGGCAGTAGCTCCTCTGGGTGTGTTGGCGAATAGAAAATTCTTTCTGCCGATTACGTTATCCTAGATCTGGGGTAACGTAATTTATCCGAGAAGAAAAGTTATCCGAGGAAACTTAATAAAAGTTGCTTAAATCAACACTTTTTTGTAATTACCTCGGATAATAAAATCAGTATAATTTCCGCAAAAGGAGGTTATACACATGGAATTCAATATCACATTTGCACAAGCCAAAACTCATGTTGACAACTTTGTTTCCTTCATGCAATCACTAGGATATAAAAAGTCAACTCAAAAGATTGTAAAACAAAACGTAAAACTCTTTCTAAACTCTGAGGAAGATTCAAAACAATTGACAGAAGACAGTTTATATGAGTTTGTTCTAAGTCGTTATGACCAAACACTGCAACCGACAAGATTCAATTCTGTATTAGGATCGTGCCGTCGATTCTTTAGTTATATATATCGAGGTGACTTTAGTATAGCTCGACCTGTACCAGAACCGCTTTATTTACCGGAACCATTCAAGCTATCTTTAGACTCATTTCTTTCAGAGCAATCCATAAGGAATGCCAAGTGTACTTTGCTTAAGAAACAAAAAGCTATTGTAGATTTGTTTATGTATCTGATGGAACACAATATCTATTCTTTAGATGAACTTAGCAGTAAAATAATTTTGGATTATTTACAAGAAAAGATACCTGAAACTAAAGCCTATATAAGGTCATATTTACGGTATTTATTCTCACAGCATCTACTTGTAAAAGATTATTCTGTATTGGTCATTACAACAAAACGTCCTCGGAAGCTACCAACGGTGTACACTAAAGAGGAAATACGTACTATAGTTAACGTGGTTAACGAAAATAGCCTCATAGAAAAAAGGAATAAGGCTATCATTTTAATTATTGCAACAACCGGTATGAGATCCTGCGACATAGTTCGTCTAAAATATTCAGATTTTTGTTTTGAGAAGAAACGTATAGAAATCACACAAGTCAAAACTGGTGTGCCATTGTCATTGCCATTAGATGAAGAAACGACATCTGCTGTTATGGATTACTATGCAAATAGGCCGGATAGCCAATTTGAGAATCTTTTCATCAATCAAAATGCTCCATTTAATCCCATATCAACTGGAATAATTCGATATATTTTGCGTAAAGCATTTGCTGCAGCACATATAGATGTTACCGGGAAAAAACACGGTCCACATTCGTTGAGATCATCTCTTGCTTCAGCTATGGTTAATTCAGATATTCCTTACGAAATTGTTCAAAACCAACTCGGACACACATCAGATAACTCTTTAAGAAGCTATGTTAGATTTGACATTGAAAAATTGAGGGTTTGCGCATTGGAGTCACAGCCACCCACCGGAAATTTCAAACGTTGGATGGAGGGAGGAGTATGAATTACAAGAAGAATTTGTACGAATGCTACAATTTGTACTTTATGAAATACAAAAACCAATCAGAAAAGCATATTGCTCATAAAAAATATGTACTTAATAGTTTTCTTTCATCTTTGTCAGATGATGTAGTGTACATATCTCGTGAAGATATTCTGAAATGGCAAAATCAATTCAATGTTGCCCCGAATACCCTTAACGGTTATTTGATCATACTACGTCAATTTTTGTTATTTGCGAAAGGATATGGATTGCAAACGGATATTCCAATTATTAGAAAATATGTTGACGACTATATTCCTTATCTATTTTCTCCGGAAGAACTTCGTCATTTGATAGAGGTTGCCGATAATAACATCAGCTATAGTAGAGTCGCAGGGACAAAAACATTCTGCTTCCCAATGCTCCTACGCTTGCTTGCTTTTAGTGGTACTAGGCTTAGCGAAACTCTGACTTTAAAATGGAAAGACTACGATGGGGATAACGGTATTCTTATTCTTAAAAATACAAAAAGAAAAAAAGAACGTTATGTCCCTCTTCACTTTACTGTTAACGAACTATTGAACCAATATAAGTACCGGCTTCAAAAGCAATACATGGAGTGTGATTACCTTTTTCCGGATAATTCCCTTTCTACACACATCACAAAGCAGCAGTTTGAATATGAGTTCAGTAAGGTGGTCCGAAAAGCCGGAATTTCTGTAGAAACGGGTTTCTATGAACGAGGTGTTTGTGCACATTGTCTCAGGCATTATTTTGCAGTGGGTTCTTTTCGTAAGGCGATCGAGAATGGGATAGATATTACAGATACATTGCCATTGCTTTCAACCTATTTAGGTCATGAAAGATTACGTGAAACCGAAAAATATCTGAAGTTTTCATCTGACTTGTTTCCTGATGCAATTGAGACATTTGAAAAATACTCATTTGGCATTTTTGCGGGGGTATAGCCATGCAAAGATACAGTATATTTCTTGAAACGCTGGATGAATATTTGAATTGCTATATTACTATGCAAAAGGGTCTCAGTAAAAATACCCAACGCTCATACAAATATACATTTCAACTATTGCTAGAGTTCTTCTATAGAATACACCGGAGGAGTTCAGACACTTTGCTGTTTAGCGATCTTACTTATGAAAATTTAACAGGTTTCCTCGACTGGATCGAAGGCACTAGAAAGTGTTCTGTATCCACGAGAAATCAAAGGCTTGCTGCATTGAAAAGTTTTTCAACTTATGCTCAGCTCAGAAATATTGACGCATCAACAGTATTTCGAAATTCAATTTTAAAAATACCCACGAAAAAAACATCTTACAAAGAATTGAGTTTCTTCACTTTTGATGAAGTTAGGTTTTTACTTGAGGCGGTAGAGGATAGCACCATCGGTCGTAGAAATAAAGCCTTACTAGCGTTTATGTATGCTAGTGGTGCAAGAGCTCAAGAAGTTTGTGATGTTAGAATAAGAGACATCACCTTTACTACACCGTACGCAACTGTCATTTTATATGGCAAAGGGAATAAAAACCGAAGAATTTCAATTCCTAAGCGTCCGACTCAGATTTTACTAAATTACCTAAAGGATATTGGAAAATACGGAAAAGCAGATGAGTATGTTTTCTCTTCACAGATTAACAACCATATGTCCATCGCTTGCATTGAGGAAATATTCAAAAAATATATAGCTATTGCAAGAAAGCAGCATCCCGAATACTTTACCGGGAAATATTCACCGCATACAATGAGGCATACAACAGCCACACATATGGTTGAGGCTGGTATTTCTCTGCTTATTATAAAAAACTTTTTGGGTCATTCCAGCATTGAGACGACACAAATTTATGCAAAAGTGACGGAACAACACATCCAATCTCATATTTCAAAATGGAACACACAATGGATTCATACAGATACAAGCAAAACTAAAGACCACGATAACTGTCCCGAGTTCCTGAAATTAAAATAATTTTTATCTGAGGTAATTACAAAAAAAATGTTGATTTAAGCGACTTTTATTAAGTTTCCTCGGATAACTTTTCTTCTCGGATAAATTAGGAATGGTTTAATGCTCCGCTCCGCACGGTTGTTGTTTAACTCAAGTCGTCCATCCAGGTAGACATTGAGAATATAATCCTTCTGCCCTAAGGCATACTTTCTGGCAATGCCTAAAGCCGACTTATCCGACACAACAATGCCTTCCAGCCATTCAAAGAATTTTTCCATGAGCGGTTTTTGCTCTACAAGTCGTTTCTCGTAGCGTTCCTCAGCTGAGATCTTTGCACAGAAATCTTCCCAAGCGAATATCTGACGGATATCTTCAACTGCCTTGCCGGCAAGGTTAAGGCTGCCTTTGTTTTTCGAGGCTGCCTCAGCTGCTTCAACAAACTTTCTCCTTACATGGACAAAGCATCCCACTGACCGGACATTTTCTAATTTATGGTAGGCTTCGTAACCATCACTGTGGAGATATCCCTGAAATCCTTCCAGGAATTCTTGTGGTCGGCAATGCCTTCGGTCGCGCTCGTAATGGAAGAGAACAATCGGATTGGTAGCTGTTACTCCTGTACGGTACAACCACATATAACTTTTGCTTTGCGGACTTTTTCCTTCTTCATGCAGAACCTGTAATTCTGTTTCATCAGCGTGCAGGATTTCTTCCTGAAGTAGATCTTGGTGAAGTTTATCGTAAATATATTTCAAGTAATGTTCTACTGCGTACATCAGCCAGTTTGACATAGTCTGTCTGGAGAGCATCACACCTTGTCGTTGCCAATACTGTTCTTGGCGGTAGAGTGGTGTTCCCTGAACAAATTTGTCATTGATCACATTAGCAATTGCTTCCGGACTGGTTATACCACCGGGGATAACAGTAGCAGGGAAGGTTGCTTTACGAACTGTCACCGGTTCTGCTTCTTTGTCACAAGCTTTACAAGCATAAACATGACAAATATCGCGGATCTCAAATACTTTAGCAGGTGCCATACCCAGAGTACTTCTTGTTTCTGTACCTATTTCTTCCATCTCTGCAGAACAATGAGGACAGGTACGTCCCTCTGCATCCACATAGTGGTGACGTTCAACGACAGGGATATCTTCAGGAAGACGTTCTATGACAGATTTCTTCTTACGGGTATGAGCCGGAACCCGGATTACTTCTTCAAATTTAGGTTCTTCTTGTTCAGGATCACTGAAGACTTCTGCCTCATCAAAAAGATTATCGATGCTTAATTGTTTGAGATATGCAGCGCGTTCACTCTTAGAGCCGAATTGAGCTTTTTTCAACAAAAGGATCTGTTCCTTGAGCCATTTTTCTCGTTGTTCAAGCTCACTAATATATTGCTCTTGTGCCTTGAATTTGTTGTATTCTTCCTGGGAAATCGTGACTGTTTTCATGCTTTTATTTTACCATTTCAGGCAAAACAAAACAAGCTGGGAAGCCTTTGTTTCAATGCTTTCAGACGATTTTAGGTGCTGTTTTTCGCTGTGGGATTTTAGGAGCGATTACCTGCATGCCGCGCATCAGAAAGCTGTATTGTTCAGGCGTAATCTCTGACAATTCTGCAGGAGTTCTTGGCCATTGAAACGACCGGCTTCCAAACGTTTGTACAACAGAAGAAAACCGTCCCCTTCCCATAATAATCCTTTAATCCGATCGGTCCGCCGACCACAAAATAAAAACAGATCATGGGTCTTCAGGTCTTTGCCATAGTTTTCTTGGACGAGTGAAGAATCACAATTAATTCAGTCACTCAAATCAAAAATAATTCCTACACCTCAATCAAAATTAATCGCTACACCCAATCAAAATTAATTCAGACAGTGAGTCATAATTAATTGCTACACCGAATCAAAATAAATTCGGACAGCAAATCAAGATTAATTCAGACAGTGTGCTCATATTTCATTCAAATAGATCCATTCGTTATGCTGTAAGAAATTTATCATAACGGAGGAAAAGAATGTCAAGGAGTCTAAGTGAAATGAAGATCAGAGAAATTTTACGTCTGAAGGAATCTGGTTTAAGCAATACTCAGATAGCCCAAAGTCTGACAGTACAATGTGCCAGGTCTACAGTGGTCGAGGTTCTAAAACGCTCTAAACAAGCAGACATCACGTATGCCTCAAGTCAGGAGCTTAGTGATCAAGAACTAGAGAAGGTATTGTATCCACGAAAGTATATGGGCAAAAGACCAAAAGCCGATTTAGATGAAGAACATTGGGCAAGAAGAATCGCAGAAACCGGTAAAACATGCTTAGCCATCTGGGAAGATGAATATCTGCCGGGTAATGAGAAAGCGATGTCCTATGGAGGTTTTTCGTTGCGGATAAAAAAATGGAAAGAAAAAAATGGATCCAATCTCGACTATCCTAAAAATCGGAAGGCCGGAGAAATCATGGAAACAGACTGGTGTGGAGACAAGCCGTCTCTGGTATATAGTCAGCGACAACAGAAATTTATACCGGTTCATATATTTGTAGCATCCATCGGTTTCAGTCAAAAAGTGTTTGCCAAAGCGTATCAGGATGAAAAACAAGAATCTTGGATCGATGGGCATACCCAAGCCTTTGAGTATTATCAGGCTTTACCGAAAGTGGTAGTTCCGGATAACACCAAAACGGCTGTCAAGTCACCTCATCGCTATGAACCTGAAATTAACCCTGTTTTCATGACATGGGCGGAGTACTATAATGTCGCCATTGTTCCTGCACGGGTGTCTAAGCCCAAAGATAAAGATCGTGCTGAAAACGCATCAAATCTGGTACAACAGCGAATCCTTCCCAATCTCAAACAACAGGTCTTTTTCGATTTGGATGAACTAAATAAAGAACTCTTACGCGAAATCGAAAAATTAAATCATCGGCAGTATCAAAGGCGATCCGGAACAAGATCATCGGTGTTTAAATCAGTTGATCTGCCGGCGATGCGTCCCTTACCGGCACATCCCTTTGTACACAAAGAGATGAAATGGGTAAGAGTATCAAAAAATAATTACCATGTATTATTTCACCATCATCAGTACAGTGCTCCTTTTTCTCTGGCAGGAGAAAAAGTGTTGCTGGTCGCCTCTAATACTACCATAGAATTATTATACAACAATCAACGAGTGGCTCTACATGGTCGCTCTTTCTCTGAAAAACAATACTATGTGACCGATCCGAAACATATGCCGCAAAGTCATCAAGAACAACAAAAAGCGGATGGTATGACCGGAGAAAGATATGTTCGTTGGGCAGAAAAATATGGTTCTAACACTGCCTATATTATTGGAGCGTTATTAGAACAATATGCGATTGAACAACAAGCCTATAACGCTTGTATGGGTATTTTACGATTGGCCAACAAATATTCGCCCGCCCTCTTGGAAGCAGCCTGTAAAGAGGCAAAAGAAAAACACCTAAATGGCTATAAAACAATTAACTTTCTAATCGAACAAAAAGCAAAACAAAACATAAAACCAGAAAGAAGAAGCCAAGAACATGACAATATTCGAGGCAGTCAATATTATGCAGGAGGACAACAATTATGACTTACGCACAAACCATGAATCAATTAGCTGAACTAAAGTTGAATACGATGTTGAAAACCTATCAACAAATGGAAAAAGATCCGACTTGGACCAATATGACGTTTGACGATCAATTCGCACATATTGTCAATCAGGAATATGAAACAAGGATAAACAATCGCATCTATCGAGCGATCAAAGAAGCAAAATTTAAAGAGCAGGCAGAACTACATGACATTATTTACAATCAAGATCGCAACCTAAACCGCGATCTCATCCAACGGTTTGCTACACATCGTTGGATCAAAAACCACGAGAATATTATTATTACCGGTGCCACAGGTACCGGTAAATCCTACCTAGCCCAAGCCTTAGGAGTCCATGCCTGCCGGCACGGATATAAAGCACAATACTATCGGTTACCTGATTTATTAAACGAGCTACAATTCAGTAAACAAAATGATTCATATCTCAGAATCAGAAATAAATTACAACGACGAGACATTCTAGTGCTAGATGACTGGGGACTCGCGACCTTGGACTTGTTATCCGGACATGAAATCGCAGAAATTATTGAAGATAGACTTGGCAAGACATCCACTATTGTGGTTAGCCAATTTCCTGTACAAACTTGGGACACAATTTTCCAAGACAAGACGACAGCAGATGCCGTTATGGATCGCCTGATTCATGTGGCTTACCTAATTGAACTAAAGGGACCCTCGCTTAGAAAAAATGCTGCTTCAAAAGAATTATTAGATTATAAAGAATCTATGCTAAAATAAATCGCAAGAATAAATATGCTTCGCACACTGTCTGAATTAATTTTGAACACTGGATGGATTAATTGTGATTCGGTGACTGAATTAATTTTGATTGACTGTTTGAATTACTCTTGATTTCTCAATTTTCAGCAATTTGCAAGTTAGCCCTTACACCGCAGGCAAATACCGTAAAGTCCGCAGGAAATTTTCTGCCATCCTGTAGAACTATCTCAGCTCCGTTTTCTATCGCAGCTACATTTACTCCCGTATATATATCAAAAGACTTTATCCAATCTTTTATGTCATTTGCGGTTCCTTCGTCTAAGAGTCTGGGCATGAGAAACGGAAGAGTCTCGAATACGTTAACCGAAAGACCATATCTGGAAAGTTCAAAAGCAGCCTCAAGACCTATAACGCCTCCGCCTACAACTGCTGCTTGCTTTGCGTCTATCGCAAATCTCTTCATCTCATATATGTCATCTGCTGTGCGTATAGACACGACTTTTGCATCCTCAATACCTTTTACAGGCGGGATGAAATTCTGCGCACCCAGGGCATATATGCACTTACCGTAGCCAATTTCGCCAAGCCTTGTTTTTACCGTTTTTGCAGCGGTGTCCATGCTTTCTACACGAGCATCTAAAAACAACTCTATATTTGCTTTTTCAAAGTCTTCTTCGCGGTAAACCATAAATTTTTCTACGCTGAAAGTGCGCAGCGGAGACTTTGTAAGCATAGGCTTGGAATATGTAGGTAAGGCTTCTTCGGTGACAATACAGATACTGCCTGCAGGATCCGCCTCTCTTGCCGCAAATGCTGCAGTGGCTGCAGCCACTCCGCTACCCAATACAAGATAATCGAATTTGAAACTGCTCGTACGCATATCAGACGTCCTCCTTTTCAAGATTTTTGGAAAGTTTTATCTTAAGAGCAGGTTTGTATCTTTCCGCATCCGGCATACCCGGAAATTCGCTTACCAAACCCGGATATTCCTTTTCAAATTCTTCAAAATTACCGTACCTCAATGACCTGGTAGGACATGCATGGCAGCAATTCGGTTCTTTTCCCTCTTTTCGCAAATCTATACAAGAATCACATTTTTGAGCATATCCGGTATCTTGACTGAAAGAAATAGAACCGTACGGACAGGTCCAGACACATGAGCCACATGCGATGCAAAGACTTGCATTGTGAAGAACAGCACCTCCCTCCTCCACGTACATCGCACCTGTCGGACATGCCTTTACGCACACAGGATCTTCGCAATGATTGCAAGACCCGGAATAATGTCCATAGACAGGACCATCTTTGCCTTCAAGGCGCATCGTTTCAAATCGCCTGAAGAATTCTCCCGGCTGGAGATTGTTGTGATCCTTACATGCTACCTGACACGCTCCACACCCTATACAAGTGTTCATGTTGAAGAAAAAACCTTCTTTTTTCATATTTTTTTCACCTACTCTCTGCCATTATCTTGTTCTTTCTCTTGAGGGTATTTTTCCGTAAATTTAATTATTTGATCTTGCCTTGTTCTTTTAACCATTTTATAGTGTCCGCTACGGTTTCGCTTAATTCTCTATTGGTATAACCTAACTCCTTTTTCGCTTTTTTGTTTGAGAAATTGGAGTTAGAAGTCAATGTGTAAAGGGAATATTTTGTATACAAAGGTGGTTGCTTTAAAATAGCATAGTACAGTTCCGCCAGAGGAGCTGTAAATTTTGCCAGCCACATCGGCAATAATGTTTTAATCTTTTTGATATTAGTAACTTCGCTTACGACATCCAATAATTCTTTAATTTCTATATATCTGTTGGAAAGAATATAACATTCGCCCTTTTCCCCTTTATCACAGGCTCTGATGATTCCGTCCGCCACGTCTCTGACATCTGCAAAATCATATCCGCCTCTTACACCGGCCACTAATCTGCCATTTACAAAATCTATCATTAACTGAGTTGTATGACCGTTACTGAAATCGTTTGGGCCGATCATCCCTGACGGATGAACAATACATGCATCTAATCCCTTTTTTTCTACTATTTCCAAAACATATTTTGCAGCTTCTGCTTTTGTTTTGGCATACTGTCCCACAACTTTATCAGAGTCAAATTCTTTAATTTCAGTTATCGTTTCTCCCTTGGGTTTTTCGCTGATTGCATGAACACTGCTGACATAGACTAATTTGGCATTTGTTTCCAGAACCTTTGCAACGATATTCTTGGTACCGTTCACATTAACTTCATATACTAAGGGATTGTATTTGGATTTGATATATACAATGCCGGCACAGTGAATTACATATATCTTTGTATTGATTTCATCAATTTCAAATATATCGTTCAAGGAATCTTGTTTTGTAATATCTCCTCTGAAAATGTTGCAATTCAAGCCCTCGAGCGAATCTGTTTTCTCATTTGGCAAAAGCAAAGCACGTATTTCATTTTCCTTATCTTCCGCCAGTTGCCTTATAATATTATTCCCCAAAAATCCGGCTGCTCCTGTTACAATATATATCCTTTTCAAAAACAATCCTCCTTCAACATTAGAAATCTAATGCTGTTTTCCAGTACATTATCTAATTATTTTACCATTTCCGGTCCTAGTTTCGGTTCTGATTTTAACCTTATATAATTTGGGAAAGGTTCGCTATGGTAATGCTGCTATGTGCACTGCTTTGAGTTGTCCTTTTCTTTCCTATCTTTTTTTATCTTACATGAAATATGCCAAATTGCGAAAACAATCGCAATGCCACAGAATGCACCGAAAAAGTCCAACAACACGTCCTTTACTTGCGCACCGCGACCAGTAAAAATCTGAATAATTTCATCTACTGCTCCTACTGCCAAGCCACAAGCAAGACAGATTGAAAAATCTTTCCGGCCATGCCTTTTGTAGAGTAACGATAACATCGCCAATTCACATCCCAGAAGTCCAAACTCTACGAAATGTGCCAGCTTGCGGACAAAACCAATCGTAACATTTCCGACCCCTAAAAACAGCTCCAACATCGGTTTCAGAAACTCTAATACACGTTCACTCGCTGCCAGAGATGATGAAGCATCTTGTAGTGAATTACCCCAAATAAATGCAAGAGTACATAGAATAAATATTATCAAAATAACTTTACTGATCTTATTGAAGGATATTTTTTTGCTTTGCATATTGTCTCAGTCTAAAGCAGGCCAGCTGATTTTTGATAATTCAGTTTACAGAAAGTTAACGCTCCGGTCATTCGTGGATTTCGAGCATTTCCGCTATATCTCATAACAAAAGTGATAATTCATTCTAGCAAATTGAAATGACTATAAAAAGAGGCTGTTAATTGCGTAATTGATGACTTTATGAAAACAGAAGTGACTGCGGATAAGTTTATTTCCTCCTGATTTTCTTAGGTAACAAAATTAACAGGCATTTTTTGCGGCACCGTACCCCGCAATCTTGTTTTATCTTTATACATTCTTTTGTCGGCTCTAACGGCAGTTGCGTAGATATCCTGATCTATAGAAGCATTATGTATTGTGAGTCCAAATGATACGGAAAAATCATACACACGATCTTCGGCAATTAATGCTACTTCCTGTTTCACTTGTTCGATGATCTGATTGATGTTATCCAAGTTGTCGTTTTTGATTATAACGGTAAATTCATCTCCGCCAATCCGGTAGACCTTGCCGATTGGTGAAAAATGCTTCTGCAACACATCACAAGTATCGATAATCGCCTGATCGCCAAAAGTATGACCGAAATAGTCATTGATATATTTGAGTCTGTCAGTATCAACCTGTACAATCGCTATCTTCCGGGGATTTGTAATTTTATCCATATCCCTGACGTACTGCGCACGATTAGCTGCACCGGTCAGCACATCCGTATAAGCCAACTTTTCAAAAAATTCTTTCTCCTCTTTGATCTTTCTGCGTCCTTTAGATTCATTAAGCTGATGAATGGTCATTAAAATAATATAAATTGTGGTGCCGGTCAGCATAAAATAAGAAGTCTGTTTGAATCCCCTGATACTGAATACTATGGCTTCAACAATTGCAAGTATCAGGAAAATAAAGATCGCTTTAAAGTCATGCGATATTTTTTTGTTCTTATAGTAAAAGAATTCTATGGCAAATATGATCAAATAGTAAGTACAGAAGATCATGATCCACGCCTGCCCGATCAAATTCGTATCCCAGAGCCCCAGGATATCCATAGATTCAAGTAACAAGCAAATAGCGGAGCTCACCACAATAATTGCACCAAGTAAATCGGTAAAAAATCGCTTTTTCATCTGAGTTGCTTCCCGAAGATACAAACCGAAAATAACCGGGCTGAGCAATATCATCAAGGGCGAGAGACGCACAATCAAATATGTGTTCTTGGTCAGAAGCTGAAGCATTCCCGATTCAGCTAAAAACCAGCCGCCGATAACCAGAGAATAACACCCTAAATAAAGTATGCTGCGATTTTTTTCCTTGGAGAGCCCGGTCAAAAAATAGGTGATAATCAATACTAACCCTAAAATAATCACTAACATGATCACCAGATTCCAAATCCCTTTTTCTAAAAAAATAAGTAAAAATAAAGAGGATCCGGAAGTGATAAAGATTTCAGGAGCATAGCCTTGCGAGGTAGGCGTATGCGAAAAAAGCGTAAGCTCGATAACCTTGCCTTTATCTTCAGGTCGGATATCGATTACAGCCCAAAAGTTGCCTAAATTTTTGCCCGGAAATCGCGATTCGTCTTCACCCATGGCATAAACTGTTTTTCCATCAATCTTGGCCACCACGGACTGTCGATAAGACTTCATCACTACTTTCCCGCCGATCGGTACATGGTCGGGAATGATGTTTCGGATCACCAGGGGTTCTGACTTATCAATATTAAAATAATAAGGCAAATCAAACCGTTTCTGATCGTCATCATCTTGCAGCGTCCAGCCGCCTGAATAGGAAATAATCTCATCATCGATCAGATATAAATTCGGCATATCAAATAAATCCGTAAAAGTAAATATAAAAATAAATATGATAATCGCTAATATTAAGTAACCGATTTCGCTGAATTTTCGCAACATCTGTTCACCTACTCTGTCATTTCCACTTCTATCCGGTTTTTCCTTTTTTCTTTTTTTCAAAATTTTCAGCTTCAAGATAACTTCACGGGGTGATGTTTTCTTTACCATATTACAGATCGGTTACATTACGGTAACATGAACAGCTGTAACACTTTAACTTGAAAGTGAATTATTTATCAACTCTACAAGACAACAAGACAACATTTTGAATTTTTATTCTGATTATAAATTCAAGCTATTAGGTTTAAGTAAGAAATCAAATAGATTAATAGCGGAGAAGACATCCTTAAGTGAAGATTAAACAAACAGCAGTTTTCCACAATCTTCCCTATATTCAAGAAAAAATCTAATTTGTATGCTCAAAGCATACAAAGTGGTCTCGCTGTGATTAATAATATCTGATAAAGCAAGACAACTTTTCAGGAACACGAAAGAGACTTAGTTGTCATATAGGCTCCAAGTTACGGGAAACAACAATGAATGATACATTTTGATTAGTCGATGCATACCCTTAAGTAATACGGAAGAGGTGAAACAGTATGTCAAAAAAGATGAAAATATTGAATCTTGTAGTGCTTATCCTATTTCTGTGCAGTGTCACAGGCTGTGTTGTCACTTTTTTTGCAAAGCCGAAGCTTTACTACCCTGCAGTGACGTTGGAAAACATTCCTGTTGACTATGATTACTATAAAAAATTTGATAAAGATTTCAAAATGATCAGGGCTATGGATCTGTTGCCAAACGGGAATTGCAGCGCCGGAAAAAACGACTTTGTTATCCTGGAACACGACGACGCGGTTGTTCCAATTGCCAAAAATATTGCCGCACAGGGTGCAAGGGTACTGCTGCTTCATGAGAGACCAGGCTATTACAGGTCAAACTATTCCGGAGATATCTATTATCAGGGCGCGCAGGAAATAGAAAGCAACCGTATAGACGGTGACACACTTGCGGAGGTTTCACATAAATTGCGCCTTCAAGCAGGCAAAACCGCACGATTCTTTTTCAGTATCGCATCCTTCGTTATGTTTTTACTTTTACTTATTATGTTTGTTCTGACGATGCTCTCCAAAGCCAACGCTTTCGGTTCAAGGAAAGAGGGAAACATCGGCGCATTGATACAACTCAGCCACCTCAAATACAGAATCTCTTTGGTATCGGTGGTACTTATGCTCATACTCAACTGCGCATGGCTTTTCGTACCAAGCATTTATATGTTTTCGGAGGGGTATTCCGGTAAATTTGAGATTATTGCGAGCCTCATTTCACTACCCTTTCTTGCCTGCGCATTTTTCGGGCTTTTGAATTTAACCCGTATGAAGAACTACAGGCGCTGGGTAAATATCGTATGCCTTACCTTTACGGCAATCGCACTTGGAATCATACTGTTTAGCTTGATTATGCTGCTGTTCAACTAAACAAAATGCAGAGAGCTCCTTCTGTAATCGAGCCTGCGAAACTCATAAATGACTCTGCCCAAAAGACTTTTTTGTTTGTGTGCGGGGGTGAAAAATTAAACAATTATTCAAATGGTATTTTTATAAACCCGCTGGTCATTAAAAATCTACTAAATAAATTCCTATGGATATTTTATAGTATTCTCCAAATTGCTCTATTGATTTCACTTTTGCGATTAAGAGTTTTCCTGCATCCATCAGTCTGGAAAAAATGATATTATCTGCTTCAGGTATATAGCCGAGTTTTACATTGTTTTGATCCAACACTAAGATCGCTTTGCTGTCAAATTTATTGTCTTCTCGTTTAAGAGTTAATATATCTTCCTCAGTAATAGTTTCAAAAATACTTTGATCCACTATATGGGAAGTTCCCGCTATAAATGTGTCAAACAAATGAATTTCTTCGATCAGCGGTTTGATTAAATCGCCTACAGACCTGTCTTTAATTGCCGCAACAAGTTCTGTTTTCTTGACTGTGAGCTCTGTGTTATTTGGATCGTTTTCATACTTCATGAATAAATTTCTTGTATCTTAAATTTAGAATATTTGTTTTTTAATTCTTTAATGTATGCTTTATATTTTTTAATCTTCTGTTGATAGTCGTCCGTCAGCACTTTAATTTCTTCTTCATCTTCCAGAATATATTTGTATGTATATGGTTCTGTATTCAGAATATGTTCAATTTCAATCTCTAAATCATGAATTTTTTGATCAATATTCTCGATTTCAATATCGGCAGTATCAATGTTTTGATCTTTCAAATATTTGTTAGTAGCAACTTCTAATTCAATTAAAGATTTTTTGTCATTTAATTTATAGGCAAGAACCGTACGATTCCAGAATTCTTTGATTGTTTCATCATTAGCAAGATCCGGTCTTCTGTCAGGATGGATTGATTTAGCAATTCGAAAATATATTTTTTTCACAGCTTTTGTATCTTCAGAATCTACAATTGTAAATGTTTTTGCAAAACTAACTTGTGAAATAATTTCTTTTAAATCGTCGTAATAAGATTGCATATTAAGATTAATATACTCTTGTAATTCGTTGAAAATAATTGGTTTATTACCGTTTTCCAATTGAGTACAATAGCGGATCAATTTTTTATACTTTATTGATTCAATTTGTAATTCAAAAAGCTTGATAATATCATCACCAAACATCTGATTAAATTTCACATTATTCTGCATTGCTTCTTTGAGCAATGTATCCCTTTGATCAATTAATTCTTCATATTCTGTATACTTTGAATCTGTTGTTTTAATTAATTTGTTCATCGAATTACCTTCAGGATTTCATAAATATGTTTTTTGTGAAAATCTAAAATCTGTTTTCTAAGATCTTCTAAAATATAATCTAGCTTAGAGGATTCCTGTGGTTTTTGCAATTAATTCAGAGATATTCCTATGGTTTTTGCAATATGCTATTTGAAGTCTTGTATTCCTAATGACACAATGTAACTCGTCTTTTAGAAAAGTTGAGACAGCCAAAGAGACGGGAGTTGATCCATACAATTCTTTTATTATACCCTGATAGAAGCAGCAATACTACGTGATACTGATGAATTCGAGAAAATTGCCGAACTGACGCCCGCATATTTTAAAAATCTCGGATAAATCTGATTGGAACGCCGATAGGTTTGACGCTTACGTTTTGACCGCTTACCTTAAAATCAAAACTGCCGGCTAAGCCGGCAGTTTGTTCTGCCCCTATAAGGGGCTTTTACCGGCTGGGCTTGACGCCCGCCTGAACTACTACCTCTTGCACCTTTTTTCTCAGCTACTGCTAAAGCAGTC